>CALVAD010000004.1 GCA_944325495.1 uncultured Bacteroidales bacterium | reverse complement strand
TTAATGAACGACTCATAATCTCTAAAGTTTAATTCCTGTTATTTCTTCCTTCTTTCAATGATGAACTTGTTTGAAGATGCCTTAGGATTACGCGTCTTGTAGCCCTTTGCAGGCAGACCCTTGCGTGAACGGGGATGTCCGCCGGAAGCACGGCCTTCACCACCGCCCATAGGGTGGTCTACAGGATTCATCACGACGCCTCTGTTGTGAGGGCGTATGCCAAGCCAGCGTCTGCGGCCGGCCTTTCCATGGCTCTCCAGATTGTGGTCGGAGTTGGACACTTCTCCAACGGTGGCGCGGCATGTCACCAGCACCATGCGGGTCTCGCCCGAAGGCAGGCGGAGCACCGCGAACTTGCCTTCGCGGGCGGCGAGCTGGGCGAAGGTTCCGGCTGAACGGGCCATCGCGGCTCCCTGACCGGGACGAAGCTCGATGTTGTGGACAAGTGTACCGACAGGAATTTCACTCAAAGGGAGGGTGTTGCCGAGCTCGGGAGCGACACCGCTTCCGGAAGCTATGACCTGACCCACCTTGAGTCCTTTAGGAGCTATGATATATCTCTTCTCTCCGTCTTCATACTGAACAAGGGCGATGCGGGCGCTGCGGTTGGGATCGTACTCGATCGTAAGGACCGTGGCGGGGCAGCTGTCCTTGTCGCGGCGGAAGTCGATGATACGGTACATCCTCTTGTGTCCGCCGCCCTTGTAGCGCACGGTCATCTGTCCCGTATTGTTGCGTCCGCCGGTGCTCTTGAGGGGCTCCAGCAATGATTTCTGAGGCTTCTTGGCGGTAATGTCGTCGAATGCGCTGATTACCTTGTTTCTCTGACCGGGGGTCACCGGTTTGAATTTTCTTACTGCCATTGTCTGTCCCTCCCTTAAATATTAGCGTAGAAATCTATCTTGTCATCACCCGCGAGGGTCACGTAGGCCTTCTTGAAGTGATTCATGCGGCCGCGGAGGATGCCGGCCTTGGTGTAGCGGCTCTTCCTCTTGCCGTGATAGTTGAGTGTGTTCACACTGGCAACTGAGACGTTGTACATCTGCTCAACTGCCTCCTTGATCTGAAGCTTGTTGGCTTTACGATCCACGATAAAGCCGTACTGGTTCAACTTTTCGCCCTGAGCCGTAAGCTTCTCTGTTACTATTGGCTTAATGATAATTCCCATCTTCGTAAACGGTTAGCGCACGTTCCTCTCGGCGAGAGTGTCCTGTACTCCGTCGATGAGCACCAGCTTGTTGGCGTTCATGATGGCGTAGGTGTTGATCTCGTCAACGGTGATCACATTCACCTCGGGGAGATTGCGTGATGAAAGATAGATGTTGTCTGAATTCTGAGGAAGCACATAGAGGACCTTGCGGGTGCCTGCGTTGATTGCAGAGGTGATCTTGATGAGATCCTTGGTCCTGGGGGCCTCCATGGTGAAAGGCTCGAGTATGATGATGGCGTTCTCGGTCGCCTTGTATGTAAGGGCGGACCTGCGGGCGAGAGCCTTCACCTTCTTGTTGAGCTTCTTGTAGTAGAAGCGGGGCTGGGGTCCGAAGACGCGGCCGCCGCCTACGAAGATGCCCGCCTTGAGGCTTCCGTGACGCGCTCCGCCGCCGCCTTTCTGGCGTCCGAGCTTCTTGGTGCTGTGGGCGTTCTCGCTGCGGTCCTTGGTCTTGGCGTTGCCGTGACGCTGATGCGCGAGATACTGCACTACATCCAGATATATGGCGTGGTCATTGGGCTGCACGCCGAATACTTTCTCGTCGAGAGTGACCTGCTTGCCGGACTGAGTTCCGTCGATTTTCAAAACTGGTAACTGCATAACTAAGCCTCCAAAATTACATAAGAACCCCTGGCTCCGGGAACGGAACCCTTAACTACGACAAGATTGTGCTCGGGAATCACCTTCACTACCTGAAGGTTCATCACCTTCACCCTCTCGTTGCCCATGTGGCCGGCCATGCGCATTCCGGGAAGGACGCGTGAAGGCCAAGAGGATGCACCCATTGAACCGGGGTGACGAAGGCGGTTGTGCTGGCCGTGGGTCTGGCCGCCTACTCCGGCGAAGCCATGACGGTGCACTACGCCCTGGAAGCCCCTACCTTTAGAAGTGCCGATTACGTCCACGAACTTCACGTCATCGGAGAAGAAGTCTGCGACGGTGTACTTGTCGCCGAGACCGATCTCGCCGAAGTCAGACCTGAACTCGACGAGCTTCCTCATGGGAGCGCAACCTGCCTTTTTGAAATGCCCCATCAGAGGCGCGCTGGCGTGCTTTTCAGTGGTTTCGTCATAGGCGAGCTGCACTGCGGAATATCCATCTTTCTCCACGGTGCGGAGCTGCGTGACAACGCACGGACCAGCCTCGATAACGGTGCATGGTATGTTCTTACCATCGGCACCGAAAACGGAAGTCATTCCGATTTTCTTTCCAATCAATCCAGGCATTGGTTTGATAATTAATTGTTTATAAATACATTAAAAAGTCCGCCTAAAAAGCGGGCTGCAAATATACGATTTATTTGTCAAATTGCAAAAACTTGCTTTCCCATATTTTCATTGTATCTTTGTAAGTCACAACGACTGACAAGGATATGCTCGAATTCCTGCACATCACATGGATAGACCTTCTGGACATCCTGATGGTGGCAGCCCTGATATTTCTGGCCTTCCGCTGGATAAGGGGCTCCACCGCGGTGAACATATTCATAGCCATCATCCTCGTCCTGCTCGTCTACATCATCGCCTCCTCGATAGGCATGAAGATGATATCCTCGGTGCTCGGCACCCTGATCAACGTCGGCGCGATAGCGCTGATCATCATTTTCCAGCCGGAAATCAGGCGTTTCCTCAATTCGCTGGGCCGCAGGGCCGGCGTCACCCTCGAGAAGGGTTCGTTCCTCGGAAGGCTCTTCCCCAGGCAGATCATCCAGTCGGTGAACACGAAGTCCGTGACCGAAATCGCGGAAGCCTGCCGCGAGATGTCGGAGCAGAAGACGGGGGCGCTCATAATCATACGCAAGAAGGACACCCTCCAGGAAATAATCGACACCGGTGACACGATTGACGCCCGCATAAGCCGCCGCCTGATAATGAACATCTTCTACAAGAACTCCCCGCTGCACGACGGAGCCATGATCATAGGCGACGACAGGATAGTCGCGGCACGCTGCACGCTGCCCATAACCGACAGGTCCGACCTTCCCGCCCGCTTCGGAATGCGGCATAAGGCCGCCGTCGGCATCTCCGAGCAGAGCGACGCGGACGTCGTGGTGGTCAGCGAACAGACGGGAGGCATATCTTTCGTCAGGACCGGGAAAGTCCGGCATATCGACAGCATCAACAACCTGAAACTGCTCCTTTCGGGAGAACTCGGCGAATGAAAGACCTCACACTGGAAACCAAACTCGGATTCGACAAGATACGGAAGACAATATCCGACCGCTGCATGACCGACTACGCCGTGGAGAGAGTCGCCGGAGAGGAATTCTCCACCGACGCGGCGGAAATCAGCCGGCGTCTCATGCTGACCGACGAGATGCGGCTCGTGATGATGTTCGAGGAGAACTTCCCGACCACGGGATATATCGACGCCTCCCCCTTCCTGAACGCGCTCGAAAAGCCCGGCTCCTGCATCGACGTCCTCTCCCTGGGCAAACTAAAGACGGCGACCGACACCGTCCGCCGCATCCTGCATTTCTTCGGAAGCGTCAAGGACGGAGTGTATCCGGAACTCAAGAAGCTCGCGTCGCCGGTCAGGTCCTTCCCTGAAGTCCAGCGCCGCATAGAGACCATTCTGGACAAATACGGCGACATCAAGGACTCCGCGTCCGACAGGCTGCAGGAGATACGCGGCAGCATACGGGCCAGGGAGGCTGCTATCTCCAAAAGGGCGGGGGCCATCCTGAAGCAGGCCCAGGAGGCAGGAATAGCCGACGAGGACGCCTCGGTGAACATCCGCGACGGCAAGTTCCTGATTCCGGTCAGCAGCTCGGCGAAACGCAAGCTGCCCGGCTTCGTATACGACGAGTCCGCATCGGGCAAGACCACCTTCATCGAGCCCGCGGAGATAATCGAACTGGAAAACGAAATAAGCGCCCTGCGCTTCGACGAGGCGAGGGAGATACAGAAAATCCTGTACGACTTCACCGAGTTCCTAAGGCCGTACATACCGGAACTGCTGAAAGGGGCGGCCTTCCTCGGAGAAACCGATTTCCTGATGGCCAAGGCGCAGACGGCGCTCGACTACATAGCCGGGATGCCCGTAATCTCCACGGACGGAAGCCTGAACCTGCGCAAGGCCAGGCACCCGCTGCTGGAAAAGGCACTCAAGGCCGAGGGGCGCGAGATGGTCCCGCTCACCATCACCCTGACCCCCGGGAAGCGCATCCTCCTCATCTCGGGACCGAACGCAGGAGGAAAGTCCGTCTGCCTCAAGACCGCCGGACTCCTTCAGTACATGTTCCAGTGGGGCATGCTCGTTCCGACTTCCGAGACTTCGGAACTCCCGATATTCGACAGGATTTCCGTCAGCATAGGCGACAACCAGAACATCGAGAACGACCTCAGCACCTACAGCTCCTTCCTCGCGGACATGCGGGACATGCTCGCCTCCGCCGACGACAGAACGCTCGTGCTGATCGACGAGTTCGGCTCGGGCACGGAGCCCGCGGCGGGAGGAGCCATCGCCGAAGCCATTCTCTCGGAGATGGACAGGCGAGGCGTCTACGGAATCATCACCACCCACTACACGAACCTGAAGCTCTACGCCTCCTCCCAGGGCGAGCATGTGACCAACGGGGCCATGCTCTACGACTCATCGAGAATCGAACCGATGTTCAAGCTTGAGATAGGGCTCCCGGGCAATTCCTTCGCGTTCGAGCTCGCGAGGAAGATGAAACTTCCGGAGCCGATAGTCAAGGACGCGGAAGGCAGGGCGGGCGAAGAGTTCGTGGGCATGGAGCGCAACCTGCGGAAAATCGCACGCAACCGCAGAGCCCTCGATGAAAAGCTCCAGCGCGTGAAGCACAGCGACAGGACGCTAACCGAACTCACCGAACGTTACGAAAAGGAGCTTGAGGAAATACGCAGGATGCGCGAATCCATCCTTGCCGATGCCAGGAAGGAGGCCGAGGAGATAGTCCGCGGCGCCGGACGGCAGGTGGAGAAGACCATAAAGGAGATCCGCGAAGCCCAGGCGGAGAAGGAGCAGACCAGGGCCGCAAGGCAGGAGCTCCAGAACTTCATAGGCGGACTGGAAAGGAAGAAGCTCGGCGAGCAAAAGACGAGGGAGGAATATCTCGACCGCAAGCTCGAACTGATACGGAAGCGCCGGAAGAAGAAAGGCGGCCCCGAGGAGAAGGAGCAGCAGAAGCAGGAGCCGCTGAAGGTCGGAGAGAAGGTCCGGATCAAGGACAGCGGCCTCGTCGGAGAGGTCTCCAAGATCTCCAGCCGTTCCGTGACCCTGATAATAGGCAACATCTCCAGCACCATGTCGCCCGAAAAAGTGGAAAGGATTTCGTCAAACGAATTCCGGGAGGCCACGCGCAGGACCTTCGGCGCCCCGGTGCAGAAAGTCGACAGCTCCATAACTGAAAGGAAGCTCAACTTCTCGCCCGAGCTCGACATACGCGGCGAGCGCCTGGCGGACGCGATGAACACCGTCATGCACTACATCGACGACGCCATCATGCTCAATGTCGGCATGGTCCGCATAATCCACGGCAAGGGGACGGGAGTGCTGCGCGAGGAAATACAGAAATACCTGAGGACCATACCCGGTCTCAGCGTCAGCGACGAGGACATACGCAACGGAGGGACGGGGGTGACAATCGTAAGATTCTGAACTATGAAAAATTCCAGGCTTGCAATCGGAAAGAGAGGAGAGGACGAGGCCTGCCGCCATCTGGAGGCCGCGGGACACACGATAGTCGAGAGAAACTGGCGCTGGGGCCGGCTTGAAATCGACATAATCAGCCTGATCGGGAGCGAACTTCATTTCGTGGAGGTGAAAAGCCGCACGGCACCGGCATCCGCCGCGCCGGAAGCCAATGTGGACGGCGGCAAGCAGCGCAGGCTCACGGCGGCCGCTCTCGCCTTCCTGAACTCCGGCAGGCGCCGGCTGCTGCCGCCCGACCTGGAGATATTCTTCGACATCATCACCCTGCTCTTCGATGGCCCGGACTTTGAACTGAATTATTATCCACAAGCTTTTATACCCACATATGCTTAATAACCATTTCTACTGCATAATCATGGCCGGAGGGATAGGCTCCCGCTTCTGGCCCATAAGCAGGACCGCCAAACCCAAGCAGTTCCTGGACTTCACCGCCGAAGGCAAGTCCTTCCTGCGGTTCACCTACGACAGAATGAGGGCCGTGATACCCGACGACAACATCCTCGTGGTTTCACTGGCCAGATACGAGCAGGAAGTAAGACGGCAGCTTCCGGAGCTGAAGAAGGAGAACCTGCTGCTGGAGCCGTACAACCGCAACACGGCCCCCTGCATCACCTACGCCACCTACACGATATTGAAACGCGACCCGCTCGCGGTCACCGCGGTGACTGCAGCCGACCTCGTGATCAACAACCATGCGGCCTTCAACGAGACTCTGAGCAACGCCCTCGCCTACGCCGCCGGCACCGACGCGCTGATCACTCTCGGAGTGGTGCCCACCAGGCCCGATCCGAACTTCGGCTACATCCAGATGGCCGGCAAGCCCGAGCCCGGCAGCCCTGTCAAGGTCAAGACATTCACCGAGAAGCCCGACGTCGAACTCGCGAAGGTGTTCATCGACACCGGGGAGTTCCTCTGGAACTCTGGAATCTTCGCATGGAGAGCCTCCGTAATCAAGGATGAGCTTGAGAAATATGTCCCTGAAATCACCAATCTCTGGGACGGGTGGCAGAGCAACCTCGGCACCGAGAACGAAAAGGAGTTCCTCGAAAGGATATACACCGACATGCCGAGAATCTCGATAGACTACGCCGTCATGGAGAAGACCGACCACGCCTGGGTCTACCCGGCGACCTTCAAATGGGCCGACATCGGCAACTGGGACGCCCTCTACGACTACCTGGCACACCATGACGAGAACGGCAACGCCATGAACCTGCTCAACAAGGGGCTGGTCAAGGAATGCCGCGGAAACATAGTCTACTCCGACAATCCCGACAAGCTGCTGGCGCTCAAGGGGCTCGAGGACTTCATCGTGATCGACACGCCCGACGTGCTCATGATATGTCCCAGAGACACGGAAAAGCTCCAGGAGTTCCTGTCCAGCCTCGCGATGCCGGATTTCGAGGAATACAGGTAGTTCCATGGTTCGGTGATTTCCGCCGCCGGGAGGCTTTTCCCGCTTATTCCGCCCCCCCCGGCGGCGGAAATCACCGGAACGATATATTATTGATTGACATGATCGACTACGACAGACTGTTCTCGAAGGATACGGGAAACTTCATGCGCTCCCCCGTCAGGGACATCTTCAGGAAGGTGGACCTGTCGGCGATATGCTCGTTCGCCGGAGGCTATCCCGATGCCGCGACCTTCCCTCTGGACGACATCAGGGAGCTCTGCGCGCTGGTTCTCGACAGATACGGGGCGAAAGCCGTGCAGTACGGGGCCACGCAGGGCGTCACGGAGCTGCGGCAGGCGATTTCGGAACGCTACGGCGTCCCTGTCGGCAACATACAGATAACCACCTCCTCACAACAGGGCATCGATGTCTGCACGCGCATACTGACGGACCCGGGCGACGTGATTCTGACCACCAGCCCGACCTATCTCGGCGCGCTCCAGTCGTTCAAGTCATACAGGGCGGAGATCGTCCCGCTGCAAGGCTTCGGCGAAGACGGCTGCGGAGCCGCGCCCGAGGTGCTGGGAAGGGCCAAGTTCTGCTATGTGATACCCGATTTCCAGAATCCCGGCGGCACGACGATGAGCCTCGCGGAGCGCCGGCAGCTCGTCGCCCTTTCGGAGAAGTTCGGCTTCGTGATAGTGGAGGACGCGCCCTACCGCGAACTGCGCTATTCCGGCGAAGCCGTGCCGACAATATGGTCGCTCGCCCCGGAGCGCACGCTGCATCTGGGGACTTTCTCCAAGATATTCGCGCCCGGCTTCCGCCTCGGATGGATATTCGGCCCGGAGGAGCTGCTGGACAAGATTTATGTATGCAAGCAGTCGCTCGACCTCTGCCCGCCGATTCTCGACCAGTACATCGCCGCCGAATTCATGAGAAGCGGCCGGCTTGACCAGAATCTTAAGAAAAGCCTGGAGCTGTACCGCGGGAAGCGCGACCTGATGCTCTCGCTGCTCGGGGAATACATGCCCGAAGGCGTGAGATGGACACATCCCGAAGGCGGGCTCTTCCTTTTCCTCACGCTGCCGGAGCGGCTCGACACGGTAGCAATGTACGACAGGGCGTTGGCCGCCGGAGTCGCCTATGTGGCAGGTTCGTTCTTCTATCCCGACGGCAGTCACCGCAACACGATGCGCCTCAACTTCTCCTTCCTCGACAGCTCGCGCATGGAGGAAGGCATAAAACTGCTCGCAGATGTCATCGCTTCGTATCTATAAATATTCGGGCGCGGGCAACGACTTCATCGTGCTGGCCGACGGAATTCCCTCCACAGGCGGCACCGAAGCCGCCGTTTCCGGCTGCGCATTGCCGGCCGAAGCCGGAGATTACCGCAATACGTCCGCCGTCAGCCGGATCTGCGACCGCAACAGCGGCTTCAGGGCGGCGGACGGACGCATCGGCGCCGACGGGCTCATGATACTCTCCCTCCCCGGACCGGCCTCAGGCGGCGGACAGCGCCCCGCCGTCGACTTCCGCATGGAGTATTTCAACGCCGACGGCTCAGGGGGCATGATGTGCGGCAACGGGGGCCGCTGCATAGCTGCGTTCGCCGACTTTCTCGGAATAAGGCCGCAGGACGGCCGGCAATTTGTCTTCGAAGCCCCCGACGGCCTCCACACGGCCGAGATTCTCTCCAGAGACGGCAGGCGCTGCACGGTCAGGCTGAAGATGATAGACGCGTTCGGCCTGCGGCGGGTGCTCGGAGGCTGGTTCCTGAACACCGGCACGCGCCATTTCGTGCTTTTCACGGATGACGCGGACAAAATAGACGTCGCCGGGAAGGGAGCGGAGCTGCGACGGGATCCCGAATTCGCCCCCGAGGGCGCCAATGTCAATTTCGTCTCGCGTCTGCCGGACGGTTCGCTGAAGATACGCACCTTCGAGAAAGGCGTCGAAGCCGAAACGCTCGCCTGCGGCACCGGAATAACCGCAGCCGCGATTGCCGCCTGGAACGAAGGCATACCGCCCTCGGAGCGCGACGGCGAGATGCTGCGCTACCGCCTCCACGCGCGCACCGACGATCTGGCGGTCGATTTCAGCCCCTGCGGCGAATACGAAAACCAACCGGGGCAGCAGTCCGGAGCCGTCGCAACCGAAGTCTACCTCACCGGCCCCGCCGAAAGGATAGGCTGAAAGACCGCGGCGGAACTACCGCAGCAGGTCTTCGAGGACTACGGAGCCGGAGGTCTTGTCGTCGCGGTACTTGACGATCACGGGGCAGTAGAGACAGACGCCGGAGCCGGCGGAGACGCCCTTGCGTATGGGACGGCTGCCTGACACCACGACCGCACCGGCGGGAACGACCACCCGACCGTCGGAGTTGCGCTCCACGAACTCGCCGGTCGTGGAATCGAAAATCGGAGTGGAGGAGGTGATGATGACTCCGGAGGCGATCACGGCCTTCTCCCTGACTATCGTGCCCTCATATATCCCGCAGTTGCCGCCGACGAACGCCCCGTCCTCGATGATCGTGGGCATGGCTCCGGCAGGCTCCAGCACGCCGCCGATCTGCGTAGCCGCGGAGATGTGGATGTTCCTTCCTACCTGGGCGCACGAGCCTATGGTCACATGGCTGTCGACCATCGTGCCCTCGCCGACATACGCGCCGGCATTGATATATGACGGAGGCATGACTATGGCGCCGGGAGCGACATATGCTCCGCGCCTGATGCTGCTTCCGCCAGGGACTATGCGCACCCCGTCGGCGGCGCTGAAACGACGCACGGGAAAGGTGTCCTTGTCGAAGAACGGGAACTGGCCCTGGCTCATGTCGGAAATCTTCCCGAGTCTGAAACCGGCCAGAATCACCTCCTTGACCTCGCGGTTCACACACCATACGCCGTCGCGCTTCTCCGCCACGCGGATGGTCCCGGCTTCGAGGCCGGCCATCACCTCGTTGAATCTCTCTATGCTTATTTCCATAATTCTGCTATGATTCCTGACATCAGTTCCTTCGTGCCCGCCTTCGCCTCGGAAAGCGGCAGCCTCACCCTGTCGGTCATGAGCCCGAGCTGCGACATCGCAGCCTTGACGGGCACCGGATTGGACTCCGCGAAACACCCTTTGAACAGCGGGAAGAGCCTGTGGTGGAAGTCGCGGGACGTCTTCAGATCGCCTTCGAGCATCGCAGAGCACATCGCGCTGACCTCGGAGGGAGCAACATTGGAGGCCACGCTGATAACGCCCTGTCCGCCGGTAGCCATAAGCGCGAGGGTCATGTCGTCGTCGCCGCTGAGCACCGAGAAACCCTCGGGAGCGCGGCGGATGATTTCGCTGACCTGGTCGTAGCGGCCGGAAGCCTCCTTGATTCCGACTATGTTCGGACAATCCTCCGCAAGGCGTATCACAGTGTCCGCATCCATGTTGGCACCTGTGCGCCCGGGCACATTATAGATCACTACAGGTTTCGTGCTGCGCTCCGCCACCGCCTTGAAATAGCGGTACTGCCCCTCCTGCGTGGGCTTGTTGTAATAGGGCACCACGACGAGCCAGGCGTCTGCGCCACAGTCCTCCAGCAGCTCCATGTTCGCGAGAGTGCCGGCGAGTGAATTTGTGCCGCAGCCGGCGAGCAGCGGCATGCCGCCGACATGTTCGCGGGTGATGCGCAGCAGTTTCTTCTTCTCCTCGGGATTCAGCGTCGGAGTCTCGCCGGTCGTCGCGAGCGGCACGAGAAAATGCACTCCGGCCTTCACCTGACGGTCGACACTGGCGGCGTAGGCGTCATAATCCACTTCATAATTGTCCTTGAAGGGGGTCACCAGCGCGGTGCCGCAGCCTTCGAAATATAAGCTGTTCATAATATGAGATCCTTGAATTCATGCACACCCTCCAGGCCTTCGGTCATGAGCGCCGCGGCGACCGCGCCCTCGGCGAAACCCTCGCGGGAAAAGGCTTCATGGGTGAAGGTCAATTTGTCCACCGCCGACCTGAACTCGGCGATATGGGTCCCCGGCACCTCGCCTATGCGCTGCGAGCCGATTTCCGGCATCTCGCCCAAAGCCGCTCCGATGATGCCGGCGACGCTCTTCGCGGTCCCGCTGGGCGCGTCGAGCTTGTGGATATGGTGAATCTCCTCGACATGCGGGGTGTAGCCGTGCCCCCGGAGCACCTCGCAGGCGCGCTGCACGGCCGCGAAGAACGCGTTGACCCCGATGGAGAAATTGGACGCCCAGATCATCGGAGTGCCGTGCTTCCCGAATTCGGAGAACACGCTCTCCTTAATGTCATACCAGCCCGTGGTGCCGACCACCGCGGCCATGAACTTCCGCGCTATCTCGGGGTAGTTGACCCTGAACGCCGCGGGCGTCGTGAAGTCTATGCACACGCACTGCGCGGCGAGATCGTCGGGCACCGCGCACACGTCTTCGGAAGCGCAGGCAAGTTCGATTCCGTGCCTTTGGAGCGCGGCTTCGACCATGTGGCCCATCTTCCCGTATCCGCTAATTACAACTTTCATATATTCTGGTATAAATTTCTATCGCTTCTTCTATTTCCTTGAGGCTCACGCACTCGTCGTCGCGGTGGGCGACCTTTATCGAGCCGGGGCCGCATATCATCCTGCGGCTGAAGTTCGTCAGGTGCGGGGCGTCGCTGCCGAAGGAGACCGTCCCGGTGCGGAAGCCCGGCAGAGTGAAATATTCAGCCGGATCGTCGCCGCCGCGGGCTGATACCGTCAGTTCCGGACCGGCGCAGGCCGACATGAACGCGTCCACGCGGGCGGCCGAGGCGAAGGTCGTGCGGAAATACAGACGGCAGTCGAGCGCAGGGCTCAGGATGTTCTGCGGGTTGTCGCTGTGCAGAAGACCCACATTGAAAGTAGTCTCGCCGAGCAGAGGGTCTACCGGGAACGCTTCCGCATGAAGGCGGCCCATGAAGTCCACGAACATCTCCACGGCGCTTCTGCCGTATTCCGGATACCCGGAATGGAAGGCCTTTCCAGCGAAATGCAGGTCGAAGGAGCGCGTGCCCTTGGAGGCGCTGACCATGCGGTTGCCGGTAGGCTCGCCTATCACGAGATACGGGGCCCGGAAATCCGTTTTCGCAAAGGCCCTGGCGCCGAAGGAACCCGTCTCCTCGCCGCTGAGCAGCAGCAGGCCGAAACCGCTCCGGCCCTCCGCCGCGAGCCTGCGGCAGGCGCAGTACATCGCGAATATCTGCCCCTTGGCATCGCAACTGCCGCGGCCGCGCACGATGTCCCCGTCCTCCGACGGAGCGATATAAGGCGGCACTGTGTCCATGTGGGTGCAGAACACAATGCGCGGCTCCCCCCAGCCGAACAGCAGGTTGAGCGTGCCGTCTCCGACCTCCATAGCCTCCGCGCGCGGGGCTTCGACATGCGAGAGAAGCCACTCGGCGAGTCTTCTCTCGCAGCCGGAAGTCGAATCGATCGACAGTATTTCCCTGAAGAAAGCGTCCGTCATTGCATAAGGATGTCCTTGATTATGCCCGTGGCCGCCAGCCGCACGCCTTCTCCCGCGCCCTTTATCACGAGCGGCGAAGAATATTCGCTGCGTATGACGGTGACGTTCTCGGTTCCGCTGATCCAGTAGAACGGGCTGTCCATGCCCACCGTGCGCATCCTGATTTCAGCCTTGTAGCCCAGTCGCGCCGAAGGGTCGCGCCGCAGAGAGGCGATGAAGCGCTGCCGCAGCCCGGCATTGTCAAGCTCGGCCTCGCGCTGGATGAATCTCGGCTCGTAGGCGGCAAGCCGCGCATAGAACTCGTCGAGCGGGCAGTCGAAGAACTCCGGCCCGAGCATCGGAGTGATCTCGACATCCTGCTCCTCAAGCGGCACCCCGGCCTCACGGGCGATTATGAGCAGTTTCCTGAGCACATCGCGGCCGCCGAGGTCGGTTCTCGGGTCGCTTTCGGTCAGCCTCTCGGACTGAGCGCGGCGCAGGAGGGTCGCGAGACTGTCGCTGCGGGCCCCGTCATAGCCGGTGATGACATAGTTGAGCGTACATGAAACCACCGCTTCTATGGATTCGATGCCATCGCTGCAGTTGGCGCTGCCGGCGATGGATTCGAGTATAGGAAGGGCGTTGCCGACCGTGGTATCGTAGCGGAAATACGCCCCGTTCTCCCTCGCCGCGGCCTTGATTGCGGCATAGCGGACATACGGTACTGCCAGGGAACGGCGGTTCGAGGTCACTATGTTGATGCCGCAGCGCATGAGTTCCTCGTAACGCCGGTAGAGTTCATGGTCGTCCGTGCAGTCCACGAACACCGACTTTCTCGGGCCGGCCCCGCAGACCGCGGCGACATATGCTCCGTCAGCGGCGCTTTCGCCGTCGGCCAGCCTCGATGCAATCTCTCCGGCGGACATGCCGCGCATGTCTATCACGAAATGACGGCTGTCGGAAACCCCGACGATGTTCAGGCTGCGCCCTGTCCGGGCTCCGATTCTCGACTTGCTGCGCTCCGCAAGCTCGACCAGAGCCTTTCCGACAGCTCCGTAGCCCGCGATGAACACATTTATCTCAGTCACGGACCTGTCACCGAAGAACTCACGGTGAACCGCGGCCACGGCCTCGTTCTCGACGAGGCTCCTGACATTGATGAAGAAGACTCCTCCTTCGCCGTACACCTCGCCGAGGGGGCTGATTCCGGCTTCTCCGAGGGCCGAGACGATACGTCCGGCGGCGGCGCGACGGCTCGCGACAGCTTCGCCGACGACGCAGAGCCTCGACTCGTCCCGCCCCGGGACGGCGAGGCTCGTGACGCCCATCCAGGCGTCAGCCGCCGGCCGGAACCTGCCGCTGATCACGGTTCCCGGATGGTGAGGATCAAAAGTGTTGCGTATGTTTATGTCTATCCCTCTGTCCATGGCCGGCTGCACCGTGGGAGCATAGAGCACTTTGGCTCCGTTCTCCGCCAGTTCAAGCGCGGCACGGTAGGAAATGTCCGGGATGGTATGCGCCGAAGGCACGACCTTGGGGTTCGCGGTCATGATGCCCGGCACGTCGGTCCAAATCTCCAGATTCCCGGCGCCCGCGCCGACCGCATAGAGAGCCGCGCTGTAATCGGAGCCGCCGCGCCCGAGGGTGGTGACATGTCCTTTCTCGTCCGAAGCGATGAAGCCCGGCGCCACGAACAGCCTCACGTCAGGCTCCGAAATCACCGCAAGGGCAATGGCGGAATAAGTCGCGCCTTCGTCGACCTTTCCCCCGCGGGTCTTCACTAACTCGCGCGAATCCAGCCATTTGGAGCGTATCCCTTCACTGGCGAACTTCCTCTCGATCATCACGGTCGAAAGAATCTCCCCGAAAGCTTCAATGCAATCGCCTTCGTAACGCGAAATTTCATCGAAGATACTGACTATCAGTCTCTCGGTGTCCGCCCTCTGGCTTCCGGTGAAAAGCCTGCGCACTATCTTCAGATGCCTTTCACGCAATTTCCCGATCAGTTCCTGACGGTCTTCCGGGCCGGATTCGCCTATGGCGAGCAGCGCGTCAGTGCATCCGCTGATCGCCGAGCACACCAGAATCACGCGGTCGCGCGCCAGCGCCGCCTCGACTATGTCCATGACTGCGGAAATTCTCGTCGCGTCAGCGACCGAGCTGCCTCCGAACTTGAGTACCTGCATTATATTCTCTCTATTCTGGCCCCGAGCGCGCCGAGCCTCTGCTCGATGTTCTCGTAGCCTCTGTCTATCTGTTCAATATTGTCGATGCGCGAGACTCCGTTCGCCGACATCGCGGCGAGCAGCATCGCTATTCCCGCCCTGATGTCGGGGGAGGTCATGCGGTTCGCCTTCAGGCAGATCTTGTGGTCGTGCCCTATGACCACCGCGCGGTGGGGGTCGCAGAGGATTATCTGGGCGCCCATGTCGATCAGCTTGTCCACGAAGAACAGCCTGCTCTCGAACATCTTCTGATGAATCAGCACGCTTCCCTTGCACTGGGTGGCCACCACGAGCATCACGCTCAGCAAGTCGGGAGTCAGCCCCGGCCAGGGGGCGTCGGCGATGGTCATTATCGACCCGTCGATGAAGGACTCTATCTCGTAGCTGTCCTGCGACGGCACATAGATGTCGTCACCCCGCTGTTCCAGCCGCACGCCCAGCCGGCGGAAGCTCTCGGGGATGATTCCGAGATTGTCCCAGGAGACATTCTTCACGGTCAGTTCGCTGCGAGTGATCGCGGCCATGCCTATGAACGAGCCGACCTCGATCATGTCCGGCAATATGCGGTGCTCCGCTCCGTGAAGAGCCTCCACTCCGGTGATTCTGAGCAGGTTGGAGCCTATGCCCTCTATCTTCGCCCCCATGGCCGTAAGCAGACGGCAGAGCTGCTGCACATACGGCTCGCATGCGGCGTTGTAGATGGTCGTGACGCCCGGAGAGAGGACGGCGGCCATTATTATATTGGCCGTTCCCGTCACGGAAGCCTCGTCCAGAAGCATGTAGCAGCCCTTCATGTTCCTGCCGGAACTCAGGCTGTAAGCCCGCTTGGCGGTGTCATAGGCGCACTTGGCCCCGAGCCTCATGAAGCCTTCGATATGCGTGTCCACCCTTCGGCGGCCGATCTTGTCCCCGCCGGGCTTCGGGAAATAAGCCTGGCCGAAACGCGCCAGCAGCGGGCCGACAACCAGCACGGAGCCGCGGAGCTTGGCGCACTGGCCGACGAAATCCGCGCTGCGTATGTAGAACTCGTTGATATGGCCGGCGGTGAAGCTGTAATCCCCTTTCGCATGCCTCTCCACCGTCACGCCCATGGACTTGAGCAGTTCGATGAGGTTGTAGATGTCGAGAATTTCGGGGATATTGCTTATTCTGACCGTTTCCGAAGTCAGCAGCGTCGCGCTGATGACCTCCAGAGCCTCGTTCTTCGCGCCCTGGGGTTCGATGCTTCCGCTCAGGCGGTGACCGCCTTCTATGACGAATGAACTCATATATGTTCGACTTCCGGATGAAGCTCCACGCCGAAGCGGGCCTTCACCTCATCAATTATTCTTCTTTCGAGAGCCAGCACGTCGGCGGGCGATGCATGTCCGCTGGCGTTGACTATCACCAGAGGCTGCCTTTCATAGACCGCCGCGCCGCCTTGCACGGCCCCCTTGAGTCCGCAGCTGTCAATCAGCCACGCCGCGGGAATCTTCACGCCGCCGTCCGGCAGGTCGTAGTGCGGAGCGCTTCCGTCGGGGGATATCCTCGCAAACTCTTCCGCGCTGACGACAGGGTTCTTGAAGAAACTGCCGGCGCTGCCGATTTCCTCCGGATCTGGCAGCTTGCTGCGCCTTATTCCGATGACGGCCTCGCGCACCTTCTGCGGAGTCAGTCCGCCGTCATTGCCCAAGACCTCTTTCAGCCCCTTGTAGTCCAGTCTCGGGTTCGCCTTGCGGGTCAGACGGAAAAGCACGCTCGTGACCACATAGCGCCCGCGGTTCTGCTCTTCCTTGAACATAGAGCTGCGGTAGCCGTAGCGGCATTCGGAGGCCTTGAAGCGGCATTTCTTCCTCTCCTTGAGATCGTAGCACACGACCCCCGAGATGATGTCCTTGATTTCGGCTCCGTAGGCCCCGATGTTCTGCACCGCCGCGGCTCCGACCTCGCCGGGAATCAGAGAAAGATTCTCCGCACCCCAGAGGCCGTGGCGGCAGGTCTCCGCCACGAAGCTGTCGAAATTCACTCCGGCCCCGACCATCACCGGCACCTCGTCGAGTCCGACATCCACATACTTGATGTACTCGATGTTGGAATGCAGCACCGTGCCCGGAAAATCCCCTGTGAACAGCAGGTTGCTGCCTTCGCCCATGTGCAGCAGGGGCCCGGGCAGCTTGTCGAAGTTCAGGCCCTCGAGCTCCGCCACGCTCTCATATTCGACGAAACACGCGCAGGACACTTTCATCCTGAACGTGTTCATCGAAGAGAGGTCGTAGTTGAACTTTATCCTCATTCGCCCTTCCAGGTTGAGGCCAGGAAGAGTTCGTCCATCTGGCTTTGGTCAATCTTGGAAGGAGAATCTATCATCACGTCGCGTCCCTGGTTGTTCTTCGGGAAGGCTATGTAGTCGCGTATGGTCTCCTGGCCGCCGAAGAGGGCGCAGACTCTGTCGAAACCGAAGGCGAGGCCTCCGTGAGGGGGCGCGCCGAACTTGAACGCGTTGATTATGAAGCCGAACTTGTATTCGGCGTCCTCCTTGCTGATGCCGAGCACGTCGAACATGCGGCTCTGCATAGCTGCATCGTGAATACGGATGGAGCCGCCTCCGAGCTCGGTGCCGTTGAGCACGAAGTCGTAGGCGTTGGCGCATACCTGCTCCAGATCCTCCTTGCGGTCGGAGTAGAAGAGCTTCTCATGCTCGGGCTTGGGCGCCGTGAACGGATGGTGCATCGCATAGAAGCGGCCGTCCTCCTCGCTCCATTCGAGCAGAGGGAAGTCCACGATCCAGAGCGGGGCGAACACATGAGGGTCGCGCAGGCCGAGACGGTTGCCCATTTCGATACGCAGCACGCCCAGCTGGGTCTGAGTCTTGCGCTTCGGGCCGCAGAGCACGAGCAGCAGGTCGCCGTTCCGCGCTCCGCATTCCGCCGCAATCTCGTGCAGCTTCTCGGGAGAATAGAACTTGTCCACGCTGGACTTCACGCTGCCGTCGGGGTTCAGTTTCACATATACCAGACCCTTCGCGCCCACCTGCGGCCTCTTGACCCATTCGGTGAGTTCGTCGAGCTGCTTGCGGGTGTATTCGGCGCAGCCGGGAACCGCGATGGCGCCTACATATTCTGCCGAGTCGAAGACGGAGAAACCGCAGCCCTTCACGGCGGAGCTGATGTCCTTTATGGTCATGCCGAAGCGGATGTCGGGCTTGTCGGAGCCGTAGTTGTCCATCGCGTCGTACCAGCTCATGCGGGGCAGCGGATCGGGAATCTCGACGCCGAGCGCGTTCCTGAACATCGTGCGCATCATGCCTTCGAAGGTGTTCAGCACGTCCTCCTGCTCCACGAAGCTCATCTCGCAGTCGATCTGCGTGAACTCCGGCTGGCGGTCGGCCCTGAGGTCCTCGTCGCGGAAGCAGCGGACAATCTGGAAATAGCGGTCGTAGCCGGCCACCATCAGCAGCTGCTTGAAGGTCTGGGGAGACTGGGGCAGCGCGTAGAAAGTGCCCGGGTTCATGCGGGAGGGCACCACGAAGTCGCGCGCTCCTTCCGGGGTGGACTTAATCAGATAGGGGGTCTCTATCTCCATGAACCCCTGGCTGTCAAGGTAGTTGCGCACCTCGTGGGCAAGGCGGTGCCTCAGTGCAAGGGCGCGCTGGAGAGGCGGACGGCGAAGGTCGAGGTAGCGGTATTTCGCACGCAGGTCCTCACCGCCGTCGCTGACCTCCTCGATCGTGAACGGAGGGGTCACTGACTTGTTGAGCACATTGATGCTCTCCAGCCTTATCTCGATGTCGCCGGTGGGCATCTTGGGGTTCTTGCTGGCTCTTTCGACCACCTCTCCGACAGCCTGGATTACATATTCGCGCCCGAGGCCGCCGGCGGTCTCGACAAGCGCATGGTCAGCGTCGGCCTCGACCACGAGCTGGGTGATGCCGTAGCGGTCGCGCAGGTCGATGAAGGTCATTCCGCCGAGTTTGCGGGATTTCTGCACCCATCCCGCGAGGGTGACTTTCTTTCCGGCGTCGGAGAGCCTCAGTTCTCCGCAAGTGTGAGTTCTGTACATATGTCGTTTCGTTATCTTCCGAATCTGCAAAGATAACAATTATTCAGTCCGGCATGTATTGATTTGGAATAATTCAGTACCTTTGTCGGCCATGTACTACGTCTCCAAGAAACTCGAGATAGCCGCGAGCCATCATCTGACGACCGAACCGCCGACCAAGTGTTCGCGGCTGCACGGGCACAACTACAAGGTGGAGATATTCTGCCGCTCGGAGGAGCTGGACGCGAACGGCATGGTGGTCGATTTCGGCCTGATCAAGTCGCGCGTGTTCGATGCTCTCGACCACCGCGACCTCAACGAAGTGCTGCCGTTCAACCCGACCTCGGAAAACATCGCGCGCTGGATATGCGGGCAGGTGCCGGGCTGCTACAAGGTCAGCGTGCAGGAGACAAGCGGCAACACGGCGGTGTACATCAAGGATTACGTGCCGGGGGATCTTTGACGGACGGATTCCCGCCCGGCCGCCCGTCGGGCACAATAAAAGAAAGAGATGATTACTGAAGAACAGGCGAGGCAGGACATAAGGGAACTGCTCGAATATATCGGAGAGGATCCTTCGCGCACGGGGCTCAAAGACACTCCGGACAGGATGCTCAGGATGTTCAGGGAGATTTTCCGAGGCTACGACCCCGCGCAGAAGCCGGAGATAACGACCTTCCCCAACGGGCAGGACGGCATAGTCTACGACAACATGGTCGTGGATTCTGGAACTTTCTATTCTGTCTGCGAGCACCACTGCCGCACCTTCTTCGGCGAATACTGGTTCGCCTACCTGCCCAACCCCAAGGGGCGCATACTCGGGCTCTCGAAGATCGCACGGGCCGTCGACTACTGCGCCTCGCGCCTGCAGGTGCAGGAGAGGCTGGTGCACGATGTCGTGGAGATGCTCACCGGGGCTCTCGGCACCGAGAATCCCCCGCGCGGAATGGCCCTGATGATGCGCGGACGCCACATGTGCAAGGAGGGACGCGGCGTGCGCAAGCCCGGCATGATGACCACGACCTGCCTCACCGGGGCCTTCCGCAACAACCCCCAGGTCCGCGCCGAGTTCCTGTCGTATGTCGGGAAAATCTAGATGGTCCTGAGCCAGGCCTCAAGCACCGGGTCGGAAATGTACACCTGACGCTTTTCAACATCAATCAGCTCCTTTTTGACCAGAGACCGCTTTATGGCGCTGATATTGGCAGTCGAGCCCAGCTGATATTTATTGATTGTCTCCTGCCGTCCGAATTCACCGCGAATCCCGTCAAGCACTGCACGCAGGAAATTCATCTGATATGATGTGAGATTCTCTGTCTGTTTCTCAAACAAGGGCGTATTCTGCTCAATCAGATCCTGATATGCCTCTTTGAAAATCCCTTCCGAAGCTTCGGTTTCCGTACGCGTCCATACCAGCCATGCCAACTGCTGAACATATGCCGAATGATTCTTAACGGAAGCGCAGATTTTTTCCGCCAGTTCACCGGAAATACATTTCCCCGTGGCCTTGAACCTTCCGCAGATATAATCCACCCAATCCGCAGTCCCTATTTTCTGAAGATAAATGGCATCCCCGAATTTATAGAACGGATAGCTTTTCCGCTCAAACAGTTCGTTCATCAGATGCTTCTTGCTGCCGAACAAGCAATAGGACACGGATTTCTGAAGCTGCCATACGGAGCGCAGGCGTTTTTGGAAAGTCTTGGAATCCCTGAACTCCCCTATCTGCTGGAATTCGTCTATGCAGACCACGATTCTGCAATGTTTCTTCTGCGCTATCTTCTCGGGAAGCTGCAGAGTATCGTCAACGTCCCTGGTTTCCGGATCCATGTCGAATGAAACGGAAAAATCCATGGTCGGGTCGGCGCTCAGTTCGATCTTCGGTCGGATACGTGAAAGGAAAGTCTTCGCGTTCTCCGCCCGTTCTTCAAATCTGGAAGAAGTCTGCCGCAGCACGGCGCCGGCGAATGCGTCGTAGAAATCAAGATCGCTGCGACAGGAGAAGATGTCAAGATAAACGATCTTCAGGTTCTCCGTTCTGGCGAGAGAACACACCTTCTGAACCAATGATGTCTTTCCCCACCTGCGTGGAGAAATCAGCACCGTATTGATTCCGTGCCTGAAATTGGACAGCAGGCGCTCCGTCTCCTTCTTGCGGTCGGTGAAATTCTCGCCTGAAGCCGCCACTCCGAATATGAAAGGCTTGTTTTCCATAATGGTGTCCTTTTCCGGCAAATATAGGAAACAAGTTTATTAGTAACAAGTTTATTAGTAAGAAAGTTATTACTAATTGAAATTTGCATTGCGTTGCGTATCTTTGCTCTAATAAATTCAGAACAGAAAATGTACAAGGTCAGGAAGACGATGGAGATCTCGGCGAGCCACAGCCTGCATTTCAGCAAGGCGGGAGTCGACGAGCCCATGCACGGGCACAACTGGACGGTGACGGTGTGGTGCCGCAGCGAGGAACTTGACGAGGACGGCATGGTGGTGGATTTTCTCGACATAGAGCGGCGCATCCACGACCACCTCGACCACGGCAACCTCAACGAGCTGCTGCCCTTCAACCCCAGCACCGAGAACCTCGCCCGCTGGATCTGCGAGCAGGTGCCGAAATGCTACCGCGTAGATGTCCGCGAATGCGAGGGCAACGAGGCGAGCTACGAGGCGGATAGTTCCGTTTGGTCCATCAAGCAATAAATTAAGAGCGACAATTCATGATCGGAACTACATCCGTCTGTCGAGGGACAGCTATGGCAGGCCAGCCCTGCGCTGTTTACAGTTTATAATACGACGACAGTATCGCCGCGAACCAGCTCGGCGGCAGAACCGCCTTCAGCAGCACCGAAAGACGCTGCTCCAGCGTAGCGACCACATAGCTGTAGCGGGGGTTGCGCTTCCTTATAATCTTCGATATCTTCTTCGCGAGAAATTCCGGCTTCAGCCCCGAACTCTCGTCGTGCTCTATGCTTTCGAGTGACTTGGCGTAGGTTCTGTAGACCTCGTATGCCTCCGGGGCGGCCACGCTCTTGCGCTGGGCCGTGAAACCGGTGGAGAAATCTCCGGGCTCGACGACCACCACCTTGATTCCGAAAGCCTTGGTCTCCAGTCTCAACGCCTCGCAGTAGCCTTCTATCGCAAACTTGGAAGCCGAATACAGGCCCTGGAACGGCAGGCCCATAAGGCCTCCGATCGAGCTCAGGCAGATTATCCTGCCTCCGCCCTGACGGCGCATCACCGGCACGACGAAGTGCAGGAAACGCACCATTCCGAGCCAGTTCACGTCCATCTGCCGACGGGCCTCCTCTATGGAATTGAACTCCAGCGGTCCTCCTATGCCCATGCCGGCGTTGTTGATGAACACGTCAATGCGCCCTTCGGTATCGACGACCTGCCTTACCGTCGCCTCCACCTGTGCGTCATCGGTGACTTCGGCGGAGATATAGGTCACCCCGGGAATATGCTCGACCTTGCGGCGGCAGGTTCCGTAGACCTTGTGCCCCTCGGAAGAAAGCCTCTCGGCCATGGCCTTGCCGAAGCCGGAGGAGATGCCTGTGATCAGTATTACCATGATGCGAGAGATCAGGCTATTACGCCGACTTCCTTGAAGATTGCGGTAAGCTTCTCCACCGCCTCGTCGACCTGAGCGGTGTTATGCGTGGCCATGAGCGCAAAGCGTATCAGCACGTCATTCTCGGGCACCGCGGGGGCGATCACCGGCGTGATGAACACTCCCTGCTCGTATGCCATACGGACTATCCTCATCGCCTTGATGGTGTCGCGCACGAAAAGCGGGATGATGGGCGTTTCGGTGTGTCCGATGTCGAAGCCCGCGTCCTTGAACGCCTTGTGGGCGTGGTTCGTGACCTTCCAGAGGTTCTCGCGGCGCTCGGGCTCCTCGATCATGATATCGAGCGCCTTCGATGCGGCGGCCACGGAGGCGGGGGTCATGGACGCGCTGAATATCAGCGAGCGCGAGGTATGCTTCAGGTAGTTGATGACCTCCTTGTCGCCGGCGATGAAGCCGCCGAGGGAGCCGAAGCTCTTGGAGAAGGTTCCCATTATGAGGTCGACATCCTTCGTGAGACCGAAGTGGCTCGCGGTACCGGAGCCGTTTTCTCCTATGACGCCGAGACCGTGGGCGTCGTCGACCATCAGGAACACTCCGTACTTATGGCAGAGACGCACGAGTTCGGGAAGCGGAGCGATATCACCCTCCATCGAATACACGCCGTCGACGACGATGAGCTTGGACGCCTCGGGCGACGCGGCCTTGAGCTTCCTTTCGAGCGCCTGCGTGTCATTGTGGGCGAATTTGCGGACCTCGGCGAATCCGAGGCGGCTGCCGTCGATGATGCAGGCATGGTCAAGCGCATCGAGATAGGTATATCCGCCGCGCATTCCGAGAGCGCTCACCACTCCGAGGTTCACCTGGAAGCCGGTGCTGTAGGTCACCGCCTCGTCCTTGCCCACGAATTTCGCGAGCTTGGCTTCGAGTTCTTCGTGAATGTCGAGAGTTCCGTTCAGGAAACGGCTTCCGGAGCAGCTGGTTCCATATTTTCGAATGGCCGCGATCGCAGCCTCCTTGAGTCTGGGGTCATCGGAAAGTCCGAGATAGGAATTTGAGCCGAACATCAGGACCTTGTGTCCGTCCGCCATCGTGACGACGGGGTCCTGACCGGAGGAGATGGGTCTGTAATAAGGATAGAGACCCTGGGCTTTGATTTCCTGCGGCGTAGTATAGGCCGAGCAAATCTCCTTCAGAGTTTTTTGCATGGTTGTAGGTTTTTTGGTTTCAGTACAGCGGCAAATATAAGAATTTTCCGCAAAATGATTCAATATTCAGGTTTTTCGCTGATAATCAAACCATTGCGAATTATCATAAGAGAACCCGAGGACGGCTCTCCTGCGAGACATCAGCCCGGACGTCCCACATGCTGACATGCTGCGCTTATGCTAACGCGCAGGCTACGAGATAGGCGCAACTCCACGCCGCCTGAAGATTGAATCCTCCCGTAATCGCATCAATGTCAAGGACCTCGCCGGCGAAATGGAGCCCCGGGACGCTGCGGCACTCCAGGGTGCCGAGGTCCACCGACGAGAGAGACACGCCGCCGCAGGTCACGAACTCCTCCTTGAACGCCGCACGGCCGGCAATGCGGTATTGGTCGGCGGTCATCACGGCGACAAGCCGGTTGCGGCCTTTCGGGCCCAGCTCGGGCCATCGCATTTCCGGACGCAGACCGGCCCGGGAAATCAGATGTTCCCAAAGCCTGCCGGTAAGCCCTGGCGGATGCGCGCTGCCGAGCTGCCTGCGCGGTCCGGCAGACTCCGCCCCTCCCAGCCATTCCCGCGCCCCGGCATCCGTCATGCCCGTCCAGTTCACGAGCAGCGGGGCCGAATAATCCCGTTCAGCAAGGTACCTCGCCGCATATGACGACAGCTTCAGCGTAGCGGGGCCGCTCACGCCCCAGTCGGTAATCAGCAGCGCGCCCTCCGACCGGAAAGCCGTGCCAGCTATGCTCATCGTGGCATTGTCGATGACCGTCCCCATGAGCGCGCGCAGACCTTCGTCGTCGATTCTGAATGTGAACAGCGACGGTACGGCAGGCACGATTTCCACACTTTCCGGCAACAGGCCGCGCAGAAAGGCCGTACTGCTTCCGCCGGCAGCCAGCACCACCTTGTCCGCCGTCTCGCGGCCGCCGTCGGAGAACTCCAGCACGAACCTTTCCGCCGCTCCGCTTCCGACAGTCGCCGGGGCGTCTCCCCGATTATCATCCGGAATACCTCCTGCCGCAGACGGGACTATCCTGATACAGCGCCTGCCGCAGATGACCTTCACGCCGAGCCGCCGCATCAGCCCTTCAAGCGTCCGCACTATCTGCATGGCGTCCTGGCTTTTAGGGAACACGCATCCGTCCGGCTGCGAGACGAAACGCACGCCTTCCGCCTCGAACCAATGCAGCAGATCGGCGGGGCCGAAGCGCTTCAGCGCCCTTTTCATGAATTTGTCTCCACGCGGATAGACCTTCGCCAGGCTGCCGGCGCCTTCGAAGGTATTGGTGATATTGCAGCGCCCGCCTCCCGTCACGGCCAGCTTGGCCATCGGCCGGCGGCCGGCCTCGTAGACCGCGACCTCCGCCTCCGGTCTTCTCCTCTTCATCTCCACAGCGCAGAAACACCCCGCCGCACCCGCACCGATGACCGCGACTTTAATTATTCCAGCCATGCCAGGAAGTCGTCCACTCGGGCGCGGGAAACCAGAAGTTCGGTGTCGCAGGCAGGTTCGGCCGACAGTTTCAGACGGCCGTTGAAATAACGGATGACGCTCTTGACGGCATGCCGGGCGACTATGCAGCCGCGCGAGATGCGGAAGAACTTCTCGGGATCGAGCTGATGCTCGAGCGTGTCCATGGTAAAATCCACTATATAGCGGCTGCCGTCCGACAGGACCATGCTGTTGGCCTTGTCTTCCGAGATGAAATACGCCACGTCGTCGATATCCACGGGGATGATCCTGTCGCCGAGACGCACGATCCAGCGCCGCTTGTACCGGGGAGCCTGATTGCCGGACCTGCCGGACAGAGCTTTCAGGACGGCTTCGATGTCACTGCCCGCCACCCTGGTCCTGCATCTCGTCACCGCACGCGTCAGCGCTTCAAGCCCTATGGGCTTCAGCAGATAATCTATGCTTCCGGCCTCGAACGCCTTGACGGCGTAGGCGTCGTAAGCGGTGGTCATGATGATCTGGGATTTTATGCGGACCTGCCGGAATATCTCGAAGCAGTCGCCGTCGGAAAGCTCCACATCCATGAAAATCACATCAGGCGCATCATGCGTCCCGAGCCAGTCCACGGTGCCGCGGACGGAATCCGTGATGCCGAGCACCTCTATGTCGGGGAAATTCTCGGAAAGGGTCCGGGCCAGCCTCTTGGCGGCCAGCACCTCGTCTTCTACGATCAAAGCTTTCATAACAAGGGCAGGATTACTGAATAGTATTCATCGGTTTCTTTGACTATTATCGATTTGCCGGCAACGTCCTTATACCGCTGCCGCAGATATTTCTGACCCATGCCGGCGGAAGCCCTCGCCGTGAGTTTTGGTATCCTGTTGTTGGTCACTATGACGCTGCTTCTGGTGGCGTGCACCCTGACCCGCAGAGGATTGGCGGCACTCACCGCGTTGTGCTTCATGGCGTTCTCGACCAGGAGCTGCACGCTGCACGGCACGACTTCCCGCGACATGCCGTCGTCCGGGACTTCGATCTCCAGCTCCACCCCGTCGGCGAAACGCAGTTTCAGGAGGTCCATGTACCGCGAGACGAATTCCAGCTCCTCGCGGAGCTTCACCAGCGGCTCGTCCTCGCTGCGCAGCATATAGCGGTACACATCGGCGAGCCTGTGGGTATATTCGCTCGCGGCGGCGTTCTGCTCCTCCTGGATCATGCAGTCAAGCACGTTCAGGGAATTGAACAGGAAGTGGGGATTCACCTGCTGCTTCAGATTCAAGTACTTGAAATGTGCGAGGTTGGCCTCCTCCGCCGACTTCTCGGCCTGCACGCGCAGACGTATGGCATACTCGGCCACGAGCACTATCGCCAGGCAGCTGAACACATAGTCGAGAATCATCTCGATGAAGAAGTTCCGCGTATATCCCGAATCCGAGTTCGCAATCACTATCACAAGGCGCAGGATGATTATCAGCACGAACGCAAGGAGCATCCAGCGCAATCCGCGGCCTCCCCCTATCCCCGACACCGAACTGCGCGAGAAGCACTCCACCAGCAGACCTATGACCTGGGTGCAGATGAAGGTGGAAAGCGGATGGGAGGCGATGTCCGGAAGGGAGGCCAGACTGAACAGAGCGGCCAGGCCCATGCCGAGACAGAAGCCGACAATATTGGCGAGAATGACCGCCACGGACATGTAGACCATGTTCGTTGCCCTGCGCAGACATAGAATCACGACCATGAGCATGGTCAGCAGCGTCAGCAGAAGGTCGTCCGCGATGCCTATGGTACGGCAGCCCAGCGAGACGGCCGCATGCAGCACCGCGAAGATCTGTATTATCCAGATGTTTCTCAAAATTTTAATTATCTAAAGCCAATATAATGACAAATCATCAAAATTCAACCATTCATCCTCAAAAAACCGCCGTTCATCCCCGAGCCTTTTAAAATATGGTGACCAATTCGTTAATTTGCCTTACCGCAAATAACACTGAAATGCAAAGAAAGCCATTGAGCTTCTGGCAGATGTGGAATCTCAGCTTCGGATTCTTCGGTGTCCAGATAGCTTACGCACTCCAAAGTGCAAATATCAGCAGAATTTTCGCAACTCTCGGCGCGGATCCGCATCAGCTGAGCTTTTTCTGGATACTTCCGCCGCTGATGGGCATGATAGTGCAGCCTCTGATAGGCAAATGGTCAGACCGCACATGGTGCAGGATGGGGCGGCGAAAGCCGTATCTGCTGCTCGGCGCGATAGTGGCGGTGCTCGTGATGGCGTTTCTGCCGAACGCGGGAAGCCTCAATTTCTCCTCCCGTCTGTTTCTGGGACTCAACGGAGCGATGTGGTTCGGCCTTTTCTCCCTGATGCTGCTCGACACCTCGATCAATGTAGCCATGCAGCCGTTCAAGATGATGGTGGGCGACATGGTGGGCGAGAAGCAGAAGGCCAAGGCCTACTCGATACAGTCGCTGCTATGCAACGCAGGCAGCCTCGTGGGCTATCTCTTCCCCATATTCTTCACCTGGATAGGCATAGCCAACACCGCTCCCAGAGGAGTCATCCCGTCTTCGGTGATATGGAGTTTCTACTGCGGCGCGGCCATACTCATACTCTGCGTACTCTACACCTTCATCAAGGTCAGGGAGATGCCTCCGGCGGAATATGCCGAATTCCACGGCATCGACCTCCGGGCGCAGAAGGAGAATGCGGGCGGAGAGCCGGGGCTGCTGAAACTGCTCGTCCATGCGCCCCGGACCTTCTGGACCGTCGGCCTCGTGCAGCTCTTCTGCTGGGCGGCCTTCATGTACATGTGGACCTACACCAACGGAGCAGTGGCGCTGAACTGCTGGGGCACTTCCGACACCGCATCGGAAGGCTATCAGGCCGCAGGCAACTGGGTCGGCGTAGTGTTCGCCGCACAGGCTGTGGGCTCCATGATCTGGTCGGCCGTCATCCCGCGCTTCAGGTCGCTCAAGACCGCCTATGTGGTCAGCCTGCTCATCGGAGCCGCGGGCTTCATCTCAATCGCGTTCATTCACAACCAATACCTGCTGTTCGGGTCGTATCTGCTCATCGGAACCGCCTGGGCGGCAATGCTCGCGCTGCCTTTCACCCTGCTGACGAACTCGCTGTCGGGTGACCACATCGGCAGCTATCTCGGTCTGTTCAACTGCACGATCTGCCTGCCGCAGATTGTGGCCGCGGCACTCGGAGGAGTCATCCTCAAGCTGCTGGGCGGCGTGCAGGCGAACATGCTCGTGCTGGCCGGGGTGCTCCTGATATGCGGCTGTCTGGCCGTCTCTCTCATAAAGGAAACCAAACAAACAATTTAATTGTGTCTAACCAATTCGATATGAAAAGAATCCTAACTCTGCTGGCGGGTATCGCGCTTTCGATGTCGATACCTGCAGCCGCAGCCGCACAGAACGGCTACGAAGTCAAGGGAGTGATTGTCGACGCGATCGGACCGGTCGTGGGAGCCACGGTGATGGAACCAGGCACCACGGTGGGAACCGTATCGGACCTCGACGGAAATTACACCCTTACGGTATCTTCAGCCGACGCCACCGTCGAGGTGAGCTGCATCGGCTACGCCACCCGCACCTTCAAGGCATCCGAGATGCCCGCGACCATCACCCTCTCCGAGGACACCGAATTCCTCGACGAGGTGGTGGTGATCGGTTACGGTACGGTCAAGAAGAGCGACATGACAGGATCGGTTTCGGCGGTCAAGGCCGACCAGCTCAACAAGGGCGTCGTAACCTCTCCCGCCAGCCTGCTCCAGGGCAAGTCGGCGGGCGTGGTAGTCACCGCAGGTGACGGTGCTCCCGGTTCATCCGCGACCATCCGTATCCGCGGCGGCTCCTCGCTCAAGGCCAACAACAACCCTCTGATCGTGATCGACGGCCTGCCCCTGTCGGAGGTCGGCATCAGCGGCGTTTCAGACGCGCTGTCATCCATCAACCCCAACGACATCGAGACCTTCACGGTCCTCAAGGACGCCTCCGCGACCGCAATCTACGGTTCCAGGGCATCCAACGGCGTCATCATGATCACCACCAAGAAAGGTGCGGCGGGCAAGGGCATCCATGTGAGCGCCGACGTGACCGCTTCCGTTTCCCAGAATGCCAGATATGTGGACGTGCTGACCGGCGACGAGCTGCGCGACCTCATGGCATGGTATACGGGGGGGACAGATGGAGAAGCATACCAGGCTCTCGGTGACGCCAACACCGACTGGCAGAGAGAGATCTTCCAGCTCGGCAAGAGCATCGACGGCAATGTGGCCGTTTCCGGCAACGTGGGCGGCGGCAAGGTGTTCTCGATGCCTTGGCGCGTCTCCCTCGGCGTGACGAGCCAGGACGGAACCCTCAAGACTTCCGAGTTCAACCGCCAGACCCTGTCGCTGAACCTCAGCCCCAAGCTCTTCGACGAGCATCTGCTGATCAACCTCAACGGAAAGGGCATGCACATAAGCAACCGCTTCGCGAACAAGGACGCCATCGGAGCGGCGGTCCGCATGGACCCCACCCAGAACGTATATGACGATTCGGAGAACGGACTCAACGGATACTTCTGGTGGAACAACGGACTCGGGACCTCCGACGTCGCGAACTGCAACACGCAGGCCGGCCAGAATCCCGTGGCCCTGCTCAACGACAAGATCGACCTCTCCGACGCGATGCGCTTCATCGGCAACGCCCAGTTCGACTACAAGATCCACGGCTTCGAGGACCTTCACCTCAACCTGAACCTCGGTATCGACTATTCTTCTTCCAACGGAACGGTCGATGTGGCCGCCGGAACAGAACAGACCTTGCACAGTACCGCACAGGGCGGATCCGGCTACCACACCAACTACAGCCAGAAGAAGATCGACCAGACCCTCGAGTTCTATGCCAACTACACCAAGCAGCTCGGAAGCCACAACGTCAGCGCGATGGCCGGCTATTCATGGCAGCATTTCTACAACGAGACCTTCAACGAGCAGTTCAAGGCCGACGGGACCGACCCTTCAGCCGCAGACTACTACCTCTCGGCCCCCGACACCTTCAAGACCGAATACTACCTCGTATCGTTCTTCGGCCGTCTGAACTACTCCTGGGACGAGAGGCTGAACGTCACCGCGACTCTGCGTAACGACGGAACCTCACGCTTCGCCAACAACAAGTGGGGCCTCTTCCCCTCCGTGGCCGTCAGCTACAACTTCGGCAAGGAGGGCTTCGTAAGGAACAGCTCATGGCTCTCCGCGCTCAAGCTCAGGCTCAGCTGGGGACAGACCGGACAGCAGGACCTCCAGTCCGGAGACTACCCCACCCTCTCATCCTACAAGTACAACACCAACCAGTCGATGTACTTCTTCGGGAACAACGTCGTCGTGCCGATCACTCCTCTCGGATACAACGCCGACCTTAAGTGGGAGACCACGACGACCTACAACATAGGTCTCGACTTCGGATTCATCGACGACCGCATCACCGGCGCGATCGACCTCTACCAGAGAGACACCAAGGACCTGCTCAACTACACTCCCGTGGCGGCAGGAGCCAACCTCTCCAACTATCTGAACGCCAATATCGGTAACCTTACCAACAAGGGTATAGAGTTCGAGATCAACGCTATTCCCGTCCAGACCGTGGACTGGAGCTGGACCATAGGCTTCAACGCCGCCTACAACCAGACCAAGATCACCAAGCTGACCACCGACGACGAGCGTGAGGACTATTACGGAATCGAGACCGGAGACATCGCCGGAGGTACCGGAAACACTGTCCAGGTCCACCAGACCGGACATGCTCCCTACTCGTTCTTCGTATACCAGCAGGTCTACGACACCGACGGCAACCCGATCGAAGGTGCCTATGTGGACCGCAACAATGACGGAAAAATCGACACCAAGGACAAATACTGCTTCCAGAAGGCGGCTCCCGACTGGACCTTCGGATTCAACACCCAGCTGTCCTACAGGCAGTGGACCCTCGCAATCAGCGCGCACGCCAACCTCGGCAACTATGTCTACAACAACATCTCCTCCAACGGAGACCTGCTGACCGACCTCTGGACCAACAACTTCGTGAACAACCGCTACCAGACCGCGCAGCAGCACAACTTCGCATCCACCGCGCAGTACTGGTCCGACATGTACGTCCAGGACGCATCCTTCCTCAAGCTCGACAACATCACGCTTAGCAGGAACTTCAACTTCGGACCCGACAAGGGAATGTCGCTGAACGTGTTCGCCACCGTCCAGAACGTGGCCTGCATAACCGGATACGAGGGCATCGACCCTGAAATATTCTCCGGAATCGACAACAACATGTACCCGAGGCCCCGAACCTACATCCTCGGCGTCAAGTTCAACTTCTAATCACCGACTGAGATATGAAAAAGTTAAAGATATTCGCATTCGCCGCCGCGGCGGTTCTGTTCTCAGGCATCGTTTCCTCCTGCGTCCAGGACCTTGACGTCACGCCTATCGACGACGACACCGTCCTGCCCGAGGACGTGCTCGACTCGCAGGAAGCGTTCAGGCAGCTGCTCGCCAAGTGCTATCAGGGTCTCGCGGTTTCGGCCTCCGACGGTCCGGAAAGCGCCCCTGACATCAACGGCGTGGACGGAGGTTACGGCCAGTACCTGCGAGCCCTGTTCAACATGCAGGAGCTCACCACCGACGTGGTCGCATGCTGCTGGAACGATGGCGGACTCCCCGACCTCCACAACATCACCTGGAACGCGTCGAACCCGTTCGTGCTTTCCATGTACTACAGAATCTTCTTCCAGATAAGCCTCTGCAACGAATTCATCCGCCGCTCCAACGCTACCGACATAGCCGGCTATGATCTCAAGAACGAGTATATCGCCGAAGCCCGCGCGCTGAGGCTGCTGAGCTACTACCACGCCATCGACATGTTCGGCAACGTGCCCTTCTCGACCGAGAACAACAGCGTAGGCTCCACGGGGCCCGAGCAGATAAAGCGCGCCGACCTCTTCGACTGGATAGTGACCGAGGCTGAGGATCTGCTGGCCGGCTCCGATCTCGCCGAGCCCGGACAGAACGAATACGGCCGCTGCGACAAGGGCTTCGTGATGATGATACTTGCCAAGATGTATCTCAACGCCGAAGTCTGGACAGGGACCGCCATGTACGCCGAGTGCGCCGAAGTCTGCGAGGATATCATCGAGGCTTACCCCGCACTTCACGACAAGTATTCCGATCTCTTCTGCGCCGACAATCACCTGTGGACCGTCAACACCACCTACGGCGGCGACGAAATCATCTTCGCCGTCAACCAGGATTCCGACCTGATCCGCTCTTACGGTGCTACGAACTTCCTTATTTTCGGAAGCATCGGAGGCGAGATGTCAGCGGCCGACTACGGCATCTCCTCCGGCTGGAGCGGCCTTTCGCTGACCGGGACCTTCACCAGCAAGTTCGAGCCGAACGACGCCCGCGCCTTGTTCTACAAAGGGGCATACGAGCAGTACATAGACCAGCTCCGCCGCGAATCCGACGGATGGTCGAACGGATGGAAGTCCGTCAAGTTCACCAATGTGAACCATGACGGGACGGTCGAAGTGACCGGATTCGTGGATACCGACTTCCCTCTCTTCCGCACCGCCGACGCCTACCTCATGTACGCCGAGTGCGCGGCCAGAGGAGCGGCCGACCAGGCCAAGGGCCAGCAGTATCTCGACGCCGTGCGCTCCCGTGCCGGAGTGGGCAGCATCAGCCTGACCCTCGACAACATCATCGACGAGCGCGGACGCGAGCTCTACTATGAGGGCATGCGCCGTCAGGACCTCATACGCTTCGGCCTCTTCACCACCGACGACTATCTCTGGGAGTTCAAGGGCGGAGTGCAGCAGGGACAGGCCGTCGACGACCATTTCAACCTCTTCCCTCTTACGGCAGGAGACGTCAACGCCAACGGCAATCTGGACCAGAACCCCGGGTATTAATAATCGATTTGCATTATGAAAAAGATTCTATACACTATTTTGGCTCTCGCAGGACTGGCCGCGGTTTCCTGCACCAAGGACGAGCCCAAGGTCGTCTTCGACCCTGACAATGTCACGGCTCCGACCCTCGGGACCGTGACCGGGGCGACATTGTCCGCCGACGGGGAGGCACTGACCTTCGACTACACCGAAGCCGACTTCGGTTATCTCTGTGCGACGGGATACTCCCTCTACGCCGCGCTCGACGAAGGCTTCGCCGAGCAGCAGAAGGTAAGCGCAGGCTTCGCGGACGGCAAGATCACCGTCGCGCACAAGGACCTCAACACCGCCATCATCAATCTCGGAGGCGAGGTCGAGGAGGAGAACACGGTCTACCTCAAGGTGAACGCCTGCATGCTGGACGACAAGAACCAGGAAATCGGCAGGACCAACGTCTCTTCCAACATCCAGAGCGCCGTGTTCGTCAGCTACAACATGTTGATTTCCGAGGCTGACGTATATCCTCATGTATGGATAGTCGGCAACTACAACGGGCAGAACAGCGGATGGGACTTCGCACTGTGCCAGCATCTGTACAACTACAGCGGCGACAGCAAGACCTACGAAGGCGTGATTGACTTCGGCGAACCCCAGACGGGCGTCACCAACGAGTTCAAGGTGAACGGCGTCGGGAACTGGGACGATTCGTCCAAGGACTGGGGCGTTTCCAAGGATGTGACGCCTGACAGCGAGGCCTCAAGCATTACTCTGCTCTCCGGTGGCGGCACGAACAACATCACCTGCTATGCCAGAAGGTTCTACCACTTCAGCTTCGACAGCGGAACCGGAGTGCTGAAGAACGACTGGAGCGCCGACCAGATCGGCGTCATCGGGGCCAACGGCGACTGGAACAACGATATCGTCATGGACTACAATCCCACATATGTGAGATTCTACGCCGATGTCGAGATTGCCAGCCAGAGCGAAGTGAAGTTCCGCGCCGACGCGACCTGGGGACCTAACGAATGGGGCCTCGGAGCGTCCGACGGAATCGTTGCCCTCAAGGGCGGCAACATAGCCGTAGCAGCCGGCAGCTACAGAGTCTACCTCGACCTCAACAAGATGACCTACGAGCTCAACGCCTCCATGTACGGACAGCCCGAACCGGGAATGGACGAAACGCCCGAACCGGGGCCCGACCCCGAGCCCGCGGAACCGACCGCCTGGTCCGTCATAGGAACGATCAACGGAACCAACTGGGACACCGATGTGGACATGACCAACACCGAAGGCAAGGTGTGGGTTGTCGAGAACCTCGCCCTCACGGCCTCCGACGAGTTCAAGCTCCGCGCCGACCACGGCTGGGACATCCAGGCTGGCGGTCCTGAGGCGAATGCAGTCAGCACCATCGATCCCTCCAATCCCTACGATGTCTTCAAGGCCACGGTCGGAGAGCCCTTCAAGGCCGAGACCAACAACGGAAAGAACATAGTTGTCGGAATCGAAGGGACATACGACATCACCTACGACTACGAGGCAGGTACCATTCTCATCGAAAATCACGAATAGAACCTGAATCTTTCGAGGCAGATGCGCCGGAAACACAGCGCATCTGCCTTTTTTAATCTATATTGCGGAAATGAAACCCATAAGACTACTTCTGTACGCCCTTCTCGCCTTCGCGCTGTCCGTATCATGCGACAAGAACGGCACGACCCCCACGCCCGACCCCGATCCGGAACCCGACCCGGCGGAGCGCACCGGCGAATCCGGGATCACCTACCAGATTCTCGTCTACTCCTTCGCCGACAGCGACGGCGACGGCTGCGGCGACTTCAAGGGCATAGAACAGAGACTTGACTATCTGAAAGACCTCGGAGTGCAGGCCCTGTGGCTCTCACCCATACATCCGGCATCCTCCTACCACGGCTACGACGTCCTCGACTACGAGACGGTCAACCCCGACTTCGGCACGGAGGACGACTTCAAGTCCCTTCTGAGCGCGGCACACGCCAAGGGAATCAAGATATATCTCGACTATGTGCTCAACCATACATCCAAGGACCATCCCTGGTTCATCGAAGCGAAATCCGACGCGGAGAGCCCCTTCCGCGACTACTATATATTCTCCGAAGACCCCAGGGCCGACATCGCGGCCGGAAATATCGCGATGATATCCACCGAAGGTGCCGGAGGCTATGACTCCGGACAATGGTTCCCGGCGGTGAGCGGCGACGGCGAGCCGCGGAAAGTCAGGTTCACCCTGGGTCTCGACGGCTCCGGAAAACCCGAAACCATAAGCGTGGAGCAGGTCGACGAAATCAGCAACTCCGGCACGCAGGACAGCGGCATCTGGCTCTACTACGGAGTGGAGCAGATGGAGGAGTTCTACACTGACGGCTCACAATGCAGCCTCAGCCTCGAATTCGACAGCGACTGGGGGCTGCTCGTGCGCACGAGCACCTCTCAGTGGGACAGCCATAAATACGGAGCGGCCTCCGGAAACAACCATCTCGAATGGGGCGAAGCTCTGACGCTGGTCAGCGGCGGCAGCTCCTCGGACATCCTGATGCCCTACATGACCTCCACGATGTACCACTCCCACATGTGGACATCCTGGTTCGCCGACCTCAACTACGGCGCGGCCTCCTCCTGCGAGACCTCCCCCGCGTTCAACGCCCTCTGCGAATCCGCGGAGAAATGGATAGCGCTTGGCGTCGACGGCTTCCGTCTCGACGCCATCAAGCACATATACCACAACGCCTACAGCGACGAGAACCCGACCTTCCTCAAGAAATTCTACGACCGCTGCAACGAGGCTTACAAGGCCGCCGGCGGTGAAGGGGACATCTATATGGTCGGAGAACACCTCAGCGCCGCGAACGAGGTCGCCCCCTACTACAGCGGACTGCCCGCTTTCTTCGACTTCAGCTTCTGGTGGACGCTGCGCGATGCGATCAACGGCGGCACGGGAAGCGGTTTCGTAGGCACGATACAGGGTTACCGCGAACTCTACGGACAGTACCGTCCGGACTATATCGAAGCCACCAAGCTCTCCAATCACGACGAAGACCGCGCCGGCTCCTCCCTGAACAGGGACAGCCGGAAAATGCAGCTCGCCGCCGCCGTGCTGCTGACCGGCCCCGGCGAACCCTATATCTATCAGGGCGAGGAACTCGGCTACTGGGGAGTCAAGACCAACGGCGACGAATATGTGCGCACCCCGATAATGTGGAACGCCGACGGCGGCGGGCTCGCGGACGGGAAGCTCTCCGGCAAGGTCGACAGGAGCATGCTCACGGCCGGAATGTCCGTGGAGAGCCAGTCGGCCGACGAGAAATCCATACTCAATGTCTACCGCAAGTTCGGCGTGCTGCGCGACAGCTATCCGGCCCTGGCCAAGGGAAGCTTCGACTACTGCCCCGCCACGGCCTCCGTGCAGGCTCTTTCGGCCTGGTACAGAAGTTACGGCGACCAGAAGATCCTCGTAGTGCATAACTTCGGCGCCAGCACCGCGAAAACCGGTTTCCCGAACGACAGGCTCGACCGGATGATAGCGTCCAACGGAACCGTCACCGTAAACGGCAACAATCTTTCAATGGGCGGATACGCCACAGCCATTTTCCTGCAATGAAAAAAATCCTGACCATCCTTTCCTTCCTCGCGCTCTGCCTCGCATGCAGCAAGCCTCAGACTTCCGGGAAGCCCGACGGCGGGGACGTACCCGAACCCCCTGCCGAGGCCACGGCTCAGACCCCCGGCTTCAGCATCTTCTACAAAGGCGGCACGATGAGTTTCGCCTCCTACTTCGAGGATGCCGGACTCGTGTACCGCGAGAACGGCGAGCCTGCCGACCCCTACGCCTCGATGAAGGCGCACGGGGCGAACTGCGTCAGACTCCAGCTCGACAGGGCGGCTTTCGCCAAAAAGGACGGACAGACCATAGACTGGCAGACTATGGACAGGGTCATCGAGGATGCCAAAAGGGCTCTGGCGCAGGGTCTGGAAATCTTCCTGACCATGAAGCCCGACTACGACATCTACGGCAGCGGCGCAACCAGCCACAACAACCTGCCGGGACAGTGGGCGAATCTGAACGAGACCGCGCTCGGACAAGCCCTCTACGACTGGGTCTACGACAGTCTCGCGAAACTTGCCGGAGAAGGCATATTCCCGGCCATCGTCGCGGTCGGAAACGAAGTCAGCGTGGGCTTCCTGAAACCGGCGGCGGACGCGCCCGTCGACAACGGCCGCACCGGAAGGCTGCTCAAATACGCCCATCAGGCCGTCAGAGACTATGCGGAGGACTGGAACCCCGCCTGCCTGAGCGCGGTCCATGTCGAGAATCCGTCGAGGGCTGAATGGAGCATACGGCAGATAGAGGCTGCTGGGGCGAAGGACTACGACATTGTCGCCATCTCCTACTACCCCGGCTCGGCAATCGGCCACAGCCTGCCCGACGGGAAGTCCGTCAAGGACCTTGCCGGAGCCTTCGGCGACAAGAAAATGATGATAGTCGAGACGGCATACAGCTTCACCACCGGTTCAGTCGACGGCAAATGGATGGGCGACAACTGCAACAACGCCTACAACTATCCCGACTGGGGCGCCGACTCCGAGAACCTCGTGAACTACACCCCCGCCAAGGGCCGCGAATGGCTCGGAAACCTCGCGAAGCAGATCCGCGACGGCGGCGGAGCCGGACTCATAACCTGGGGCACCGAGTCCCTGCCGGCCGACGGCGTCTACACCTACCCGGCCGACTGGGCGTGCGGCAGCACCTGGGAGAACAACTCCTACTGGGACTTCACCGACTCCAACAACATGCACGAAGGTGCAGACTGGATGAAAGACATAGAATAAATCAGACATCGCAATATGAAAAAACTCCTGCTTCTCATCAGTTTCGCGCTGCTCGCCGTCTCATGCGGCCGGCAGACCGGACCGGAGGCCGCCGGCTACAAGAGCGGCTCCGTGGTCTATGAACTCAACATCAGGCAGATGACCCCCGAGGGAACCTTCGCCGCCGCGGCCGAAAGGCTGCCCGTACTCAAGGAACTCGGAGTCGACATTCTCTGGGTCATGCCTCCCTACCCCATAGGCGAGCTCAACCGCAAGGGCACGCTCGGCTCCTATTACGCCATACGCGACTACTGCGACGTCAACCCCGAATTCGGCACGCTCGCGGACTTCGACGCCTTCCTCGCGAAGGCGCACGAACTCGGATTCAGGCTCATCATAGACTGGGTCGCGAACCACACCTCTCCCGACCACCCCTGGGTGACGGAGAAGGACCCTTCGTGGTATGTGCGCGACGAGCAGGGCAGGACCATAGTCGAATATGATTGGACCGACATCGCCAAGCTCAACTACGACAACGCCGAGATGCGCGCCGAGATGGAGAAGAGCATGCGCTTCTGGCTCGACCGCGGAGTGGACGGCTTCCGCTGCGACATGGCCTCGCTGGTGCCGCAGGACTTCTGGTCCGACGTTATCGGCAAGTTCCGCAGCGAATACGGCGACCTCTACTTCCTTGCCGAAGGCGAGGAGGCCTGGCTGCACGAGGCCGGCTTCGACGCGACCTACTCCTGGAAGCTGCACCATCTGCTCAACGACATAGCCCAAGGCCGTGCCGATGCCGACAGCCTCACGAGCTACATCGCCTGGAACGCCGGCGAATACCCCGCCGACGCCTTGAGGCTCGCGTTCACCTCCAACCACGACGAGAACTCATGGAGCGGTACAGAATTCGACCGCATGGGCGATGCGTGGAAGGCCATGACCGTGCTCTGCTGGACCCTTCCCAACACGCAGCCGCTGATCTACACCGGACAGGAGATAGGCTACGACCACAGCTTCGAATTCTTCGAGAAGGACCCCATACTTGACTGGAAGACCAACGCCGTGACCGACTTCTACCGCGAACTCGGCCAGCTCAAGCACTCCCATCCCGCGCTCAACGCCGGTGAGGGAGAGTTCGAGATACTCTCCACCGACGACAACACCCTCGTGTTCAGGCGCAGCAACGCAGGCGACGAAGTGACCGTAAGCGTGCAGCTCGAAGCCCCGTGGGCATGGAGCGTCAGCAGCCCGGCCGACCTGATTAGCCGCGTGGAACCTCCGTGCTGGTGGGTCGGAATGAAGACCGGACTCCAGCTGCTCGTCCAGGGCGAAGGCATCTCCGGATGGGACGTGACGGTGGAAGGCGGGAAAGGCGTGAGAGTTGCCGGAGTCCACAAGGCGGAAAGCCCGAACTACCTGTTCGTGGACATGGAGATTTCGGAAAACGCGCAGCCCGGCACCTACACCCTCGTGTTCAGCAAGGACGGACAGACCCTGCGCAGGCCTTACGAGATACTCGCGCGCCGCGAAGGTTCCGCCGAGCGCAGGAGCTTCGGCACCGCCGACGCGATCTACCTGCTGATGCCCGACCGCTTCGTGAACGGCGATCCGACCAACGACAACAGCCCTATGACGACCGAAAAAGCCGACTACGATGCATTCTTCGGCCGCCACGGAGGGGACATCCAGGGCATCGAGGACCAGCTCGGCTACATCGCGGACGCCGGCTTCACCGCAATCTGGAGCACTCCTCTGCTCGAGGACGACGAGCCGGAATCCTCCTACCACGGCTACGCCTGCACCGACTACTACAATATCGACCCCCGCTTCGGCAGCAACTGGAAATACCGCGAGATGGTGGCCCAGGCCCACGGACACGGACTCAAGGTGATCATGGACATAGTGACCAACCACTGCGGCGACAGACACTGGTGGATGGAGGACCTTCCGTTCGAGGACTGGGTTCACCAGTGGCCCGAATACACCCACTCCAACTGCGCGTTCTCCGCACAGAACGACCCCTACTGCGCCGAAATCGACCGCGTCAACATGACCAGCGGATGGTTCGACACCTCGATGGTCGACATGAACCTCGACAACCCCTGGCTGCTCCAGTATTTCAAGCAGTGGGCGGTATGGTGGATCGAATGGGCCGACCTCGACGGCTTCCGCGTGGACACCTACCCCTACAACGAGAAGGTGCCGATGTCCGAATGGTGCAAGGCCGTGCGCACCGAATACCCGAACTTCAACATAGTCGGCGAAGTGTGGTCCGGCAACGTGCCCGAAGTCGCCTACTGGCAGACGGGGAACCCCAACCGCGACGGCTTCGACTCCAACCTTCCGTCGATAATGGACTTTCCGCTGCTCAACGCGATAACCGCCGGCATCAACGCGGACCGCGAGAGCTGGGACGAGGGCATCACCAAGGTCTACAACTCCATGGCCAACGACCAGTACTATCATGACCCGCAGAACATGATGATCTTCCCCGGCAACCACGACACCGAGCGCATCGGCGACATCGTGGGGCAGGATCCCCGCAAGCAGAAGATAGTCATGACTCTGATGGCCACGCTGCGCGGATATCCCCAGATATTCAGCGGCGACGAGCTGATGGTCGTTTCCCGCGACCGTTCGCAGGGCCACGGAGGACTGCGCGTGGAATTCCCCATCGGCTGGGAGAAGAATCCCGTGATGAAGGACATGCACGACTATGTGAGCGCCCTGCTCAACTGGCGCAAGACCTCCGATGCGGTTCAGAACGGCCGCACCCTGCATTTCCTGACCCGCGACAACACCTACGCCTATTTCAGATACACTGACGACCAGGCCGTGTTCGTCTATATCAACAACAACTCCGAGCCTCGCGAACTGCCCTGGGCCGACTACGCCGAGTTCACCGGCAGGTTGAGCGGCGAAGGACGCAACATCCTCACCGGCGAGACCTTCGACCCCGAACACTGCACAATACCAGCCAAATCAAGCATAATCATAGAATACCGATGAAAAAGATACTGCTCGCCCTCGCAGCACTGATTTCCGGACTGCAGGCATACGGCGGCAACGGACCCGCCGCCACGCTGAAATCCCCCGACGGAAATCTTGAGCTCAGCTTCATGCTCGAAAAGGGAGGCGTCCCCAAGTATTCACTGACCCACAAGGGCGACGATGTCGTGCTCCCCAGCCTTCTGGGCTTCGAGCTGCGCGGCACTGTGAAATCCGAGAAAATCACCTTCGACGGCGACGAGATCACCAAGACCGACCTCAAGCCATGCTACTCCTTCGCCGAGGGCTTCGAGCTCACGGGCACCGAGACGGACTCGTTCGATGAAGTCTGGGAACCCGTCTGGGGAGAAGAGTCGCAGATTCGCAACCACTATAACGAACTGCTCGTCATGTTGCGCCAGACAGAAAGCGGCAGACTCATGAACATCCGCTTCCGCCTCTTCGACGACGGCCTCGGCTTCCGCTACGAGTTCCCCTCCGGCCAGCCGCTGACCTATTTCGTGATCAAGGAGGAACTGACCGAATTCGCGATGGCCGGCGACCACTTCAGCTGGTGGATTCCGGGCGACTATGACACGCAGGAATACGAATACGGCGAATGCCGTCTCTCAGAGATCAGCGAAAACTTCCAGAAGCAGGTGGTGGGCAACAGCTCGCAGACCTTCTTCAGCACCAGCGGCGTGCAGACCTCCTTCCAGATGAAGACCGACGACGGACTCTACATCAACATACACGAGGCCGCCCTCGTGGACTATCCCTGCATGCATCTGCTCGTAGACGGAAAGACGCATGTGCTGCGCTCTTGGCTGACTCCCGACGCACAGGGCTGGAAGGGATATATGCAGACCCCCTGCAACACCCCCTGGAGAACCGTGCAGGTGGCGGAATCCGCGACCGAACAGCTCGCGAGCCGCCTCGTGCTCAACCTCAACGAACCCTGCGCATACGATGACGTAAGCTGGATACAACCCGTCAAATACATGGGCGTGTGGTGGGAGATGATCGCCGGCTACGGCACCTGGGCCTACACCGACGCGACCTCCGTCAAGCTGGACAGCTTCGACTACGCGACGGCGAAGCCCAACGGAAAGCACTCCGCGAACAACGAGAGAGTCCGCCAGTACATCGACTTCGCGGCGGAGAACGGCTTCGACGCCGTGCTCGTGGAGGGCTGGAACATAGGCTGGGAGGACTGGGCAAACTGCAGCAAGGACTATGTGTTCGACTTCGTGACCCCCTACCCCGACTTCGACATCGCGGCCCTCAACGAATACGCCCACTCCAAGGGCATAGAGCTCATAATGCACCACGAGACCTCCAGCTCGGTGCGCAACTACGAGCGCCACATGGAGGCGGCCTACGAACTCATGAACAAGTACGGCTACAGCTCCGTGAAGTCCGGCTATGTCGGGGACATCATCCCCCGCGGAGAGTACCACTACGGCCAGTGGATGGTGAACCACTACCTCTATGCCGTGAAGAAGGCCGCCGAGCACAAGATAATGGTCAACGCCCACGAGGCGGTGCGCCCCACCGGACTGTGCAGGACCTATCCCAACCTCATAGGCAACGAATCGGCCCGCGGCACCGAATACCAGGCCTTCGGAGGCACCCAGCCCAAGCACGTGACCATCCTGCCCTTCACCCGCCTCAACGGCGGCCCCATGGACTACACTCCGGGCATCTTCGAGCAGAATCTCAAGGAGTGGTGCGGCAACAACTCGCATGTGAACGCGACCATCGCCAACCAGCTCGGCCTCTATCTGACCATGTATTCCCCTCTGCAGATGGCGGCGGACACCCCGGAACATTACGCCGAATTCATGGACGCCTTCCAATTTATCAAGGATGTCGCTTTGGATTGGAGCGAAAGTCGCTATCTTTGTGCCGAACCCGGCGACTACATAATCGTGGCGAGAAAAGCCAAGGATGACGGAATGTGGTTCTGCGGCGGTGTGACCGACGAGAACGCCCGCGAATTCGAGATCAGTCTCGACTTCCTCGGAGAAGGCAGATTCAGGGCGGAGATTTATGCGGACGCTCCCGACGCGCACTACAGGACCAACCCCCAGGCCTACGAGATCACGAGCAGGAAAGTCACCGCGAAGGACAAGCTCAAGATACGGATGGCTCCGGGAGGAGGATTCGCGATAGCCTTCAAGCCGCTGTAACGGCGCACCCGACAATCCGGCCGCACTTGGACTTGCAGTGTGGCCGGTCGCGATTTTACGAGAACGCTAAAACTGATACAATATATGCAGACAACTTTCAGGATAGAGTATATGACCGAGTGGGGCGAAAGCCTCACGCTGATGCTCGGAGGGAAAAGATACCCCATGAACTGGAACGACGGAGGAATCTGGAGCGTGACGGTCAAGGACTACAGCCGCGAAGCCCTGAAGCGGTACGGATATGTGGTGATGCGCGAAGGGCTGATATGGCGCACGGAGTGGGAGGCCCACCACGCCTCGAAGGCGGCCGGGATCATAGAGGACAGGTGGATAGACTGCCCCATACCGGGATGTCCGTTCCCGAGGGCCCACCAGGCGCCCGTCTTCGACCAGCCCGGTTTCCGCGGCGCGGGAACTTTCGTCCCCGTCTTCTCGCTGCGCAGCGATGACGATTTCGGAATAGGCGAATTCAAGGACCTGCACGCCCTCGTGGACTGGGCGGCGGCGACCGGGCAGTGCATCATCCAGATGCTTCCGGTCACCGATACCACGCGCAAGGGCGAATGGAAGGACTCCTATCCCTACAGCCCCGTTTCCGCATTCGCGCTGCATCCGATATACATGAACCTCCAGGCCATAGGAATCAAGAAAGGCGTCAAGTTCAACAAGCTCCAGCAGGAACTGAACTCCCTGCCGGAAATCGACTGGCCCCGCGTGTTCAAGGCCAAGATGAGCTATATCCGCAAGGCCTTCCTGCGCAGGGGCGCCAAAGACCTGCAGAGCGCCGCATACAGGAAGTTCGAGGCCGAGAACGCAGAATGGCTGCCGGAATATGCCGAATTCTGCGCCAGGCGGGACAAGCTGGAGCCGGAATACTACTGCTGGATGCAGTACCACCTCGACAAGCAGTTCTATGCCGAAGTGAAATACGCACGCTCCAAGGGAATCTCGTTCAAGGGTGACCTTCCGATAGGGATCAGCGGCGACAGCGCGGAGGCGTACTGGCATCCGGAGCTGTTCAATCTCGACTCGACCGCAGGCGCACCTCCCGACTATTTCAGCCGCGACGGTCAGAACTGGGGCTTCCCGACCTACAACTGGGAGGAGATGGCCAAGGACAACTACGCCTGGTGGAAGGCGCGGCTGCGGAAGATGTCGCGCTATTTCGACGCCTTCCGCATCGACCACATACTCGGTTTCTTCCGCATCTGGGAGATTCCCGCCGGCGAGCGCAGCGGCATGGCCGGACATTTCAACCCGGCGCTTCCCTATTCCGCCGCCGAAATCTACAACATGCAGCTTCCGATCGAGGGGCTGTTCCACGAGGATCCGCGCAACCCGGGCATGTATCAGCCGCTGATAGCCCCGGCTTCGCAGAACCTGCCCCAATGGCAGCAGGAGAGGTTCGGAGCGTTGTACAACGACTTCTTCTACCACAGGCACGACGAGTTCTGGCGCCGCAACGCCGAGAAGAAGCTGCCGGAACTGCTGAGCGCCACCGGGATGCTGGCCTGCGGAGAAGACCTCGGAATGGTTCCCGGATGCGTGCCGGGCGTCATGGAACACGAGAAGATACTGTCGCTCAAGATGCGCGGCATGGAGCACGAAGGGGAATGGAAGTACCTGAGCGTCTGCGCCACTTCAAGTCACGACATGGAGACCCTGAGGATGCAGTGCCAGGACGACCCGGAACCCTGGGAGGTGCGCAACATGCTGGGAGTGTTCCTCGATTCGCCGTCGATGCTGGCCATTTTCCCCGTCCAGGACTGGCTCGCACTCGACAAGGCGCTGCGCAGGCCCGACAGGAACGAGGAGCGCATCAACGAGCCCGCCAACCCTGACCACAAGTGGAGATTCCGGATGCACCTGAGCCTGGACAGGCTGAAGGACGCCTCGGAGCTCAACGCCCAGATCTACGGACTGCTCAAGGACAGCCGGCGGTTCAAGGATCCCAGCTGAACACGACAACACTAAAATACAGAATCATGACCGCTAAAAACTTCCTTATCTGCGCCGCCGCCCTTCTGCTCGGCGCATCGCTCATGGCCCGGAATCCCGAATCCGGAGAATTCGAGTACCCCGACGCCCACGACCCCGTCGCCGCTTTCTGTGACGGACGCTACTATGTCTTCACCACGGGCATGGGCATAATGTCCTCCGACGATCTCACGCACTGGCGCTTCGAGGGCCGCGTGCTCGAGGAGACGCCCGAGTGGGCGGCGGACAAAGGCTTCAGGGGCATGCCCTGGGCGCCGGATGTGCAGTTCCACAACGGTCAGTACTATGTCTACTATTCCTATTCCCACTTCGGCCGCAACCTTTCGGCCATAGGCGTGGCCACAAACAAGACCCTCAATCCGGAGTCGCCGGACTACCGATGGGAGGATCAGGGAATGATAGTCGAGTCCGTGCCGGGGAGAGACGAATGGAACGCCATTGACGCCAATGTCATAGTCGACGAGAACGGCACCGGCTGGCTCGCTTTCGGCTCCTTCTGGAGGGGCATAAAGATGTTCCGGCTCGACGAGACCCTGACGCGCATGGCCGAGCCGCAGGAATGGTATCCCATCTGCCGCAGGCCGGAAGGAACGACAAAGAACATTTCTGGTGGAGAAGACGGCATAGAGCATGATCCGCGCGGCCGCGATTTCGACCCGGGCAACGGAGCCGTGGAAGCCCCGTTCATATTCAGGCATGGGGACTGGTACTATCTCTTCGTATCCTATGACCTCTGCTGCCGCGGAGCCGCCAGCACCTACAATGTCGTGGTCGGCAGAGCCGCGGAGGTCACAGGACCGTATCTCGATAAGGAGGGCAAGTCTCTTATGGAGGGCGCGGGCACCGTAGTCGCCAGAGGCGACGGGCGCTATGCGGGCGTCGGGCACTGCGCGGTCGTGAATTTCGACGGCAAGGACTACATGTTCATGCACGGCTACGACAAGGAATACGACTACCGCTCGAAACTGCTGATCAGAGAAATTTCCTGGACTCCCGACGGCTGGCCGGAGATAAAGCTCTGACCGCGCCGGTGGATTGCTGAACTGTAGCCTCCGTTCCGGCGGATTGCAAACTCGAGGGCGGAACAGGGAAGCCGATTTGGGAGCATTGCACGAGTTTAATATCTTTACTGACAATCAGTTCTGAAAGAATAGCACTCTTAAGCCGGTGTTTTTATGGCGACTTGGGAGCAATATGTTCCGGATAACCGGCCATACAGGCCGCTGCAGAGCCGATTTCGCAAAACATATCGCTCCCAGGTTTTTCTGTCCGCCGCAGTGAGGTCCTTCAACGAGGAACGGATAATGCTCAAGCTCGGAGGGCTCTCGCCCGCGAATGGTTTGCGCGAGTGCCGGGCGGCCGCTTTTGTCATCGGCACCAACCAAAAATGTCAATCAATCACACTCGCTCCAAGGGATCCAAAAGGAAAAGCCGACATTGGAACTCGCGTTCCGGGAGGATCTGAGATCCGTCGGAACAGGCAGATTTCTCTTTCAATATGAAAGCTGGAAAACCACCGAAAGCGGCGGAAAGCCGTTGATGTAAGGGAGGCTGTCCCCCGTCAATCGCCTCCCGGGCGTCAACGGCTTCCCGACGCGCCGGATGAAAAAAAATATATCAGATTTGAAACCTGACTGAAGCAGTCGGCAGATTGCAAATCTGCCGGGACGGAACAGGGGCAGGCAGGACGAAGCGTCCTCGCAACAGACATAAAGGGTGCAGCCGAACAGTTTATTTCGCTATGTTTTCGCGCATCGCGGTGTCGGCCTGGATGTTCTTCATCCGATAGTAGTCCATGATGCCGAGATTGCCGCTGCGGAAAGCTTCGGCCATGGCCATGGGCACCTCCGCCTCAGCCTCGATGACCTTCGCACGGGCTTCCTGGGCCTTGGCCTTCATCTCCTGCTCGAGAGCCACCGCCATCGCGCGGCGCTCCTCGGCTCGGGCCTGGGCGATGTTCTTGTCGGCCTCGGCCTGGTCAATCTGGAGCACGGCGCCGATATTCTTTCCGACATCTATGTCGGCAATATCGATCGAAAGTATCTCGTATGCGGTTCCGGCGTCGAGCCCCTTGCCCAGCACAACCTTGGATATGCTGTCGGGATTTTCGAGCACCGACTTATGGCTCTCGGACGAACCGATACTGCTGACTATGCCCTCTCCCACTCTCGCAAGCACCGTCTCCTCTCCGGCACCTCCGACCAGCTGCTTGATGTTGGCGCGCACGGTCACGCGGGCCTTGGCGATGAGCTGGATTCCGTCCTTGGCCACGGCAGTCACGGGAGGCGTGTTGATGACCTTGGGATTCACCGACATCTGTACGGCTTCGAGCACGTCGCGTCCGGCAAGGTCGATGGCGGAGGCCATCTGGAAATTCAGAGGAATGTTGGCCTTGTTGGCGGAAATCAGAGCCATCACGACCTTGGTCACATTTCCCTTGGCGAGATAATGGGCCTCAAGTTCATTGGCCTTGAGCGTCAGACCGGCCTTGGTGCCCGTAATCAGCGCCAGCACGATAGTTCTCGGATTCACTCCCCTCCAGCGCATCAGCAGAAGCTGCACGAGCGATACATAGACTCCGGAGAGAATCGCCTGGAACCACAGGGCGACCGGAAAGAACCACAGAATGACGATGAGAAAGACGACGATGATCGCCGCCAGCAGAATTGGACTCATTTTGTATAGTTTTCAATTGGTTTGACAAGCACCTGATTGTCCTCCACGGCCACGACCTCTATCGGGGTTCCGGCGCTGACCATGGTATTGTCGGCGGACTTGACCTCGCAGCTCACGGCATCGAACTTTCCCGTGCCCATGGGCGCCAGCCTGGTCTGCGCGACACCCTTGTCGCCCGCCTTCACGAGCGAAGACTCCTCGTTCACCCTGGAGGTCACCTCCGTCTTGAGCTCGAAGCGCCTCCATGTGCGGTTCCGCAATATGACCATGGTCATGATCACGAGCAGGGCGAGCACGAAGACCGTGACCCACCAGCCTTCGGAATATCCTATGCAGGCGAACGAATACCAGCATGCCGCCACGAGCGCGGCAAGACTGAAGATTCCAGCGACGCCGACTCCTGGAACGAGCAGCATTTCAACCAGCATCAAAAGGATGCCGACAAGCACGAGACCGACGGTAATCCACCACATAATCAGTAAATTTACATGTTTCGCAAATATACAAAAAGCCTCGTATAATTTCTTTCTTTTGAGAAAAATACTAACTTTGCAAACTATTTTTGGAAAATTTTTTAAAATGATATTCGTTTATGCAAAGTAAAGGTGCTATCAGATTTGTGGCAATCTGCCTTGTACTGGCCTGTCTGTGGCAGCTTTCCTTCACGCTTGTGACCAACATCCACAACAGGAAAGCTGAGAAGAGGGCCGAGCTGGCAGTAGAAAATTTCCAGAAATCTCCCGCTTTCGCGGAAATCCCGGAAATGGACCGCGCGCACTACCTCGACTCGCTCAGGAAGCTCGAGACCCTGCGCTACACCGACTCCATCTCCTCCGAAAAAATTTATTTCGGCTACTCTTTCAAGGATGTTCAGAACCAGGAGATCAATCTCGGCCTCGACCTCAAGGGAGGTATGAACGTGATGCTGCAGGTGCAGCTCGAGGACCTCGTGAGGGCTCTCGCCGACAACAACACCACCCCTGAGTTCCAGCAGGCCATAGAACTGGCAAGACAGCGCAGCGTGAACTCCCAGTCCGACTTCATTACCCTCTTCGCCGAGGCGTGGAACGAGACATCGGGAGGCACCAGGCTGTCACAGGTGTTCGGCACCTACGAAATGCGTGACCGTATCAAGCCGGAATCCACCAACGAGGAGGTCATAAACGTGATTCAGGCGGAAGCCGAAAGCGCGGTGTCCAACTCGTTCAACGTGCTCCGCAACCGTATCGACCGCTTCGGCGTGACCCAGCCTTCAATCCAGAAAATAGGCAACACCGGACGAATCCTCGTCGAGCTTCCTGGAGTCAAGGAGCCCGAGCGCGTGCGCAAGCTGCTTCAGGGCACCGCGTCCCTCGAATTCTGGACCACATATTACAACCAGGAGATCTATCCCTATCTCGTAGAGGCGAACAGCGTGCTCGCACAGACGCTGTCAGCCCAGGATTCAACCGCCACAGCGACAGAAACTGAGGCCGAACCCGCAGAAAATGACATAGTGGCCGAGGAGATAGCCGCCCAGGGCACTGACGAGTCCGATCTCGAAGCATACAGGAAAGCCAACCCTCTGTTCGCAGTGCTGACCCCCTCGCAGTTCAACGACAACGCCTGCATAGGTTTCGCTTCAGCGGCCGACACCGCTCTTGTGAACAGCTATCTGCGCCGTCCTGAAATCGCAACCATATTCCCTCCCGAGTTCCGGCCTATGTGGTCCGTGAGCCCTTCAAGCTATGTGCAGGGAAACAATGTATATGAGCTTGTAGCCATCAAGGCCGCCTCTCGCGACGGAAAGGCTCCGCTCGACGGAAGCGTGGTGACCAACGCCAGAGTCGAGTACAACAACAACCAGGGCGGAGAACCCAGCGTATCCATGACCATGAACGCCGAGGGCGCGAACGTATGGGCCCGTCTGACCAGGGACAACATCGGCCGCCAGATAGCCATCGTACTCGACGGCACCGTATACTCATACCCCAACGTGCAGGGAGAAATCACCGGAGGTTCATCTTCGATCACAGGGAACTTCAGCATCGAGGAGGCTACCGACCTCGCAAACGTGCTGAATTCGGGTAAGCTGCCCGCTCCCGCCACCATCGTGCAGGAGCAGGTCGTAGGACCTTCGCTGGGCGCGGAGTCGATCAAGTCGGGTTTCATCTCCTTCCTGATCGCGTTCTTCCTCGTGCTCTTCTACATGGTGTTCTTCTATAAGGGAGCAGGTCTCATCGCCGACGCCGCGCTGCTGACCAATGTGGTGCTGCTGCTCGGTACGCTGTCGGCATTCGGAGCCGTGCTCACGCTGCCAGGTATCGCAGGTCTCGTATTGACCATGGGTATGGCGGTTGACGCCAACGTGATCATCTACGAGCGCATCAAGGAGGAGCTCAAGGCCGGAAAGGGCATAGGCAAGGCCGTGGCCGACGGTTATTCCAACGCCTACTCCGCCATCATCGACGGTCAGGTGACCACACTGCTCACCGGTATCGTGCTGTTCTTCTTCGGCTCCGGCCCCATCAAGGGCTTCGCCACCACCCTGATCATAGGTATCATCACTTCAGTGCTGACTTCGATCTTCATCTCACGCCTGATCATCGATGACCGCATCAAGGCCGGCAAGAATGTATCCTTCGAGACAAAGCTCACCAGAAACTTCCTCAAGAACACCCATGTGGACTTCATCTCAGGACGCAAGTGGTCATACACGATCTCCGGAATACTGATTCTCATCGCCATCGGCTCGATGTGCTTCAAGGGCTTCACCTACGGCGTAGACTTCACCGGAGGCCGTACCTATGTAGTGCGCTTCGACCAGCCCGTGACGGCTGAGGAGGTTCGTGAAGCCACGAGCAACGCATTCAACCTCGCAGCCCACGAGCAGGGAATCACGAGCGGAGCGGCCGTGGAAGTCAAGCAGTTCGGAGGCGAGAGCCAGATGAAGATCACCACCGCCTACAAGGTTGAGGACGAATCCATCGCCGTCGACAACGAGATCGAGCACATGCTCTATGACTCGCTCAAGGGCTTCTATCTCGAAGACCTCACGTTCGACGAGTTCACCTCGACCCTGGAGAACCCCAACGGTATCATATCTTCCGACAAGGTGGGGGCTTCCATAGCCAACGACATCCAGCGCAACGCGATAATCTCCGTCATTCTGGCTCTGTTCGTGATCTTCGCCTACATCGCAGTCAGGTTCAAGGGATGGACCTGGGGTCTCGGCGGCGTGGTGGCACTGGCCCATACGACCATCATCGTGATAGGCTTCTTCTCGCTGTTCTCCGGCATCCTGCCGTTCAACCTGGATATCGACCAGACCTTCATCGCGGCGATCCTGACCATCATCGGATACGCGATCAACGACGTCGTCGTGATCTTCGACCGAATCAGGGAGAACCTCGGTCTGCACCCTAACGACGATTTCAAGGATACCGCCAACAAGTCGCTGAACGCCACTCTGACACGTACTGTCAACACCTCGACCTCGACCCTGCTGCCCATGCTTGCAATCGCTATCTTCGGCGGCGAGTCCATCAGAGGTCTTTCAGTGGCTCTCTGCCTCGGTATCGCCATCGGTACCTACGCGTCCATAATGATAGGAACCCCCATCATGTACGACACCACGATGAGGCTCCGCAAGAAGCTCGCCGCAGCCGCGGGCAAGACCAGCAGGAAATAAGACGACATTTCACTCTCATAATTTCACCCGGCCTCTCGAAGGTCGGGTGATTTTTTGTATCTTTGCTTTCCTATGTCCTTCGTACATCTTCACGTCCACACTCAATATTCGATTCTCGACGGGATGAGCGACATAAACAAGCTCTTCCTCCGCGCAGAAGAACTCGGCATGCCCGGGCTCGCAATCACCGATCACGGCAACATGTACGGCATCAAGGACTTCTTCGACGTGTCCAGGAAGCATCCGTCCGTCAAGCCCATACTCGGATGCGAAATCTATGTGACCCGTCACTATGACCACAGGCTCAAGGACCAGGCCCACAGGCAGTACTACCATCTGATACTTCTGGCAAAGAACCTGACCGGATACCGCAATCTAATGAAGATCGTCTCCACCGGCCATATCGAGGGCATGTACTACAAGCCAAGGGTGAGCCACGAAGTCCTGGAGAAGTACCACGAAGGCCTGATCTGCTGCTCCGCCTGCATGGCCGGAGAGATTCCGAGAGACATACTCGCAGGAGACGACGACGCCCTGGACAAGGCGATACGATGGCACAAGAGCGTGTTCGGCGACGACTACTATCTCGAAGTCATGCTCCACAAGACCAAAGTTCCCGGCCTGTCGCTCGAAGTCTACGAGAGGCAGAAGGAATATTGCGCGCGCATATTCGAGCTCAGCAGGCAGTACGGAGTCAAGGTGGTCGCCACCAACGACGTGCATTTCGTCAACGAGGAGGACGGTCCCGCACACGACAGGCTCATCTGCCTGACCACCAATTCCGCAATCAACGACCCCAAGAGACTGCGATATACGCAGCAGGAGTTCCTGAAGAGCGAGGAGCAGATGTCCGAACTCTTTCCCGACCACCCGGAGGCCATAGCCAACACGCTGGAAGTGCTCGGCAAGGTCGAACAGTACGACATCAACCGCGGGCATGTGCTTCCGAAATTCCAGATAGACCCGGAATTCCTTGCGGAAATCGACCTGCATCTCGCGAAATACGCCGACATCATAGAGAACGGCCGCTACGAAATCGAAAAGGACCACGACGGCAACGTGGTATCCAAGACCGACCGTGGGGAGGAGTTCTGCCGCTCGGTGGCCTACCTCTGCCACCTGACCTATCAGGGAGCACGCGACCGCTACGGCGACGAACTCTCGCAGGAGCAGCTGGAGCGGCTGCATTTCGAGCTCATGACCATATCCTACATGGGCTTCCCCGACTACTTCCTCATAGTGCAGGACTTCATCAACTGGGGGCGGAGGAACGGCGTGTCCATAGGCCCTGGAAGAGGCTCGGCCGCCGGCTCGTGCGTGGCCTACTGCCTCGGAATAACCAACCTCGACCCGCTGAAATACGACCTCCTGTTCGAGCGCTTCCTCAACCCCGAGCGAATCTCGATGCCGGATATCGACGTGGATTTCGACGACGAAGGGCGCTACCGCGTGATCCAGTATGTGCAGGACCACTACGGCGCCGACCACATCTCCCATGTGATAACCTTCGGCACCATGGCCGCAAAACTGGCCGTCAAGGACGTGGCGCGCATCTCCGAGCTTCCCATTCCGGAATCCAACCGCCTCACCAAGATGATTCCCGACAAGCCCATAATCGTCAGGGAGGACGGGAAGGAGGTGGAGAAGAAGCCCACGCTTGCCAACTGCGTCAAGTATGTCAAGGAGCTGAAGGACGAATACGAGGGAGGAGAGCCGCTGGTGCGCGAAGTCCTGGAATATGCCCTGAAGCTCGAAGGCTGCATCCGCCAGGTCGGAATACACGCCTGCGCGATGATCATAGGCCGAGGCAACCTCACCGACTACATCCCCATAACCACCGGCATAGACAAGGCCACCGGGCAGGAAGTCTGGGTGAGCCAGTACGAAGGCACGAAGATAGAGGACGTGGGCATGCTCAAGATGGACTTCCTCGGGCTCAAGACCCTGTCCATCATCTCGCGCTGCGTGGCAATGGCGAAGAAACGCTTCGGCGTGGACATAGACATCGAGAAGATCGACATCGACGATCCCAAGGTCTATGACCTGTATTCCCGGGGCGACACGAAGAGCGTGTTCCAGTTCGAATCCGGCGGAATGAAGGAGTGGCTCATCAAGCTGCACCCGGAGCGTTTCGAAGATCTGATAGCGATGAACGCCCTGTACCGTCCGGGGCCCATGGACTACATACCCAAGTTCGTGGCCGGCAAGAACGACCCGGGCACGATAAGCTACGACCTCCCCGACATGGAGGAATATCTCAAGGAGACCTACGGCGTGACCGTCTACCAGGAGCAGGTCATGCTGCTTTCGCAGAAGCTGGCCGGATTCTCCAAGGGCAAGGCGGACAAATTGCGCAAAGCCATGGGCAAGAAGCAGAAGGCGGTGCTCGACTCGCTCAAGGAGTCATTCATGCAGGGAGCCCTCGCGAACGGCTATCCGCAGGATGTCCTCGAGAAGATATGGAACGACTGGGAAGCCTTCGCCAAGTATGCGTTCAACAAGTCGCACGCCACCTGCTATGCCTGGGTCAGCTACCAGACCGCATGGCTCAAGGCTCACTATCCGTCCGAATTCCAGGCTTCCAACCTCACGCAGAACATCTCCAACATGGAGGAGATGAAGGAGATCATGGCGGACTGCCGCAAAGGCGGAATCAAGGTCCTGAGCCCCGATGTCAACGAATCGGACGCAACTTTCTCGGTCAACCGCGACGGCGACATACGCTTCGGGCTCGGAGGCATGAAAGGATTCGGCGACAATGTGGTGAACGCCATAATCGCCGAGAGGGAGAAGAACGGCCTTTTCGCCGACCTTTTCGACTTCATCGAACGGATGGCCGGCAGCATCAACAGGAAATCCCTCGAGACTCTGGTCTACTCCGGCTCGCTGGACTCGTTCGGCTACAAGCGTTCGCAGTATTTCCAGCCGTGCGCAAGCGGCGACCTGTTCATCGACGAGCTGATACGCTACGCCAACATGTACGCCTCGGACAAGCTGGACGCCGAAAGCTCCCTGTTCGGACAGAGCGAGGAGCTGAAGCCGCAGAGGCCGCAGATTCCCGTATTCCCGGGGGAGGAGGACACATTGGCACTGCTCCAGGAGGAGAAGAAATATGTAGGCATGTACATATCCGCCCACCCGCTCGAACGGCACCGTTTCGAAATCGAACATTTCACCAGCTGCCAGCTGAGCGACCTGCAGGCCAGGATAGACGAGTGCGAACAGGGAGGCCGCACGGCCAAAGCCTGCGTCGCCGGAATAATCGCCGAGGTCAAGACCATGATTTCGAAGAACGGCTCCCCGGGCGTGAAGGTGACGCTCGAAGATTTCAGCGGCAATTACGAATTCGTGCTCTTCGGAAGCGACTACCAGAGGAACATCGCATTCATGCAGCTGCACAATCAGATATTCATCGACGGAGAGATAGGCGAGAGGTATTTCCTCAAGCCGGAGGAGAGGGCCGCAGGGAAAAAAGCTCCCTACAGTTTCAAGATAAAGGGCATCTCGCTGCTCGGCACGCTGTGCGAGAACCGTCTGGCAGGTCTGGACGTCCAGCTTGACACAAGGCTAATAGACGCCGCCTTCCGCAAGGAACTCGTGAAGCTGCTGCGCGCCAACAAAGGGAAGATTCCCCTCAACATCCACCTCATCGACAGGGAGACCGGCTATAAGCTCGACTTCTTCTCCAAGAAATTCCAGGTCGACATCAGCCAGGAGCTGCTTGACAACCTCAACGGCCTCGGATGCAACTATTCCCTGCTCCGCAAGAACTGAGAATCCCGAACCTTCAGGGCGCGCATCGCATTGAATACGGCGAGCACGGTCACTCCCACGTCGGCGAACACGGCCATCCACATGGTACCGAGTCCGACTGCCGCCAGCACGAGCACGGCCACCTTCACTCCTATGGCGAACCACACGTTCTGGCGTGCTATCCCTATGGTCCGGCGTGCTATTCTTACGGCGGCGGCGATCTTCGACGGCCTGTCGTCCATGAGCACGACATCCGCAGCCTCTATCGCGGCGTCGCTTCCGAGCCCGCCCATCGCGATGCCGACATCCGCCCGCTTGAGCACTGGCGCGTCGTTTATCCCGTCTCCGACGAAAGCGAGGCTCCTGCCCTCCGGTTTCGTCGCCAGAAGACGCTCCACATGCCCGACCTTGTCGGCGGGAAGAAGTTCGGCATACCAGGCGTCGAGCCCGAGCTTTTCCGCCACGTCTCGGGCGACTTCCTTCCTGTCCCCGGTCAGCATCACCGTATTCCCGACACCCAGACGCTTCAGAGCCGCAACCGCTTCGGCGCTGTCTTCCTTGACACGGTCGCTTATGACTATATGTCCGGCATATTTTCCGTCCACCGCGACATGGATGATGGTTCCGACAAGGTGGCATTCGTGCCATTTCACCCCAAGTGAATCCATCATCTTCGAGTTGCCCACGCAGACACTGCGCCCTGCGACGTTCGCGCGTATGCCGTGTCCCGCAATCTCCTCGACATCGCTTATGCTGCAGCCGTCGGTCGCCTCGTCGGGAAACGCGGCGCGCAGGGCCTCGCCAATGGGATGCGTCGAGTAGTGCTCGACATGGGCGGCGAGATGCAGCAGTTCCTTCTCATTGAGATCCTCGGGGTGAACGGCCTCGACCGCAAATTCTCCGCGCGTCAGCGTGCCTGTCTTGTCGAAGACAATGGTACCGAGATTAGCCAGCATGTCCATATAGCTGCTTCCCTTGATCAGTATTCCCTTGCGCGAGGCGCCTCCGAGACCGCCGAAGAATGTCAGCGGAACGCTTATCACGAGGGCGCAGGGACATGACACCACGAGGAAGACGAGGGCGCGGTAGAGCCAGGTGGAGAACGACGCGGAGAACCCGGCGGAGGCGAACAGCGGAGGCACGACTGCGAGCAGCACCGCCGCGAACACCACGATAGGAGTATATATGCGGGCGAATCTGGTGATGAAGGACTCGCTTCTGGACTTGTTCTGTTCCGCGTTCTCCACGAGAGCGAGTATCTTGGACACCGTGCTCTCTCCGAAGGACCTGGTCGTCCTCACGCGTATCACTCCGCTGAGATTGACGCAGCCGGATATCACCTCGTCGCCTTCGGCGACCTCCCGGGGCAAGCTCTCCCCCGTCAGGGCCACGGTGTTGAGAGTGGTGCTTCCGTCCGTGACCACGCCGTCGAGAGGCACTTTCCCGCCGGGCTTTATGACTATGATCTCACCCACCTTCACCTCCTCGGGAGATACCGTCACGAGCCTGCCGCCGCGTTCAACGTCAGCGGTGTCGGGCCTTATGTCCATCAGGTGCGAGATGCTGTCGCGGCTTCTGCCCTCGGCATAGCTCTCGAACAGCTCGCCGACCTGGAAGAACAGCATCACGAACACGGCTTCCGGGAACTGGGTCTCCGCTCCGGGCAGGAAACCTATGCAGAGCGCGCCTATGGTGGCGATGGACATCAGGAAGTCCTCGTTGAACATGTCTCCTTTGATTATGCCCTCCGCGGCCTCCATGAGGGTCTCGCGACCTATAAGCAGATAAGGGACGAGATAGACCAGCAGGAGCTGCCAGGTCTCCATAGCGCATTTCTTCTCAATCAGCACCGCGGCGGCAAGAAGCACCGCCGTCAGAGCTATCAGAATAATCCTGCCTTTCATTCCGCCATTGTCGTGGTTGTGTGCGTGATTCTCCATGATTGTTTTGTATTACGCCGGGGCTTTCTTCTTCCGGCTTCCGACGGCAAAGTTATCCCAAGCCCGGCGCAACCGGGTTGCAAACAGCGGAATGTTTCGGGGATGCGGCAGGTCCGTCCTGCAAGCCGCCTTCCTTATTGCATGAAGTTCATGGAGATCCAGCCGGCGAGATCGGCGAGGAGTTCAGCGGAGACGGTCTCCTCGATTGAGCGGTATTCGGTGACGGCTCCGGTGACGCAATGCTGGAACAGATGGTTCAGCGAATCGTATTCCTTGATGAGATTGCGGCTGTCCTGAGGCAGCTCCGCCCGTATGGCCTCAAGGTTCAGCGAAGAGATTATCTGGCAGTCCCTGCTGCCGTTGACGGCCATCACCGGGCAGCAGGTGGCCGCTATGTCGCCCGTCGGGTCATAATCGATGAACCAGTTCAGCCAGGCGTTTCCTTCCAGCCTTGCGTTCTGACGGTACATCTCTTCTGTCACTGTTCCGAGCTGGCCCGACAGTTCCATGATACGGTTGACCTGGGCGGTGAGAGCCTTGTCTCCCCTGACCCCCAACCCTGCAAGACTGACCACGAAATCCGCCTTCCCGCGGGCGCCCAGCATGAAGGCGATGCTGGCCCCCTCACTGTGACCGAGAACTCCTACTTTAGAGAATCTGCCGCTGCCCTTGAGGAACTCGACCGCAGCCAATGCGTCCTGCATGAAATCCTCCGTGGTGGCGTTCTCAAGCTCTCCTCCGGTAGATTCCCCGAAACCGCGGTCGTCGTAGCGCAGGGATGCCACTCCATGGCGGGAGAGATAATCGGCGATCACCAGGAACGGCCTGTGACCGAACAGTTCCTCGTCGCGGTTCTGGAGACCGCTGCCGCTGACCATCACGATCGCCACCGGAAGCCGTCCGGTGCTGTCGGACGAGCCGCCTGAAATCGAAAGACTGCAGCCCTCCGGCCAGGAAAGAGTTCCGGCGAGAGTCGCACCGGCGGCCGAATTGACAAATTTCACCTCCTCCGTAAGATAAGGAAACGGCGGCTGCGGCGTCTGGGGACGGTTCGGCACTGTCTCCCCTTTAGTGAGCGAAAGAGGCAGGGAAAGCCCGCCCTGGGTGAAAGTTCCTATTATCTGGCCGCGGTAGAACATTCCGCTGTATGAAGCGAAAACCGACGGGATATTTAAGCTGAGTGCAGGCAGAGCATCCTCGTCAAGTTCCGCAGCAATCCCTTCCGCCCCCTGGTCGGGGCTGTCCATCGTGACATTCAGCGCCCCCTCCTCGTCAGTGAAGAAATTGAAGACTATCGTCAGTTCCGTCTGACCGATCCCGAGTTTTCCGCTCCAGGAGCCATGCAGCAGCGCAGCGATGTCATCATCGGCATCCGCCGACGCTGCTCCCTGAAAAGTCATCAGAAGACACGGTAGCAGGAGCACAATAAACTTGAGAAAACCTGAATTACTTGTACTCATGACTTTTGATTCGTGCCAATTCACCAGCCCTGGGACGACAGGGGATGCTCGAGTCCGTCGGGAGTGACGAGCACGGATCCGACTTCCGGAAGCGCCAGATGTCCGATTATGTCGAATACCTGGAAATCCGTGCGGAAGCGTTCATAGTCCGAAAGGGGAATCACGAAGAGCAGACGGCAGTCGTCGCCGCCGTTCATCGCCGCCGAAATCGGATCGATGTCAAGTTCCTTTCCGAGAGCGAAGCTGTTGCCTTCGAACGGTATCCTGTCGGCATATACCTTGGCGCCGAGTCCGGTATCGCGCGAAAGCCTCAGGACGGCGTCAGAAAGCCCGCGTGAGACGAACAGACCTGCCGCCGGGACAATCCCCGTATCCTCAAGCTGCGCGAGCATCACAGGGCTCAATTCGGGCTTGAGATAGTCCGCGACCATCATCCTGTATTTTTCGAGCTCGTCGGGCTTGCGCTCCAGCACCTGCTGGCCGAAATATGCCGAACCGAGGCTGCCGGACACGCAGAGCAGATCCTTGCTCTTCGGTTTCGGACGCTTTTCCCCGGTCCGGGATTTCCTGTAGCCGCAGGCCGCAAGGCTTATCGCCAGACCGTTGCGGGAAGGCACGAGGTCAAGAGCGAGATGTCCGTAGCCGTGCTCTTTGGCGGCCACCAGCACTCCGCTCCAGAACTCCTTCACCTGTTCAAGGTCGAGTTTCGAGGATATTCCCAGAATGATGCTCAGGCTTTCAGGACGGGCAAGGGAAGCGTAGAGCTCTCCAGTCACTGCTATCACGCTCTTGTATCCGAGATGCTTGAGCGGGAAATAAACAAGGCTGAAATCGGTGCCTTCGAGCAGCAGCCTTGAGGCGGCGACGGCGGAGCAGTCCCCCTCGCCTTTCACGGCGAGGGGCTCTTCGAAAGCGGCGTAGCCGCTGCCTTCGAAGAGCTGCCGTATGGCCTCCACTCTGCCTATTTCCGCAAAAGTCCCGGCCATTACAGATTCCTGAGAAGGTTGTTGAGGCTCACTTTTCTGTCAAGCATCGACCTGAGCTCAGCCACGGGAACTCTCTCCTGCTGCATCGTGTCACGGTCGCGCACGGTCACGCAGTTGTCGTTCAGAGTCTCGTGGTCGACCGTGATGCAGAACGGCGTCCCTATGGCGTCCTGCCTGCGGTAGCGCTTGCCTATGCTGTCCTTCTCGTCGTACTGGCAGTAGAAGTCGTACTTCAGCTCGTCCATTATCTTCTGGGCGTATTCGGGAAGTCCGTCCTTCTTGATCAGAGGAAGCACGGCGGCCTTGACGGGAGCGAGAGCCGCGGGCAGCCTGAGCACCACCCTGCTTTCTCCGTTCTCGAGCTTCTCCACGGTGTAGGAGTGGCTCAGCACGGCAAGGAACATCCTGTCCACGCCTATCGAAGTCTCCACGCAATAGGGCACATAGCTCTCGTTAGTCTCGGGATCGAAGTACTGAAGCTTCTTTCCAGAAAGCTGCTGGTGGTTGCCGAGGTCGTAGTCGGTGCGGCTGTGGATGCCTTCGAGCTCCTTGAAGCCGAAGGGGAAGTTGAATTCTATGTCGGTCGCCGCGTTGGCGTAGTGGGCGAGTTTCTCATGGTCGTGGAAACGGTAGTTCTCAGCTCCCATGCCGAGGTTCACGTGCCACTTCATGCGGTTCTCCTTCCACTTGCGGAACCATTCCATCTCGGTGCCGGGCCTTACGAAGAACTCCATCTCCATCTGCTCGAACTCCCTCATGCGGAAGATGAACTGGCGGGCCACCACCTCGTTGCGGAAGGCCTTGCCTATCTGGGCTATGCCGAAGGGAATCTTCATGCGTCCGGTCTTCTGGACGTTGATATAGTCCACGAATATGCCCTGGGCGGTCTCGGGGCGCAGGTAGACCTTGCTGCTGTCATCGCCCACGGAGCCGAACTGGGTGGAGAACATCAGGTTGAACTGGCGCACGTCCGTCCAGTTCCTGGTGCCGCTGATGGGGCATACTATGCCGCAGTCGAGGATTATCTGCTTGTACTCGGCGAGGTCGTTAGCCTGCTCTGCGGCCACATAGCGATTGTGCACCTCCTCGTAATGCGCCTTTTCGCGCAGCACGTTGGGGTTGGTCTCGCGGAACTTCCGCTCGTCGAAACTGTCGCCGAACTTGCGGCGGCCCTTCTCCACTTCCTTGTTTATCTTCTCCTCGATCTTTGCGAGATAGTCCTCGATGAGCACGTCGGCGCGGTATCTCTTCTTGGAGTCCTTGTTGTCTATGAGGGGGTCGTTGAATGCGGATACATGTCCCGAAGCCACCCAGGTCTTGGGCTGCATGAAAATGGCGGCGTCTATGCCCACGATGTTCTCGTTGAGGCGGGTCATGGCGTTCCACCAGTACTGCTTGATGTTGTTCTTGAGCTCCACTCCGAGCTGACCGTAGTCATAGACGGCCGCAAGCCCGTCATAAATCTCGCTTGACGGGAAAATATAGCCGTACTCCTTGCAGTGGGCGACAAGCACTTTGAAGAGTTCTTCCTGAGTCATATTGAATTTCGTTTATTGATTTGCAAATTTAAGAATCTGTTCGGAAAATACGCCGTTTCAGCGATATATCTCTTTCAGCGGAATCATCACGAATTCCCTTTCGTGCATCAGCGGATGAGGAATCCTGAGCTCCGGCGAGTCTATTCTGCGCTCTCCGTAGAGCAGTATGTCGATGTCGATGATCCTGTCGTGATATATCCTGGCGCCGTCCGGTGAATATTCCGGAGTTTCCCGGCGTCCCATGTCACGCTCAATCTCCTTGCATATCTCCAGTATGCGCAGCGGAGGAAGATCGGTCTCGTACATTGCCGCGCAGTTCATGAAATCGCCGCCGCGGAAACCCCATGATTTTGTCTCGATGAATGACGACAGGGCGGAGTGCGGTCCTATCATCTCATCCAGTCTGCCTATGGCAGCCGTGAGGTTGGAGCTGCGGTCGCCGATATTCGAGCCGAGCGAAAGATACAGCCTCTCCCTGGACATTCCGGCTACATTTCGGGATCCATGCCGAGCGCTATCCTCGCCTCGTCCGACAGAAGGCTCTGGTCCCAGACCGGGTCGAAGGTGAGTTCGATCTCGCATTTTCCTATTCCCGGGGTGTTCTCGACATTGTGCCTCACATCCGCCAGGACCTCGTCGGCCATGGGACAGTTCGGAGCGGTGAAGGTCATCTTTATGTGGACATCATGCGCCTTGTCTATATTCAGTTCGTATATCAGGCCGAGGTCATAGACATTCACCGGTATTTCCGGATCATAGACCTGCTTTATCGCCCTGACCACATCCTCGTAAAGAGGTGCGAGCTCCTTGACGTCCTGCGGCGTCAGCACATCTTCCTGACTCATTTCAACGGTTGTTTTGAGCAATGTTCCTGATTGTCTCCAGCATGGACACAAGTCCGTTCGCCCTCGTGGGGGAAAGATTCTCCTTCAGCCCGAGCCTGTCCACGAACGAAAAGTCATCGCCGGCAATCTCCTCCGCCCGACGCCCGGAATAGACCGAAATCAGCATTGAGATTATGCCCTTGGTGATTATCGCGTCGCTGTCGGCTCTGAATACTATCGCGCCGTCTTTCGCTTCGGCGTCGAGCCATACGCGCGACTGGCAGCCCTTAATGAGCCTGTCGTCGGTCTTCAGTTCCTCGGGGAAAGGTTCGAGGTTCTTCCCCAAATCAATCAGATATTCATATTTGTCGAGCCAGTCGTCGAACATAGAGAATTCTTCGACGAGCTCATCCTGTCTTTCCTTGAGTGTTTTCATGCTTCAAGCATTTTTATGGCCTTCTTGAGCGAGCTCAGGAAATATCCGGTCTCCTCCATGGTGTTGTAGGGGGCGAACGACGCCCTGAGCATGCCGGTGACTCCGAATCTGTCCATCAGCGGTTCCGCGCACATCTGCCCTGAACGCAGGGCTATGCCCATCTTATCGAGTATCAGGGCGAGGTCCTCATGATGGCAATGTTCCACGGAGAACGAAAAGAGAGGTATCTTCCTGAAATCCTGTCCGTATGCTTCCCCTGGAATGCCGTACAGCCGCAGTCCAGGTATCTTCGGAAGCTCCTCCAGCAGATATGCCGTGATTTCATCAATATTTCTCTCTATTTCAGCGTCTTCCATCAATTCCAGCATCCTGATCGCCGGCACCATGGTGGGCGCCCCGGCGAAGTTCTGCGTGCCGGCTTCGAACTTCAGCGGCACTGGTGCGTAGGTGGTTCCGCTCCATTTCACGCTGCCTACCATCTCTCCCCCTCCCATGTAAGGGGGCATCGCGTCGAGCAGCTCCTTCTTTCCGTAGAGGACTCCTGTTCCGGGAGCCGCATACATCTTATGTCCTGAAAAGGCATAGAAGTCGCAATCGAGGTCCTTGAGGTCGGGATGCCCGTGCACTGCACCCTGGGCGCCGTCCACGAGCAGACGGCAGCCGTGAGAATGGCAGATTTCCGCTATCGCCTTTATGGGATTCACGAGCCCGAGGACATTCGAGACATGCGTCACGCAGACGAGTTTCGTCCTTCGGCTGATCATGGAGCCGAGTTCGTCGATGCGCAGCCTTCCCTCTTCGTCCACTTCAAGGACTTTCAGGACGGCGCGTTTCCTTTCGCACATCATCTGCCAGGGCACGAGGTCGGAATGGTGCTCGCTCTCGCTGACTATAATTTCGTCGCCTTCCCCGACGAACGCCTCGCCGAAGCTGAAAGCCGCGAGATTGACGGACGCGGTGGTGCCGGAAGTGAAAACTACTTCCCCGGGGCTCACGTTGAGGTAAGCGGCCACCGTTTCGCGCGCATGTTCATACTCCTCCGTGGCTATGGAGGATATATGATGCACCGCCCTGTGGATGTTGGCGCTGTATCTCTCGGAAAGTTCCACCCATTTCGACACGACGCCGCGCGGCCTCAACGAGGTCGCGGCATTGTCGAGGTAGACGAGAGGCTTGCCGTACACCTTTTCGTCGAGCTGGGTGAATTCCTTCCTGAGTTCCTGTACGTCCATAATCAAATTTGCAGAACTGCGAATTTAACATTTTTCATGCAATTAAGTGCCTTTCAGGGGATAAAACTGCTCATAGACTCTGATTCGCATAACCTCGCCAACCAGCCGCTGGCAGGCGGCATCGGCGTCGGCTGAGCCGGCCTGCCTTTTCTGTTTCTGCAGATTTGCAATCTGACGCCGGGCTCCGGGAGTAAAATTATGCTTGTGCAGCCACTCAAGTTCCTTGCACAGCCTTCGGCTCCAGAAAGTGCAAGGTGAATTCACACCAAACATCACATGTGCCGCCGGCTGCTGCGCAAGTCCCGAGAAAGTTCTACCGCTGACATCCGAACAAAGAAGCCAGCACTGACAGACGAAAAAACCGCGTGCGGAATTATTATGTAAATATCTGTCTATAAAATATTTACAAATTATTCCCGCCCGTAAATCGTCTCAAAAACATTGATGCGTGTGCAAGTCCTTCAGCATAATCTGCTTTACAGGCCATTGCGGTACCGTTTTTCCAAATACCGCTGCACTCGCTTATTTTCATCTGCGGCGGGATCGGCCTGCCGGCAGTATATGGCCGTGCGCTGGTTCCTACCGCCGGAGGCCGAGCTCCGGTCGCGGCGGCACCAAGGCAGAAGATTGCAAATATGCTGAAACATAGAACCGACTGCAACATAAAGCCAGTTGAAACACAAAACCCGCCATTAGGTAAAACCGGCTGCAATGTAATACCAGTCACAACGTATAATCTGTCGAAACGTAAAATCTGATGCAAGACAATAACTGACATGGCAGCGCAGGCGGCAACGGGGCAAAGCACCGCCGCCGCCGGATGGCCATATCCTCCACGAGCAGACTCTTTTCGCCTGCGAGGGATACTTATAGCCCCAGGCGCATAACACTCTGCCGGTGGCAGGCAGCGGATTGCAAATCACACCTGACCACAGAATCCATCCGCGGTGGGCAGCAGCAGATTACAAATCTGCGGCAACAAGAATCCGTATTACAAATCCTGATGAACAGGGAGCCAGCCGCGGCGGAGTCGGCCTCCGGCAGTATAGGGTTGCGCGGTGGTCCTTACTGCCGGAGGCCGAGCTCCGACGGCGGATGAAAAACAACAGCCGGATTGAAAATCTACCGAAGCGGTGCTTATGGTCGGACGGCAATACCAAAGATTTTGCTGAATAATTTGATTAAGCTGCGGACAAGAACTAACTTTACGGAACCAATCCAAACACGCAATGATAGACTACATTTCAGGAAGGCTGGCCGAACTCTCCCCCACCAACGCGGTCATAGAGAACCAGGGAATAGGCTACATAATGGAAATCTCCCTCCAGACATACGAGGAACTCAACGGGAAGACCGAAGCCACCCTGTACATCCAGCGTCAGGTGAACCAGCGCGACGGCATCGAAATCGACTACGGTTTCGCCACGAAGGAAGAGCGCAATCTCTTCCGTTCCATCACCAGCGTCTCCGGAATGGGAGCATCGTCTGCAAGAATGATACTCTCATCGCTTACTCCGGAAGAACTGCAGAACACCATCCTGTCGGAAAATGTCGCCCGGCTGAAATCAATAAAAGGAATAGGATTGAAAAGCGCACAGCGCCTGATTCTCGAACTCAAGGACAAGATAGTGAAAGGCGAAGGAAGCAACTTAGACGCAATACTCAAGGCACAGACCAACGCCGATGCCGAAGAAGCCGCAACAGCCCTGCAGAACCTCGGATTCGCAAAGCCCAATATTTCCAAGGCCATCCAGACGATACTGAAACAGACGCCAGACGCAAAGGTCGAGGACATCATCAAGGCAGCACTGAAAATGCTGTAGTCTCACCTCCCGAAATAAACCAGAAGGACGGATATATCCGAGGGCGACACTCCAGAAATTCTCGAAGCCTGGGCAATCGTTCTCGGATTATATTTTTTGAGTTTCTGGCGGCATTCTATGGTAAGACCTGAAACTTTGTCGAAATCAAAATTCTCAGGAATTGACAGTTTTTCGAGCCTGTGAAGTTTTTCCGCCATCTTTATCTCCCTGTCGATATAGCCTTTGTACCTGATGGAAATCTCCACGCTCTCCACTACCTCCTCTGAATATGTTCCACGTGGAACGATTTTCAAAATATCTTCGAGCTTTGTTTCCGGTCTTGTCACGAGTTCGGCTATTTTTTTTGACTCGGAGATTTCGGAAGAACCGACCGACTGCAAATAAGGATTAGCCTTAAATGCGGGGATCAGCTTCGTCTCGCAATACTCTCCCAATGCTCGGACATCCTCATACTTCCTCATCATCATAGAATACCTCAGTTCGTCTGCCAGACCTATCGAATGGGACAGACCTGTGAGACGCCAGTCCGCATTGTCCTGCCGGAGCAGGATTCTGTACTCCGCCCTAGAAGTGAACATCCTGTAAGGTTCATCCACTCCCTTGGTCACCAGGTCGTCTATCAAGACTCCTATGTAAGACTGGTCCCTGCCGAGAATGAAAGGCTCCTTTTCATTCAATTTGAGGTGCGCATTGATTCCCGCCATTATTCCCTGGGCTGCCGCCTCCTCATATCCCGTGGTTCCGTTCACCTGCCCTGCGAAATACAGATTCTCGATGTTCTTAAGTTCAAGTGTCGGCTTGAGCTGGGTTGGATCGAAATAGTCGTACTCAACGGCATACGCCGGACGGAATATCCTGACATTCTCCAGTCCTCGAATCGCATGAAGGGCTTCGAGCTGGACATCGAGAGGCAGGGAAGAAGAAAAGCCCTGGAGATAATACTCATTGGTAGACCTCCCTTCAGGTTCAAGAAATAGCTGATGAGCGTCGTTGTCCGGAAAGACACGAAGCTTGTCCTCTATGCTCGGACAATATCTCGGACCTATTCCATGAATCATCCCCGTGAACAAAGGCGATTCCGAAAATCCGGTGCGGAGAATGTCGTGAACCCGCTGATTGGTATGCAATATATAGCAGGGCATCTGTGTCCCGCTCTCCTGAACAGAAGACGGAACAGGAAGAAAGGAGAATCTCTTGGGATTCTCATCGCCATACTGCTTCGGGAAAACGGAAACATCCACTGAAGAAATGTCTATCCTCGGCGGGGTTCCCGTCTTCATTCTTCCGGACTTCACTCCGAGTTCTTCAAGCTGCTCGGTCAGTCCGTATGAAGCCTGCTCTCCGAGACGGCCTCCTTCCATCTTGTGTCTTCCGATGAACAGCGAACCCGAAAGGAAAGTCCCCGCTGTCAGAATAAGCGCGCGAGACTTGAAAATTGCCCCTGTGAGTGTACGAACTCCGCAGATTTTTGAATTCTCAAAGAGAAAAGAGATTGCAGAATCCGCGTAAATATTTAATTTACAATTACTTTCGAGAATTTTTCGCCATTTCAGCGAAAACTCTATTTTATCACACTGGGCGCGGGGGCTCCACATGGCGGGACCTTTGGACTTGTTCAGCATCCGGAACTGCAGAGTACAGCTGTCGGTAACAAGGCCGGTATAGCCTCCGAGCGCATCTATCTCCCTGACTATCTGACCTTTGGCAATTCCTCCCACTGCAGGGTTGCACGACATTCTGGCGAAGCCGAGCATGTCCATGGTCAGAAGCAGCACGGAAGAACCCATGTTGGCGGCGGCCATCGCGGCTTCACACCCGGCATGACCTCCTCCGACAACTATTATATCGTAATCCCTGCTCATTTAAGGAATAGCGCACGCTTAGAAAGATAATAGTTCTCCTTGAATCTCATCTCCGCCGACTCCTCCTCAGTATGGTCGTCATACCCTATAAGATGCAGTATGCCATGAACCATCACCCTGTCGATTTCATCATCGAAAGGGACCGAGTAGAATTCGGCATTGGATTTCACCGTCTCTATGCTTATGAACAAATCCCCGGAAATCATTTCAGCCTCGGAATAATCGAAGGTTATGATATCGGTATAGTAATCGTGACCGAGATATCTCCTGTTGACTTCGAGAATCTTTTCGTCGGAACAGAAAATTACGGATACGGGCCCGAGACGCCGGCCTTCCTCTTCGGCGACAGCCTTGAGCCAAGCACTGTGGGCTTTCTTTCCCCTGAATCGAAAATCAATTTCCTGATTATAATAGGCTACCATCTATAAAATTTTGACAAATCTACTAAAATATTGGATTTGATATTAAATATTTCTATCTTTGGAACTCGGAAGAATATAATAAAATAACCAATATGGAAGTCAAAAAATCACCTAAAGCCGATCTCAACAACAGAAGGCTGCTCTATGTGGAGATCGGACTCGTTGTTTCTCTCGGCGTAATGCTCGCCGGCTTCGAGTGGACAAGCAAGGAGAAGCAGGAGGCAACTCTCGTGGCCGACACAGTGGAAATAATCGAAGAGGAGATTATTCCCATCACCCAGCAGGAGACAACGCCTCCGCCCCCGGAAGTTCCCAAGATTCCCGTTCTTTCAGACCAGATCGAAATCGTCGATGACGACATCCAGATTGAAGACAGCTTCATCAATCTCGAGTATGACGCAAATGTCGGAGTTGAGATCATGGACTATGTAGAGGAAGTTGAAGAGGAGGTCGTTGAAGAGGAAGCGATTCCTTTCCAGCTCGTGGAAGTAAGGCCCACCTTCAGAGGAGGTGACGCGAACGAGTTCTCGAAGTGGGTTGCACAGAACCTCGAATACCCCGAGATAGCCAAGGAGAACGGCGTGTCAGGACGAGTGATGCTTGAATTCACCGTAATGCCTGACGGAAGCATCGCAAACGTAAGAGTGCTCCGCGGTGTCGACCCTTCACTTGACGCCGAAGCCGTCAGAGTCGTATCAAGCTCACCCAAATGGGAGCCTGGCCGCCAGAGAGACCGCGCAGTAAAGGTAACATACACCTTCCCTGTGATATTCCAGCTGAGATAGAACATATCTTCGATATATAGAAAGGCCGTCCCTGTCGGATGGCCTTTTTTTGACTGAACGGACTTCAAATTTTCAAAAAGATGTAGAATTCAAAACAAGCTCATGGAAAACTTCATTGCTTTACAGGATAAACCGTAACAAAAAGAATTTATGGAAAACAAAAGGGAAGAAAGAGCCGTGTTCGTCGGAATAATCAGACCTGAAGACGACGAGCGCAAAATAATGGAATACCTCGATGAACTGGAGTTTCTTGCAGAAACTGCCGGCGCCGTCGGGGACAGGAAGTTCGTGCAGAGAGTCGACAAACCTGAAAAGGCCACCTACATCCGCAGCGGAAAGCTTGAGGAAATAGCCGCATACTGCGAAGAAAACAGCATAAACTATGTCATATTCGATGACGAGCTCACCGGAATGCAGCAGCGCAACATAGAAAAGGTGATCAAATGCTCTTCCGTCATAGACAGGACAAGCCTCATTCTGGAAATATTCTCGCAGAGGGCAAAGACCGCCTATGCCAAGACCCAGGTGGAACTTGCCAGGTACAACTACATGCTCCCCCGCCTCGCAGGCATGTGGACCCATCTCGAAAGGCAACGCGGCGGCGTAGGTACGCGCGGAGGAATGGGTGAAACCCAGATCGAGGTGGACCGCCGCATAGTCAGGGAAAGAATATCCAGACTCAAAGAGGAACTCAAGAGAATCGACAGGCAGATGGCCACTCAGAGAGGTAACAGGGGAAGCCTTGTACGCCTGTCGCTGGTCGGATATACCAATGTGGGCAAGTCCACCCTCATGAACCTTCTGTCCAAGTCAGACGTATTCGCGGAAAACAAACTGTTCGCCACTCTCGACACCACTGTCAGAAAGGTCGTCCTGGGCAATGTGCCGTTCCTGCTGAGCGACACGGTGGGATTTATCAGAAAACTGCCTACACAGCTCATAGAGGCCTTCAAAAGCACCCTGGACGAGGTGCGCGAGGCCGACATCCTGCTGCATGTGGTGGACATCTCCCATCCCGACTACGAGGAGCAGATGGAGGTTGTGGACAAGACCCTGAAGGACATTTCGGCTTCAGACAAACCCATATACGTAATCTTCAACAAGATTGACGCTTACGAAGCCGAACCTTACGACGAGTTCTCGATGAATCCCAGAACCGAGAAGAATTTCAGCCTGGATGAAGTGAAGAGCAAATGGAAGGAAAGGAACATCCCCTGCATATTCATCTCTGCCACCGAAAAGAAGGGAATCGACAAGCTCAAGGACGACCTCTACAAGATGGTCGCCGAAATCCATGCCGGCCGCTATCCCTTCAACAACTTTCTCTGGTAAATTCATCAATTGCCCTGTCAGGTAAATGCGTGACTGCAGCCGGAAATAATATCAGGAGCAGGCATTTTTCGCCTTATAACGATGCCCAGCTATAAACCAGCGACAGGTGTATGCCCGCGCGGGGGCTTCGCGCAAAGCGCTCATCCCGTCACCTCTTCGCTGCGCTTCGAGGCGACACCCGCTATCTGCCGCGGGTGGCAAGGCCCCCGCGCGGGCATACACCTGTCGCTGATAAATACAACATCGCTGATAAATAAAAAAGACCGGCCTGAACGACCGGTCTTTTTCAATTATATAAGGACTAAGTACTACTCTGAGAACTTCGCCTTGAGGAATTCGCGGTTCAGACGGGCGATATGGGCCACGGTGATGCCCTTGGGGCACTCCAACTCGCACGCACGGGTGTTCGTGCAGTTGCCGAAGCCGAGCTCGTCCATCTTGGCGACCATCGCACGCGCCCTCTTTGCGGCCTCGGGACGGCCCTGGGGAAGCAGGGCGAGGGAACTTACCCTGGCGGCCACGAAGAGCATCGCAGAGCCGTTCTTGCAGGTCGCAACACATGCGCCGCAACCCACGCAGGCGGCCGCATCCATGCTCTCCTCAGCCTTGTCGTGAGGTATGAGGATGTTGTTGGCGTCCTGGGCTGAACCTGTGCGCACCGAAATGAATCCTCCTGCCTGAAGAATCTTGTCGAAAGCCCTGCGGTCGACCACGAGATCCTTGATCACGGGGAAGGCGGCGCTCCTCCAAGGCTCCACGGTGATGGTCGCTCCGTCCTTGAAATGCCTCATGAAGAGCTGGCAGGTGGTCACATGGTCGTCGGGACCATGGGCGCGGCCGTCGATGTAGAGCGAGCAGGCTCCGCAGATACCCTCGCGGCAGTCATGGTCGAAAGACACGGGGCCGCTGCTTTCGCATCCGCGGTCCACAGCCACGGGATCGCAACCTTTGCGGATCAGCTGCTCGTTGAGAATATCGAGCATCTCCAGGAAGGACGCGTCCTCCTCTATTCCGGAAATATGATAGGTTTCAAAACGGCCTTTGGCCTTGGCGTTCTTCTGACGCCATATTTTCAAATTGAATTCCATCGGACTTAGTCTTTGTAGTTTCTGGTGGCAACCTTTATAAACTCATACTTGAGAGGCTCCTTGTGAAGCTCGGGCTCCTTGCCTTCTCCCTTGTATTCCCAGGCTGCGACATACATGAAGTGCGCGTCATCGCGCTTCGCCTCGCCTTCCTCGGTCTGGCTCTCCACACGGAAATGTCCTCCGCAGGATTCCTCGCGATGCAGGGCGTCTCGGGCCATCAGCTCTCCTATCTCGAAGAAGTCCTCAAGCCTCAGGGCCTTCTCAAGCTCCTGGTTGAACTCGTACTGGGTTCCGGGAACCTTCACGTTCTTGTAGAAATCCTCCTTGAGAGCCTGGATTTCCTTGATTGCCTTCTTCAGACCTGCCTCCTCGCGGGCCATTCCCACATACTCCCACATGATATGTCCGAGCTGCTTGTGGATGGAATCCACGGTCTTGGTTCCATTGATCGCGAAGAGTCTGTCGATGCGTGCCTGAACGGCCTTTTCCGCCTCGTTGAACTCCTTGGTGTTGACATCTGTCTTGGGCTCCGCGAACTTCTTTGAAAGATAGTCGCCTATGGTCACGGGAAGGATGAAATATCCGTCGGCCAGACCCTGCATCAATGCGGACGCTCCGAGGCGGTTTCCTCCGTGGTCGGAGAAGTTGGCCTCACCGATGGCGTAAAGTCCGGGAATCGTGGTCTGGAGGTCGTAATCCACCCAGATTCCTCCCATGGTATAGTGGATTGCGGGATAGATCATCATAGGTTCCTCCCAAGGGGATGAGGCGGTGATCTTCTCGTACATGTCGAACAGGTTGCCATAGCGCTCGGCCACCCTCTTGTGTCCGAGACGGCTGATAGCGTCGGCGAAGTCGAGGAACACGGCCTTTCCTGTCTCGTTCACGCCGAAGCCTGCGTCGCAGCGCTCCTTGGCCGCACGCGAAGCCACGTCACGGGGCACGAGGTTTCCGAATGCGGGATAGCGGCGCTCGAGATAGTAGTCACGATCCTCCTCGGGAATCTGGGAAGCCTTTATCTGATGCTTGCGCAGCTTCTCCACATCCTCCTTCTTCTTGGGCACCCAGATGCGTCCGTCATTGCGGAGAGACTCGCTCATAAGGGTGAGCTTGCACTGCTGGTCGCCGTGTACGGGAATACAGGTGGGGTGGATCTGGGCGAAGCAGGGGTTCGCGAAATATGCACCCTTCTTGTAGCACTGAAGGGCCGCGGAGCCGTTGCTGTTCATCGCGTTGGTGGAAAGGAAATAGGTGTTTCCGTAGCCTCCGGTAGCAATCACCACGGCATGCGCGCCGAACCTTTCGAGCTGTCCGGTGACGAGATTGCGGGTGATGATTCCCTTGGCCTGGCCGTTGACGAGAACGAGGTCCAGCATTTCATGACGCGGATAAGCCTTCACGGAACCGTTGGCTATCTCCTTGTTGAGAGACGCGTATGCGCCGAGAAGGAGCTGCTGCCCGGTTTGTCCGCGGGCATAGAAAGTACGGCTTACCTGGACGCCTCCGAACGAACGGTTGGCCAGATATCCGCCGTATTCGCGCGCGAAGGGAATGCCCTGCGCCACGCACTGGTCGATGATGGCGGCGCTGACCTCGGCGAGACGATAGACGTTCGCCTCGCGGGCGCGGTAGTCGCCTCCCTTGATGGTGTCATAGAACAGACGGTAGACGGAGTCGTTGTCGTTCTGGTAGTTCTTGGCTGCATTGATACCTCCCTGGGCTGCAATGGAGTGAGCACGGCGAGGCGAGTCGCTGATGCAGAAGATCTTTACGTTGTAGCCGAGTTCACCGAGGGATGCAGCTGCGGATGCTCCTCCGAGTCCTGTACCCACTACAATGATTTCAAGCTTTCTCTTGTTGTTAGGACTCACAAGATGGATTTCAGCCTTGCGCTTGGTCCATTTCTGCTCAAGCGGTCCTTCCGGGATTTTTGAAATTAACTTGTCAGACATTGTAATATTGTTATCTGTTTTTAAAATAGTGTCGCTTCTCCTGATGCAGTCTCGGCATGCTCGAGCCCGAGATGTCTGTAGGACAGGTCGGTGGCTATCCTTCCGCGCTGGGTCCTTACGATGAAGCCCTCCTTTATGAGGAAAGGTTCATATACCTCCTCGAAAGTCCCCTGGTCCTCCCCTATCGCCGTCGCTATGGTGTTGGCTCCCACGGGTCCTCCCTTGAAGGTCATTATTATGGTCTTCAGTATCTTGTTGTCTATCGAATCGAGTCCGCGGGTGTCAATCTTCAGCCTGTCGAGCGCATATCCGGCTATGCCCAGGTCTATCCGCCCGTCGCCCTTGACCTGCGCGAAATCCCTCACACGCTTCAGGAGGGAATTCGCTATTCGCGGGGTTCCGCGGCTTCGCATCGCTATCTCATGGGCCGCTTCGTCATCGATGTCTACCTTCAGTATTCCGGCGCTGCGCTTCACTATTCGCACCAGATCGGCGGCATCATAATATTCAAGTGCGCAGTTGATTCCGAAGCGCGCCCTGAGCGGAGCCGTGAGCAGGCCGGAACGCGTGGTCGCCCCGACAAGCGTGAAAGGATTCAGTGATATGCGCACCGACCGGGCTCCCGGCCCCTTGTCTATCATTATGTCTATCACATAATCCTCCATCGCGGAATAAAGATACTCTTCGACTTCCGGAGAAAGGCGGTGTATCTCGTCTATGAACAGCACGTCGCCTGTCTCGAGAGAAGTGAGCAGACCGGCCAGGTCGCCCGGCCTGTCAAGGACAGGTCCCGAGGTAATCTTTATGTTCACGCCCATCTCGTTGGCTATGATATGGGCCAGTGTAGTCTTTCCCAGTCCCGGAGGGCCGTGGAAAAGCGTATGGTCCAAGGCTTCGCCCCTCATCTTCGCCGCCTGCACATAGATTTTCAGATTGGACACGATTTCTCTCTGGCCTGTGAAATCTTCGAGTTCACGTGGCCGGATTATTCCGTCCAAATCCTTATCTTTGCCCTCGTTTGTATTGTGAGGATTGAAGTCCGTCATAAGCGCTTCGACAATCAGATTACAAATATAGTTCTTTTTATTTTTATAAGTTGTTATTTATGATACACTTGTTGAAATGTTGACAAATCATGCAAGTGTTTATCAATCAATAGTTTTTATATAGTTTTTAAAGTTGAAAACCTTGTTGAAACCTTGAAGATTGCGTTGTTGATAAGACTGAGAAAATTTTTTTCTACAGAAAGTAGGGTGTTCTCGACATCTTTTCAACAAGGTTTCAACATCAATATGGTCTCGAATGTTGATAAGTTCTGCGAGCTGCGCCAGACTGAGGGATGAAATTGAAAACTCGTCGGGAAGCTTGTACTGCCGCGGACTGTTTCTGTCCGCAAAATGGTTCGTATTGAGCCGGACGGCCGAAAAAGGCATGCATCTGGTGGTGCTTCCTGACAAGGAGACTGCCGAATACTGTTCTTCCGACCTTTACAATCTGGTGGAGGGCGACAGGATATTCTTCCTTCCCGAATCCGGGAAGAACGTCGAGAGAAGCAACTACAAATCTTCGCTTGCCGTGCAGAGGACGGCCGCGATAGGCCGTATCATGTCATGGAAGAAGGATGAGCTCTGCATCGTGGTGTCCTATCCGGAGGCGCTTGAGGAGAAGGTCCCGGCCGCGGATTCCATAAGAAAGTCAGTGCTCAGGATACGCAAGGGCGAGGACATATCCCATGACAGAATAATAGAGATACTGTCGGCCGACGGATTCGAAAGGGTCGACTTCGTGTCGTCTCCCGGCCAGTATGCCATAAGAGGTTCGATAGTCGACATATTCTCATATTCGTGGAACTATCCGTACAGGATATCGTTCTGGGGCAACGAAGTTGAGAAGATAAGCGTGTTCGACTGCAACACCCAGCTGTCGGTCTCCGAGGAGAAGGAAGTGGAGATAGTCTCTGACCTGTCTTCGGAGGAAGGAGAGCAGACGGAAATACTGAATCTGTTTCCCGAATCCTCCGTTGTATGGCTGGATTCTTCAGACATGTACGCAGACAGGGAGTTTTTCCGCTGGACGGAAAGGTTCAGGAAGATTTTCATCGACACTCCCCTCTCGGTGCAGACGGAGGATGAAATTGAATTCAGGATTTCCCCTCAGCCTTCGTTCAACAAGAATTTCGAACTTCTCGCGGCTGACATAAGGAACAGGATGGAAAACGGCTACAAGGTGTTCATATACGGGGACAAGGCATCCCAGCTTGAAAGAATAAAGTCCATTCTGTCGCAGAACGGCGGACTCATACCTGAATTCGTCGCCGGAAAGACCATACATCAGGGTTTCGTGGATTCGGAAGACAAGGTATGCTGCTATTCCGACCATGAAATATTCGACAGATTCCAGAGAGTCAGCATCAGGCGTTCGGTGGAGAAAAGCGAACAGCTCACAATAAACGACCTTAACTCCTTCAACATAGGGGACTATGTGGTGCATATCGACCATGGAGTCGGCATATTCGGAGGTCTCGTGAGAATGCGCGACGACAAAGGCAGGATGCACGAGGTCGTGAAGATCACCTATAAGGACGGGGATGTGGTCTTCGTATCCGTGCATGCGCTCAACAAGATATCCCGCTTCCGCTCCAGGGACGGAGAACCTCCGCGCATCAACAAGCTCGGCTCCAGGACGTGGAGCAACCTCAAGAGCAGCGCCAAGTCAAAGGTAAAGGACATAGCGAAGGAACTGATACAGCTTTATGCCAAGCGCAAGGCTTCGAAAGGCTATGCTTTTTCGGCCGATACGTTCCTGCAGGAGGAGCTTGAATCTTCGTTCATGTATGAAGACACTCCCGATCAGGAGAGCGCGACCATATCCGTCAAGAGAGACATGGAGGACGACTGCCCCATGGACAGGCTGGTCTGCGGGGACGTGGGTTTCGGAAAGACCGAAATAGCCGTGAGAGCCGCTTTCAAGGCCGTCGCGGACAGCAAGCAGGTGGCGGTTCTGGTTCCTACCACCATACTTGCCCTGCAGCACTATAATACGTTCCGTCAGAGACTCCAGAACCTGCCGTGCAACATCGACTATGTGAGCCGCCTGCGCACTGCGAAGGAGACGAGCCGGATAAAGGAGCGGCTGAAAAACGGTGAAATAGACGTGCTGATAGGCACTCACAAGATTATCGGAAAAGATTTCGAGTTCAAGGATCTCGGCCTGCTCATAATCGACGAGGAACAGAAATTCGGAGTATCCGCCAAGGAGAAGCTCAGGGAGATGAAGGCCTCGGTCGACACTCTTACCCTTACAGCCACCCCCATTCCCAGAACCTTGCAGTTCTCCCTTCTCGGGGCGCGCGACCTGAGCATAATCAACACTCCCCCGCCCAACAGGATTCCGGTGCAGACCGAAATAATCCTTTTCGACGAGAAGGAGATAAAGAGCATAATCAACTACGAGCTCAACCGCGGAGGTCAGCTGTTCTTCCTTCACAACAAGGTCGAGGAGCTCGATTCCATATACGAGATATTGCACAGGCTCGTTCCGGACATGAAGATATGCGTCGCCCACGGGCAGATGGAGTCCCGCAGGCTTGAGAACATAATGCTCGACTTCATGCGCGGGGACTACGACATGATGCTCTGCACTACCATAATAGAGAACGGGCTTGACATACCTAACGCCAATACGATAATAATAAACCAGGCGCAGAATTTCGGTCTCAGCGATCTGCACCAGCTGCGCGGAAGAGTCGGGAGATCTAACAGGAAGGCGTTCTGCTATCTCATCGTCCCTCCCCTTGCGAGCATAACCGACGAGGCGAGAAGGAGACTGAAGGCCATAGAGGAATTTTCGGACCTCGGCAGCGGTTTCAACATAGCGATGCAGGACCTTGACATCCGCGGGGCCGGAAATCTTCTGGGTGCGGAGCAGAGCGGTTTCATCACCGAAATGGGCTTCGAGACATATCAGAAGATACTTTCCGAAGCCATGGAGGAACTCGGGGTGGAAACTGGCGTCACCACGAGAAGCGACAGAGGAAAATATGTTTCCGAATGCACCGTCGAAACCGATCAGCCGGCTCTCATCCCCGATGACTACATAGACATCACGGCGGAGAAGATAAGGATATACCGGGCTATTGACTCCATGAATTCCGACAAGGAGACGGACAATTATGCCAAGCGTCTTGCCGACCGTTTCGGCCCTTTCCCCGAAGAGCTCGAAAACTTGTTCTATGTGGTGAAGATACGCAACGCGGGCGCGTCCATAGGTTTCGAAAAAATCATAATCAAGAACGGACTGCTGATAGCGTTCTTCGTCTCGAATCCCATGTCTCCCTATTACAAGTCGAAGACTTTCGACTCGGTCATGGAGAGAATAGCGGCGGATTCAGGAAGAATAGAGCTCAAGCAGAATGAAAACAAGCTGAAGATATTGAGCAGGAACGTACGTTCGCTCAAGGACGCCTATGGAATATTGAGTAAACTAAATAATTTTTAACTTTGTAGGTTCGTAACTTTTCGACCGATGGCAAATCTTCTTGTTTTGACTGGAAACACTGCCCTGAAGGCGGCTTGGACAGACGGAATGACTTTGGGCAAGACCTTCCGCTATCAGGGCGAGAAGATGCTTGACTATCTGCTTTCCATCACCGAGAAGGAGAAGCCTGAGGTCCTTACGATAGCGTCGGTATATGAAATTACGGAGCAGGTGGAATCCGCGCTGAGGAAAGAGTGCAGCCATCTCATAATTCTTGACAAGGCTCACACGAACTACCTGCTCAAATATGATTTCCCGGAATATCTTTCATACGACAGGGCCGCCGGGCTTATTGCGGCCAGGTTTCTGTTTAAGGACAAGCCCTGCACAGTATTCGATTTCGGCACGACTCTGACCGTGGACTTCCTGAACGCAGGCGGAAGGTATATGGGAGGCAATGTCTCGCCGGGCTGCCGCACGCGCTTCAAGGCGCTCAACAGGTACTCCAAGGCTCTGCCTCTCGTGGATACCCCGGACGCCGTTCTGCCCGAAGGCAATTCCGTAGTCTCTTCGATAGAAAGCGGCGTTGTTTTGGGCATAATGTTTGAAACAGAGGGCTACATTCGTCAAAGGCCGGAAAATATAGTGATATTTACCGGAGGTGACGCCATTTATTTTGCCAGGAAGATGAAAAACTCCATCTTTGTGGTTTGTAATCTTGAATTGATGGGCCTTGCCCTGATAACGGACGATTATGTCAAGAAGAATATCGAGTAGACTGCTTGTAGTCATAGCGGCTCTGTTCTGCAGTTTTTCCTTCGCCGGAGCGCAGGAGGCTTACGGAGGCTATTCCCCCTATTCCATTTTCGGAGTCGGGGACATGGCCGTACAGGGTTCCGCATACAACAAGTCCATGGGCGGGGTGGGAATCGCCGGAAGGAACAACAGGTATCTCAACATACTCAACCCCGCCGCGGTGACGGCCAGGGATTCGCTAGCCTTCATGGCCAGCTTCTCGATGAATGTCAACAACAAGATATTCCGTCAGGGCGACAACATCTCCGCTAACAATGTCGTGAACGTCAACGATATCGTGATATCCTTCCCTATCCAGCGGGTTTCGGCGATGATGCTGGGCATAGTTCCCTACAGCGACATGGGCTTCCAGTTCAGCGACAGATACACGGATCCCGCAGTAGTAGGCGATGCGGGGAACGTATCCTATTCGGCGTCGGGCATAGGCAGCATGTACAAGCTGTTCGCCGCGGCCGGAGTCACTTTCCTGAAGCGCATTTCGATAGGAGCGGAGTTCGACTATTATTTCGGAAATCTCAGCAAGAATTATTCGACCACTTTCGCCGACGCCTCCTATAGTTCGATATCCAATAACGACATCCTCCAGCTCAACGGAATAGGCGGAAAGTTCGGACTCCAGTACCAGCAGCCGCTCGGCAATGAAATCGAACTCGGAATAGGTGCGACTTATTCCACCGGCGCGGAACTGAAGGGATATTATGAACAAGGAAAATTTTCCGTAGGTTCGGCCACGACGGACACCTTGTCCTACCGCATAGACACCATGGGCGTGACTCGTCATGCAAGGCTTGCCGGTGAGATAGGAGTGGGTATATCCCTGAAGAAAACCAACAGATGGATGGTCGAGTTCAACTACACGAGATCCGACTGGAGAAATTCGGGACTTGAGAACATAAGCGGCTACAATCTTTCGTCCATTCCATTCAGCACCACGACTTCCGAAGCCTTCAGGCTGGGATTCGAATATGTGCCCAACATCAGCGACATCCGGTACTACATGAACAGGGTCGCCTACAGGGCAGGAGCCTACTACAGGCGCGAGCATTATGCCTTGAGCGGGCATCAAATAGCTTCCATGGGGCTTACTCTCGGAGCCACGTTCCCCGTCTTCCGGATGTACAACGGACTGACGGTGGGTATGGAACTCGGTCAGAGAGCCTCGCTTACGGGAAACCTCACCAGAGAAAGATATATTAATTTTTCAATAGGAATTAATATATTTGACATCTGGTTCCAGAAACCACAGTACGAATAATCAATAACCATTTTTAACGATATGAGAAAAGTAACCTTAGCAATTGTAACACTTGCCGCAGTCCTGATCGGCAGCTCGGATGTATTCGCACAGGGAAAGTGGGGTCCTGACAGCGCAGAATGCATCAAATACCTTTCTTACTACAAGGAGTACTATAAGCAGAAGGCGTATGACGAGGCGACGCCCAACTGGAGGAAGGCCTATGAACTCTGCCCCGCCACCGCAAGCCAGAACATGCTCATCGAAGGAGCGGCTCTCGTGCGCAAGCTCATCGTAAAGAACCAGAACAACCCCGTCTACAGGGACGCTCTCGTGGACACCCTTCTTACTCTCCACGACACCAGGGCGCAGTACTATCCCAAATATGCCATCACGGCTCTCAACAACAAGGGTATAGATCTCGCCAACTATGTCAAGAACGATTACCAGAAGCAGTTCGACGGATTCGAAGGCATCATCGAGAACAATAAGGAGGAGACCAGGGCGAACCTGCTTCTTTTCGACCTTCAGGCGGCAATCAATCTCTATCAGGCCGGAGCTCTCGACGCGGAGACCGTAATCGCCACATATCAGAGGAACAATGACCTTCTCGAGAACATGCCCGCCGAGAACGACGCAGTCAAGGAGCAGAACGAGAACATCAAGACCGACATGGGAAGTCTCTTCGCCGGCAGCAAGGTGGCCAGCTGCGACAACCTCATCGAGCTCTTCACTCCGAGATTCGAGGCTGATCCCAACAATCTCGAGCTTGCGACGAGCATCGTGTCCACTATGGCACTCACCGAAGGCTGCACCGACAACGACCTCTACCTGAACGCGGTAACGACCATGAACAACCTCGACCCTTCCGCCAATTCAGCTTACTACCTCTTCAAGCTTCACGGCAACAGGGGAAATGTCGAAGACGCAATCCGCTATATGGAGACCGCCATTGCGGCCGAGGATTCGGACGCGGCAACCGATGCCGAGTGGGAATATGAACTCGCAGTGTTCTGCTATATGAACGGACAGAGCGCCCGCGCGTTCGAGGCTGCCAACATCGTCACCGAGACTTCGGACGAACTCAAGGGCAAGGCCTACTTCCTCATCGGCAACATCTGGGGTTCATCAGTATGCGGAAGCGACGAGATATCCAAGCGCGCCCCCTACTGGGTTGCATGCGACTACATGTACAAGGCCAAGCAGGCCGATCCTTCCCTCGCCGAGGAGGCTGACAGGTATATCGGACAGTACAGCGTATACTTCCCCGAGGCGGCCGAAGCCTTCATGTATGACCTGACCGACGGACAGTCATACACCGTTATATGCAACGGAATGAGGGCTACCACCACCGTACGCACCACCAAATAGGATTTGAACAGATTCGGAAATATTTCAGGGATACTGGCAGTCACCTTCGTGATTGCCAGTATTCTGCTTTCTTGCGACAGGGGGCTTGGCGAGGCCGAGAAGCTTGATCTCTCCAGCACTCCGATGCAGAGAGTGGACAATATGTTCGCCGTCCAGACCGAGAACGGCAGAGTGGAGATGAGGCTGGAAGCTCCTGTAATGGAACATTACGATGCCGAAGACGAGAGCTTCGATCTTTTTCCCGAGGGAATATCCGTGTTCGGATACACCGAAGAAGGTCTGCTTGAGTCGGTGATAGTGGCCGACAACGCCCGCCATTCCGTGCCCAAGTCAAGTTCGGACAAGGGTGACGAGCTGTGGGAGGCCTACGGCGACGTGATCCTGCACAATGTAATCAAACAGGAAACGATGGAAACCGACACCTTGTACTGGGACCAGACCAAGAGGGAAGTCTATACCGACTGCTATGTGAAGATGTATTCCCCGGACGGATTCACGCAGGGGTACGGAATGCGCTCGGACGATCACATGCGCAACGCCCGGCTTTACAACCCTTTCGACAGCTATGTCGTGACGGTTCAGGACACTACGGCGGTAATCATTGATTCTGTGAATTTTATTGGACCTTTTCCGAAAAAATAATTAAATTCGCAGCCTTGTTCGAAATTTTAAAATTTTAAAATAATATGGCGTTACTTGAGAAAATACGCGTGAAGTTCGGTATCGTGATTTCCGTGATAATCGCGCTGGCCCTTCTTTCGTTCATCATCGACCCCGGAACTCTGGAGTCCGCCCTCAATTCCATGTCGTCAAAATATGATGTCGGCAAGATTGACGGCAAGAGGATTTCCTACAACGAGTTCCAGTCAGAGATAGACAAATTCACGACCATCAACGAACTTATGACAGGTTCGTCGGCTCAGAGCGAGCAGATGCAGGAGCAGATAAGGAATGCCGCATGGCAGGAGCTTGTGGACAAGTACATGTTCGTAGGCAATGCGCAGGATGCCGGTATCCATGTAGGGGAGGCCGAGCTGGTTGACCTCGTCTCAGGCGAGACACTTTCTCCTGTAATGGCCCAGAATCCGGTGTTCATGGACGAGTCCGGCAATTTCTCGCTTGACGCTCTCAACTCGTTCATCGCAAACGTGAACCAGGACCAGACCGGAAGGCTCCGCACTTACTGGAACTATCTCCAGAACAGCATCAACACCCAGCAGTACTATCTGAAATACAACGCCCTGTTCAGCGCGGGCAACTACGAGAATGCTCTCCAGCTGGCTGACGACCTGGCTTTCAACAACACGACCGCCGATGTGGATTACTGCCTCATGATGTATCCCGTCGGAAGGGACAGCACCGTCACCGTAAGCCAGAACGAAATAAAGGACTATTACAACAGCCACAAGAATTTCTTCGAGCAGCGTGCCAATCGTGAGATAGAATATGTCGTGTTCGAAGTCGTTCCCTCCGACGAGGACGTGCTTGCGACCAGCAACGACATGGATGCCGCTTACGAGGAGTTCAAGACTACCGACAACATGAGAGCCTTCCTTCTCAGGAATTCAGAGGAACCCCTTTCCGAATACTGGTATAAGGACGGCGAGCTCAACACCGTGAACAGGGACATCAACAGGTTCATTTTCGATGACGACGAGGAGATCACTCCCATCCTGAGGAGCGGAGACACCTTCATCGCCGCGCGCGAGATGGACAGCAGGATGCTGCCGGATTCAGTGTTCGTCAAGCATATCCTCCTTCAGGGGAGCGACGCCGCGCATCTTGCCGACAGTCTTTCGGGCGTGATCAGCAGAGGCGGCAATTTCTCCAACCTCGCCGCCACCTATTCGGCCGATCAGTCCAGCGCCGCTGACGGGGAGCTCGGAAGCATAGGCTGGATGACCCAGACCTACATGATACCCGGTTTCGAATCAGTCATGGAGGCCAGGGTCGGCCGTCCCTTCGTGCTGGAGACCCAGTACGGAACCCATGTGGTTCTCGTTACGGAAAGGACAAAGCCCGTGCTCAAGAAGCAGGTGGCTCTGCTTGAGAAGACGGCTATCGCCGGAAGGGACACTTTCAACGAGTACTATGCACAGGCGAACACTTTCGCCACGCTTGCGGACGGCTCCTATGAAGGCTACAGAAGGGCTGTCGATTCCACCAAGGTATATTCTCACCCCATGACCATCACCGAGGCCACGTCCAGCTACGGCGCCATAGACAATGCCAAGGAGGTGACCAGATGGGCGTTCGGGGCCAAGGCGGGCAAATCTTCCGAAATCATCACTGTCAACAACAATTACTTCTTCATCGCAACAGTGAAGAAGATCAACAAGGAAGGCTATGCTCCCCTTGAGGATGTGTCCAGTGTCATAAGCCAGAGGCTTTATGCCGACAAGATCAGGGACAAGGTTCTCGCCGACGTGAAGAGCAAGATCGAGGGCATCTCCAACATAGAGGACGCCGCCAAGGTGCTTGATGTCGAGATTGACCGCAGCGAGGCTCTTTCGCTTGCCGCGGCAGGAACGGATCCCGCGCTTCTCGGTGCCGCCTCAGTCGCTCCGGAAGGAACGCTCTACGGCCCTGTCGCAGGCAATATAGGCGTATATTTGCTGAATGTGTCCAACAGACAGACCGGCAGCTTCTACACCGAGGAGGATGCAAGGAATCTTGCGGCGCAGAAGGCACAATACATGTCGCAGCTCATCCTTTCAGTGATGTCCGACTATGACGGCGTAGTGGACAACCGCGCGAGATTCTTCTGATTCACGCAGCGGCGACATGAAAAAATCCGGCTCTGAACTCAGGGCCGGATTTTTTCATCATATTGTTCCTTCTATTTCAGAAAGGCCGTTATCGCCACGTAGCTGCCTTTGTCGCAGCCTTCCGATGGTTCTTCGACATCGGTATCGGAATAGAGCGGCATGCGCGTCAGAGTCTGCATGAAGCTGAAATCCGAGTATCCCGCCCTTTTCAGGCACTCCAGCTTCTCGGCGGTGGTCCTCCAGTTGGCCATTGCCACGAATTCGATGGGGTAGGGGTTGGGAGGGCATGCTCCCTGCAGCATGGGATGGTCCCAGCTTCCTATGGTCTTGGCCAGATTGTAGAGCAGAGCGTAGGAACTCTCCTTGGGGATGTCTATGACTATCGCCCTGCCTCCCTTCGTGAGGAAGCGGGAGGTGTTGTCGAAAGCCTTCTGCAGGTCATTTATATAGCAGGGGCAGCCGTTGAACAGCAGGGTGTCGTACTGTCCGTCCAGCTCATGTTCCCCGATATCTTCGGCGGTGCCTATCCTCACGTCCATTCCCCGCTTGCGGGCTATTTCCGCCATGCTTTCGGACGGTTCGACGCCGTCGGTGACGCTGATTCCCCAGCGTTTCCTGAGCAGCATCTCGAACAGGCCGCTGCCGCAGCCTATGGAAAGCACCCTGCCGGCGTTCTCGAGGGTCCTGGCCACGAGCGCCGCTTCGGTGGAGAGGACATTTTCGTTCTTGATGAACCAGGCGTCGTATTGAGCGGCGTATCTGTCGTATGCTTCGTATCCCATGGGCGGTTCAGACATTGAAGAGGAAGTGCATTATGTCGCCGTCCTGGACCACATAGTCCTTTCCTTCGATTCCCATCTTTCCGGCGGCGCGGACGGCGGCTTCGGTCTTGTATTTGACGAAATCCTCATACTTTATCACTTCGGCGCGGATGAAGCCCTTTTCGAAGTCCGAATGTATGACTCCGGCGGCTTTCGGCGCCTTGTCTCCGACATGGATGGTCCAGGCCCTGCATTCGTCCGCCCCGGCGGTGAAGAAAGTCTGAAGTCCGAGAAGGTGGTATGCCCCCTGGATGAGCCTTACGGCGCCGGATTCCTCCAGTCCCAGCTCCTCAAGGAAGGCCTTGCGGTCCTCAAAATCCTCGAGTTCGGCTATTTCGGCTTCGGTCCTTGCGGAAATCACGAGTATTTCGGCGTTCTCGTCAGCCACGGCTTTGCGGACAGCCTCAACATAGGCGTTGCCTCTTGCGGCGGAGGCGTCGTCGACATTGCAGACATACATCACGGGCTTGTTGGTCAGCAGGAAGAGATCTCTTGCGATGGCCGCTTCCTCTTCGTTTGCTGGCTGCACGGTACGGCAGGACTTCCCCTGTTCGAGAGCGGCCTTGTAGCGGACCAGCAGGTCGGCGAGCTTCCTGGCTTCCTTGTCGCCGGCCTTGCCCGCCTTCTCGGCCTTGGCGAGCCTGGAGTCTATAGTCTCCAGGTCCTTTATCTGAAGTTCGAGGTCGACCACTTCCTTGTCCCTCACCGGGTCCACGGAGCCGTCGACATGCACGACGTTCTCATCGTCGAAGCAGCGCAGGACATGCAGTATCGCGTCGCATTCGCGTATGTTCGCGAGGAACTGGTTCCCGAGGCCCTCCCCGTGGCTTGCGCCCTTTACGAGGCCGGCGATGTCCACTATGTCGACCGTGGCCGGGATGGTCCGCTGAGGCCTGCATATCTCCGACAGCGTGTCAAGCCTTCTGTCGGGCACGTTGGTCGAGCCGAGATTGGGCTCTATGGTACAGAAAGGGAAATTGGCGCTCTGGGCCTTGCCTGAGCTTATGCAGTTGAAGAGCGTAGACTTGCCCACGTTCGGCAATCCTACTATTCCGCATTTCAGTGACATCTTCGAATGTGTTAAGGACGGCAAATTTACTCAAAATTCGCTATATTCACGCCCATGAAACCAACTATGATGAAACTTCTCGCCCTGCTTCTCCCGGCAGCGGCGGCATACGGCCAGGATTCTCTGCTGGTCGTGTTCTGGAATCTGGAGAATTTCTTCGACTACCGTTCGGAAGCCGCCCCGGAATTCTGGACAAGCGGGCGTTTCCATGCCAAATGCAATGCGGTGGCCAAGACGCTCATGCTGGTCTCGGAACGGTACGGACGCTTTCCTGACATAGTGGGCTTCGCCGAGATAGAGAACGCCTTCGTGCTCAGGAGCATTGTCTCATCGACCTTGTTGCGGAAGCTGGGCTACGGCATCGTGCACTACGAATCTCCCGACCGGCGCGGAATAGACTGCGGGCTTGTCTACAGGAAGCCGGTGCTTGCTCTCAGCAGGAGCTCTCCGAAACATGTATTCGACAGCAGCGGGGCGGTGATGGCGACGCGGGACATTCTGCTTGCGGAGTTCGACAGCCTTGCGGTTCTCGTGAACCACCATCCGTCGAAGATAGGAGGCAAGTCCGACAGGCGCGACGCGGCGATGCGCAGGATGCATGAAATTGTCGATTCCCTGCGTTCCACCGGCGTCAGAAGGATTCTGGCGGTAGGGGACTTCAACGATGAACTGTGGGCCTCGGAAGGGATGGAGACGCTGAAATATAACGGAAACTGGGAGAAGATCGACGGCTTCTTCAGCTTCGGCGACTTCAATGTGCAGGAAAGCGTGTTCTCCGACCCGATGCTGATGATGCCTGACAAGGCTTTCGGAGGGATGAAACCGAGGCGCTGCTTCGTAGGCCCGCGCTATGAAGGCGGCGTCAGCGACCATCTTCCTGTGATTTTGAAAATTAGCTTCTGAAGGCTTTTGAGAAGACGCGGGAATTTGGTAGATTTGTAGGAATGACATAAAATAACCGCATAATCATGAACATGATCGACAAAATCCACTCCAAGTTCACCGAACTCTATGGTTCGGACGGAACTCTCTACGCCGCTTCAGGACGAATCAACCTGATAGGCGAGCATACCGATTACAACGGAGGCTATGTATTCCCGGGAGCAATCGACAAGGGTATAACCGCCGAAATCAGGCTCAACGGCCTCGACAAGGTCAGGGTGTACTCCGCCGACTACGACGAGAGCACGAGTTTCGGCCTCAACGAGGAGGACAAGCCCGCACAGGCCTGGGCGAGGTATATCTTCGGAGTATGCCGCGAGACCATCAAGCGCGGCGGAAAGGTGGAGGGCTTCGACGCCGTCTTTGCCGGTGATGTCCCTCTCGGCGCCGGTCTGTCGTCTTCCGCGGCTCTCGAGAGTTGCTTCGCCTTTGCGATCAACGACCTCATGGGCAACAACATCGACAAGTTCGAACTCGCCCGCATAGGCCAGTCGACCGAGCACAACTACTGCGGCGTGAACTGCGGCATCATGGACCAGTTCGCCTCATGCTTCGGAAAGAAGGGCAGCCTGATGCTACTCAACTGCAAGACGCTGGAGCATAAATACTATCCTTTCGATCCCAAGGGCTACAAGCTCGTCCTGCTGGATTCATGCGTGAAGCACGAGCTTGCCTCTTCGGCATATAACGACAGGCGCAGGTCCTGCGAGAACGCCGCTGCCGCGATTCGCAAGAGACATCCCGAGGTGGAGTTCCTGAGCGATGCGAAGAGACTCTGGCTTGAGGAGGTCAGGGCGGAGATTCCCGAGGAGGACTTCCTTCGCGCCGAATATGTCATAGGCGAGGTGCAGAGGGTTCTCGATGTCTGCGACGCCCTTGAGAGGGGAGACTACGAGACCGTTGGAGAGATGATGTACCAGACCCATTTCGGGCTCAGCCGTCTCTATGAGGTGAGCTGCGAGGAGCTTGATTTCCTCAACAGGCTGGCCCGCAAGATGGACGTGACAGGCTCCCGCGTGATGGGCGGCGGTTTCGGAGGCTGCACCATCAATCTCGTGAAGAACGAGCTCTATGAGCCTTTCGTGAAGGCCGCCAAGGAGCAGTTCGCAGCCAGGTTCGGCCACGAGCCAAAGGTTTATGACGTCGTGATTTCAGACGGAGCGCGCAAGCTATAGCATGTCGTCCGTCCGCGGTCCTGAAGGGTCGCGGACTATGCGAAGAATCTTGATATCCAGTCCGGGTCGACTGCAACGAGTCCCCGGGCTGCTTTTTTCATGTCCGGGTTGCGGTTCACTATGCCCGCGCAGTCTTCGTAGACATTGAACCCGGTGGCCACCATCTGCATCTGGCCGCTCTCGGGATAGGTGAAGGTCATTTCGGAATCGGCGCCGCCGAGCCTGAAGAACTTCAGCCTCACGTCCTTTCCGAGTTCATGCCGCGTCACGTACTTGCACATCTCGATGACCACGTCGTCGAGACCCGAGTCGAAGATGTTGATCTTTTCGATGAGCTCCCCGATGCTCCTGACTATGCGTCCCGTGTACCCTTCCGGAAGCTCTTCCGAACGCACGGGAGCGGAAGTGAGCAGCAGCATCAGCCTTTCGGCAGGATCATGGTAGAGGAAGGGGAGGTTCAGCAGGTTCGCGTTTCCGCATTCCGGACAGGTCCAGACGAACAGCTCTCCGCTCTTCACCTTCTCCTTGAGCTCCGGGGAAGCGGATACGTCTACGCTGTTGCGGAACTCTATCTCATCAGGCCTGCCGCAGCTGCTGCAGACTACTTTTTCCTTTTGTCCACCCATACCCATATCTTGTAGACGCAGAATCCCCATATCAGAAAAATCGCGAGATACAGCAGATAGGGGAGCGTGGTTTCGAACGCATCCCAGGCCAGATATTTCTCGAAGTCAGGGATGTCGGCGTAATAATAGGCTCCGGCCCCGAAATCCAGGTCCTTCCGGAGTCCGAGACCGTTCGCCATGATGTATATCACGGCCATCAGGCTTATCGCGCAGACTATGATGCTCGACAGGGCCCAGCCGGAGATATGTTTCCTGTTCCTAGTCAAGGGTGGGGATGGGGAATATGACGCCCGACAGCAGCAGCCATACCATCGCCATGGTGAGCACTATGTTGAACAGCTGACCCACGATGTACAGCCACACGACCTTACCGCCGTGGAGTTGGCTGATGATTTCCTTGAAGTTGGTGTCGAGCCCTATGCTCACGAACGCCAGGACGAAAGCCCAGTTCTTGTACTGGTCGAGCACCTTGTTGATGGCTGAAACCTGATCTCCGCCGAACACCGGCTGTATGAGGAAGGAGGCTATCAGCGAGGCGGCGAAGAATCCGAGGATGAACTTGGGGAAGCGTCTCCAGATTTCGATCGCACCGACTTTCTCGACAGCTCCGGCCTCGGAAGGCTCCACGCGGGTGGCGAAGAACAGCGACACGAAGAAGGCCACGAAGCCGATGAGTATGTTCTGGATGGACTTCACGAGCACAGCGGCCGTCTGGGCCTCCTCTCCGAGGGCGGTGCCGGCGACCACCACCGCTCCCGTGCTGTCCACGGTCCCGCCGATCAGCGCGCCTCCCATGATGGGCGACATGCCCACGGCCTCGATGATGGGCGGCATCGCAACCATCATTATCACCGTGAAGATGATCGAAATGGACACTGCGACGGTGAGGTCGGTCTTCTTGCAGTTCGCGGCCGCTCCCGTAGCGATGGCGGCCGATGTTCCGCAGACGCTGGTCGCGGACGCAAGCGTGATCACGAGCGGCTTGTTCTTGATCTTGAGCACCTTGGTGCCGAACCACCACATGAAGATTATGCACAGGGGGCAGACTATCCATGAGATTCCGAGTCCGTAGAGGCCGAACTTCGCGATGTTCGAGAAGAGTACGGAGAAGCCCATCACCACGAGACCCGTCTTGATGTAGAATTCAGTCTTTACGGCCGGTTTGAGCCATTTGGGGACTCCGACGGTGTTGGATACCAGAAGTCCGACTATAAGCGCCCAGAAAGCCCATTCCAGATAGCGGTTGAGCGTGAATTCGGCGCTGATGAGCCTTACGATGACGCCGAGCACGAATACGCCTATGAACGCGGGGAAATATTTTTTCGCTTTTTCCCCGAGCAGCTTGGCGCCGGCGGTGAAGAGTATTCCGAGCACTGCGAATGTCAGCAGCAGCTTTGTCCAGAATGCGGGGGAGCTCATCTGCACTCCGAGAGGGGTTACATTGGTCGCTGCGGCTTCACCCCAACCCCAGGTCTTGAAGTTGAACGCTGAGAAATCAAAGGCTCCGGTCAGCACGGAGATGCAGCCTAGAGCGATGATGATGAAGCCGATCCATACGGCAAGCCAGTCTTCTGTCCTCCAGAGCTGGGCCCAGGAATTTTTCTTTTTCTCCATCTTTTCCGATGTATGGGTTTACGGTTTTAAACTTGGCAAATATACAAAAATTCAGTAATTTGCTACGATTTCGCATTCTTGTGGCTGCATCACGGCCGTTTCCTTACAGGTCCACGCTGAATATCAGGCTCACGCTGTGACGCGAACTTTCGTAGCCTGAGGAAACGAGCGTGTCGAACAGGCTGCCGCCCTTGTAGTTCCAGGAGAATCCTATCCGGGTGTCGTAGGGCAGCCATAGCAGGTTGCCGAGGCGGACGCTGAAGTCGGCCCCGACGCTGTAGAGGCTGGCGGTGGGGATTCTGCGGGAAGCTGAAGCGACGCCTGTGCCGGCGGCACCGCCGTTGGAATCCTCCGCGGCCGGCAGCCAGTCTCCGGCGAGACTCAGGTCTCCGTGCAGGGTCAGCTCGAAATTCTTCACATACGCCACCGGTCCCAGCCCCGCCCAGTCCACGGGCAGCACGGGCATCGCATAGTCCGCGGTCAGCTTCATCTTGTCCGGGAATGCGGAGAGCAGGGTGCTGGAGGCGGTGTCGAATCCGCGGGGCGCGGTGACTATGCAGGCCTCGCAATAGGGGCCTGTGTCGAAGCGCCGCTCATACATCGCCGTGAACCTGATTCCGTGAGTCTGCCAGGCCCCGGGAATATAGCCGTAGATATAGGAATAGAAATTGGGGCAGAAGACCGAAAGCATTTCCGGCCGGCCGTTGACTCCGGCTTCGGCGCCTATGCCCCAGCGCGGCCATATCCGGGATGCCGGCGTGGATTCCATGATGTAGCCGCGCACTCGTGCGACAGCCCGGCTCATATATCTGACGGCGCCGTCGGAGATGTAATAATGGTCGTTGGTGGCTGAGACGCTGATTTCCGGGATGAGCCCGCTGTGCCATCCGCCCCGTGAGAAGCCCAGCGGCACATAGACATTCAGATTTGCATTCAGCAGAGGAAGCCCGCTGTAGCCATAGCCCAGGCCTGCATTGCCGTTCTCGTCCGTGACTTCCCTGTATCCCAGCGCGGCTCTGTCGTTGAAATGCAGCTGCGCCTCGATTACCGGATACCATCCGGACCAGCGCAGGTTCAGGTGGCCGCTGTGCCTCCATCCCGAGTGGCTGCCGTATCCGGCCTTGTAGGCGGCAGAACCATGGAAATTTCCGAGGTCGTTCTGGAAGAATGCGGTCGCGCCGAGAGCGGCGGCGCTGGATACGGACGACAGGCTGAGGCTGCTCACGGCGTCGTAGTCCACATATAGCGGAATCCATGAGTGGAAGCGGAACAGATGGGCGAGCCTGGAATATCTCCGCGGCGTCGAAATGCCGGCGGCTGTTCCTGCTGCTTCCTGTTGTCCGGTCCCGATGTCTTCGAGCTTCAGAGCTTCGCCGGCTGCAAGTTCCTCGGCGAAAGGATATTCCGGCAGCCGCTTGAAATCCGCGGGGCGCCGTATCAGCGCGTCTGCGGGCGTGCTGCAGATTATGCGGCCCTCCGGCAGCAGCGAGGTGTAATGCAAGGTGTCTCCGGAGGCGTCCGGAATGAAGTCGGCGGCTCCGAAGCGTGTGGAGCTCAACTGGAAGACGCTGCCGTCGGCGGGGTTGAGCTCGTACAGCTCGTTGACTCCTCCGAGGTCGGCGGTGAAAAGGATCCTACCGTCATGCGCCCACGGCTGCTTTATCTTTACATGCTGCGGCCCGAGCACGCAGCTGAAGCCGGCAACCCGGTAGATGCCGTAGCCTCCGTCCGTGAGCGCCGTGGTGTAAAGTTCGCCGCCGCTCCAGAAGGGCTCTATCACCTGCATGCCGTCCGGCGCTCTGAAAACCTTGACGCGGCTGCCGTCGATGGCGTCCAGCACCACGGTAGCGCTGCCGCCTTCCACTGGATATTCGCTCACCGCGAGCACCGCCTCGTCTGCCGCTGCCGCCGGATGGAAATAGCGCCTGCCGTGAGTCAGGGTGCGCCGTCTCCCGGAGGCATCGCGGCAGCGGATGTCGGAATACGAGCGCATCTCCCAGCGCGGGTCGGGTCGGTATTCGCTCCAGTAGAGCATTCCGGTGACGGCGCTGTATTCCGGTCCGGTGCTGCTCTCTCCGATGTTTCCAAGAATTTCAATCTCTCCGTCCCCGTCTATGCTCACCAGCTGGTGAGGAATGGTCAGTCCGCTGCGTATGGCGAATATCCGCCTGCCGTCGGATGCGAGGCCGTTGAGCTCGGTGTAGCGCCTGTCAGGCTTCGTGAGCCTCCGGCTTTCCATGAACGGGGCCCGCCGCAGCTCGTCCTCCGCCCAGAAGGCCGCAAGGCTGTCGCTGATTTCGGTGAACGCCTCGCGCAGCTTCTTTCCGGAGACATCGCGTATGGTCTTGCTGAAATTGTTGACCGCCACTCCGCCGTGTTCCCTGATGCGGCCGAAATATCTTGCGGTGAAGTCGTGGGAGTCGTAGAGCGTGCGTACGCCGGCGGCGGTGATGTATCCGGCGCGGTAGTAGTCGGGCGTGTAGTGCCGCTGCGAGCCGTAGCGCCACTGCCAGTAGTTGCGGAAGTCCCCGGCCGCGAAGCTCACGCGGTAATATTCGAGGAAGTCGGCGGTCCGGCCGCGTCCTGCATGTGTCAGCGCGGTTTCGGCGACCACTGCGTCTCCTTCGAGTAACGCGGGGCCGCAGTAGACTGCCGCGAGGGCGCCGGCCGCGAGCTCTCCGGTGACTATACGCCAGCCTCTGAACGGGCGTGCGGCCGAATACTGCATCTGGGCGGCATGGCGGGATTCATGTACGGTCAGCTGGGTCTCCCAGGGCGTAGACTCGGGATAGAACGGGTCCGGCATGGTCATCAGCTCCATCCTGCGCGGCGTCCAGCCGACCATTCCGTTGGAATATGCGGCGTAGGCGTGGAGAACCACGGGCATGCGCTTCCGGTAGCTCTCGTTGGGCCGGAAACCCGCGGTGCCTGCGACCATGTCGGCCGCCTGCTCCAGTTTCAGAGCATAGACTCCGGCGAGGGAATCCAGCCCCACGGGGTAGATGACCCTGTATGTGGGAGTCTCGATGTAGTTCCATTTCACCGATGACGGCTCGCTGCCGAGGGAGTAGAACTGGGCCGCCGCCGGGAGGCCCGCCAGCAGCGCCGAACATACGGAAATCAGCAGTTTGGCCTTCATTCGGATGAAAATTTTCTCAAAATTACCATTTTTGGCTAACTTTACAAGTCAGTGCGATTCGTATGAAAACCAGACTTCTTCCAGCTTTGTGCTGTGTCCTGCTGCTCGTCTCCTGCGCAGACCGGAACTCCTCCCGGGAGGTCCGGATCCGGCCGTTTCCCCTCCCGGAAGCTCCGGGCATGATCACGGACATGCTGGAGAGGCAGGAGTATCTGACCGGCCATTACTGGGACGGTTTCTTCGAGGGGGAGTGGCCCACCGACTCCGCCCATGTGCTCGGGGTCGCTGACGCCGAGGTCGAACAGAACATATCCACCTTCATCCTTCTTCTGGAGGGGCAGCCCATGGACAAGGCGCAGGCTGACGTGCGACGGCTTTTCGACATGATAGAGCAGAAGCAGGCGGCCGACACCTCATCGCTCGTCTATCTGCGCATGACCGAGCTCGTGTCGAAGTATCTCTACGATCCCAATTCTCCGGTCAGGAGCGAGGACTATTATCTGCCTTTCGTCGAAGGCATGGCGAAGTCGCGTTTCACCGATGACGCGAGGCGCGCCGGCTATGAGTTCGAGCTCAGGATGTGCCGCATGAATCCCTGCGGCAGCAAGGTGCCGGACTTCGGTTTCAGGGATATCGGAGGCCGCGCCTCAACGCTCTATGCCGTCGACGCCGAATACACGATGCTGTTCTTCAGCAACCCCGGATGCAACTACTGCCGCGACATAATCGACGAAATAGAGTCCAGGCCATATATCGACGCGCTGATTGCCGACGGAACTCTTGCGATCGTCAATATCTACATCGACGGGGAGGTCGACAAATGGAAGGCCTACGCTCCTATATATCCCGACAACTGGATCAACGCCTACGACTACGCCCAGGTCATAAACAGCGACAGGCTGTATTTCGTGAGGGCGATACCCTCGCTCTACCTTCTCGACCGCGGGAAGCGCGTGATCTACAGGGACGCCCCGCTTGAGCGGGTGCTGCGTTTCCTTGACGACATTACTGATTACAATAATTATTGACACTATGGCAACCAGAAGAAAACTTTGGGGCAGGACCCCTGACGGCAAACCCGTCTACAAGTACACGATGACCAATTCCGGCGGAGCTTCCGTGACCCTGTGCAGCATCGGAGCGGCTATTGTTTCTGTCAATGTTCCCGACAGGAACGGCAGGCTGGCCGACGTGGTGCTCGGCTACGGCAAGCCCGAAAGCTATTTCGGCGACGGCCCCTGCGCGGGCAAGTGTCCCGGACGCTACGCCAACCGCATAGCCGCGGGCAAGTTCACTCTCGACGGCAAGGAATATACTCTTCCTGTAAACAACGGTCCCAACCATCTGCACGGCGGACCCGAAGGCTTCCAGAATCAGGTGTGGGAGTCGCGCAAGCGCAAAGGCGGCGTCGAGTTCAAATATGTGTCCAGGGACGGCGAGATGGGCTATCCCGGCAACATGGTGGTGGTCGCCCGCTATGAATGGAGCGAGGACAACGAACTCCGTCTGACTTTCTCGGCCAAGACCGACGCCCCGACCGTGGTGAACCTGACCAACCACTGCTACTTCAACCTCAACGGAGGAGGAAGCGTGCTGCGTCATTTCCTGAAACTCAACGCTTCGGAATATCTGCCCACGGATTCCACTCTGATTCCCGTCGGGAAGTCCGAGCCGGTGGCCGGAACCCCTATGGATTTCCGCAGGCCCAAGACTCTCGGCCGCGACATAAAGAAGGATTTCCCGGCGCTGAACTACGGCAAGGGCTATGACGCCTGCTGGAAGATCGACGGGTACATGCGCGGACAGCTTCAGGAAGCCGCGGAACTCTGGTCGAACCACAGCGGCAGGACATTGAAGGTCTATACCACCCAGCCCGGCGTGCAGGTATACACGGGCAACTGGATAGACGGCTGCCCGACCGGCAAGCGCGGCAGGATATACCATGACTACTGCGCCGTCGCCCTCGAATGCCAGCATTTCCCCGACAGCCCCAACCATCCGGGCTATCCGACCACGGTGCTGCGTCCGGGAAAGGTCTTCCACGAGGCGATAATCTTCGCTTTCGGCGTCAAGGAGTAGAGTGGAATCCGGCAGCTGAAGACAGATGAAGCAATATTTGGATCTGCTCCGGGAAATAATGGACCACGGTGTGGTCAGGACCGATCGTACCGGCGTCGGGACAAAAAGCATATTCGGGCATCAGATGCGCTTCGACCTCGGCGAGGGCTTCCCTCTGCTGACCACCAAGAAAGTGCATCTCAAGTCGATAATCTACGAACTGCTCTGGTTCATCAGCGGCAGCACCAACGTGCGCTGGCTTCAGGACCACAAGGTCACGATCTGGGACGAATGGGCCGATGAGAACGGAGATCTCGGTCCTGTCTACGGTCACCAGTGGCGCAGCTGGCCGGCACCGGACGGCCGCACGATAGACCAGCTCTCCGAGGTGACGGAGCTGATCCGGAACCACCCGGATTCCCGGCGCATGATAGTCACGGCCTGGAATCCCGGGGAGATCGACAGGATGGCCCTGCCTCCTTGCCATTGTCTGTTCCAGTTCTATGTGGCTGAAGGCAGGCTTTCGTGCCAGCTTTATCAGCGGAGCGCTGACACCTTCCTCGGAGTGCCGTTCAACATCGCCTCATATGCGCTGCTGACCATGATGATCGCGCAGACCAGCGGACTGCAGCCCGGAGAGTTCATTCACACGACGGGGGATACGCATATCTATCTGAATCATTTCGACCAGGTGCGCGAGCAGCTTTCGCGCGAGCCGCGGCCGCTGCCGAGGATGGTGCTGAATCCGGAGGTGAAGAGCGTGTTCGATTTCAGGTACGAAGACTTCACGCTCGAAGGCTATGACCCCTGGCCTGCCATAAAGGCTCCTGTCGCCGTTTGAGAGGCGGCGGCAGGAGCTTCATCAAAAGATTGAATTATGGAAAAATGCATGATAGCCGCGGTGGCGGATGACCGGGCAATCGGAGTGCGCGGAGCGATGCCTTGGCATATCAGCGAGGATCTCAGGTATTTCAGGCGCGTGACCATGGGCTGTCCCGTGATCATGGGCCGGACGACCTTCGAGTCGCTGGGGCGTCCTCTGCCCGGGCGTCTGAACATCGTCCTGAGCCGCAGCCGGAGCGAGTTTCCGGAGGGGGTGGTCTGCGTGAGGTCGGTCGAGGAGGCGTTCCGCGAGGCGGAGAAGGCGCTGGCGGAAATGAGGAGTGCCGGTCCTGGCGGGGAAGTCCCGACGGAGGAGCGCTGTTTCATAATAGGAGGCGCCAGGGTCTATGCCCAATTGATCGACAGCGCCGACAGACTATATATCACCCGTGTCCACACTGATGTCGGGGACGCCGACGCTTTCTTTCCGGCTGTAGATTCCGCTCTGTGGCGGGAGGAATCCTGCTCTGAAACCTTCACCGACCCAAAAAGCGGCATACGCTTCGAGTTCGTCGTCTATAGCCGAACGGCCGAATGAAATCCCGCCGAATTGCCAAATGAGGCATTGAACTACAGCCCCACCTCCTGCTTCATCTTTCGGAGCAGGTCGAAGGCCTGGAGAGGGGTCATGTTGTTGAGGTCGGCGGATTCGAGTTCGCGGCGTATGGACGAGAGCGTGGGATCGTCGAGCTGGAACAGCGAAAGCTGGAGGCCGCCGTCCTCGTCGACTGACATGCCGCCCATGTGCTTCTCGCGCAACTCCAGTTCGCGCAGCGTGCGTTCGGCCGATTCTATCACCTCGCGGGGCATTCCGGCGAGCCTGGCCACATGGATGCCGAAGCTGTGGGCCACTCCGCCCGGTTCCATCTTGCGCAGGAAGATGACGTCCTTCCCCTCCTCCTTCACGGCGATGTGGTAGTTCTTCACTCGCGGGTACTGCTTCTCGAGGTCGTTGAGCTCGTGGTAGTGGGTGGCGAACAGCGTTTTGGCCCCCTTGCCGTTGGTGTGGATGTATTCCACCAGGGCGCGGGCGATCGACATGCCGTCGTAGGTTGAGGTCCCGCGGCCTATCTCGTCGAGCAGCACGAGCGAGCGTGCCGACAGGTTGTGCATGATCATCGAAGTCTCCAGCATCTCGACCATGAAGGTGGACTCGCCGCGCGATATGTTGTCGGTGGCGCCCACGCGGGTGAATATCTTGTCGAACCAGCCGATGCGGGCGCTTGCCGCGGGCACGAAGGAGCCGCACTGGGCCATCAGCACTATCAGCGCGGTCTGACGCAGCAGGGCCGACTTTCCGGCCATGTTGGGGCCGGTGAGTATGATTATCTGGTCGCCTCTGCTGTCCATGCTGATGTCGTTGGGCACGTATTCCTCCCCGGGCGCCATGAGAGTTTCTATTACCGGATGCCTTCCGGCCTTGATTTCAAGGGTTGAGGACTTGTCCATCACGGGCCGGCAGTAGTTCCTGTCGGCGGCCTGCTGCGCGAAGCCCTGCAGCACGTCGAGCCGGGCTATGATGCTGCAGTTCTCCTGGATGTCGCGTATCGCCTGCTGCACATCGCGTATCAGCTCCCCGTAGAGCCGGCTTTCGGTCTCGTAGATCGTAGCTTCCGCTCCCAGTATCCTCTCCTCATATTCCTTGAGCTCGGGGGTGATGTAGCGCTCGGCGTTCACGAGGGTCTGCTTGCGTATCCACTCGGGAGGGACCTTGTCGCGGGAACTGTTGCGCACTTCTATATAGTAGCCGAAGACATTGTTGTAGCTTATCTTGAGCGTGTTGATGCCGGTGCGTTCGATTTCCCGCTGCTGCATCTGGAGCAGGTATTCCTTGCCGCCTCGGGATATTTCCCTGAGTTCGTCGAGCTCCTTGCTGACTCCCGGGGCGATGACGTCCCCCTTGCCTATCTGCGCGGCCGGATTCTCCGCCAGGGTCCCGGTGATGTGGCGGAATATGCCGTCGGTGTTCCTCATGGCGCCGGCCAGCCTGTCGAGCGCCTCTACGCCGCTGCCGCCGCAGAGCTGCCGTATAGGTTCCATCCGGCTCAGCGAGCGGCCGAGCTGGAGCATTTCGCGCGGGAATATCTTGCCGGTCGCCACTCTGGATATCGTGCGTTCGAGGTCTCCGGTGCCGCTTATGTGCAGCTGAATCTCCGAAAGCTTCTCCGGCTGCTCAAGAAAGTGCTGCACTATGTCGTAGCGCCGGTCAAGCTCCCTGATGTCGATTATGGGCATGGACAGCCACTGGCGCAGCAGGCGTGATCCCATGGGGGAGCAGCAGCGGTCTATGGTGTCCACGAGCGAGACGCCGTCCCTGCCGGACGCGCTTTGGAATATTTCGAGATTGCGTATCGTGAACTGGTCCATCCACACGAACTTCTCCTCGTCTATTCTGGAAATGGAACAGATGTTCCTGAGTCCGGAATGCCGGGTCTGTTCGAGGTAGACGAGCAGCGCGCCGGCGGAGCGGATCGCGAGCGGAAAGCGCTCCACGGCGAATCCCTTGAGGCTGCCTGTCTGGAACTGGGTGCAGAGTCTCTCCACGGCGGCGTCGTAGACGAACGCCCATTCGTCCAGCGTGGTGACATAGTAGTCTCCGAATCTCTCCTTCACGGCTCCGGCTATGTCCTTCTGGACCACGAGTTCCTTGGGCCCGAGCGAGGAGAGCAAGGTGGAGATGTAGTCCGTGGAGCCCTGTGCTACCTGGAAGGTGCCGGTGGAGACGTCGAGGAAGGCGGCGCCGCACTGCCGTCCCTCGAAGCTGAGACCGGCGAGGTAGTTGTGCTCCTTCTGGTCGAGCATGTTCTCGCCGAAGGCTATGCCGGGGGTGAGTATCTCGGTGACGCCTCTCCTGACGAGTTTGGTCTTGATCAGGGCCGGGTCCTCGAGCTGGTCGCAGATGGCCACCTTGTAGCCCGCTCTCACGAGTTTCTGGAGATAGGTCTCGATGGCGTGGTGGGGGAACCCGGCCATCTCGACGCTGCCTTTGTCGCCGTTCGAGCGCTTGGTCAGCACTATTCCCAGCACCTTGCTGGCGAGCACGGCGTCGTCGGAGTAGGTCTCGTAGAAATCCCCGACCCTGTACAGCAGAACGGCTTCCGGATGCTGGGCCTTGATGCTGAAATACTGCTTGAGCAGCGGTGTGTCCTCTGCGTGTTTCGTCATCTTCCCGCCGCTGTGCTTCCGTTGTCCCGGATGTTCAGGAATTCCTCCCCTTCAGGGAGCCGGACTTCGAGTCCGTCGAAATTCCGCTGCTCCACATTCGAAATCGTGAGACCCTTGTCAGCCTTGATGCTGCATCCGCTGAACTTGAAGGTCCCTTCCGGAATGGGCGCCGCAGGGTCGCCGCTTATTACGCCCACCGACTTGGCCGTGCCGCTTACGTTGATCACATGAATGTCGCGCAACTGCGTCCTCGGGGAGAAGGGCTCGTAGTCCTCCACCATGCGCCATACCATGTTGGCGTCGATGAAGGTCCCGCAGTCGTCGAGCGTCATGTCCTTGAAGGTGATGTTCTCCACGATTCCGCCCCGCGACGGCTGCGACTTGAATCTTACCGGAGCGCGGTTCTCCTCGCCGCATACGCAGTCCTCGATCAGCACGTTCCGTATGCATCCGGAGATCTCGCTGCCCATCGCCACCCCGTGCCCGCCGTCGAAGTTGCAGTTCCGCACGATTATGTTCATGCTGGGGCGGCCCACCTTGCGTCCGTCCTCGTTCTTGCCGCTCTTGATGGAGAGGCAGTCGTCAGTGACATAGGTGTAGACATCGGTCATCATGATGTTGCACGAGGAATCGATGTCGACGCCGTCGGAGCTCGGCACATATGAACTTACGCTGATGTGGAGATTGTCTATGGTGAAGCCGTCGGTGTAGAGTATGTGCAGGCACCACGAGGCGTGGTCCTTCATGGTGAGCCCTTCGATGCTTCCTCCGGGGCAGTCGGTGAAGCATATCATCCTGGGGCGTCCCCAGAGGCCGTCCTTGCTCTTGTATTGCGACCATTCCTGGCCGCGGCCGAGTATGCGCCCCTCTCCGAAGACGCGGACATTCCGCGAGCGGTCGAAGTTGAGCAGCGCGCTGCGCCAGTATTTTTCCGTCCCTTCGAAGCGCGTCGGAATCTGCGGGAAGTCGTCCGAATCCACGGTGGAGACAAGGGTGGCGTCTTTCCGGATTTCGAGGTTCACTCCGTTCCGGAAGAACAGGGCTCCGGTCAGATAGGTTCCGGCAGGAATCACCACGGTGCCGCCGCCGTCGGAATAGGCCGCGTCGGCGGCCGCCTGGATGGCCCGGGTGTCCTTGGCAAGGCCGTCGCCGCGGGCTCCGAAGTCCTTGACATTGAAGACTCCGTCGCTGCGCCTCACGATCAGGGACATCCTTTCTCCGGAGGCAATGCTGATTTCGGCTGTCGCCCTGTCGTCATTCATAAGCGACGGTATCAGCGTCTCGCTCCCGTCCGGATTCAGCCGGAACACCTTGCCCGCAGCATCGAAGCCGGCGCGGAAGCGGAGTCCCGAGCCGCTGATGTTCTCCAGAATGAAAAGGTCCTCTCCGTCACGGATGAAGCGTGAGTAGTCGAGGCTGGCTGCGGGGATTCTGTCGTATATCTCGATTTCCGGCTCCGGCATCGACGAGACTACTGTCCGCGTCCATTCCGGAATGCTCTCGTGCACGGATTTCGGGCAATCCGGAGCAGCGTCGGGCATGTCGCCCCAGAAGAGCAGCTTCCCTCCGAATTCCGCGAATTCCCCGATGACCTCCCATGCCCTGTCGGACAGGCCTTCGGCCGAAGGAATCACAAGCGTCTGGAATCTGCGTCCGTCCGAAGCTTCGAGGCAGGCCGATCCCGCCGAGAGGACGGAGCCGAAATCCCCGTCGTCCACGAGGACATAGTCGAAGAGATGGGCTTTCAGCAGGAAGGTGACTTTTTCGAGCTGCGCCATGCCGGCCTCGTCCGGTGCGGCGGGATTGTAGACGGCGACTCTTGCTCCGTGGAGGCCCGGATCGTTTCCTGACGCTTCCGCCTGCATTCCCGTGAAGGCGCAGAGAAGGAGCGGCAGTAGGAGGAATCTGTTCATGTGGCGTATCTGCATGATTGGTTGGCAGTACAAATTTACAATTTTATACCAAATTATCCGTAACTTTGAAATCCGTATGAAAAGGCTGCTGATAGTCTCATATTACTGGCCGCCGACCGGAGGGTCCGGAGTGCAGCGCTGGGTGAAATTCAGCAAATATCTGCCGCAGCATGGCTGGCAGCCGGTCGTCTATACGCCCGAGAATCCCGAGCGGCTGGCATACGACGAAAGCCTGCTGGCGGATGTCCCGGAGTGCGCGGAAGTCATACGCACGCATATAAGCGAACCTTACGGAATCTACCGCCGGCTCACCGGAAAGAAGGGTGCCGGCGCGGAAGTGAACCCGGTCCGCGGAGGCGGCAAGACGGCGGTTCAGAAACTGTCGTTGTGGCTGCGGGGCAACCTGTTCGTTCCGGATCCGAGGGTCTCCTGGGTCGGCCCTTCCGTGCGTTTCCTGAAGCGCTGGCTTTCCGAACGTCCCGTCGACGCGATGGTCACCACGGGGCCGCCGCAGTCCATGCATCTGATAGGCCTGGGGCTGAAAAAGGCTCTCGGCTTGAAATGGATCGCCGACTTCCGGGATCCCTGGACCGAAATGTTCTATTACAAGCATCTGGAGTTGAGCCGCTGTGCCGACCGCAGACACCACAGACTCGAACAGCAGGTGCTCGACGGGGCGGACACGGTGATCGCCGTGACTCCGTATGTGCGCGATGATTTCGCCGCACGGACGAAGACGCCGGTAGTCCTCATCACCAACGGCTTCGACGAGGACGACTTCGCCGGGGTGCGGCCTGCCGTGCATGAGGGAAAATTCACCATAGTGCACACCGGCCTGTTCGCCGCCGACGGCAATCCGCTGAATCTCTGGGACGTGCTGGCGGAGAGGTGCGCAGGCGATCCGGAGTTCGCGCGGAAACTTCAGATACGCCTTGCCGGCAAGACGGATTCGGCCGTCGTGGAAGCTATACGCGCCCGCGGGCTCGGCGCCAATCTGGTCGATCTCGGCTATCTGCCGCACGATGAGGTTACGGCGGAGCAGACGGGTGCGGATATACTAATACTGCCGCTGCGGCAGGAGCCCGAATACGCGAAGGTGCTTCCCGGCAAGATATTCGAATATCTCGCGGCCGGCCGTCCGGTGCTCGGGATAGGTCAGGAGGACGGAGCGGCCGCGGAGGTCCTCAGGGACTCCGGGGCGGGGGAGATGTTCGGCTGGGACCGCCGCGACGGACTCATGGACTTCATCTGCGGGGCCCGTGGCGGGGCTTCCGGGATAGGGAAGTACTCCCGCAGGGCTTTGACGGAAAAATTGGTCGAACTGTTATGAAAAAGAAGATACTCTACTGTTTGTGCATCATTCTCGGGATGCTGGTGCTCTCATACGCCTATGTGCCGCAGGTGCTGGACGGCAAGATCGTCAATCAGAGCGACATCTCCGGCTGGCAGGGCATGTCCAAGGAGATGATGGACTGGAACGCCGCGCATCCCGACGACCCGACCGCATGGACGGAGTCGATGTTCGGTGGAATGCCGACCGCCACGATACATGCGGCGACCGACGGCGACTGGACGCAGAAGATCTATGATTTCCTGCTGACCGGACGCCGCCCGGCGACATATCTGTTCATATCGCTGGTGGGTGCATGGCTGCTTATGCTCGCGTTCGGGGTGCATCCTCTGATTGCCGTCGGAGGTGCGGTCGCGGTGACTTTCTGCTCGTACAACCTCCAGATCATACAGGTCGGCCACAACACGAAGATGCAGGCGATCGCGTTCCTGCCGTGGGTGCTCGCGGCTCTCGTGTTCACTTACAAGGCCGCGCTCGGAAAGAAAAGATGGCTGCCGTGGTGCGCGTTCGGGGCGGCCATGTTCGCGCTGTTCGTGAGCTTCCAGGTCAAGGCGAACCATCCGCAGATAACATATTATCTCGCGATTATGATTCTGCTTTACGCGCTGATGCTGCTGGTATGGCTGCTCTGGCGCAAGGAAAGAAGGGGGCTGCTCGGCCGCTTCTTCGCCGCGTCGGGACTGCTGCTCGTGCTGGGATGCACTGGAATCGCCACCAACGCGATAAAGCTGCTGCCCACCTTTGAATATACACCGTACTCCATGCGCGGAGGCAGCACTGCCGAGGCGGACGGAAGCAAGGAGACCAAAGGACTGGAGCTGGATTACGCGACGGCTTGGTCATACGGCTGGGAGGAGCTGCCGAACCTGCTGATACCGAATTTCAACGGCGGTTCGTCGGCGGGTTCCGTGGATCCGGACAAGTCGGAGACCATAGCTCTGCTTGAGTCGGCCGGACAGCCCGGAGCGCGCTCGATGGCCGACAGCCTGCCGATGTACTGGGGCCCTCAGCCTTTCACGGCGGGTCCGATGTACATGGGTGCGGTCACGATTTTCCTGTTCGTGCTGGCGCTGTTCATGTATAAGGGGAAGGAGAAGTGGTGGATCATAGTCTGCACGGTGCTTGCGGTGTTCCTGGCTCTTGGAAGCCATTTCATGTGGTTCACCAGGCTGTTCTATGACTGTGTTCCGCTTTACAACAAGTTCCGGACGGTGTCCATGGCGCTGGTGGTGCTTCAGTTCACGCTGCCGCTGCTTGGTTTCCTGGCACTGGACAGGATATTGAAGGACGGGGATTTTGCCGCGGGATTCAGGAAAAAGGGCTTCTGGGCTCTTGCGGTGAGCGGCGGCTTCTGCCTGCTGTTCCTGCTTGTCCCTTCGTTTGCAGGAAGTTTCACGGGGAGCGTGGATTCGGGTCAGCCGGATATTCTCGTGGAGGCGTTGCAGGCCGACAGGAAGCGGCTGCTGGTGTCCGATGCGCTGCGCTCGCTGCTGCTTGTTCTTGCGGCATATCTTGTTCTGCTGTGGGGCGTTTCCGCTTTTTCGAAGAAGGGCATGCCTGACGGCAGGTCCGGCTTCGTAAGGCGCCGCACGGCCGCGCTGCTGGTCTGCATTCTCGTGCTCGGAGACCTCGGCCTTGCCGGCAAGCGCTATCTGAACGCCGGTGATTTCGTGACCCCGAGGAATTTCCAGAGCCAGTTCGACAAGAGGCCGGTGGACGAGGCGATACTCTCCGATCCCGACCTGTCCTATCGTGTGCTGGATCTGACGGTCAACGTGTTCAATGACTCTCATCCCTCATACTGGCACAAGAACATCGGGGGCTATTCTCCCGCCAAGCTCCAGCGTTATCAGGAGTTCATCGAGAGCACGCTGACTTCCGAAATCAATGAGCTGTATTCTTCCATTTCGTCGGCCGGGACCGTTCATGAGGCCGAGGAGAACATGCCTTATCTCGAAGGGCTCGCGAAGATGAACTGCCGCTATATCATTATAGCCGACGACCTTGCGCTCAGATATAAGTACGCCGCAGGCAACGCTTGGTTCGCACAGGCTTGTTTAGAGACTGGTGCTGCTGAGGAAGAGGCCGCTGCGGAGCCGGATCGGATAGAGCTGGTTTCATACGCCCCCAACGAGCTGCGCTACGAGTACAGCTCCGCAGAGGGCGGGAAGGTCGTGTTCAGCGAGGTCTACTATCCCGTGGGCTGGACGCTTACGGTCGAGGATACCGGTGAGCTGCTGCCCATCGAACTTGAGGGTGACATTCTTCGCAGCGCGTTCGTGCCCGCCGGGGAGCATACGCTCGTGATGCGCTTCGATCCTCCTTCATACAGGACAGGCGAGACTGTATCGCGCGCAAGTTCGATAGCTATCGTGCTCGTGGTGCTGCTTGCCGCCGGCTTCGTTGCCGTGCCGGCCGTCAGTCGCAGCTTTTCATCGAAAGAAGATGCACAGTGACGCCCGCCGCTACGCAGGCGAGAAGTATCCGTATCCAAGTCACGTCGACTACGGCTATGGAAATGCCTATGGTCAGCAGCGTCGTGGATATTGAAATGACTTTCGTCCGTCGGCTGACCGCCCGCTTTTCATAGTAGTTCCGCACGAGCTTGCCGAAGAACCTGTTGTCCATCACCTTGCGGTAGAGCCTGTCGCTGCTCTTGAGGTAGCACCATGCGGTGAGCAGGTAGAACGGCGTCGTGGGCAGCACGGGAAGGAAGATTCCCAGTGTTCCGAGAATCAGGGAGAGTGTCCCGAGTGCGGTCAGCAGCGGCTTCATCTGCCGGAAATCATTCCGGTCAGTGCGATGAAATCCTCGACCGAAAGCCTTTCCGCCCTGAGGTCGAATATCGGGTCGGAACTGTCGAAACCTTCCGGAATCATGGGCTTCAGGGCGTTCCGCAGGGTCTTGCGACGCTGGTTGAAGGCAGTCTTGACCGTCTGGCGGAAAAGCTTCTCGTCGCAGCAGAGCTCAGTCCTGGAATTACGCCTGAGCCTTATCACCGCCGAGCGGACCTTGGGCGGTGGAGCGAAGGCTCCGGGCTCCACCGAGCAGATGTATTCAATGTCGTACCAGGCCTGAAGCAGCACTGACAGAATGCCGTAGGTGCGGCTGCCGGGCTTTTCGGCTATGCGGTCGGCGACTTCCTTCTGTATCATGCACACCACCTCGGGAATCCTGTCCCTGTCGTCAAGAATCTTGAAGAATATCTGGGACGAGATATTGTACGGCAGATTGCCGATCACCCTGTACTGACCCTCGAACAGCAGCCGCATGTCAAGTTTCAGGTAATCCGCCAGATAGAGACGGCCCTGCATCCCGGGAAAATGGGTGAGCAGATATTCCGCAGCCTCACCGTCGAGCTCCACGAGCCTGAGGTCTATGTCTTCCCTCTCCAGAAGGTATTTGGTGAGCACTCCCATGCCCGGCCCGATTTCCAGCACGTCCCTGACGTTTCCGGCGGACAGGGCGTCCACGATGGTCCGCGCTATCCTCTGGTCGGTCAGGAAGTGCTGCCCGAGGGATTTTTTCGCCTTTACTTCCATCTATGCCGCCTTTTCTGCGAGTCTGGCCGCGAGGTTGAGGAAGGCCAGTCCGTCGGGACCGGAGCCAAGGGCGGCGGGTTCTCCGTCATCTCCGCTTTCGCGTATGCTCTGCACGAGGGGAATCCTGCCGAGCAGCTCCACGCCGAACTGCTCCGCGAGCCTCGCTCCTCCGTCCTTTCCGAAGATGAAATACTTCTCATCGGGATGCTCCGCCGGGGTGAACCAGGCCATGTTCTCCACGAGGCCGTAGATCTGACGGTTCACATTCTCGTTGCGGAACATGTTGATGCCCTTCTCAACGTCGGCAAGCGCCACGGTCTGCGGAGTGGTTACGATTATCGCCCCGTCCACGGGTATGTCCTGGATCAGGCTGATATGGATGTCGCCGGTTCCTGGAGGCATGTCGATAAGCAGATAGTCTAGTTCGCCCCACTTCACCTGGAGTATCATCTGCTTGAGAGCGTTGCAGGCCATCGGGCCGCGCCAGATCAGGGCCTGCCCCTTCTGGGCGAAATAGCCTATCGACATCCACTTCACGCCGTATTTCTCTATCGGCAGTATGAGCTCCTTGCCGTCGGCTTCTTCGGCCAGCGGCGTCATGCCCTCCGTGCCGGTCATCGTGGGTATCGAGGGGCCGTAGACGTCGGCGTCGGCAAGTCCTACCTTATAGCCCGAGCGTGCGAGCGCGCATGCGAGATTGACTGCGACAGTGGATTTTCCGACGCCTCCCTTGCCGGAGGCTATGCCGATTATCCGCTTGACGCCGGCTATCTGGTCCATGTCGAGCTCGTTGATGTTCTTCTTCGGTTTGGGAGTCACCTCGTCGACCACGATGGTGTCGACTGTGGACTTCACGTCCGAAGGCAGGTGGCGTATCAGCGCCGCCCGCGTGCTGCCTATCAGATATTCGGCAAGCGGGTCGCGGCGTTTCGGGAATGCAAGAGTGACCCTGACGCCGTCAGCGCCGGTGTCGATGGCATGCACCATCCCGAGTTCGACTATGGTCTTGTCCTGCTTGCCGGGGTGTCTGACCTCCTGCAGGGCCATGAGTATGTCTTCTCTGGTTGTCATTTGCTTATTTCACTATGTTCATTTCGTCAAGCAGATATCCGGCCCCGCCGAACTTGTCGAGCATCAGCAGCACATAGCGTATGTCCACGCAGATGCATCTCTGGAGCTCGGGCTCGAAGATGACATCGCCGCTCATGGCCTCCCAGTTGCCGTCGAAGGCCAGTCCTATGAGGTTTCCGTCGGCGTCCATCACCGGGCTTCCGGAATTGCCTCCCGTAATGTCGAGATTGGTCAGGAAGCAGGTCACGAGCTCGCCGTCGGCGCTGGCGTAGTCGCCGTAGTCGCCGGTTTCGTAGATCTCCTTGAGTCTTGCCGGCACGCGGAATTCGTAGTTGCCTGGATCCTCCTTCTCCATGACGCCCTTGAGTGTCGTGTAGTATTTGTAGACGACGCCGTCGCGGGGTTCGTAGCCTTTCACGGTGCCGTAGGTCAGGCGGCAGGTCATGTTGGCGTCAGGATACACGGGTGTGCCGGAGTTCCATTCCAGAAGAGCGGCCGCATAGGCTTTTGACGGCTCCGCGAGGGCGTCGGCCGCGTCGCTGACCGTCGAATAGAGCTCCATGGCCTTGTTCTGGATTTCGTCATAGAGTATTCTCGCCGGGTCTTCCGAGAGGTTCTTTCCTGCCGCCTGCGCGGTGGCGAGCTTCTCCGGGGATGTGAATGCGCTTTCGCGGAAAATCCGCTCTATCTTCAGCGAATCGATGTCTATCCTGTCTTCGTCGCTGACATGTGCGAGATAATGCTTCACGAGGGCGAGCGCCACTTTTCTGTCCACTTCGGCGTCGTAGTCCCTGTAGGCGTCGGCCGTGCTGCTCCTCGTCAGGGAGAACAGCTCGATTTTCATCATGGTCTCATTGAGCAGTGTGTACGCCCGGTAGTCTCCGGCCCGCATGTCCACGATCTCCTCGATTTCCGCGATGGCGTTGCCGTATTTCCTGACCCTGCCTTTCTTCTCCTCTATCCATGAAGCAAGCTCCGCCTCCTTTGCCTGCTGCCTTCCGATCACGTCGAGCTTGGCGAACGCGTCGCGCATGCCTATCCATTTCTTCCATCCGTTGGAAGATCCGGCATATTTGCTGGCATACTGGAGGCTGACCTTGTCGTCGGCGCGCATCTCCTTCCAGAGCACATCCTGGCGCACGGTCCTGGCGTCTATGCGTATGTCATTGACGGCCAGCATGTCTTCGAGCTGGGCGGCGGTCTGGTATCTCTGGGTTCTTCCGGGGTATCCCATCACCATCGCGAAGTCGCCCTCTTCGACTCCCTTGAGCGAAATGCTCAGGAACTGGCGGGGCTTGAGGGGGATGTTGTCCTCTGAATACGATGCCGGCTCGTTGTCCCTGCCTGCGTAGACCCGGAACATCGAGAAATCGCAGGTGTGGCGCGGCCACATCCAGTTGTCAGTGTCGCCTCCGAATTTGCCGGAAGCTGCCGGAGGGGCTCCGACGAAGCGCACGTCGCGGTAGATCTTGTATACTATCAGATACTGGACATTGTCATTGAAGAAACTGACTATCTGCGCGCTGCAGTGGGGGTTGTCCTTCTTCGCCTTTTCTATCAGGGCCTCGCGCGCCTTTTCGCTCCTGACCTTGCCGGTGACATCGGTCATCGACTGCAGGAACTTGACAGTCAGCCCGGGCACGGGTATTTCCTCTTGCAGGCTCATGGCCCAGAAGCCGTCTTCGAGGTAGTTGTGCTCTTCGGTGGAGAGGGCCTGGATGCTCGAGTATCCGCAGTGGTGGTTGGTCACCAGAAGGCCGCTGCCGGAGATGATCTCGCCGGTGCAACCTCCTCCGAACTGCACGACCGCGTCCTTGATTGACGAATGGTTGACGCTGTAGATCTGCTCGGGGGTGAGACGGGAGCCGAGGTTCCGCATGGTCTCGCTGTTGATTTTCTCGAGCAGGGGCAGCAGCCACATGCCTTCATCGGCCCGTGAGGGTGTCAGCAGCATCAGGGCTGCGGTGACGGTCAGGAATATCTTCTTCATAATATGTCGAACAATGTTGGTTCCAGTTCCTTCACATGGAAGCTGCGGCGGTGTTCGGGCGTGAGTCCGAAGCGGCGTATCGCCTCGATGTGCTCCCTGGTGGGGTAGCCCATGTTGTGCTCCCATCCGTACTGCGGGTATTCCGAGGCCAGTTTCCGCATGTATTCGTCCCTCCATGTCTTGGCAAGCACCGACGCCGCGGCTATGCTCAGGTAGGTCGCGTCGCCTCCGACCACGGTGGTGAAGGGAATGCCGTCGAACGGATGAAAGCGGTTCCCGTCTATCAGCAGGTAGTCCGGTCTGCGCTTCAGTTTCCTGACGGCTCTCTGCATTCCGGCGATCGAGGCTTCGAGAATGTTCATTTCATCGATTTCGGCGGCGCTGACCGCTTCGACGGCCCAGGCGACGGCTTCCTTTTCTATTATGCCGCGGAGCTCCTCGCGCGCCTTGCGGCTCATCTGTTTGGAGTCGTTGAGCCTGGAGTTCCGGAAACCGGCGGGCAGTATCACCGCCGCCGCGAAGACGGGACCTGCGAGAGGTCCGCGTCCGGCCTCGTCGCAGCCGGCTTCGGACAGTTCGGGGTGAACCGGACCCAGCAGATGGTTCTCACGTGGCATAAGGCCACAAAGTTAGTCATTTTTGTGGAGTTGGCTTATCAGAAAGGCATTTGTTTCCGTGAGGGTCCTGATGGTCCTCTCGTGCACCTTCACGAGTTCTCTCGCAGACTCGAGTTTCTCGGACATGGCCGCGAGGCGGCCTTCGTATTCCGCTATTATCGCCTGTCTCTGTTCTTCCGCAGATCTGGCGCTTTCCTTGAGCAGGTCCTCGTCATTTCCTCCGCTGAGGATTTCTTCTTCGGTCACTCCGAAGTATCGGGCGAGCTTCTCGAGAGTCTTGCAGTAGAGTCGGGTCTTTCCGGTTTCGAAGTTGACATAGGTCGTGCGGCCGATGCCCAGTTCGTCGGCCATGGAAGATTGGGAGAATCCGTTTTGTTCGCGGAACCTGCGTATGTTCAAGTGCAATTTATCGGATCCCATATCAGTTTTGGAACGATTTTTCCAAAACTAAAAATTGGGCCACAAAGCATTTGTTCCGATTTTGTGGACAGTGTTCATAAAAATCATACAAAAAGCATAAGAAACAGATATTTCTGCGTGGCGTGTCGGTTTTTTATTTGTTTCAAGTTGCTTTTTTGCGGTCTCCGGTCCAAATTTGATGAACAAAAGAACGGAAAAAATGGATAGGTTGGAGAAAGTCTACAGGGAATTCGGCGTCATGATGACCGAGGACCGGATTTACGAGGACGCTTCCGTGAGCTATGCCGACATCTGCAAGGAGCTCGGCGTGCTCCCGTCCGAACTTGACGAAGTGCTTCTCCGCGAGCTCGGCTATACGGGCGAGGAACTTATGGAGAAGTACCGCGACGAGGCTCCGGAATAGGATGTCCTGTATATGATGCGGCGGGCTGCCGGTCTTCGTGACCCGGCAGCCCGCCGCTTTGCCGGAATCGCGGGCTATTCCGCGGGGGTTATCTCAATATAAAGATATATTGATTTCAATATTATCTCCAATGAGGTGTTCTCGTCCCCGAAGACAACCACGAGGTCGGGATCAAATCCGCCGGGCCGGCCGTTGGCCTCCACATAGTCGAGAACCTCCTGCACCGAAGAGAAAGAGGAGACTACGGAGCCAAAAGATAAAGTGTAGGCTTCCTTGAATTGACCTAAGTTCAGAGCGTCCGGGTTGGTTACGTAATATTCCCAGATGTCCATTTGCTCATCGGTAGTATAGGAGTCGTATGCGGAAAGCGATATGCTGTTGATCGTGGTTCTCTCCGCATCAGTATAGAAGTCGCAGCTGAATGCGTTGTCCATCATGTCCAGGGTGTAGTCGATATTGAAATAATATTCGCCCCAGGCTTCTAGATTATTGCCGATGATATAATGTTCTTTCGCGAACGCGCTGTAGTCGGAGCCGAGGAGCGTATACAGCATGGGGTAGTCCAGCCGCAGGAAATTGTTCACGAGCTGGAATTTGAACCGTCCGTCCTCGAAGCTGGGAACGGCATAGGCTTTTCCTGAGATGACTCCGAAAAGCGCATGGACGGAAAGATTGTCCACGTCGTTGCTGTTGACGATTCCCAGAGTTTCGTCTATCGTATAGCAGATTCCGCCTTCCGAGCTGCCGTCCTCCGCGAATACATTGTATTTTGCTCCGAGCCACTCTCCGAGGTTGAGAGTCTCGTAGTTGTTGAGGTAGTGGGTGAACAGGGTCATGTCGTCATCGCTGTTGTCGGGAGTCGCGACTATGCTTCCGACATTGCCGTAGGCGTCCTCCGTCACCTCGACGGTGAGGGGATACTGCTCGCCGGAGATTTCCGCGTATGCTCCCATGACGAAGATTCCGTCAGCGGACAGGGATGCGATTTCATAGGCGGAATAATCGGTGCGGAAAGTTTCGAAACCGGTGCCGAGCTTCTGGGCGAGAGCAGGCGCGTCGAATGCTGTTTTCTGGATTGAGGTCGTGACGGTGAGAACCGCTTCCTTGGAGTCGAGATAGAGAGTTTCGTCCGGACTGAGGGCCTTGACGCGGATTTCATATCCGGTGTTTGCGTCGAGGTCCGAGAAGGTCACTGAAGTTTCAGCATAGTTCTCATCTGACGAGACGGTGCCGTCTGCAGTCGAAAGAGTGTAGGCATAGGCTGAGGCGTGCTCAACACCCCCCCATGCTACAGTGAAGCCGGAAGATGTGATGTCGCTCGAAGAGAGAACCGGAGTGTCGAGTACGACAGGTTCCTGATTCGGAGTCTCCTTCTGGCATCCGAGCAGCGCTGCGCACATTGCGAAGGCTGCAATAAAAGATCTGTGTTTCATTGTAGTTTGATTTATAAACTGTTGCCTTATGTCAGCGTCACACCGTAAAATGACGCACCCGGCAAATATACGCAGAAGCCGAGAGCAATGCAAGCTTGCTTGCGATTGCCGAGGCGCAGCCGTATATGTGGCGCGTTCGCGCCAACATAGGGAATTTTTCCAACAGGGCGCGAAAAAAAACAGAACCGGCGCTTTCGGCGGCCGGTTCTGTAGAAGGCGATGAATTGAAGACTCCGCTATGCTTCGGCAGCCTCGGCCGCGGCGTATTCCTCGAGCAGCTTGTTCTGCACGTCGCCGGGCACCGGCTGGTAGTCGGCGAATTCCATGGAGAAGGTAGCCGAGCCGGAGGTCAGCGAGCTCAGGGCCGTGGAGTAGCGGTAGAGTTCCGCTAGGGGAACGCGGGCCTTGAGGATGGAGAATCCCTTGTCAGCTCCCATGTCGCCGAGAATTCCGCGGCGGTTCTGGAGGTCGGACATCACGGCTCCCTGGTATTCCGCGGGCGTCATGACTTCGACATTGTAGATAGGCTCCATGATCTTGGGGCCGGCGTTGCGGAAGGCCTCCTTGAAGGCGTTTCGTGCCGCAAGCACGAAGGAGATTTCGTTGGAATCCACCGGGTGCATCTTTCCGTCATACACATAGACACGGATGTCGCGGGCGTATGAGCCGGTGAGGGGGCCTTCGGTCATCTTCTCGTTGATGCCCTTGAGAATCGCGGGCATGAAGCGGGCGTCGATGGCGCCTCCGACCACGCAGTTGTAGAACTCCAGCTTGCCGCCCCATTCGAGATCGTAGGACTCCTGGGTCTTTATGTTCATCACCTGGTCCTTTCCGTTGATCTTGAAGTTCCTGGGCGCTTCCACTCCTTCCTCGTAAGGGCAGATGAGCATGGTCACCTCGCCGAACTGGCCGGCACCTCCCGACTGCTTCTTGTGGCGATAGGTGGCGGTGGCCATCTTGGTGATGGTCTCGCGATAGGGTATCTTCGGGGCGAAGAGCTCGACGTCGAGCTTGTATTCATTGTTGAGCTGCCATTTCACTATGTTGATGTGCTGCTCTCCGTTTCCGCTCAGGATGGTCTGGCGCAGTTCCTTGGAATATTCTACCACGACCGTAGGGTCCTCCGAAGAAATCTTCTTGAGCGCGTCACCGAGCTTCTGCTCGTCCTGCTGGACCTTGGCCTTGATGGCGCAGCGGTACTTGGGTGCGGGGAACTCGATCTTGTCCCATTTCAGGTCGGAGCCGGGCAGCGACAGCGTGGTGTTGCACTTTCCGTTCTTGAGTTTCACGGTGCATCCGAGGTCTCCGGCATGCAGGGCGCTCACAGGCTCTTTCTTGAGACCGGCCACGGCGTAGATGGCCGACAGGCGCTCCTTGTTGCCTGTGACAGGGTCTTCGAGGTCCATTCCCGCGGTGATGGTTCCGCTCATGACCTTGAAGAACGAAACTTCTCCGAGATGGGGCTCCACGTCGTTCTTGTAGATGAACAGGGATGCGGGGCCTGCGGGGTCGCAGCCAGGTGCGGGAACCACGTTCTTGGTGAATTCGAGCAGGCGCTTGGTTCCTATGTCCTTCTTCGCGCTCACGCAGAACACGGGATATGCCTCTCCGGCGATGATTCCGAGGTTGAGTCCCTTGCGGATTTCGTCCTCGGTGAGTTCTCCGGACTCGAAGAACTTCTCCATCAGGGTGTCGTCATATTCGGCCGCCTTCTCGATGAGCTGCTGGCGGAGCTCCTCGGCCTGGTCGCGCAGTTCCGCGGGGATCTCGAGGTCCTCCCTCGTTCCGTTGGCGTCCTTGAAATGATAGTATTTCATCATGAGCACGTCCACGAAACCGTCGAACGATGGGCCGGGGTTCACGGGGAACTGCACATATACCGCCTTCTGCCCCACGGCCTCCTTGATCGAAGCCTGCACGGCCTCCCAGTCGGCCTTTTCGGAGTCGAGCTGGTTCACGGCTATCACGAGGGGGAAGTTCCTGCTCTCGGCGAGACGTAGCACGTTCTCCGTGCCGACCTCGAAGCCCTGCTGGGCGTTTATCACGAGCACGCCGCTCTCGCATACCTTGAAGGCTGAATAGGTTCCTCCGATGAAATCGTCGGAGCCGGGAGCGTCGATGACATTGACTTTTGCTCCGAGGAACTCGGCATACAGAGGAGATGCGTAGATGGAGCGCTGGTTGAGCTTCTCGAGTTCGGAGTTGTCCGAAACCGTGTTCTTCTCTTCGACGCTGCCTCGTCTGTCGATGACCTTGCCCTCGTAGAGCATGGCTTCAGACAACGTGGTCTTGCCGGACTTTGTAGCTCCGAGAAGGACCACGTTGCGGATTTCTTTGGTTGAGTACTCTTTCATTTTTTCGATTGGTTATTGTTTTATATTTTTCTCTGCCTGTATTTCAAGCGCATCGTACAAATCTAATAAAATTATGGGCAAAACAAAAAGCCCCGCAGTATTTCCTGCGAGGTTTCTGACTCTCATTGCGGAGAGGACGAGATTCGAACTCGTGGTACGGTATAACCCGTACGCCGGTTTAGCAAACCGGTGGTTTCAGCCACTCACCCACCTCTCCAATCCTTCCCTTCCGGTCCCAAACGGGAAGGCAAAGTTACAACAAAAACTTGGTTTTGCAACACTATTCCGCCGCCTTCCCGGTGAGAATCATGAAAATCTTGTCACTCACCTCGCTGTTTTCCTGCGTACCGGAGAATTCGCGTGAGCGCGGGCCGTAGGCGAAGAGCGGCACCATGACGGGAGAATGTCCTCTGGAGGCGAACGTCCCGGAGGCGTAGCCGTCGTCCGGGTTGCAGTTGCCGAGGGTCACAGCTCCGGTCTCGTGGTCGGCGCTGATTATCACCAGAGTGTGTCCGTCCCGCTCGGCAAAGCGGATTGCGGCTTCGACGGCCTTGTCGAAATCGAGGGTCTCCCTGACCATGCCGCCGAAGTTGTTGGCGTGCTCCTCCTTGTCGATGCGCGCACCTTCCACCATCAGGAAGAAGCCCTTGTCTCCGCGCTCGGAAAGGTATTCCATCGCCATCTCCGTGGTTGCGGGCAGATAGTCTCCGCGCTCGTCGTAGCTGACGCTTTCCGGGAGATACAGCAGCCGTTCGCTTCCGGTGACTCTCTCATCTTCGGGCGAATACACCACTTCGAACGCTTCGGCGATGTCGTCCCGCGTGATGGCGGAGAGGTTCATGAAAGTCTTCCGCGAACCTGCCGACGCGAATGAAAGGCTGCTTTCCGCAAGGTCTGCCCAGATTTCCGGCGTAGCCTCGCGGGACCGCTGGTGGGCGAAGAAGGATGCCGGAGTGGCTCCGTTCAGTTCGTCGGTGGAAACCACGCCGCAGGCGTACCCGAGAGGTGCGAGCTTCTCCGGAAGATTCCTGACTGCCGTCGCGCTTGTGTCCACTCCCAGGAAGCCTTTCTTTGTCTTCCGTCCGGTGGCATACGCCGTTCCAGAGGCGGCGGAGTCCGTGGTGAAGTCGTCGGAGGCCTGGGTTTTCACATAGCCCATGGTCTTCAGGTTGGTCATCGTTAGCTCTCCTCCGTTGGCGTACATCGCGGCGTTGACGGCTCCGATGCCCATGCCGTCGCCGATAAGCAGTATGACGTTGCGTACGGCCTTCCGGCTGCCGTCATTCCTGAACGAAGGGGTGTAGGAACCTTGTTTCTCGGCGTAGGTGCTTCCTGAAGCCGCCTTGATTTCCTTGTTGTTCTGCGAGCGGCCGGAGACGGTCACGGCCAGCAGCAACATTAAAACTAATGAGAATCTTTTCATGTGACAGACTGACAATTCTGTCGCGAATTTACTATAAAAAATCTATAGTTCGTCCATGATTTCCGCCGGGGCGCGGTTCTGCGAGAGCAGCTCCTTCATGCGCTTCATGGCCGGCATGCTGTGGCGGAAGAACATCTGCAGCCCGGCGCAGAGCGCGTTCTTCCCGTTCTCCCGGTGGCCCGGGCATCCTCCGTGGCACAGGCTGAAGAATTCGCAGGCGAGGCATGAGGGGTCGAGTCCGTTGCGTTTGGCGAGCGCGAAACGCTGCCTCTTCTCCCCGTCGAACAGCTCCGCGAGTGAATGCTCCCTGATGTTGCCGAGCAGGTGCTCCGGCGTCACGAAATGATCGCAGGGGTAGACGTCGCCGTTGTGTTCCACGGCCAGGCCTTCGCCGCAGGTCTCCGCCATGGTGCATATTCCGGACGGAAGGCCGCAAAGCAGCGACAGGGTCACGTCGAAGATCTGCACATAGCGGCGGCCGATGTCCCGCCGCACCCATTCGTCGAAAATGTCGCACAGGAACCTCCCGTAGCCTCCGGCGGACACCGACCACGGAGCCTTGGTCCCGTCGGGCAGCCAGTCTTCGGCCGGCAGGAACTGCATGAAACGCGAGCCGCAGCTGTCGCGCAGGAAGCGGTAGATCTCGGCGCCGCGTCCTTCGCTCAGGCTGCTGACGACGCTCAGGGTGTTGAATTCCACGTGGCGCCGGCGCAGCATTTCGGTCACGGAGAACACCTTCCTGAAAGTGGGCCTGCCTCCCTTGTTGACACGGTTCGCGTCGTGTATGTCCTGCGGTCCGTCTATGGACAGCCCGACGAGGAAGCCGTTGTCGGCGAAGAAGCTGCACCAGTTCTCGTCAATAAGCGTCCCGTTTGTCTGAAGGGAGTTGCGTATGCGCTTCCCGCCCGCGTATCTGGACTGAAGTTTCAGCGCCTTCCTGAAATAGTCGAGCCCCAGCATCAGAGGCTCTCCTCCGTGCCAGCAGAAATCTACGGTGTCGCTTTCGCAGGCTTCCAGGTACTGCCGGATGTAGAGTTCCAGCAGGGCCGGGTCCATTACCGGCTCCCGTCCTCCGTACAGGTCCGCCTTGTCCAGGTAGTAGCAGTAGCGGCAGTTGAGGTTGCAGGCCGAACCTCCGGGCTTGATCAGGGTTGTAAAGGTTCGGGGACCCAGTCTTCTGACTGCGTCCCCGAGAGTGAACAGATCCTTCAGCTTATTCTCCATCGAACAGGGGGAAGTTGCTGTTGGGCACGTGGGCCTCGGCCATTATGGCCTTGAGCTCCTCGACCTTCTCCGGATTTTCCGCGGCGAGATCGTGCTTCTCGCCGGGATCGCTATCGATGTTGTAGAGTTCATAGCGGTCGTTGTCGCCCTCTATGTCGAGCCTGATGAGTTTCCAGGGGCCCTTTCTCGCCGCCTGGCTCATTCTCTCGGCGAATTCGAAATAGAGGTATTCGTGCTCTTCCTGCCCGTCGCGGCCTTCGAGCAGGGGCAGCAGGCTGATGCCGTCGAGTCCGTCGGTTTCGGAGTCAGGGTCCAGTATGGTGCGGAAAGTAGGCATCATGTCCCAGAACGAACACATGAAGTCGGTCTGTGCGCCCTCGGCGACATGTCCCGGCCACTGGACTATCATGGGCACGCGTATGCCGCCCTCGTAAAGATCCCTCTTGTAGCCTTTCCAGGGTCCGTTGCTGTCGAAGAAATCGGGATCGGCTCCGCCTTCCTGGTGAGGACCGTTGTCGCTGGAGAAGATGACGATGGTGTTGTCGTAGACGCCGAGCTCCTTGAGTTTCCGGACAATCTCTCCTACATGGTGGTCAAGCCTCGTGACCATGGCGGCGAAGGTCGCGTGCGGGTATTCCTGCGAGCAGTAGCCGCCGATGCGGAATCTCGGGTCGCCGAGGTCTTCGCCGTCGTACGGCGTCTCGGGGAACTTGCCCTTGAATTTCGCGATTATGCTGTCCTGCGGCACTATCAGCTCCGCGTGGGGTATGGTGGTGGGATACCACATGAAAAACGGCTTCCCTTCCTGCACCGCGTCTTCCATGAACTTCAGGGCTTCGTTGTGGATAAGGTCGGCCGAGTAGGTTCCTTCACCGTAGGGTATTTCGTCGACATTGTCTTCAAGCACCACCTTGGTCCCGTTGTCCCAGAGGTGGTCGGGATAGTAGCTGTGAGCGAGCGTCTGGCAGTTGTAGCCGAAGAACTTGTCCACCCCCTGCACATTGGGATCACCCGTTGAGCCTACGGGGCCGAGGCCCCATTTGCCGAAGGCGCCCGTCGCGTAGCCCGCATTGCGGAAATCGTGGAAGATGGTTTCAGCTCCTTCAGGCAGCGGGAACTGCCCTTCGGGCGGCATGCGCAGGTTTCCGCGGATGTAGGTGTGTCCGCTGTGCGTGCCGGTGAGCAGGCAGGAGCGTGAGGGGGCGCTGACCGTCGTGCCTGAATAGCACTGGGTGAACAGCATTCCGCGCTGGGCGAGCGCGTCGATGTTGGGTGTTTCGAACTTCGTCTGCCCGTAGCAGCTGAGGTCTCCCCAGCCGAGGTCGTCGGCGAGGATGAACACGACATTGGGCCGGACGGCCTCCTGGTTCTGGGCGCAGCCCGCCAGAGCGGAGCCGGCCGCCGCCAGGGCCCCGAGTTTCATGAATCTTTTCATATTTATCTGACTTTCAGTATTTCTCCGTTGTCCTTGACCACGGCTTCTTTCCAGATGTCCGTGTAGCCGGGCTGGGTGAGCCCTTCCGGTATGCCCTCCGAATATTCGGAATGCAGGAAGGAGCCGTCTTCCGCCTGCGCCTTCACATTGCCGTCGATGAATTTGACGAGCAGCAGCTCCTCGAGCGCGGTCCATGCGAGGAACTGGTTCTGCGCGGTCTCCACCGTGTATTCGGTGAGCAGCTTCCTGGCCTTGCTCACCTTTCCCTTCGCTATCAGAGCGGCTGCCCGGGCGTCGACCTGCGGCACGGCTTCGTTCATCTGCCGGAGTTCGAAGTCGTCGGCAGCCTTTCTTGCCACGGGGGCCATCTGGTCGTACATCTTGTAGCAGGCGTTCGCCACGCGGTTGCACATCCAGAACTGGGAGGTCGGGCTGTAGTGGAGCATGTCCCCGTTGCCGACGCGCAGGCATTCGGGCACTTCGGCCGTGCTCACATATATCGGGGTCAGGTATGAGGTCGCGGCGTCGTCGCAGCCGAACCACAGAAGGGCGCCCACCTCGTCGGGCAGGCTGCCGCGCGACTGGGCCACGAACCAGAATCCGGTCTGCTGGGTGGCTATCGCGCGCTCGTTGGTGTATGTGCTTCCCTCCCATTCGAAGTCCATGGGTCTCCAGCGGTAGGGGAGGCCGTTCCCGCCGGCTCCGATGTCGCGGGTCATGTCCATGGGAGTGCCCTCGAAATGGTCGCGCATCACGTCGGCCACGTCCTTCATCGTGATCTTGCGGGAGGGCTTCACGAACAGGGGCATCTCCCCGTCGAGGTCATAGCCCATCGCGAACTCCAGCCAGTCGTCCGCCGGTCTGGAGATCTCCCGGTCGTTCTCCTCGTAGGTGAAGGTCCCGTCGCAGAGTATGTTGAAAGCGCTCCACGCGCGCGCCTCGCAGCCGCGGGCTCCCCCGAAATTGAGGGGGTTGTAGGCGTCGCGGAAACTGAATTCGGCGTCCTCTCCGTCGAACCATCCCTTTTCACGCGCGAAACTGATCACGTCCGGCGCATACAGGCAGTTCCCGGGGTCATCGAGAGGGAAGGTGGTGATGCGGGCCTGGTTGGCGTGGGCGCAGATGTATCCGTCGGGAATCCTGCGGGCCACCCAGACTATGCCCTTGTCGTCCTCTCCCTTTCCGACGAGGTCCATTATCCAGGCCTCTTCGGTGTCGGCTATCGAGAAGGTCTCGCCGCTTGAAGGATATCCGTAGGTGTTCGCAAGACTGACGATGGTCTCTATGGCTTCACGGGCGGTTTTCGCGCGCTGCAGGGTTACATATATCAACGAGCCGTAGTCCATGATGCCGTCGGGGTCGGAAAGCTCCTCGCGTCCGCCCCAGGTGGTTTCGGCTATTATGAGCTGGTGCTCGTTCATGTTGCCGACGGTCTGATATGTCGACGCGGCCTGGGCTATGCTGCCGAGAGGACGCTGGGTGTCCCATTCGCGTATGTCCAGCATGGTGCCGGGGCGGAATCTGCCGGCCGGCGTGAAGTAAAGTTCGCCGTAGAGCGTGTGTGAATCGGCGGCGTAGGAGACCATGCTCGAACCGTCGGCGCTTGCTCCGGGCGTTATGATCACGTTCGTGCATGCGTCCGTGCGGCTCTCGGCGAGCAGCGAGAATGCCATGAGCAGGGGCAGAAATTTTCTCATTTTATACGATTTTGCTAAATTTGCGTTTTGTGAAGCACAAATCTATGAAATTTTTCGGTATTACTTTGCTTCTGTTCCTTCCGCTCTGCCTGGCCGCCCAGCAGCCTATGTCTCCGGAGGAGCAGGAAAAACAGTTCCGTGAGGCCATCGAGGCCCAGATCGAGGATTACACTGACCTTCTCGACCTGGAGTACTGGCAGGTGTTCTATGTGGATTCCATAATGAGCCACGACTACACCGCCATGCGCGATGAGATCAAGAGCCTTTCCGACGCCAAGGTCGGCAACAGCGACGCCTATGTGCGCGTGCAGGACAAGTGGATGGAGCAGATGTTCCAGTCTTTCAAGAAAGTGTTTACCGAAGACCAGTGGAACAAGTACCTGAAGTCCGGAGCGCAGAGGGACAAGAAGAACCGCGACAAGCGGGAGGCAAAACGAATGCAGTAAGATGAAAAGAGAAGATATCGACAGGATACTCTCCGAGCTCGGAGAGCTGAAATGCAGGACGCTGAAGGAGGTCGAGGAGGCCAGAGTTCGCTTCCTGGGCAAGAAAGGCGAGGTCACGGCGCTCTTCGACGAGTTCCGCGAAGTCAGCAAGGACATGAAGAAGGAGTTCGGCCGTTCGCTCAACGAACTGAAGAAGACGGTGCAGGACAAGATAGAGGAACTGCGGAACACCGTGGGCGGGGATGAGTCCGTCGCGGCTTCCGGCGTGGATCTCACCATGCCCGGCGATGACTTCGGACTCGGCTCCCGCCATCCTGTGTCCATCGTCCGCCAGGAGATAGTCGACATCTTCCGCAAGTTCGGCTACGACGTGGCCGAGGGGCCGGAAATCGAGGACGACTACCATGTGTTCGGAGCGTTGAATTTCCCGGACAACCATCCGGCGCGTGACATGCAGGACACCTTCTTCGTCTCCGTCGGGCATCCGAACCCGCTGCTGCTGCGCACCCATACGTCCAGCGTGCAGGTGCGCACGATGGAGAAGACAGACGTGCCCATACGCGTGGTATGCCCCGGACGCGTGTTCCGCAACGAGGCCATAAGCGCCCGCGCGCACTGCATATTCCATCAGATAGAAGGACTGTATATCGACGAGGGAGTGACCTTCGCCGACCTCCGCCAGGCCATCCTCCTTTTCGCGAGGGAGATGTTCGGGCCCGAGACGCAGATCAGGATGAGACCGTCGTATTTCCCCTTCACCGAGCCTTCGGCCGAGGTTGACGTGAGCTGCAACATCTGTCACGGCAAGGGCTGCAACATCTGCAAGGGTACGGGCTGGCTCGAGATTCTCGGCTGCGGCATGGTGGATCCCAACGTGCTTGAAGCCAGCGGCATAGACTCGAAGAAGTACAGCGGTTTCGCGTTCGGCATGGGTCTTGAGCGCATCGCGATGCTCAAATGGAGGGTCAACGACCTGCGCCATTATTTCGAAAACGACCTGCGCTTCCTCAAGGAGTTCGAGGCTGCGCCCGAAGTATAGCATAAAGGGTCCCGCCGGATTGACGCGGCGGGCCCTGTGTTCTTGAAACCACGTTAAAAACAAGAAAATGTCAAAGTTTAGCACCAGATTTCTGGTGATGGCGGTCGTGTTCGCGGTCTGCCTCATCACATCAAATTTTTTCGTGCCGAGAGTATGGCAGGTCGGGAATCTGCCTCTCCAGCTTTCCGCGGCGGTGATATTGTTCCCCGTCTCGTACATCATCAATGACTGCCTGACCGAAGTCTACGGCTATCGCAAGTCCCGTCTCGTGATATGGCTGGCGTTCGCCCTGAGCGCATTCACCGCCCTGATGTCGGGCCTTGCCTGTATGCTTCCGGCTCCTCTGGACGAGGGCGCGAAGCCAATGGCCGACAGCTTCGACTCCCTTTTCGCCATGGTCCCGCGCACCACGGTCGCGTCGTTGCTGGCCTTCATAGCCGGCTCCACCGTGAACGCATGGATACTCAGCCGTATGAAGGTCCTGACGGGCGGCCGCGCTTTCGGGGTCCGCGCCGTGCTTTCTTCGGTCGGCGGAGAACTTGTGGACTCGTGCATCTTCTTCCCCGCCGTGTTCTGGGGCGTCCTGCCCATGTCGGCGATCGCCGGCATGGTCTTCACCCAGGTGGTGGTCAAGACTCTCTATGAAATCGTGATCCTTCCCCTCACCTCGCGCTTCGTGAAATACCTCAAGGCGAAGGAGGGCGTGGACACCTACGACAACGGCATTTCCTACAATCCTTTCAAAATTTCGGACATACAATGAGCGACAGAAGCAATGAAGGCCTCCAGTCCCTGGGGCGCAAGACCGTATACAGGGATGACTATGCTCCGGAGGTCCTGGAGACCTTCGTGAACAAGCATCCGGGCAACGACTACTGGGTGCGTTTCAACTGCCCGGAGTTCACCTCTCTCTGCCCCATCACCGGACAGCCGGACTTCGCCGAGATCCGCATCAGCTATATTCCGGACGTGAAGATGGTGGAGAGCAAGAGCCTCAAGCTCTACCTGTTCAGCTTCCGCAACCACGGCGACTTCCACGAGGACTGCGTGAACATCATCATGAAGGACCTGATAGTGCTGATGGACCCCAAATACATTGAGGTCACGGGCCTGTTCACGCCGCGCGGCGGCATTTCCATCTATCCGTATGCGAATTACGGCCGGCCGGGCACCGAATACGAAGAGCTCGCGCGGAAGCGTTTTGCGGAGCATGAGTAAGTTTCGCGAAATAAGCGTATATTAGTAAGCAAATCGCTGACGATATGAAAAGATACATGTTTGCCGCGCCGCTGATGCTTGCGGCTCTGTCGCTGTGCTCCGCCGGGGAGTACTCGGAAAAAAAGCCTCTTGACCACGATGTCTATGATTCCTGGGAGTCGGTTTCCTCGCTCAGGCTGACCGACGACGGGAACATAGTCGCATATCAGGTGCGCCCCCAGCAGGGTGACAGCCGTCTGGTATTCCGCAATCTGGAAAGCGGGGCGGAGCTTGAAGTCGAGAGGGGTGGCGGTGTCGTGATTCCCAAGGACGCCGAAGTGGCCGTTTTCTCCATAAAGGCCCCCTATGCGGAAACCCGTCAGGCGAGAATCGACGGCAAGAAGGCGGACGAAATGCCCCGCGACAGCGTGGCATATGTGGACCTGCGCAGCTTTGAACTCGTGAATCTCGGCCCGGCGAAGTCGTTCAGGACGGGCTGGGCGGCGTCACCCTATATATTTGCGACCCTTTACGGCGATTCCAAGGACAAGAAGGATTCCGGCGACGCGTATGGACTTCTCATGTTCAACACCGTGACGGGCGCCGCGGACACTCTGCGCAATATCGTGGACTACACCGTTTCCAAATCCGGCGAGAAGTTCGCCGCGGTAGTCGAGAAGAAGGTGAACGACTCCACGACCGTCAAGGCCGTGAAACTGTACGACTTCGCGTCCGGACTGAGCGCCGAACTGTCTTCCGGGAAGGAGGATTACGCGGCCCTGTCGTTCAACGACGCCGATGACATGCTGGTGTTCACGGCGACCGACGAGAAGGAGGACAGCGTCGGGACACCCGGGTATGCGGTATATCTCAGCAGCCTCGCCGCGTCCGGCAAGTCCGCGGCGGGCAGGAGCATAAGCACGGAGGAGATTCTTCCCCGCGCCGCCGAAGGGCTTCCGGAGGGATGGCTGGTTTCCTCCGAGACCGCGCCGCGCTTTTCCAACTCGTCGTCGCGGCTCATCATGGAACTCTACCGCCACTATCCCGCCAAGGATACCACGGTCGTCGATTTCGAGGCCGCCGGACTGGACATCTGGGTATGGGACAGCGTGAACCTGCCACCGATGGACAAGGCGGGCTATGTCTCCGAATCGCTGACAGCCGTGGTGAACCTCGATGCTCCCGGCAGGATGCTCACGCTTTCGGAGAATCCCTACGACTACATTTCCATTCCTGACGGCGGCGACGCCGGTTTCGCGCTTTCCGAGAATACGGAAAGGTATGCGCTCGCGGATCTCTGGGAGGAGAACCCGACTGCCGACTATTCACTCATAAACCTCAGGGATGGCAGCCGCCGCACGCTGATCGAGGGGCTGACGGGCATGACCACTCTGTCGCCGGACGGCCGTTGGCTGCTGTGGTTCAACCCTGAAGACGGAGGCTGGTACAGCAAGGACATCCTGTCCGGCGGAAGTTTCGCCGACCTGAGCGGACAGACCGGCTGCGTATTCTATGACGAGAAGAACGACATGCCCTGCGGCTATCTTCCGGTGAGCTATCCGCAGTGGACGGAGGGTGAGAAGTATGTGCTGCTCTCCGACCGCTACGATGTCTGGAGATTCACTCCCGACGGAAGCGAGGCTGTCAACCTCACGGCGGGCGAGGGACGCAGGACGAAGACGAATTATGCCGTGACCCGTCTGGTGCGTCCTGACAATCCTTATCTGTACAGCAATCCCCGGGAGCTGCCTCTCGCCGAGCCGGCGTATCTGACGGCTTTCGGAGAGGAGGACATGCGCAACGGCTTTGCGCGGACCAGCCTTACGGTTCCTGCCGCTCCTGCGGGCTTCCTTGCCGAGAAGTCGTATTCCGGAGCCCTGAAGGCCGGCGGCGGCAGTACGATAGTCTATGCTAAAGGCGATTTCCGCAACCCCATGGACCTGTACTTCACCCGCGACGACTGGCGCACGGAGACCCGTCTGTCGGACATCAACCCCCAGCAGGACGGCTATCTTTGGGGCGACGTGCAGCTCGTGAGCTGGGACGCCTATGACGGAACTCCGCTCAAGGGCCTGCTGTATACTCCGGAGAATCTCGATCCGTCGAAGAAATATCCCATGATGATATATTTCTACGAGATCAGCTCCAACACCCTCTATGACTATTACAGTCCGGCGCCGAGCCGCTCGATCATCAACATTCCGTTCTATGTGAGCCGCGGCTATGTGGTGTTCGTCCCGGACATCGTGTATGAGACCGGTCATCCCGGCGAATCCGCCTACAACTGCATCTGTGCGGGCGCCGAGGCGATGTGCGACCGCTTCAGCTTCATCGACCGCTCGCGTATGGCGCTTCAGGGGCAGAGCTGGGGCGGCTATCAGACCGCATATCTCGTCACCCGCACCGACATGTTCGCCGCTGCCGGCGCCGGCGCTCCGGTCGGCAACATGACCAGCGCCTACGGAGGAATACGCTGGGAGTCAGGCAACAGCCGCATCAGCCAGTACGAGCTCGGACAGAGCCGCATAGGCAAGACCCTATGGGAAGACGGCGCGCTCGAACTCTATATCGAGAACTCCCCGGTGTTCTTCGCCGACAAGGTCAGCACCCCGGTGCTCATAATGCACAACGACTCCGACGGGGCGGTACCCTGGTACCAGGGCATAGAGTTCTTCATGTCGCTTAGGCGTCTGGGCAAGCCGGCGTGGCTGCTGGAGTACAACGACGAGGCGCATAATCTGGTGGAGAGACGCAACTGCAAGGACTTGTCCATAAGGCTGCAGCAGTTCTTCGACCATTATCTTATGGGCGCGCCGGAGCCTGTCTGGATGAGATCTGGCATCCCTTACGCCCGAAAGGGGAACTATTTCGGCTACGAGGCCGCGGAAGATATAATGAAAGGAGAATAACGCCATGTGGTTCAGACTGCCTTCAGGGACTCTTGTCAATCTGGACAAGGTCAGCAGAATAGGGATAGCGGAGAGGAGCGTGAGCTCCCGTACTGAAAAGCGTGCAGGCGCGGGGTACAGGGTATACGCCGTCGATGATTCGACGGACTATACCCTGTATGAATCAGATTCCCTGCAGGACTGCCGTGACATACTTCTGGACTTCGAAAGCGCTCTCGAAGCGGCGTGCATCGACAAGGATGACGAGGGAAATGACGTGCTGTTCACGATGGACGATGACGATCCGCCGCTCGGTGGAACGTTCAGGTTGAGTTGACGGGCCGGTCTCCCGGTGAGTTCTCCCATGCCGAATTGTGGAATTCTCTCCCGACGAATAAAAATATTTTTGGAGTTAAATAAAATTTGACTAACTTTGCAATCCGTTCATACGGGTTACGCCTGATGGACGCGATTTTGCGGAAATAGCTCAGTTGGTAGAGCGCAACCTTGCCAAGGTTGAGGTCGCGGGTCCGAGTCCCGTTTTCCGCTCCACGAAGGTCATCGGCAACGGTGGCCTTTTTTCGTATGTGTCTCGTTTATGTGGGGATACTTTCGTTTATATCAGCGAGTTAGGCTATTCCGGCAAGGCTGAGATGCCGTTTCGGCCTGTTCTTGTGGTTGCGGCGGAATCTCGGAAAATCCGGTGAAAAGAGGGGGATTTCGGGGGGTTACTTACCCTTACATTTACCCCAATCTTTACCCCTGTCCATATAGGTACATTTAGTTTGCTCATATCATAACAGTATGAGTATCAATATAAAAATTGTTCAAAGAAAAGACAAGACAAATAAATCGAATGCTGCCCCGATACATATAAGATTTACCCTTAAAGGCAAAGTCCGCTATCTTGCGACAGGAATTGTACTTCCTCTTGACGCATGGGATGATTCAGAGCAGCATATAATCCCCACATATCCGGACGCAGATTCATTGCAGATGCAGATAACGGCTAAACGGATAGAAATTGAGAAGAAGATACAACGGCTTGAAGCACTCGATACAGAAGTCACTTTCGATACCCTGTTCGGACAGAAAAGCAAGTATATCAACTGCACAGTCTCCGAATACTTCCAGCAGCAGATAGCCTATATGAAAAGCATAGGCAAGGTAGGAACGGCATCCAAGTACGAAACCTGCCGACACCTGCTGGAGCACTGCAATCTCGGAAAGAAGCGGTTCGAGCAGGTGGATTTGCAGTTCCTGCAGGACTTCGAAGCCTACATGATACGCAAAGGCAACGGCAGCAACAGTCTTGCGACATCTTTCAGTGTGCTCCGAGCCGTATACAACAAGGCCGTCAAGCAGAAAATCTTTGCCGAGACCGACAATCCTTTCAAGCAGTACAACATCGGCAGGTTCTGGAAGCCGACCCGAAAGAGGGCGATAACCAAAGAGGATGTGCGGAAGATACAGTCGCTTGAACTTCCGGAAAGCAGGGAATCATATTCACTCTCATTTGCACGGGACATGTTCCTGTTCAGCTACTATGTCGCTGGGATTAACTTCAAGGACATAGCCACATTGCGGTACAGTGACATCCAGAATGGAAGAATCTACTACCAGCGGCACAAGACAGGCAAGGAACTTAACAGTCCGATACTGCCCCAGACAAAGGCTATCATGAATAGATATTCCAGACAGGATGCAAGTCCCGAGGATTATATCTTCCCAATTCTCGACAGGCATATCCACAAGAGCGAACAGCAGATATGCAACCGCGTACACAAGGTAATCGGCCATGTAAACACCAACTTGAAACGCATAGCGGAAATGGCTGGTCTGAAAGTGAATCTGACAACCTATGTAGCCCGACACACATTTGCAACTGTGCTGAAAAGGTCTGGAGTGAACATAGCGATAATCAGTGAAAGTCTCGGACATTCCGACCTTGAAACCACACAAATCTATCTCGACAGTTTCGAGAACTCGCAGATAGACGAAGCGATGAAGAATCTGCTGTGAATCTCCCGTGAATCACTCTGTTATATATAAACCATATAATCCAATAATTTACAGGTTACGACATAATTTCGTTATATTTCCAAATATATACCCCTATGGGAAATATAGCGTCAATAAAACCCTGTAAATCATATCTTTATATATAATGGTAGATAAACAAGCATTTAGCAGGATTAGATAATTCGGAAAGTGAGCATTAACCAACCCATTCTCCAACTCAATTTCCGAGCATATCCACCCCAACTTCCAATCCAACTCAATCCAATCAACGGCAAAGGGCAGGTGAAATATCCTGTCCTTTCCTGTCATATACCCGACAACCATTAAACACAATCACCATGAACAACACTGCATTCACACCCTACCAGCGCAACAAACTCAAGGGAATGACCAACGCGCAACTCGTCTCCCTCATCAGAACGGCGGCAGAGAACTTCCCCGACACCTCGCTAATCCTCACACCGAGAATAGACCAGAGCGGACAGGCATACTACTGGACGGGACTCCGCTACGGAGGGACAATAGAACTCGACTTCGCGCTTCTTCTGAACAGGGAGATAGAGGG
>CALVAD010000003.1 GCA_944325495.1 uncultured Bacteroidales bacterium | reverse complement strand
TGCTTCGATTTGCAGAAGCAAATCTCGCTGACGCTTCGCCGGGCCGCTGATGCGGCTTCCATACGGCTGCCGTCCCTTTTTCGTGGAGCTTGTCCTTATTACAACGCTTCGCGTTGACTCAGCCTGCGCGGTCGCTACGGCTGTCGGCTGCGCTGCTTCGATTTGCAGAAGCAAATCTCGCTGACGCTTCGCCGGGCCGCTGATGCGGCTTCCATACGGCTGCCGTCCCTCATTCGTGGGGCTTGTCCTAATTACAACCTTCGCGTTGACTCAGCCTGCGCTGTCAGATAGGATAGACTTCGGCGCCGGTGTAGCTGAACAGGTCCGACGGGGCGATTTTCATCTGAAGGCCCCGGACTCCGGCGCTTACATAGATATAGTCGTAGAGCAGCGCCGACTCGTGGATATAGGTCGGATACAGCTTCTTCATGCCGATCGGAGAGCAGCCGCCGCGGATATATCCGGTAAGGCCGGGAAGCTCCCGGACATGGACCATCGCGCAGCTCTTGTTTCCGGAAATCGAGGCGGCGACTTTGAGGTCGACCTCGAAATCGCCGGGAATCACGCACACGAACACCCCGCTGCGGTCGCCGCGGAGCACCAGCGTCTTGAACACGCGGTCGATGTCCTCGCCGAGCGACGCGGCCACCTTCCCCGCGGACAAGTCATCCTCGGAATATTCATAGGCTGTCAGTTCATAGCGGATTCCTGCTGCATCCAACAATCTGGCGGCGTTAGTCTTTAACATTTTGGCACGGTGCTTGCTAATATTTCGGTCGAAATAGATTTTTCATAGGTTAAATTTTGGTTAGAATCAAGGTAACGGCTCCGATGCGATATCGCAGCCGTTATTTTTTTGAATCCGGCGGCAAATCTACACAAAAATTCAGCGGAAGTTGCTATCTTCGCCGGCAATTATCACCGCTATGAGACAGAAAAAGTTCATTCTCCCCGAATCGGAAATACCTGCCAGATGGTACAACATCATGGCGGACATGAAGCAGCTTCCGCAGCCCATGCTGAATCCGAAGACCCACGAGCCGGTCAAGGCCGAAGATCTGTATCATCTGTTCTGCAAGGCCTGCTCCGACCAGGAGCTCGACACCGTCAACCGCTGGATAGACATCCCCGAGGCGGTGAGGGAGAAATACAGCTACTGGCGCTGCACGCCGCTCGTGCGGGCATACGGGCTCGAAGAAGCTCTCGGCACTCCGGCGCACATCTACTTCAAGAACGAAAGCGTGAGCCCGATCGGCTCCCACAAGCTCAACTCCGCACTGGCTCAGGCCTACTATTGCAGCCAGGAAGGGATAAGCAACATAACCACGGAGACCGGCGCCGGACAATGGGGCGCCGCTCTCTCTTACGCGGCCAAGGTCTTCGGACTCGAATGCGCGGTCTATCAGGTCAGGATCAGCTACGAGCAGAAGCCCTACCGCAAGAGCATGATGCAGGCGTTCGGCGCGCAGGTGACCCCTTCGCCGTCGATGTCCACCCGCGCAGGCAAGGATATCCTTACGGCCTGTCCGCATCACCAGGGGTCGCTCGGAACGGCGATTTCCGAAGCGGTCGAGCTCGCGACCACCACGCCCAACTGCAGGTACACCCTCGGCTCGGTGCTCAACCATGTGGCTCTGCACCAGACCGTAATAGGCCTGGAGGCGGAAAAGCAGATGGCACTGGCCGGCGAATATCCAGACATCGTCATCGCCTGCTTCGGCGGAGGCTCGAACTTCGGCGGTCTCGCCTTCCCTTTCCTGCGCCACACGCTCACCGAAGGCACGAAAACCAGATACATTGCCGCGGAGCCGGCATCATGCCCGAAGCTCACCAAGGGGGAATTCCGCTACGACTACGGCGACGAAAGCGGCTACACGCCCCTTATACCGATGTTCACCCTCGGGCATGACTTCCAGCCCGCCAACATACACGCCGGAGGACTGCGCTACCACGGAGCCGGCGCAATAGTCTCCCAGCTGCTCAAGGATTCCCTGATTGAAGCGGTGGACATAAGGCAGCTCGACTCGTTCAAGGCCGGACTGCTGTTCGCCAGGACCGAAGGCATAATACCCGCGCCGGAATCCTGCCATGCCATCGCGGCGGCAGTCGGCGAAGCCCTCGGATGCAAGGAACGCGGCGAAAAGAAGGTCATACTGTTCAACCTTTCCGGACACGGTCTCGTGGACATGAGCGCCTATGACCAGTACCTCTCCGGCTCCATGAGCAACACCGGGGACTAGACGGCGATGGCACCATTTCCCGGGAAGGCCGGACAACGCTCCAAGGCCGGCGGCTATGCAGCCGGACTGATTGCAGGCATGGCTTACGGGGCCAATCCCCTGTTCGGCAAGGACCTGCTCGCCGGCGGCGTATCCGTCAGTTCCGTGCTCTTCTTCCGCTATGTCATAGCCATGGCCTGCATGGCCCTTCTCATCGCATGGAAGAAGGAGTCGCTCAGAATCAACCGGAAGCAGTTCGAATGGATGATCATGCTCGGCCTGTTCTTCAGTGCGAGCAGTCTCACCCTCTTCGAAGCCTACAGATACATCCCGGCGGGGCTGGCGACCACGGTGGTATATCTCTATCCGGTGTTCACGGCGCTCATCATGGTCTTCCTGCACAGGATGCCGTCATGGCAGTCGTGGATATCGATAGGAGCGTCGCTTGCGGGCGTCGCCATAATGACCGGCGCCGGTCAGGGCGGAAGCTTCAATCTAACAGGCATCCTCCTGTGCGCCGCATCCGCTTTCAGCTATGCCATGTACCTGGTCATAGTCAACCAGTCCAGAAGGCTTGCGAGCGTTTCCGCGGACACCATCACCTTCTATTCGCTGAGCATAGGCTCGGTCCTCTATCTGGCGCTCTGCATCCGTTCCGGCATACCGCTCGCCGCGGGCATCGACTCAGCGCGCGACTGGCTCAACCTGTGCGGCCTCGGCATCGTGCCGACCATGGTCGCAATGCTCGCGCTCGCGATTTCGACCAAGACCATAGGACCTACGAAAACGGCAGTCCTCGGCGTTGCTGAGCCGCTGACTGCCATTGCAATAGGCACATTGGTGTTTTCCGAACCCTTCACCGCCAACGTGGCGGTCGGGGTCGCCGTCTGCATCGCCGCCATACTCTTCATGGTGCTTTCCGGACGGCGGAAGCAGGCGGCGTGAGGGAGAAGTCTGTACCGGTAACTGCTGAACAGTCCAGGCTGTTCGCGAACCTGAATTCTGCCTGTGCGGTTCTATTTATCATCCCATTGGTAATCAGCCGGTTGCGTTTTTGGACTGCACACTCGTCGGGTTTCCGGAGCCGAGCAATGTGCGGCGCATTTCGGAAAATGTGTCTCCTGCAGGCCTGCAAGGCCGATTTACGAATCCCGGCCGCACAGGCTGTTTTCAGCCTCTTCCTTCGGAGCGCCGCCCGAATGTTCCGACAGCCCGGACATCGGACAATGTCTGCGGGAAGCGCCATGCAGAGGATTGCGGACCACCACCCCGAGGCCTCTCCGACCGCATGGCTTCGGACCGCAGGAAACAATTGGGGAGGACGGGCTCTGGCCTGTCCTCCTCAATTGCTGTACAGATGACTTACTTGATATGCGCGTAAGCGTCGGTCACCTCATAGCTGCCCGCCTTCTTCAAGCTGACCTTCGCGCTTGTGCTCAGGTCGTTGACATTCTTCGAGAAATAGAAGGTATAGCTGCCTGCGGCGGTCTCCCACTCGTTCGCATCGATGTTGAACGACGCAAGTTCGTAAGGAGTGATGCTGAAAGTCAGGGTCTCGCTCTCGCCGGGCGCCAGAAGCTTCGTCTTGTCGAACGCCTTAAGCTCTCTCGCGGGCTTCTCCATTCCGCCTGCGGGCGCGGCCACATAAAGCTGGACCGCTTCCTTGCCGGCGACCTTTCCGGTGTTCGTCACGGTCACGCTCGCCGTGATGTTGCCGTCCCTGTCAGCCTTGACGACCGGCTTCGAATACTCGAAAGTCGTATAGCTGAGTCCGTAGCCGAAAGGATATGACACCGCCTTGTCCTGAGTCGTGAACCAGCGGTAACCCACCCAGATGCTCTCCGCATAGTCGGTATAGTCCCAGTTCTTCACCCCTTCGGAACCGTTCCGTCCCCGGCGGCCGGGAGTCTCCAGTCCCGTAGGGAAATTATATGATGAAGGATGGTCCATGTAGGCCACCGGGAAGGTCATCGGCAGTTTGCCGGAAGGATTCACCTTGCCGGTGAGCACGTCGGCGACAGCGTCCCCTCCCTCCTGGCCGGGCTGCCATGCGAGCAGGATCGCGTCGGCGAGATTCTTCCAGGATGCGGTCTCGATCACGCCGCCTATGTTCATCACGGCCACGACCTTCTTGCCCGCGAGATGATAAGCGGTGGTCACGTCGTTGAGCAGCTGACGCTCGGTCTCGGTCAGGTTGAAGTCGTTGTCGACCCTGCGGTCTCCGCCTTCTCCGGCGTTACGTCCGATAACCACGATGGCGAGATCGCTCTCGGGGACGAGCGAGTTGATATAGGTCTTTGAAAGTCCGGTCTCGGGAACCTTGGACTCGCCGAGCAGAATCGACTCGCCGCCTATCCTCATATTCAGCTTCTGGAAATCTACATACTTCTGATTGAAATCCTTGAGAGACTCCACGAGGGTGAAACCGGCGTTCTCCAGACCCTGCACCATGTTGACCACATAAGCCTTGTTGACATTGCCGGAGCCGGTTCCGCCGGCCACGAAGTCGACGGAGGATATTCCGAACAGAGCCACCTTCTCCGTGCCTTTCAGAGGGAGCACTCCGTCCTCGTTCTTCAGCAGGACCATGGACTCGGTCGCGGCCGCGCGGGCCACCTTGGCATGGGCCTTGAGGTCGGGGGCGTCGCTGTATTTGTAGCCCTTGAAATGAGGAGTCTTCACGATGTACTCCAGCATCCTCTTCACGTTCCTGTCGAGGTCGGCTTCCGGAAGTTCGCCGCTCTTCACGGCGTCGATCAGCCTCTGGACCTCAGTCTCGTTGCCGGGCATCATCAGGTCGTTGCCGGCGGCAGCGGCCTTCACGGTGCCTTCCTTGCTGCCCCAGTCGGTCATCACTATGCCGTCGAAGCCCCATTCGTCGCGCAGGATCCTGGTCAGCAGGTCATAGCTCTGCTGGGTATATTCTCCGTTGAGCTTGTTGTATGAAGACATCACCGTCCAGGGCCCGGCCTCCTTGATCGCGATCTCGAAGCCCTTGAGGTAGATCTCGCGCAGGGCACGGGTGTCCACGCGGGAGTCGTTCTCGTGACGGTTGGTCTCCTGGTTGTTCACGGCGAAATGCTTGACTGAAGTTCCGACTCCGTTGGACTGGATGCCGCGGATATAGGCCGCGCCGATCTTGCCGGTCAGCACGGGATCTTCGGAATAGTACTCGAAGTTGCGGCCGCACAGAGGATTGCGGTGAATGTTCATCGCGGGCGACAGAATCACGTCCGCCCCGTATTCAAGCACCTCGTTCCCCATAGCCGCCGTCATATTCTCCACGAGGTCGACATCCCATGAAGACGCGATCGCCGTTCCTACCGGGAAGCCGGTTCCGTAGTAGGTACGGTCGCTACCTTCGCGGGTGGGGTCGATGCGGATACCGGCAGGGCCGTCGGGAAGCACGGTGGACGGAATGCCGAAACGCGGAATCGCTTTCGTATTGCCCGCGGCGCCCGGCACATAGTTACGGCTGCCCGCGGCTGGAGGTGCGTAATGGATGAGGCCCACGCAGAGTTCCGCCTTTTCCTCGAGGGTCATTGCCCCGAGCACTTCTTCAATGTTGTCCGCCGTCAGTTTCGGCTGGGCGGACAGCTGCACGGCACAAAGCGCCGCGCCGAGCATAAGAATGGATTTTTTCATAAATCGGCTATTATGTTTCAGTGTACTCCGTACAAATCGATTTTTGAAGTTAATGCTTTTTTCAGAATCTTCAAAATATGCTAACTTTGCGGCCGCACGACACAAAGACTGGACGATAACCGATGATATTCTATTTCTCAGCTACGGGCAACTCGCTTTGGGCCGCAAGGCAGTTCGGCAGGCATTTCGACATGACTCCGGTTTCCGTTGCGGACGCGATGAAGAAGGGTGAATGCCGTTTCGACGTCAGCACCTCCCCGTTCGTCATGTTCGTTTTCCCGGTCCACTCCTGGGGGCCGGCGGTAAGCATGCTCAAGTTCTTCCGCCGGATGGAGCTTGAAGGCGCGGAGGGCAAGGAGATATATGCCGTATGCACCTGCGGCGACGACTGCGGGCGCACCGACAGGATGACGGCAGGCGCCCTGGCCGACCGGGGGCTGAAGCTCACGCGCATATTCTCACTGATCATGCCCAACAGCTACATCCTGCTCCCCCTGTTCGACATCGACTCTCCGCAGCTCGCCGAACGCAAGCTGGAGAACGCCCCTTCCGGCGTCAGCGCCATAATAGAAGCCATAGAGACCGGAAAGCCCGAGAGCGGACTCTACAAGGAAGGCTCGGCCGCATGGTTCAAGACCAAGGTGATCAATTTCGGATTTCGCAGATACATGCAGGACGGCAGGGCCTTCCATGCGACCGGCGACTGCAACGGCTGCGGACTCTGCACGGAAATCTGCCCGGAAAGCAATATCAGGCTCGGCGAAGACGGCCGTCCGGTGTGGGGCCGGGAGTGCGTCCAGTGCCTCGCCTGCATACACCGCTGCCCCCGCCGCGCGATAGAATACGGGAAAATCACGGAGAACAAGGGCCGGTACAAGAACCCTCTGGTCTACTGAAAACGGAACTGCGCCGCAAGGGCTCCCGTCAGGGCCTTCGCGGCGCAGTCCATACAGCCTGTCAGTCCGGCGTCATACGGCAAGCGGGAACACCGTCAGCCTCAGGGTGGTGCTTCCGTAAGGCACAAGCTCAATCCAGCTGACGCCTCCGTCCTCAACCTTCACCTCATCCGGCAGCGCCGGGGTATATCTTCCCTCCTCGAGCTCCCATCCTTCGACACCCACTACGGGAACGCGTATCTTTCCGGGCACGCCTGCCGGATCGAACGGGAATCCCGACGCGCCGGTCGGTTCATACCAGATTCCGTCGAGCGCGTCGGCCTGAAGGGCGTAGTTCCATTTGCCGGCCGGAGTCATGTTCCAGCTCTTGAAGTCGGGATTGCCGGAAACCTTGCCGGCAAGATTCTCATACACCGCAGTATCCTCGACGCAGTCGGCGGGAATGGCATACGAATATACGAGCGGTCCGCGTACTATGCTCGCTCCGGCGACAGGATTGTCGACTATCTCTATCTCCATCGGGAACTCCACGGAGAACACGTCGCCGCTCCTCCATTCGCGGCTCTCGGTGACGAACCCCGCCGCCTTCTCCCTGCACCAGCCGGGCACGCGGTAGGTGAAATCCATGTTCACGGGAGCCTTGATCACGCGTCCGTCCTTATAGAAAGTGAAGCGGAAGTCGATCTTCTCCCCGAACGGATAGTCGGTCTCCTCGTCTATCTTCACGGTCACGCCCCCTCCGAGGTCGTAGACCACCGATGAAGGTCCGTAGAGAGCCGCTACCGGCGATCCTCCGCTGTCCTTGAGCCACATTCTCGACACATAGTTGGGCAGGAACCTGTGCACGTTGCCTATGCAGCATTCGGTCTCGTGAATGGGCCTGTACGCCATCCATGTCAGGCCGCGCTTGAATTCGTTGTGGTTGGACGTGCCCGTCGCGATGAACTGGTTGGGGCAGGAGAAATACTGCATCGCCTTGAAATCCTTGGTGATGGAGCCCATCCCCGCATTGAAGACGGATTTCTCGATGCGGTCGGCCCATTCCGCATCGCCCGTGGTCATCAGGTAATAGCCCATGGTCCAGCCGTAGTCGGTGACGTCGCAGGTCTCATGGCTCGCGAGAGGATCGTTGCCGGCAAGATGCTCCGTGCTGGAATTGACCCCGTCGACCAGCATGTTGGGGCCCTCCATCTTCTCGTCGGCTTTCAGCGCGGCTTCAAGATAGTCCAGCTTTCCGGTATATGCATAGAGAATCATGGGAATCTTCATCATCTCGTTCATCGTCACGCCGTGGATGTCAAGCACCGAGTCGTCCAGGCAGTCCTCCTGGGTCAGATCTCCGCCACCGTCGGCCCACACCGCCTCGGCAAGTTCCAGCAGTTTCCCGTTGCCGGTCAGGGCATAGGTCCACAATATGCCCTCCACGTTCACTGGGCCTCTGCCCATTCCGAGCTCCTCGACCGTATACGAGAGATAATGCTTCTCAAGAGCTGCCGGAATCCGCTCGTCGCCGGTCGCTTCATAGCAGGCTTTGGCGGCCCTGAAGAACACCGCGAACGGCCATGCCATGGACTCGGCGTCCGGACCCAGACGCCCTTCCGGCCTGTCGGCCGAACGTATCTTCATCATCCTCTCAAGCCTTGCCTCGGCCTCCGGAGTCATGGGCCGACGCGCGTCTACGGGGACAAGCTCTTCCGGCGAGCCTTTCCTGTACGGCAGCGGATGACCGAGAACATAGTCGAGGTTCTCGTTCCAAACGGCAAGGAGATCCCCGTCCTCCAGCAGATAAGCCAGACGGGTCAGTCCGTCGAGGTAGTATGCCGTCTGCTCATAACGCCACCAGTCGGCGCCGCGGCTTTCGGAATCCCTTTTGAGGTCACCGGCCCACAGGCAGGAATCATAGGGATACGCCATTGCTTCGGGATGTCCGGTAAGTCCGTCGCGCTGGCGTTCGAGGATTTCCAGCAGCCAGCCTTCCGGCCGGATGTCGGCGATGAGGCCGTCGGTATATACCGCATGCCCGGGAGCAGGGACGTCCGCGGCATGCACGACGGGAGCCGCGGATCTGCACCCGGCCAGCATCGCGGAACACAAGAAGATGATTACAAATAACAGCTTTTTCATAAATGTTTCATATTGACATCCACAAAAATACAAAGAATCGAAATACATTCGCACCATAGTCCGGAGAAGATGGCGACTGCGGATTAATAAAGATTTTTAATAACTCAATATTTTCTTTGAATTTTTTTTGAAAAATTGTTGTGAAAAAGAAAAATTGTGTATCTTTGCTCTCGGAAATGAAAACAACTCGACTCCGGATCTGTTCCGGAGGTTTCTAACCAACAATAATTAACCTTCTATAAGGTAATACACTACTAACTAACCGTAAAAGCCTGCCGTGACGGTAGGCTTTTGTCGTTCAGGGAGTTACGGGTTTGGACGGCTTTGGAGCACCCGAAAAGTTGGCAAGAAAGTTGGCAAGTTTCTTTGACGGAGATGTAAAAAGATGTCAAAACGCGGGCACAAAAAAGCGGAGCCACAGCCCGCCCCGTCCATGTTCAGCGATGGTGTCAAAGAGCATCTCATTCTCCTTTTCCGTTTGCTGGATGAATACATCAGAAGACATTGTTGACACCGGCACCGCCGCCGGAATATACGACCTCCGGCGGCTAAAGGCCAGGCACTGCGCCGAGCCCGTCGGAGAAGCTCGCTCCGTGCTTGACTTTTGCCTTTCCATCACCCAAACTGTCCATCTTTGATCTTTTCAACTCATTTCATCACTCAAAATGTCCAGATGACCTTTTTCTGCGGACCCGCAAATGTGGTCAGGAACGGCTGAAAGGTAGAAACGACACATAAATGCAAGGATTGGCGCCGCAATTTTCAGGTGGTTCCCGACGCGACAAGTCTCTGGTCATCTCGTAGTACATAGGTGGAATAAATAAACCGGGACGGCTTTTTAGCCATCCCGGAGGTGGTACACGGCTATACGGCCCTGTCCCTGAATTTTCGAACCCGAAATACAGACATGTAACTGATAGCCACGCCTGTTTCCGAGTCATCACCTTCTCGTACAAAAATAGCGAATCCTTCCAGAATTTCATAGCCTTATCTCCGCAAGTCTCTTTCTTCTGGAAATCCCTCGTCTGGAGGCACCCTTGATACGAGAGAAAGGAAGGCCGCAAAAATGGGGAACGGGACTTTCAGCAGCCCCGCATCCGGATGCATAGCATTTTCCATGCAGCACCTCACTTTTTACACCCAAGCCGGCCGCGCACAGAGTCCGGTGCATTGACAGGGGTCCAGCGAATCGCAAGAGGACGGTCCGAAGGTGGCGGTTGAAAACAGCCTGTGCGCCGGAGATTCAGAAATCGACCTTGCAAGCCCCTCGGAGGCTCATTTCCCGAAAGACGCTGCACATTGCCCGCCTTCAGAAACCCGACGAGTGTGCAGCCCGGAAATGCAACCGACTGATTACCAATGGAATGACAAATAGAACCGCACAGGCCGAATTTAGGTCCGCGAGCAGCCTGGACCGTTCAGCAGTTACCGGTACAAACTTCTCCGGCATGGTATTCAAGCTCGTAAGCGGCCTGTACAGTGCAGCAGATCACCGGCACAGACTTCTCCGGCGCGGCATATCGATTCGCTCACAGCCGTTTTCATTTTTCCAACAGCTCCGGCCTGAACCTTCGGGTGCGCTCCATGGCCTGCTCGTCCTGCCACTGGCGTATGAGCTTCGGATTGCCGCTGAGCAGCACCTCGGGCACTTTCCAGCCGTTGAACTCCGCCGGGCGTGTGTACACCGGAGGCGAGAGCAGGTCGTCCTGGAAAGAATCGGAAAGAGCCGAAGTCTCGTCGGTAAGCGCACCGGGAATCAGGCGGACCAAAGCGTCCGTGAGCAGCGCGGCCGGAATCTCGCCGCCGCTGACCACATAGTCGCCCACCGATATCTCCCGCGTGACCAGATGCTCGCGTATGCGGTGGTCTATGCCCTTGTAGTGCCCGCAGAGGATTATCAGGTTCGTCTTGAGCGACAGCTCGTTCGCAATCCCCTGATTCAGCCGCTCACCGTCGGGGGACATGTAGATCACCTCGTCATAGTCGCGCTCGCCGCGAAGCTCCTCTATCATATTGTATACAGGCTCGACCCGCATCACCATGCCGGCGTCGCCGCCGTAGCTGTAGTCGTCGACGTTCTTCCTCGGCCCGATGCCGTATTTCCTGAGATTGTGGACCCGTATGTCCACGAGGCCTTTGTCTATCGCTCTCCCGACTATCGAATGGCCCAGCGGGCTTTCGAGCAGTTCGGGCACCACGCTCAATATGTCGATGCGCATGTTCGTCAGATTTGGTCGTACAAAAATACCCTTTTTACACAATATAGCCGAAAGACGCGGCCGATATTTTCAATCAACGCCGAATTTCCGGCATCTGCGGCTCATACCCGGCGCCCGCACAATGGCGGAGAAGCGGACGGCGCGCCGCCGGAAGCGAGGTCAAGGTCGGCGGGAAACGGGCGGGCCGCATAAATTATTGTCACCTTATTGAAAAAAGCCAAACAGATTCCTATATTTGTAGTCTGTAATAATCAGAACTGAAAACATTATGAGCGAAAACAACTTTCCCGAGAAGATGCAGGATGTCCTCGCCGAAACCGCAGAAACGGTGAACGACGTCGTCGAAGCCGCCGAAGACAAGCTCCAGGCGCTTGCCGAGAAGGCGGAAGATGCTGCCGAGAGCGCAGCCGACAAGGCGGAGGAGCTTGCAGACAAGACTCTCGCCGAGTTGTCCGAAATGTTCGTCAAACTCAAGGACAGCGCAGACAGCATGCTGCGCTCGAAAGAGGCCGAATCCATCAAGTCCGCCTTCTACAAGCTTCTGACCAAGCTCAAGGGAGAGAACCCCGAGATGTCGGAGGACACGCGCAACAATCCCTTCGAGGCCGTGGAGCAGAACTTCAAGGCCATGTACGCCGACTACAAGAAGGTGCGCGCCGAGTATAACAGGCAGCAGGAGGAGCAGAGGGAGGCCAATCTCGCCAAGAAGCAGGCAGTCATCGAGGATCTCAAGGCCCTCGTCGAAGGACAGGAGGACATGAGCTCCCAGTTCCCCGCTTTCCGCGAGATACAGAACCGCTGGAGAGAGGCCGGCCCCGTACCCGCCCAGTCGTTCAGGGACATAAACGACCGCTATCAGTTCTATGTCGAGAAATTCTACGACATGGTCAAGATTAGCCGCGACCTCCGGGACCTCGACTTCAAGAAGAACCTCGAAGTCAAGGAAGCCCTGTGCGAGGCGGCGGAGAAGCTGGCCGAGAACGAGAACATCGTCGCCGCATTCCACGAACTCCAGAAGCTCCATGAGCAGTGGAAGGAGTTCGGCCCCGTCGCCAAGGAGAAGCGCGAGGAGATATGGGACCGTTTCAAGGCGGCCACGGCCGTGATAAACAAGCGCTATCAGGCGCATTTCGAGGGGCTTAAGGAGCAGCAGCTCGAGAACCTCGAGAAGAAGAAGAAACTCTGCGAGCGCGTCGAGGAGATAGCCGCCCGCGAGGTCAAGGGTTCCGCGGAATGGAACGCCCTGTCCAAGGAAATCGAGGAGATCCAGGCCGAATGGCGCAAGATAGGCTTCGCCACCAAGAAGGAGAACCAGAAGATATATGACCGCTTCCGCGCCGCCTGCGACGTCTTCTTCGGCCGCAAGCGCGACTATTACTCCGGCATCAAGGGGGCGATGAACGAGAACCTTGAGAAGAAGCAGGCCCTTATCGAGCAGGCGGAGGCCCTCAAGGACAGCACCGAATGGAAGAAGACCACGGACCAGTACATCTCACTGCAGAAACAATGGAGGGAGATCGGCCCAGTTCCGCGCAAGAAATCCGAGCAGCTGTGGAAGAGGTTCCGCGCTGCCTGCGACGAGTTCTTCGCGAGAAGGGATGCCAACGCCTCTCCCGAGAACGACTTCTACGGCAATCTCAAGGCCAAGAGAAAGCTCATAGAGGAGATCCGGGCCTTCGTCGCCGGCGACGACGAGACGGCGAACGCCGAGATGATGAGGGAGTTCAACGAGCGCTGGCAGGCCATCGGCCATGTGCCGTACAAGGAGAAGGATTCCATACTTGCCGAGTTCCGCGAGGTCATGCAGGAGAAATTCCCCCTGTTCAGCCGCCAGAGGAGCGGAAGGCAGGGCGCCTCGTCCAACCAGCACAGGAGCCCCAAGGACCTGCTGATAGCCAAGTACAACACCCTTCAGCAGAACATCGCCACCTACGAGAACAACATAGGATTCTTCTCTTCGTCCAGCAGCAGCAATCCGCTGATACAGCAGATGCAGGCCAAGATCGACGAAGCCAAGGCCGAGCTGAAGAAACTGGAGGAACAGATTAGAAACGCCGAAGAAGAAAGCAAATAATAAATGGACAAGAACACGATTATAGGATTCGTCCTCATAATTCTGATTTTCGTAGGTTTCTCCGTATTCGAGACGGGTCGTGCGCGCAAGAACGCCGAACTTCAGGCCCAGGCCGACTCCATTGCTCTGGCCATGAATCCCGTGAAAGACACTCCTGAAATCCAGGACGAGTCATCGGCGGCCGTCCGCGGAGGCGAAGACATCTTCAAGGATTCCGCCATCCAGAAGGCATACAACGCCGAGGCCCAGATCGTGGCCATAGAGAACAGCAGGCTCAAGGTGGAATTCAACACCAGGGGCGCACAGCCTTACTCCGTCAGGGTCAAGGACTACTACAACTATGACAGCACCGACCTCTACCTGTTCAAGCCGGGCGAGGCCGACTATGCGATAAGCGTCTACGCAGGAGAATACATACGCACGGACGACTTCGCCTTCCAGATTGCGGAACGGACCGACAGCAGCGTGACGATGAGGCTGCCCTTCTCCGGAGGCGGATACATAGAGCAGAAGTACATCCTCCATGAAGACAGCTACCGCATGGACAACCTGCTCTCGTTCGTCGGCATGGACGGCGTCATACCCCGCAATGTCAGCTCCTTCGACATCGACTTCAGCGTGACCGTGCCGAGGATGGAGAAGGGCTACCGCAACGAATCGCAGTATTCCAAGCTCAACTACTACTATGAGGGGGACAAGAAACCGGAATCGATCGGCAACGGACGCGACGGCGAGCGCCGCGTAGACTCCAGGCTGAGCTGGTTCGCGTTCCAGCAGCAGTTCTTCTCAGTCATCATGCGCGCGCCGCAGGAATTCAGCTCGGGCGACCTCGCGATAGACTTCTATCCCGAAGGCGACCCGACCCACAACCTCATGGACTGCAGCGCGAGGATGCGCGCCGACCTCGCCCAGGGCGACACCACGGTTCCGTTCGAATTCTATCTGGGGCCGAACCATTTCCAGACCCTCAAGAGCTACGACCACAACTACGAGAAGATCATACCTCTCGGAGGCTGGCTCGTGGGCTGGTTCACCAAGTATGCGATCATTCCGATGTTCAACTTCTTCGGAAAGTTCATCGACAGCTTCGGTCTCGTCATCCTGCTCATGACCATAGTCATAAAGATTGTCGTGCTGCCGTTCACCTACAAGTCGTACGCGTCATCCGCCAAGATGAGCGCGCTGAGGCCCGAGCTCGACAAGATCAACGCCAAGTATCCGCACCTCGACAACCAGCAGGAGCAGCTCAAGAAGCAGCAGGCCACGATGGATCTCTACAGGAGAGCGGGCGTGAGCCCCATGGGAGGATGTCTGCCCATGCTGCTGACCTTCCCCATACTCTGGGCGATGTTCCGCTTCTTCCCGGCGTCCATAGAACTTCGGCAGCAGCCTTTCCTCTGGTGCGACGACCTCTCCGCATACGATTCGATCATCGACTACGGGATGCGCATACCCATTCTGGGCGACCACCTGTCGCTCTTCGCCCTCCTGATGGCCGTGACCATGTGGGTCTATTCGAAATTCACGATGGCCTCGCAGCCGGGAGGAAATGACCCGAGCGCGGCGTCCATGCGCTTCATGAGCCTCTGGCTGATGCCTATCATGATGTTCTTCATCTGCAACCAGCTCTCAGCCGCCCTCAGCTACTACTATCTGCTTTCACAGCTTATCTCCATCCTCGAGACCGTGATCATACGCAAGAGCATCAACAAGGAGGCGATCCTTGAAAAGGTCCGTGCGAGCGAGGGCAAGCCGCTGCCCAAGAGCAAATGGCAGCAGCGCCTGGAAGAAGCTCAGAAAATCCAGGAGCAGCAGCTCCGCGAGCAGCGCAGAAAACAGGGCAGAAAATGATAAAGCAGAATCTGCTCGACATCCACAAGGAACTGCCACCCGACGTCAAGCTGGTGGCAGTTTCCAAATTCCACCCCATGGAAGCGATGCTGGAGGCCGTGGAAGCCGGACAGCTGTGCTTCGGCGAGAACCGGCCGCAGGAACTCCAGAAGAAGGTCCATGACTTCCACGAAGCATATCCGGAGATAGCCGGCAGGCTGGAGTGGCATTTCATCGGGCACCTGCAGACCAACAAGCTCAAGCTCGTGCTCCCCTACGCCTCCCTGGTCCAGTCCATTGACAGCCTGCACCTGCTTCAGGCCGTCGACAGTTGGGGCAAGGCGGAGGGCAGGACCGTGAACATCCTGATGGAAATGCATATCGGAGCCGAACAGACCAAGCAGGGCTTCGTGGAGGAGGAGGCGCTCGACATTCTGTTCAACGCCTCGAAATACAGGAATATCCGTTTCTGCGGACTCATGGGCATGGCCACCCACACTGACAGCGAAGAGGACATACGCGCCGACTTCTCCCGCATTTCATCCTTCCACAGCTACTGCCGCGACCTGTTCCCTGAATTGTGCGACTTCCGGGAACTCTCCATAGGCATGTCCGACGACTGGCGCATAGCGCTCGACTACGGCGCCACGATGGTCCGGATAGGCACCGCCATCTTCGGCCCGAGACAATATTAGAAGCCGGATACTCCCTCCAGCCTCAGAAGAAATTCCTTTGCAGCGGTACCGCCGCCGTATCCGGTCAGCGAGCCGTCGGCGCCGATGACGCGGTGGCACGGGACGATAATCGAAATCGCATTGGCGCCGCCCGCACCTGCAACCGCCCGGACCGCCTTCGGCATGCCGAGCGAGGCAGCCATTCCGCCATACGAAACCGTTTCCCCGTAAGGTATCTCCAGCAAGCGCCGCCAGACCTTCTTCTGGAAACCGCTCCCCGCAAAAAGCAGCGGAAGGTCGAAGTTTGTCCTCTCCCGCCGGAAATATTCATCCAGCTGCCTCGCAGCTTCGCCGGTGACATCCGAAGGGGCGTACTCGTAGTCCGCGTCAAGCAGGGACTTCAGACGCCGGTCCACTCTGCCGGGATGCTTCTCCTCCGTCCAGTTGCACAGGCAGAGGCTGTCGCCGAACGAGCCGAGCAGCAGCTCCCCGCAGGGAGCCGCATACTTTCTTATAAGTATCCTGTTCATCGCCTATTTTCAATTTTTTAAATATAGGAAATCTTTTCCTGATACTGACCCCGGCCTTTGCGGAAGGTGCCGCCTCTCGGGAGGTTCCGCTGCGCTCCATCGATGCCTCTCCGCGTCCGCTCCGGACATCGTCCGCTCACTGCCGCGGACGGCAAGCCTCCCGAGAGGCGGCACCTTCCGCAAAGGCCACATGCCGGTTCAGCAGTGCCACCACTGGCGGCCGACTTGAATTAATGCCGGTTATTTCGTAAATTTCACACGAAAAAGGCAAATCAGATGAAAAACATGAACGCAGGGCTCATAATTGGAATACTGCTGATGTGCGCGGGCATCGTCGTGCTGCTGGTGTCCATGACACGGCCGAACAAGATAGAAATCACCGACGGCAGCCTCGTCATATCCGGCAGCTATTCCACGACGCTGAAGCTGGACTCCATAGAGTCGGCCGAGCTGCTCGACAGCCTGCCGAAAATAACGATACGCACCAACGGCATCGCGCTCGGCGACGTGATGATCGGACATTTCCGCATGAAGGAGATCGGCGCATGCCGGCTCCATCTCAACCTTGACCGCCCGCCGTTCGTGCACATAGTCACCGGCGACGGCAAGCACATCTTCTTCAACACGAAGGACGCCAGCCGCACCAGAGAGCTGTTCGACGAACTGTCCGCCGCGGAAAATCAGTCAAAGGCAAGCCCCGAATAGCGCCGTATATAGAACTGGTCGATGGTGCCGCTCCCCTTGCGAGTCACGAGAAAACGCACTATCTCCGCAATCTCCTCGGGCTGTATGAGTTCGTCCGGCCTGATGTCCGGCCGCATCTCCTTCACCATCTCCGTCGCCACGCCGCCCGGCGAAATCAGATGCACCCGGATCCCGTAGGGCTGCACCTCCTTGGCGAACACCTTGGTGAAGCCCGTCAAGGCATGCTTCGAGGAGGCATAGACCGACTGGTTGGCATACCCCTTGAACCCGACGACCGAAGCGATGTTTATCACCACAGGCTTCTTCGACTTGCGCAGCTCCGGCAGCGCTGCCTGGCAGATGAAGAACGGGGCGCGGGCGTTCACGGCGAACACCTTGTCCCATTGTTCCGGGGTCGCTTCCGTGAAACTGCCGGCAAGCGACAGCCCGGCGCAGTTCACGAGCAGGTCAAGACCGCCGAGACTTTCGACCGTCCTTGAGACTATCATGGGGCAGCTTGCCGCATCGCCCAGATCGGCAGGTATGGCGACAGCCCGGGGCGCGCCCGCCGCGAGCGCTTCCGACACCACCGCGTCCAGCGTCTCCCTTCTCCGTCCGACGAGGGACACGCAGTATCCGAGAGAGGCGAGCTCCAGCGCGATGGTCCGGCCGATTCCGCGCGACGCTCCGGTAATCAATGCATTCATATCCGTTCTCCTTTCAGTTCTCTGATCATCGCCGCGGCGACCTTGCGCGACGCGCCGCTGCCTCCGAGAGACTCGCGTATGGCCTCGTAGTCGGCCAGCATGCGCGCGCGGTATGCTTCATCCTCGTTGAGCCTGCGCATCTCCGCAAGCAGCTCTTCGATGTTGAAATCATCCTGAATCAGCTCGCGGAAAGCCAGTCTGTCGATGCAGAGGTTGCCCAGCGAGATATATTTAATATGGTCACCGACCCTGAGCACATGCTTCGCCACCAGGAAAGTCAGCGGTGAGGTGCTCCAGCAGACCACCTGCGGGGTGCCGATCAGCGCAGCCTCCAGCGACGCCGTCCCGGAATTGACCACGGCGGCATCCGCGAATTTCAGGATGTCGTATGTCCTGTCGAACAGCAGATCCACGTTTTTCCGCTCTCCGATGTACGGAAGATAGTCCTCGCGGCTTCTCGCCGGAGCGCCTGCGACGAGGAACCTGTAGTCCCGGTAGCGGGGCAGGGCGGAGAGCCTGTCGGCAAGCTCCATGCACACCGGCATGGTGCGGGAGATCTCGGCTTTGCGCGAGCCGGCCAGCAACGCGATGTAACGGCCCTCCACTGGACGCACGAACTCATGGGAGTCGACGGCGTCGACGAGAGGATTGCCTTCGTAGACATACGGAATCCCACGGCTGGAGAAATACTCCTTCTCGAACGGGAAAACTATGAACAGCCGGTCAACCCACGCCTTGAGCCTGCGGTTCCGGCCTTCGCGCGACGCCCAGGTCTTGGGTGCGATATAGTAGAACACCTTTATGTTGTGCTCATGGCAGAACCTGGCGATCTTCATGTTGAAGCCCGGATAGTCTATGAGTATCACCACGTCGGGTCTCCATGCCAGTATGTCCTTCTTGCAGAAGTCAATGTTCCCGAGCAGCCTGAACCCTTTCGCAAGCACTTCGGTGAAGCCCATCACGGCTCCGTCACGATAATGCCTCACAAGCTCGGCGCCGACTCCGCTTTCGCCCGCCGCCGCCAGCATCATGTCGCCGCCCCAGAAGCGTATTTCGGCGGAGCGGTCCTCGGCCGCGAGACCGCGGACCAGATTGCTGCCGTGAAGGTCGCCGGAAGCCTCCCCTGCTATGATATAGTAGCGCATGTCCCTATACGAAAATTTCCGAAAGCGCCTTCTCCTCGGCGCAGTCGGTGTTGTCGATGTTGTGCGGCGTCACGGTGATCCATCCGTCGGCGAGGAATATGTGGTCGGGGAAATTGAGGCTGTCGCCGTTGTCGGTGAAGTCCCCTGCCATCACGAATATCTCCTCCCCGGGCTCCGCCGCCTCAAGGTATCTGAGATCCTCCTGCGAAGGCTCCCGGCCGCACTGCGCGAGGAACTCCCTGAAATCGCGGTATTCCCTCTCCCAATGCGCCCTGCCCATATGGCAGACCTTGACGCCCTTTATGCCGCCCGACGGCACATCCGGAAAATTGACATTGTAGAACATGCCGAAGCGGCGAGGGCGCGAAAGCAGCAGGTCGAGAATCGCAGGGAACCTGTCGACGACGGCCGAGAAGTCCGCGTCCTTTGCAAAGCTGTCAAGGCTCACCCCGATCGAAGGGATGCCGTTCACCGCACCTTCCATCGCCGCACCGAGCGTTCCCGAGTACAGGGCGGCGGTCGCGGCGTTGCTGCCGTGGTTGATTCCGCTGACCACCAGATCCGGACGCTCCGGATACATCACATTGTCAAGTCCGAACTTGATGCAGCTCGCAGGCGAGGCGTCGAAACTCCACCAGCTCTCTCCCGGAGTCTCCGAGAGTTTCCTTGCCGCCAGAGGCTTCAGCCCCATGCTGACCGCCATGGACATTCCGCTCTGCGGTTTCTTCGGTGCGACCACCGTAATGTCGCCATATGGTTTCAGTATGTCAACAAGAACCGAAAGCCCTTTCGCCCCGAATCCGTCGTCGTTCGTCACAAGAATTTTCATCTACACTTTTTCTACAAAGATAATTGATTTTCCCTATTTTTTTGATAAATTTGCACCGCTTGAAAGGGTTAGAAATTTAAGTTTAATATTTCTTATAATTTTTTAAAAGATGGTAAAACTTGGTATTAACGGATTTGGCCGTATCGGACGTATGGTTTTCCGTGCTGCTGTCGAGAACTTCTCAAACGACATCGAGGTTGTAGGAATCAACGACCTCCTCGATCCCGAGTATCTCGCCTATATGCTCAAGTACGATTCAGTTCATGGAACTTTCAAGGGTGACATCTCCGTAGTTGACGGACACCTCGTAGTGAACGGACACAAGATCCGCGTCACCGCCGAGAAGGATCCTTCAAACCTCAAGTGGGACGAGGTCGGAGCCGAGGTCGTAGTTGAGTCCACCGGTTTCTTCCTCACCGACGAGACCGCACGCCAGCACATCACCGCAGGCGCCAAGAAGGTCATCATGTCAGCTCCTTCAAAGGACGCCACCCCTATGTTCGTATATGGTGTGAACCATGAGACATATGCCGGACAGGACATCATCTCCAACGCTTCCTGCACCACCAACTGCCTCGCTCCCATCTCCAAGGTTCTCAACGACACCTTCGGAATCAAGAGGGGTCTCATGACCACCGTTCACGCAGCCACCGCTACCCAGAAGACCGTTGACGGACCTTCAAAGAAGGACTGGAGAGGCGGCCGTGGAATCCTCGAGAACATCATCCCTTCATCTACCGGCGCCGCAAAGGCCGTAGGCAAGGTTCTTCCCGTTCTCAACGGCAAGCTCACCGGCATGTCACTCCGCGTTCCCACTTCTGACGTCAGCTTCGTAGACCTCACCGCCGAGCTTGAGAAGCCCTGCACCTACGAGGAGATCTGCGCTGCGATGAAGAAGGCTTCCGAGGGAGAGCTCAAGGGTATCCTCGGATACACCGACGAGGCTGTGGTTTCCACCGACTTCCGCAACGACGCCCACACTTCAATCTTCGACGTGAAGGCCGGTATCCAGCTCGATCCTACCTTCGTGAAGGTTTGCGCCTGGTACGACAACGAGTGGGGTTACTCCAACAAGGTTCTTGAAATGGCCAAGGTCATCTCAAAGTAATTCCGCAAGCGATTGCATAAGACGGGACGGAGGCTCATACGGGCCTCCGTCCTTTTTTGTATTGTTGTTCCCAACTATAATTTTCAGCCGCGAGATCGAGGCCATGCTCGGCCCGGCCAAACGGATTCCGAAGCACGGAATTTCCCCAATGCCGCCTTATTCCGCCGCAATTTCAAGGACGCCGGCCGGATGACGCCGGATGGATTCTGAAAATCATGAAATATTCTGAAAATAATTCACTAATGACGCAACGGAAAGAAAGGTTTTTTCATCTTATTTATGGATTTCAGGAACCGATAATCAAAAACACAAGAATATGAGAACATTTTTCATTGCTTTGGCGACAATATGCAGGTTCTTCACACAGGACATCTATGAGAAGAAGCCTGCACGCAACGCTAAGACCGGCAAGAAGCTGGTGACTGCGTAGAAGGTCAGAACTGACTGACCGCCCGGAAGGCCCACGGAGGCTGACGCAAAATCACAAGATATTGGTATTGAAAGACGACTGCGGAAACCGTAACTTTGCACTGAACAAAAACGCAAGACATCGCCCGACATAGCTTAACGCGTCAGACAATCAGTGAGCCATTCCAGATTACAAAAAAAGAGAGAACCTTAGGCGATGGGGTTCTCTCCTTTTTTTTGTTCCTGAAAGCAGTCTCCACATTCACTCCAAGCGTCTCCATCGGCTATGCTGCCAGGTCAGCCGGACGAGCGGAGCCGTCATGTCAGGGTGGATGAAATTATCTGTGAGCAATATGTTTTGGGAAAATGCCGTTGTAGAGCTATAGGAAGCCGTTTTTCTGAAACCTAATGCTCCCAGATCGGACCAAGGAAGCCGATTTGGGAGCATGGTGCGAGTTTAATAGGTTGATTGAGAATCTGTTCTGAAAGAATAATGCTCTTAAGTCAGTGTTTTTGTGGCGACTTGAGAGCAGTGGTTTGCGCAAGTCCTGGGGAGCCGGCGGCCGCAGCCTGCCCCTCGGGAGGCTGTTCCCGAATCTCCCGCCTCCCGAGGGGCAGGCTGCGACAGCCGGCGCACAACTTTCAACATCGACCTCCATATACCGGCCTCTTTTGTCATTGGCACCAACCCAAAATGTCAATTATACCAAAGCTACTCCGGAACATAGATGATTTCGCCGTTCTCGAGTTCGTAGGCTATGCCCACGCGGCGTCCTTTCGCACCCGACTTGGAACTCTGGTCCTCGGAAGGAGTGTAGCGGTTCACCTTGCCTCCCTCCTTGGTGATGATCTCCATGTTTTCCTTGCCGGGGTTCTTCACTATCGTGAAATCCTCCTGGCTGAACATCTCGGTCATGCTGTAACGGGTCACGAGCGCCACCATCAGAGCGACGGCGAAGACCATGGCCACGTCGAAGAGGTTGCTGACCACTCCCATCGGGTCGCTCTCCTCGCGGCCTTTCAGAAGATGCCGTCTCATTCCGCCTTTCCTCCATCTTTAACAGCCGCCTCGCGCCCGCGCCGTCCGGCCGCCGCCACGGCGGGCCTTGAAGGACGACGGTCACGGACAGGAACGGAAGTTTCCGCGACCGTCGCGGATGCCTGGACCGGGTCGAGAATATCCGCCAGATACTGCAACGAGGTCAGGTCGCGGAGGTACCAGCGCTGCTTGACCTGCTCGGTGAAATAGCCTATGGCCGCCGACACCATGCCGACCACGGTCGTGGCGAACGCCACCTGCATGTTGTAGGCCATCGAGCCTATGTCTCCCGTCGAAAGGCCCACGAGTGCCGGGCCCATCGGAATCAGGGTGCCCATGAGTCCGAGCATGGGGCCGAGCTTGGCGAGGTAGCGTGACCAGGCCATGTCCTTATCGGCATAGATCTCGAACTCGGACAGCAGTCTGTCCTTGAGAGGTCTGTTGCTCCCTGCATCAATGAGCTTCCTGGCGTATTCGATCACCGCCATGCCGCTTTTCTCCGGCAGTTTCTTCCGGAATTCCTCAACGCCCGAGGCCTCAAGCTTCTCCATCTCGTCGTGGACGAGTCTGCTGGTCCTGCGTATTCCGATATACTGGCCGAAGAAGCCGCCGACAAGCAGCAGCGACTTGCAGAACAGCAGTATCAGCAGCACGATGTCCGGTACCAGCAGTCCGTTCGAAATCCAGAACAACACATTTGAAATCGTTTCCATATTCTTTATCTTTAATTAATTGGCTTTAACCGTTCATAGACTGTTTGCCTCCTGAGAGGTTCCGCGCTTCGCGCTCCATCGATGCTCTCCGTTTCACTATGAGCATCGCCCGCTCACAGCCGCGGGCGGCCAGCCTCTCCAGAGGCAAACAGTCCATGAACGGCTCCTGCCCGCGTCAACTTCCATAAACTTTTTGCATCTTGAATCATTTTCTTGATACAAACATACGACGCAAAGGCTACTGTCATTAATTCTCACATTATTATATATTCTGTCAATCCCAAACCAAGGTATCAAAAACTCATATAAGAGTATCTTTCGCCATAGAGGTGGCGGCTTCCTCACAGGAGGCTGGCCGCCCGCGGCCGTGAGCGGGTGATATTTCGCAGCGTAGCGAAGAAATATCAATGAAGCGCAGCGGAACCTCCTGTGAGGAAGCCGTCACCTCTACGGCCGATACAATATAAATCAGACTCGTCATGACTTCCGGGATTTTATGCGGTACAGCAGAAAACCAAGCGCGGCGCCGAGAAGGACGATGCCGAAAACGGCGGCGGTGGCAGGATAGTCCACCGAATCCACGCTCTCGGAAGCCGTCGTGCCGTTCACGGTCGCGATCACTCCCAGCACAGCGGTCAGGGCGTTCGACAGAAACAGCAGCTCCAGCCTTATCTCCTTCTCCGGGAGCAGCTTCCTGACGCCAAGCACCGCCAATGGCAGCAGCACCAGCACCGCAGCGGCCATGCACCACGAGATCAGCGAGAACGACACTCCGGGAAACGCGAACACGCAGCTGACCAGCAGGCTGAACAGAACCAGAAACACCATTATACCCGGGAAAAGACGCAAAAACTTGTACACCAATATCGTACGTCTCTTGAGCGGGCCGCTGTTCATCAGATTCACCGCCATAAGGCAGTATGCCATCTGCAACGCGACGTCCAGGGTCATCAGCACGGCTATGTCCTGCATCAGCTCCCGATCCGACAGCCATGAAGCGATCGCGGTCTTCGACTGCTCCGCCGCGAACTGCCACGAGAAACCCACGAACAGTGCGCACAGCAGGGACATCAGCAGCAGCTGGCGCAGCTTGTAGCCCGTGAGCTTGAGCACGAAGCTGAAGCTCACCAGCACCATTGCGACCTTGACAACCGTCTCCATATCCTACTGCGGACTGTTTCTGCGCCTTCTGCGGACCAGAAGCACGATAACCACGAGTGCCGCGGCGGCGAACACTGCGACTACGGTGTTGCTGAGAACCGCGGTGCGCCGTGCGGCCCCCTCGTCCAGCGTCTCCCGTTTCATCACGACCCCGTCACTGCCGGAGCTTCTCGCCTCGCGTATATTGTCGATGTTCGAATTGTAGCGCACGGCAGCCGGAGCGTCAAGCTTCGAGGCTATGAAATTGCGCAGCGGAGCGTTGTCGCATACTGTCTCCGAGCAGGAAGGCAGGTACTCGTCCACGAGACGCGAGTGCAGGGCGGCTATGTCCTGAAGCTGCCTCTCGCCGGCGTCCCACATGCCTTTGCGCGCAGTCTCCATCATCACGGCGGTGATCTCCTCGAGAGCCGCCGGATTGCTGTTTCCGAAATACTCCTCCACGCCCAGGCCGAATTTGTCCTTGACATAGACATCGTATATCTCGTCCCACATCTCGTCGTCGATGACCGAAGGCTTCGTGACATTCCATCCGTAGGTGTTCTGGACTATCTCCGCGAATCCGGATGCGGCGCCCGCCCCGCCTTTCATCTTCTCGCTGATATATGCGGGATTGAAGATGGTGCTGCGGCTCTCCACGCCAATGGCCTCCCTGAGTTCCTGCATGCGCATGTTGTTGTGGTTGCGGTAGTCGCTCAGGTAGGCGTCGGGGTCCTTGCCGGTGACCTTGCGCACCGCGAGGTTCATCCCTCCCATGAACTCGTAGACATGGTCGAGGCTCAATGCGCCCCAGGTGTTGCTCTGACGCGGCTGTATGACCACGTCCGTGCCGCCGAGAGCCGCCTCGAACGCATAGTCGCCGTACTTCTCCCACTCGTCCTCACTGCCGTAGTAGGCGCCCATGTTCCGCATGTACCTGTCGGCGATCTGTCCGCTGTCCTCCCAGCTGTCGCCGTTCTGTATCATCCCGGTGATGCCGGTGCCGTAGCCGCCGTTCACGCCGCCGAACACCCTGTATCTCGAAAGTTCGCGGGCTTCCCTTGGACTCACTCCCCTCTCGGTCAGCATCTTCTCGGACTCCACGACCCCTTCCGCGACAAGATTCCGGTAATCGTCATCCCTTGCCGCCGCGGCCATCTCCACGGCGCGGCTTATCAGGAAGAGACGCGAGGCGGCTATGTCGCGCAGCTGTCCGCTGGTCTGCACCACGACGTCTATCCTCGGACGCCCGAGTTCAGCGGAGGGAATCAGCCTGAGATCGGTCACGCGGCCGAATGCGTCACGCACCGGTTCGACGCCGAGCATATAGAGCACCTGGGCTATCGTGGCCCCTTCGGTCTCGATGAACTCCCCGCTCCAGAGCGTATAGCTGACCTTGCGCGGGATGGAGTCGTTGTGGTTGCGGCGGTACATCTCGATGGTTCTTTCAGCGAGCTTCCTGCCCTCCTCCCAGGCTTTCTCGGAAGGCGTAGCCTCGGCGTTTATCGCATAGAGGTTGCGCCCCGTGGGCAGGGTGTTGGGGTTGACTATCGGGTCGCCTCCTGGAGAAGGAGCGACATAACCTCCATCCATGGCGTTGAGCAAGGAACGGAACTCCTCACGCGGACTCTCGCGCAGAGCGACGGAGTAGTTGTCTATGTTCTCCACCGCCGTCGCCAGCTGCACCACGGCACGCAGATACGCCTCCCGTTCATCGCTGATTTCCGTTTCAGGGGCACTTCCGGCCGGGTTCATCATCAGCTCCATCATGCTTTTAGGACGGTCGAGCCGCGCCACCGTCTTTCTTGCGTCGGCAAGCTCGTCGCGGCTGATTCCGGCGAGACCGCAGATGAATCCGTCATCAGCCAGGCCGGGGTTGTCAAGTACGCGGCGCACTATCTCCTTCGCAGGTTCGAGATACTCGCGGTTGAACTTGCGGGAGTTTTCTTCCAGTCCTGCATCCGCAATGCCGCGCTGCCTGTCCAGGGCGTAGAGAGCATATGCGATGGGGTCGCTCGCCATCGCGAAGACGCTGCTGCGTATCCTTGCCGGCTCGTACGGCTCGCCCATGGTGTATAGCTCTCCGGTGATCTTCTCGTTGGTGAGCTCCTCGGCGAAATTGTCGATACGTGCGATCTCCTCCTCGGTATAGCCGGATGTCGAAAGCGAGTCGAGTCGCAGGTCGCGATGCAGCCCCATTTCGAGCGCGAGCTCCTTGACCTTGCGGGACTCGGAGGCAGCATCGCCTCCCTGAGCCGCCGCGTCATAATACCGGCCTATCGCATCCTTGAGTTCCCTGTATGTGCCGCGAAGTCCGCTCTCCATGAACGGAGGGGTCAGGTAGGACTGTATTCCCGCGTAGGAGCGGCGCTTTGCGATCATGGCCTCACCCACGTTGGATATCGTGTAGACATAGAGATGCGGCGTGGTCCCCACGAGCCTGTCCGGCCAGTCGCGGCTGCTCAGGGCGACCTGCTTGGAAGGAGTGAACTCCAGGCTTCCGTGAGTGCCGAAGTGTATCATGACATCCGCGCCGAAGCCCATGCGCGCCCAGAGGTATTCGGCGATATAGGGATAAGGAGGGGCGTTGTCGGTGCCGTGGACTATCTTGAATTCGTCATCGCCCATGCCCGCCGCAAGCTGGGGAAGCAGCACGATGTTGCCGAGCTCCACCCGCGGAATCGCAAGCCGTCCGTCTTCGGTCGCAAGGTAGCTTCCCGGGAATTCTCCGTTCACCTCGGCAGTCTCCGCGGCCATCTCCGGACCGAGCGCCTCGGAACTCCATTTCTCATAATCGGCTGCCGAAACCAGCCCGGGATTCCCGTTTTCGATGAAATCGGCTATCGCCCCTTCGGCGTAGGTGCCGAACACGGCGCCCTGGCGCTGGACGAGTTTTCCGAATTCAGCCTCGCTGGCAGGAAGCCCTTCAACCCTGTAGCCGGCCGAACGGAGCTCCTTCAGGAAATTGTAGAGCGACGGCAGCACTTCCATGCCTGCGGCCGTCAGGCTGTTCTGTCCGGGTCCCTTGTAGTAGAATATCGCGACCTTCTTCTCGCTGTCCGGAAGCTTCTTCAGCGCGATGTACCTGTCCACGGTCTCAACGAACTCCTCCAGCCTGCCGGGAATCGCCTTGAGGTACTGGAGGCCGTCCTTGCCCTCATAGTGGCCGAAAAGGGCGAAAGGACGTATCGCCCCGTCTATCTCCGGAGTCACGACGCTCTGCGACATGAATCCTCCGCTCATGCCCATCCGGTCCTCCTCCCACTCGCTGACCAGGGTGTTGACGTTCAGCGGAGTGAACAGCGGCGCGTTCCTCTCCTCAAGGAAGTCGGTTATATAGTCCCCCATCCTTCCGTGCGCCATGTTGATGAGCGCGGAGACATCCACGGAATCGGCATGGTGCTTCAGGATGAAAAGGCGCATGTTGTTCACCGGATAGACATTCTTGCCGCTCTTCTCCAGCGCGGCTATGAGCTCGGCGGGGTCGCCCATGGGGCCGGTGACCACGACGCCCGGCGCCCCCGGCTTGAAAAGGCCTTCGGAGCGCAGCCAGCCCTCATATTCCCTGACCGAGGCGAAGGGGATGTCCCCGCCGTCGGGGTCGTCCGGATCGGCATGGTACAGCAGACCGTATTCCGGCACGGTCGGCGCTCCCGGCTTGTCGGTCCACAGCAGCCTGCCGCAGACTTCCCCGCGCACATATTCGAGCATGTTGTGATAATTGGCGCGGTCACCGCCGGAAAGATATGCCGACAGGGTCTCCCGCTGGAGGGAGTCCACCGTAGTGATGTCGTTGGCCGGATTCGTCGCCATGGTGGTGATCATGGGCACTCCCCTTTCGGCCGCCTTGCGGATGAGGGCGCGCTCGTCTTCGGTGATGCGCATGCCCATTCCGTTGATGAACACGAAGTCGCTGCGCGAAATCTTCCGGAGGTTCTCGCCGTCAAGCTGCCGTATCCTGATGAATCTGTTCGTATTGGCTTTGGCAATCTGCCCGAGAGTCATCGTCTGGTAGTTGACGAACCCTATCCTCACAGGTGAAAGCCATACTGACCATATCGCGCAGATGGCGGCGCATACGGCCAGTATGGAGACAGTCACCAGAACCCGTGAACGAGTTTTCATAAGCTATCTGTTGTTGAATATTTCATTGAAGTCGAGCGACAGCCCCAGCGAGAGGGTCGTGCCGACGGTCGCCGGACTGTTGTTGTAGTAATAGTCGGGGACATAGTTGAACAGGTTGTCGATTATGGCGTTGAGCCTGATGCCGTGCCATATCCGCTGAGCTATCGAAAGCTTCCACATCGTGTAGCCCGGGTAGGTCTGCTTCTCAGTCTGGCTGTAATCGGTGAGCGAGGTGTAGACATCCGCCGTGACAGCCGACATCACGCGGCCGGTCAGAGCGATGTCGAAGCCGTATGTCCTCCAGTCCTTGCCGTATTCTATCTTGACCGTGGCGCTGTGGGGACGGGTCGAGGAGGTCATCGGCTGCCCCTTCTCTATCTTCTCGTGCGTGAAGGTGTAGGAGATCCTGTACTTGAGGCCGAAGTCGTATGCGGCCGAGAAGTTGAGGTCGAATCCGGCGACCTGGAGCGGGGCCATGTTGGTGTAGAGCTGCCCTTTGAGCGCGTCGCTCCACGCCGTGGTGATACGGTTGTCCACAAGGTTCCAGTATCCCGTGAGCGTGAGGTTGTGGCGCCGGGTCATGTACTCCGCCGAAAGCGAGAAGTTGTGGCTCTCCTCGGCTTCGAGGTCCGGGTTGCCGTAGATCATGAAGATGTTCGCCATGTTGAAGTTCATGTACATCTCCTTGAGCGTCGGTGCCCTGAATCCGCCGGCGTATGAGGCTCTGACGGAGCAGTTGCTTATCTTGTACATGACTCCGAGCTTGGGAGAGGCGTGGAAGAGATTCCTGTCGGAGAAATAGTCGAAACGCAGGCCGCTCACGAAATTGAGCCTGTCGGTCGGGCTCCAGTCAAGCTGGGCGAACAGGTCGCCGGTGTACTGGGCTTTCGCGCCGTCGCTGAACTGGTAGGACATCAGATAGTCCCTCATGAAGTCGCCGCCGAACACGAGGTTGTCGCTCTTGCCGAAGCTGTGGGTGTACAGGGCGCGCACATTGTGCTGCACATTGCTGTACTCGCGCACGTCGCGGCTTCCGGCGACCATGTAGTTGCTCTTGTCATACTGGTCGAAAGCATAGCCCAGAGTGAGGTTGTCGCTTTCGGCGAAGTCGTATTCCGCCTTGAGCGAGCCGCTGAAGTCGCGGTAGTTGTCCTTGACGTCCGGCGACGCGTCGCGCTGACGGAAATAATAGCCGGCCTTGCCGGTGATCTTCAGCCTGTCAAGCGGCCTGTAGACCAGCTGCTGCTTGACATTGTAGTTCCAGCTGCCGTAGACTTTGGAATAGTCGCCGTCGTTCTTCAGGGAGATGGAGTCGCTCTGGACATACTGGGCGTTGGTGAGGCCGGAAAGTCTCCCCGCCCGGAAGCCGGCGGAAATCGAACCTACCTTCTGGCCCAAGGTGCTGTAGCGCGTGTTCATGCTGACCGACCAGGGTTCCGCCGGCTCCCTGGTGATGATGTTCACGACTCCGCCAATGGCGTTGGAGCCGTAGAGTGAGGAAGCGGCCCCCTTGACTATCTCCACCCTCTCCACATTGTCGAGATTCAGGCGGTTGTAGTCGATGTTGTCGAGGGTTTCGCCCGCCATCCTCTCGCCGTCGACCAGGAAAAGCACCGAATTCCCTCCGAAACCCTGCATGTTCAGGGACACCTGCTGGTCCATCGAATACGAGAACTCCAGACCGGGCAGCTCGGTCTCCAGCAGCTCACCTATGTGCACGACATCGGCGCGGGCGATCTCCTCGGCGGAGATGACGCGCGTGATGATGGGCACGTCCTTGAGTGGCTTGGGAGTGCGCGTCGCGGTGACCACCACGGTCTCAAGCAGCTCCTGCGATTCCCGGAGCACGAAATCCTCCCCGTATGAGCCCTGCGGCTCGCTGATACGCCGGCGCTGGCTCTCGTATCCCACCGCCGACGCGACGAGGACGATCCGGTTCTGTCCCGTCTGCGGGATTTCAAAGCCATAGCTGCCGTCGAGATCCGTAGCCGCGCCGGTTCCGGGCATCCCGTCCACGGTCACCGCGGCTCCCGGTATCGCCTCACCCTTCTCGTCGAGCACGCTTCCGCTTATCCTTATCTGCGCCTGAAGGGATGCGGCCGCCAGACACGCAAGGCAGGCGCTGAACAAAAGTTTTCCCATATTCTCAGAATTCTACCGGATAAACATAATCTATGGTCATGAAGCCCTTGACTCCCGTGGCGTCCATATAGTTGGAAAGCTTGAGCGCGAGATGCGTCCCGTCTGCCAGCTTCACCGCATAGACTTTCTGTGACATGGAATAGACCGGCGGCATCGTGCCCGTGTCCACTTTGAGCCACTTCGAGAGCTCGCGGTTGTACCAGCTTTCGCTGTAGCCGATATTGCCGTCCATCATGCCGGACATGTCGACTATTATCTGTTCGGTAGTCCATTCATCGCTGACATAGTCGCCCTCGGGCATGGCTCCGGAGCTCATGAAGAGCTCCAGTCCTGTCATGCCTGTCTCCAGGGCGGCCGCGCCGTTGGTCTTGACATCGTAGCGGTGCACCGCGATGTCCCATTCGGCAGGAGCTTCTTCTTCAGACATCCCCGCAGTCACCGCCGTCCTTTCGGAGAAATCAAGATATATCCATTTCGTGTAGTCAGTAGCGTCAATGTATATGGTGCCGGAATTGTCCGTGGGATTATATTCAAGAAAGCCGTATTCGGTTATGAGCTCCCCTTCGCCGGAATCGTAAATCCCATGGAAAATCCCGTTGCAGGACGGCAGCAACGCGAGGAATGTCAAGAAAAAGAGCCTCTTCATCTATTCGGCGAGCGTGAATTCTATTGTAATTCCGCCCATTACGGCGGGAACGGTGATCAGGAAGTCCGCAGTGCCGGCCTTCTTGCCGACCGTGCCTTCGAAGGTGGCGGCATATTCGTTCTTGGTGTCGCCCATGCCCATCAGAGTGGTTCCCTCGCCCTCCAGGGTGTAGGGGTCGGCGCCGCTGACGGCCACTCCCTCGAATGTGAACGATCCCCAGGTCGAGGATTCATAGCTGACATTGACCTTGTCTTCGCCTGCTGCGGTGAGAGTGAAGGTCTCGTTCTCGGTCACCATGGGACCGGGACTGTACTGGAAGGATGCCGAAGTGGTTCCGGTGTAGGAGCCAGCCACCTCGGCGGCGATGTCGGTTTCCGTTTCGGGTTTGTTGCATGCCGCGGCCGCCACGATTCCGAAAGCGGCCAGCGCGATGATTGAAAGAAATTTAGCTTTCATGGTCTGAGAGTTTTATGTTTTTTCCGGCTGCAAAGTTGAAGATTTCCGGGAGCCGTGTCAATCACAACATGTTGGTATTTTCGCCCATACAGCGGCGTAAATCACAATATTTGAGGATTGACACATAAGCGGCCGCCTGATAATTTCGCATCCGGAAATCACAAAAACATAATATCATGAGTCTCTTATCCAAACTAAGGCGATATATGGGAGGGAGGAGAATACTATTCCCTCTGTCGCTGCTCCTGTCGGCGTCAAGCTCGCTGGCCGGACTTGTTCCCTACATTCTGATATGGTTCATAGTCAGGGAGCTGCTTATCCCGGGCAGTCTGCCCGAAGGCGGAGGAATCGCAAGTTTCGCGGTATGGGCCGCCGTATCAGCGGTCTCCGGCGTAGTTCTATACTTCCTCGCCCTGATGTCCTCGCATCTCGCAGCCTTCCGCGTGGAGTCCAACATACGCAAGGACGCTATGAAGAGGGTGGTAGAAATGCCCCTTGGATTCTTTGAAAGCACCACGAGCGGGCGCATACGCAAGATTATCGACGACAACGCAGGCATCACCCACTCCTTTCTGGCGCACCAGCTGCCGGATCTCGCCGCTACCCTGCTCGTTCCGGTGATCGCCGCGGTTCTGATTTTCGCAATCAACTGGCAGCTCGGACTGGCCTGCATGATTCCGCTGATCATCGCAGGAGGGACAATGATGTACATGATGAACACCTCCAGCCGCGAATTCATGCGCAAGTACATGAATTCCCTTGAGGAGATGAACACTGAAGCGGTCGAATATGTGCGCGGCATACCTGTGGTCAAGGTGTTCCAGCAGACCATCTATTCTTTCAAGAACTTCCACCGCAGCATTCAGAACTACAACAGTATGGTCATGGCCTACACTCGCAACTGGACGCGCCCCATGACTTTCTATACCGTGATGATCAACGGCTTCGCATATTTTCTCGCACCTGTCGCCATTCTTATGATGACTCACGGGAACGACTGGGCCGCAGTGCTCGCCGACTTCCTGTTCTACGTGCTCATCACCCCCGTCTTTTCGTCAAGCATCATGAAAAGCATGTATCTGGTCCAGGCGGTCGGACAGGCGGACGAAGCCGTCGGACGGCTGGAGAATCTCCTGTCATACACGAAACTGAGCGTCAGCATGCATCCGAAAAGTCCCGAGAACTGCGACATAGAGTTCCGCAACGTCTCCTTCTCTTATCCCGGAACATGCGTCAAGGCCGTGGACGGAATCGATTTCCGCCTGCCGGCAGGCAAGACTTATGCCCTTGTAGGCGAATCCGGAGGAGGCAAGACAACCATAGCACGGCTGATCCCGCGATTCTGGGAGGCTGACGAAGGCCATATCCTGATAGGAGGGGTCGATGTCAGGGACATATTGCCGCAGGAACTGATGGACAACATCTCCTTCGTCTTCCAGCAGACTCGCCTCTTCAAGACATCGCTGCTGGAAAACATTCGCTACGGAAGACCCGAGGCAAGCCTCGAAGAGGTTGAACGGGCCGTGGATGCCGCTCAATGCAGGGAGATAATCGACAGGCTTCCGGACGGACTTGACACCAGGATAGGCACCGAAGGCACCTGGCTCTCCGGCGGCGAGCAGCAGCGGATAGCTCTCGCCCGCGCCATACTGAAGAATGCGCCCATAATAGTGCTTGACGAAGCCACGGCTTTCGCGGATCCGGAGAACGAACACCTCATACAGCAGGCGCTGCACCGGCTTACCAAAGGAAAAACCGTGCTGATGATCGCACACAGGCTGTCAAGCGTGACGGACGTCGACAGGATTCTGGTAATAGACAAAGGAAAAATCGCAGAACAGGGCACGCACGCCGAACTCATAAATCAAAGCGGCGTCTACTCAAGAATGTGGGATGAGTACCGCCGCAGCGTAAACTGGACATTAGGAAAAAAGGAAACAGAATATGCTTAGGAAAATTCAAAGACGTTTCGCGCTTTCCAGAAAGGGAGCCGAAGATTTCTGCAAGGGAGTGGCCTTCACGATTCTGCTCGACCTTGCTCTCATGTTGCCGTTCGTGTTTGTGTTCCTCTTCCTGGACGACTACATACGACCGGCGCTCAACCCCGGGGCACAAGTGGAAAAAGACATCGTGTACTATGTCGTGCTTGGTCTGTCATTCATTCTGGTGACCTACCTGATCGGTGTCCGGCAGTACAACAGCACCTACACGTCAGTATATGACGAGAGTGCGGCAAGAAGAGTATCCCTCGCCGAGAAGCTGCGCAAACTGCCCATGGCCTTCTTCGGAGAGAAGAACCTCTCAGACCTGACATCCACCATCATGGATGACTGCACGGATCTCGAGCACACTTTCTCGCATTCTGTCCCCCAGCTATATGCAGCGCTAATCAGCATAGGGCTTGTGGCCGTGGCCATGTTCTTCTGGAACTGGCAGCTCGCCCTGGCTCTGTTCTGGGTTGTTCCCGTCGCTCTTCTGATGGTGCTCCTGTCAAAAAAGACAATGTCTCGCAGGAACAGGGAGAACTATCTGAAGAAACGCGCGGTCAGCGAAAAGATCCAGGAGGGTCTCGAGAACATTCAGGAAATCAAGGCATGCAACCGTGAACCGGAATATCTAAACGGGCTTTATGACAAGATTGATACATACGAGCGTGACCAGACCCGCGGAGAACTCCTGCTTGGCGTTCTTGTGAACGGAGCCCAGAGCGTACTTAAACTTGGACTCGCCAGCGTCATCATCGTCGGTGCGGCCATGCTGTCACGAGGGTCCCTGGATCTGTTCACCTGGCTCGTGATACTCGTGCTCGGCTCACGCATCTACTCGCCGATCGACGAGGTCCTGAACAATCTCGCCGCCCTGTTCTACCTTGATGTCCGCATAGACCGGATGAAAGAGATGGAGGCCATGCCCAGCCAGGGAGGAAGCCGGGACTTCAGCCCTGAAGACTTCGACATCGAATTCAGGAATGTCAGCTTCGCATACGAGGAGGGGAAGCAGGTGCTCGAGAATGTATCGTTCACCGCACGGCAGGGAGAGACTACGGCCATTGTCGGACCCTCAGGAAGCGGAAAGAGCACCGCCGTGAAACTTGCCGCAAGATTCTGGGACATAAACGGAGGTGTCATCACCCTCGGCGGCCAGGACATCAGCAAGATAGATCCCGAGACTCTGCTGAAATACTATTCCGTGGTATTCCAGGACGTCGTGCTTTTCAACGCTTCCGTTATGGAAAACATCCGCATCGGCCGTCGGAGCGCCAGCGACGAAGAGGTGCTTCGGGCCGCAAGGCTCGCGCAATGTGACGAGTTCGTGTCAAAGATGCCTGACGGCTACCGGACAGTGATCGGAGAGAACGGCGACACGCTCTCCGGAGGCGAGCGTCAGAGGATATCGATAGCACGGGCCATGCTCAAGAACGCTCCGATAGTGCTGCTTGACGAAGCCACGGCATCTCTGGACGTGGAGAACGAAACAAAAATACAGGCCGGGTTGTCGGAACTGGTGAAAGACAAGACCGTCCTCGTCATAGCCCACCGCATGCGCACGATTGCCGACACCGACAAAGTCGTTGTCATCGAAGACGGGCATGTTACCGAATGCGGTTCTCCCGAAGAACTCAGGAAGGCCGGCGGCTGGTTCGCCAGAATGTCGGAAAGACAACGGATAGTCGAGACACCATAATAAAGTGCGGCAGCCGGAGGCAGTGTGCGCCGGAGGAGGCGATGAAACAGGGAAAAGCCTCCTCCGGCGCACACTGCCTCCGGTCAATCGCAATATGACTTTTACTTCTTCTCTTTCAATTTCACCTCGTAGAGCCGCGGCCAGTACTTGCCGGTAAGGTAGATCTTGCCGGTGGCCGGATCGAGGGCGATGCCGTTGAGCACGTCGGTGTCGCGGGTGCGGAGGCTACCTGGCAGCAGGCCCGAACAGTCCACCGAAGCCTCGACGGTGCCGTCTTCAGGATTGATTATCACAATCATGTCCGTTAGGTAGACATTGGCCCAGATCTTTCCCTCCACCCACTCAAGCTCATTGAGATTGCGAAGCGGGCGGCCGTCCAGCTTGACATTCAGGCTGCGCTCCAGCTTGAGCTCCGGGGACAGGAAATACAGCCTCGAAGAGCCGTCGGAAGCTATCAGCGACTTCCCGTCGGTCGTGAGCCCCCAGCCGTCGCGCGGATAGGAATACGCCCCCTCGTATTCAAGGGTCGCCGCGTCATAGACATACGCGACCCTGTTGGTCCATGTCAGCACATAAAGCTTTCCGTCCAGAACCACCGAGCCCTCCACGAAATACTTGCGCGCGAAATCCAGGCGGCGCTCCACCTTTCCCGACTCCAGATCCACGATCCGCAGCGAAGACTCGCCGTACTGCCCCGTGCTCTCGTAGAGCTTGCCGCCGTCAAAGAAAAGGCCCTGGGTGTAGGCCCCGGTGTCGTGGGCATATTCCCTGACGACTTCGACCTTATATTCCCTGGTCCTTGCCGAGCAGCCGGCGCAGCTCCCGAGACAGATGGCGGCCGGAAGCAGCAGACCCCAAAAAATCCTTTTCATTTCCATGTCCGCGAAGTTACGAAGTTTTATTATCTTTGCATCCCGTTATGGACACAAAGTATATTTTCGTCACGGGCGGAGTTGCCTCATCTCTGGGCAAGGGCATTATCGCCGCATCTCTAGCAAAACTCCTTCAGGCAAGAGGCCTGAGCGTCACGATCCAGAAGTTCGACCCCTACATCAACGTCGATCCGGGGACTCTGAATCCCTATGAGCACGGCGAGTGCTATGTCACGGAGGACGGAGCCGAGACCGACCTCGACCTCGGCCACTACGAGCGCTTCCTCGGAGTCCACACTTCCAAGGCCAACAATGTCACCACGGGCAAGATATACTACACCGTCATAACCAAGGAGCGCGAAGGCGCATATCTGGGCAAGACCGTGCAGATCATCCCCCACATCACCGATGAGATCAAGCGCCGCATGCTGCTGCTCGGCAAGACCGGCAGATATGACGTGATCATCACCGAAATCGGCGGAACCATAGGCGATATGGAATCCCAGCCCTTCGTCGAGGCGGTGCGCCAGCTCCAGTGGGAGCTGCCCGAGGAGGACTGCCTGTCCATCCACCTGACGCTCGTGCCTTACCTCAGCGCGGCAAAGGAGCTCAAGACCAAGCCCACCCAGCATTCCGTGCAGATGCTCCAGCAGTCCGGAGTGCAGCCTGACATCATCGTCTGCCGCACCGAGCACCCGCTGACCCCCGAAATACGCAAGAAAATCGCAATGTTCGGCAACGTGAAGCCCGGACATGTCATACAATCCATCGACGCATGGAGCATCTATCAGGTACCTCTCAACATGCACGAGGAACACCTCGACGAGCTCGTGGTGCGCCATCTCCAGATCGACAACTTCGCGCAGCCCGACATGCGCGCATGGAACGCCTTCCTTGACAAGCTCAAGAACCCCAAGTCCGAAATCGACATAGCCCTCGTAGGCAAATATGTGGAACTTCAGGACGCCTACAAGTCCATACTTGAATCCTTCGTTCACGCCGGAGCGGCAAACGAGTGCAAGGTGAACGTCCACACGGTGCACAGCGAGCATCTCGACGACGAGAACGCCGCCGAAGTGATAGGAAAAGCCGACGGAATCCTCGTGGCGCCCGGATTCGGCGAGCGCGGGCTCGAAGGCAAGATTTCCGCAATCAAGTATGCAAGGGAGAACGGCATACCCTTCTTCGGAATATGCCTCGGCATGCAGATGTGCGTGGTCGAGTTCGCAAGGCACGTGCTCGGATGGAGCGACGCCTGCTCGACCGAAGTCACCTCAAAGACGGAGCACCCGGTAATCGACCTCATGGAGGACCAGAAGTCCACCACCATAAAGGGCGGCACGATGCGGCTCGGAGCCTATGAGTGCGAACTCAGGAAAGGCTCGAAAATCTACGACATCTACGGAACCGGGCTCATCTCCGAGCGTCACAGGCACCGCTATGAATTCAATTCCGACTTCCTTCCGGAATTCGAGAAGGCCGGCATGGTCGCTTCCGGACGCAACCCGCAGACCGGACTCGTCGAAGTCATGGAACTGCCCTCGCATCCTTTCTTCATCGGCGTACAGTTCCACCCCGAATTCAAGAGCACTCCGGAGCACCCGCAGCCCATCTTCACGGCATTCGTGAAAGCGGCCATGAAACTCAAGGCAGGGAAAAAAGAATAATCACCATAATCCGCTAATAATCATTCAATCATGAAAAAGATTCCCCTTGTGCTTGCGGCCGGACTGTCTCTGGCTCTTGCCGCATGCTCCGGAAGAGGCGGTTCGTCCGTTCCTGAAACCGGAGAGCTCGGCTGGCCCGAAATCACGGCGCAGAACAAGCCCTGGTCACGCTGGTGGTGGCCGGCAAGCGCCGTCGGCAAGGCCGACATAGACACCATGCTCACCAGATATTCCGAAGCCGGTCTCGGAGGACTGGAAGTAACCACCATCTACGGAGCCAAAGGCTACGAGGACAAATATCTCGACTACCTGTCCCCCGAATGGATGGAACTGTTCACCTACACCCTTGACGAAGCCGTCGGCAAAGGTCTCGGCATCGACCTCGCCAACGCCTCCGGATGGCCGTTCGGCGGTCCCTGGGTGACTCCCGACTATGCCTGCCGCTATCTCGCGACCAGGACATGGAAGCTCGAAGGCGGGGAAAGGCTCGAAGACAAGATAGAATATGTCGAGAAGCCCATGGTGCGCAGTCTCGGAAAGAAGACGGACATCTCGAAACTCGAATATCCCATCGCCGCCAATGACAGCCTCCAGCAGTATGCCTTCGAACAGGTTCGCTATCCCCTCTCCCTGCCGCTCATCGCGGTGGCGGCCTACGGTGCCGACGGGCAGTATGAAGATCTGACCTCCCTGGTCGGAGAGGACGGAAGCCTCGGCTGGACAGCCCCCGAGGGCGACTGGACGGTCTGCGCGATGTTCCTCGGATGGCACGGCAAGATGGTAGAGCGCGCCGGCCCCGGAGGTGAAGGAGACGTGATCGACCATTTCTCGGGCGACGCCATCACCCGCTACCTCGCGAAGTTCGACGAGGCGTTCAAAGGCTACGACGTGAGCGGGATACGCTACTATTTCAACGACTCCTACGAAGTCGACGATGCCGTCGGCGACTCTGACTGGACCGAAGGTTTCTTCGATGAATTCCAGGCCCGCCGCGGCTATGACCTCAGGCCCTACATGCTCGACCTGCTCGGCAAGGGCGGTGACAAGGATTTGGCGAGCCGCGTTCTTTTCGACTACCGTACCACGATAGGCGAACTGCTGCTTGAGAAATACTCGATGATGTGGCAGGAATGGGCGGCGAAGCAGGGCAAGGGAATACGCAACCAGGCCCACGGCTCCCCCGCCAACATACTCGACCTCTATTCGGTCAGCGACGTGCCCGAAACCGAAGGACGCAGCATAATCGGAATGAAGACCGCCTCTTCGGCCGCCCATGTCTGCGACAAGCAGCTGACTTCTTCAGAATCCGCCACATGGCTGAACGAGCATTTCCGCTCGAACCTCGGAGATGTCAAGACAGCCATGGACACCTACCTGCTTTCGGGAGTGAACCATATCTTCTACCACGGCACCTGCATGTCGCCCAATGACGCCCCCTGGCCGGGCTGGCTCTTCTATGCCGCCGTGCACTTCCAGCCCAACAACAGCTTCTGGACAGACTTCGCCGCGCTCAACAAATATGTCGCGCGCTGCCAGTCCTTCATGCAGGCCGGAAAGCCCGACAATGACCTGCTCCTGTTCTTCGACGCGACCGACCTGCTTTCGCAGCCGGCGCGCAACTCCCTGCTCTTCCACATGACCCAGAACACTCCGGCGCAGAGCGCTATCGGGGAATCCGCCTCCTATCTTTACGACAAGGGCTACACCTGGGACTACATCAGCGACAGGATGCTTTCGGAGAATGTGTCCGTCAAGGACGGCAAGATAGTCACGGGTGCAGGAAGCAGCTACTCAGCCATCATAATACCCGAATGCGAGCAGATGCTGGTGGAAACCTTCTCAAGGCTCGTGGAACTCGCCGGCAAGGGAGCGACTGTCATAATCGAGAATGAACTGCCCGAGGACGTTCCCGGACTCGTGGATCTCGAGGAGAACCGCAGGACGCTCGCCGGGCTCAAGGACGGCCTGGAATTCACCAGCGAAAACGGCATAAGTTCAGCCCGCTGCGGCAAGGGACGCATCTTTGTTTCCGACAATCTGGATGCAATGCTCGAAACGGCCGGAATCACCCGCGAGACCATGTATGACGCCGGACTGCAGTGCATCAGCAGGATCAAGGACGACGGTGGCAGATACTATTTCGTCAAGAATCCTGGAAACGAGACCGTGCAGGGCTGGATTCCTCTCGACGCAGTATGCGGTACCGTAGGAATCTACAATCCGATGACCGACGCGTTCGGCTACGGAAAGGTGCGCGATGCCGGAAACGGCAGGAAGGAAGTCTTCATGCGTCTCCTCCCCGACGAGGCTCTGCTGCTTGAGACCTTCGCAGGAAGCTACAGCGGCGACGAATACCGTTTCTACACCGAAGCGGGCGAAGCTGAAGCCGTCAGCGGCACCTGGACGGTCAGCTTCGTCAAGGGCGGCCCCGAACTTCCTGCCTCCAGGACCGTGAACAGGCTCGGCAGCTGGACCTCATACGGCAGCGACGCCGCCGTCTTCAGCGGAACCGCCGAATACAGCATCGACCTCCCCGCAGTGACAGGCAGCGCCGATGCATGGAAACTCGAGCTCGGGGACGTGCGTGAAACCGCATCGGTATGGCTCGACGGCGAATGTCTCGGAACTCTGTTCAAGCAGCCCTTCGCGGTGACGCTCAGCCAGGAGCAGGCTCAGACCGGCGGCAGACTCACGGTCAGGGTCTCCAACTCGATGGAGAACCGCATCGCCTGGATGGACAGGAACGGCAAGCCCTGGAAGATATTCTACAACGCCAACATGCAGGCGAGGCTGCCCGAAGACCGCGGAGCTGACGGCTATTTCACCGCCGCCGGCTGGGACACGGTAGACTCCGGACTGCTCGGCCCCGTGACGCTGACCCCGATGGCTGCCATAGCAGAATAATCCGACATATATCCTATTGCAAAAGCAGATGCCCGCCGGTGTCTGCTTTTGCTTTTTTGAAGCTGTTTAGAATGGCATTCCGGCCGAATGCGGAGCCGGCAGCCTCCGGGGAGGCTTGCCGCCCGCGGCAGTGAGCGGGCAATGCTCCGTAGCGAAGCGGAGAGAGCATTGATGGAGCGTAGCGGAACCTCCCCGGAGGCTGCCGGCTCCGCATTCATTACGGCATCTTGACGCGTACAGAGCGGCTAATCGTCGAGGGAAATCTCCTTGAGCTCCGCTCGATAGGCGGTCAGCAGACGCGATTTGGAGATGAAACCGAGATACCTGCGGTTCTCGTCGATCACCGGCAGACGCCAGGCGCCGGTCTTGTCGAACTTGTTCATCACCGACCCCATCTTCTCCCCATAATAGATATACTCCGGCGGAGTCTCCATGAGATTGTAGACATGGACCGAGTCGTATCTGTCAGAATCGAAAAGATACTTGCGCGCGGCGGCGAGATCCACCATGCCCTGGAAACGCCCCTGCGAATCGATGACCGCAAGCACCGCCGCATCGGTTTCCGAAACGATGTCCACCACCTCCCTGAGAGTCGCGTCTATCTGGACCTTGGGATATTTGTCACGTATCAGGCTGTTGGTATCCAGCAGCGTGAGGACCGCCTGGTCGCTGTCGTGCGTCAGAAGATCGCCGCTCTGCGCTATGCGCTTGGTATAGATGGAATATCGCTCGAATATGCGCACAGTGCCGAAAGACACGGTAGCCGTGAGTATGAGCGGAATCAGCAGCTCATAGCCTCCGGAGATCTCGGCGATAAGGAAGATGGCTGTCATCGGAGACTGCATGACCGAAGCCATCAGGGCGGCCATGCCCACGAGCACGAAGTTCTGCTCCGGGACATCGGCGCCGGCGAGATTCAGACAGCGGCTCACCACGAAACCCAGAATCGCCCCGGCGAACAGAGTCGGACCGAATGTCCCTCCGACACCGCCCCCGGAATTGGTCAGAGTCATCGCCACTATCTTGAAGAAGAGCACTAGCAGGAAGAACAGAGGCACACCCCACGAGGAACGCATCATGAACCCGAGCACCGAACTGCCCTCCACCGCGATGTCCTGCCCCGCCAGCAGCGCGTTCAGGGAATCATATCCCTGTCCATAGAGAGGAGGGAACAGGAATATCAGGACCCCCAGCCCGAAAGCGCACAGGAACCAGCGCAGGTAGACGTTCCGTATGTGCCCCAGCCTGTCCTCCAGCCAGAGCGTGCCGTTGGTGAAATAAAGCGAAAACACGCCCGCAGCGACCCCGAGGACCACATAATACGGAATGTTCCCCAGCGAGAAAGGCGTCAGGGCGCAGGCGAACACCGGCGTCGCCCCGCGGAACACATACGACACCACGGTCGCGGAAATCGTCGAGATCAGCAGCGGGAGCATCGAGTTCATGGAGACATTGAAAAGCAGTATCTCCATCGTGAAGAGCACGCCCGCGAGCGGAGCCTTGAAGATGCCGGCGACAGCTCCGGCGGCGCCGCAGCCCAGAAGTATGGTTATGCTGCGATAGGAGAGCCCGCAGACCCGGCCTATGTTCGAGCCTATCGCGGCCCCCGTGTACACTATCGGAGCTTCGGCTCCCACGGAACCTCCGAAGCCTATGGTGAACGATGAAGTGAGCACCGATGACCACATGTTGTGCGGCCGTATCTTGGATTCGTTCCTGGACACGGCAAGAAGAACCTTGGTCACACCGTGGCCTATATTGTCCCTGACGACATATTTCAGCATGAAGAGAGATATCAGCATTCCGACTCCCGGCAGCACCAGAAAACGCCAGCCTCCCCTGTCCTCGAGAATGCTTCCTCCCATGAGCAGACGGCTTATCAGTTCTATGGCCCCGTCAAGAATGACAGCGGCGCACCCGGAGAGTACGCCGACTATGAAACTGAGCAGCAGAAGCCTGCTATGTTCAGACAATTTCCAGAAAGGATTACTCACTTGCGTCCTGAGCTTCGTCGTCCGCCCCGTACTGGGAGATATTGTCGTCGGGCAGAGGTCCGCCTTCCTCGCCGCCGACCGCGGTCGCGCCTGCAACCTGCTCGTTCTCGGCGTCCTCCTCGCCCTCGAGCCAGCGCTCGATGTCGTCCGCATCATCTATCTTGACCTTTATCTTCACAAGGTAGATGGCATCGGGGACTTCTATCATGACCGCATAGAACGGCGTCCCGTCCGGCTTGGTGTATTTGACGATGTCGGGAAGATAGTCGTTGAATCCTTTGGGATATTTCTCCGCGAATGCCTCGGCAAGTTCCCGGGACATGTTCTCATAGCTTACAATGTGACGCTTCTTGTTATCGGCTGCCATAATATCTCTTGAATTTGCGACTGCAATAATAGTATTATTTTTTTTGAAAAAAAACCGCCTTCTGCGCTTTTTTTCTGTCGGGGTCGCGCTCCACAAAGACGGGCTTCATGGTGCGGGGATCGAGCCCAGTGCAGAACATCACGGAGGATGTGGTCATCGGTGTGGGCATGAAGTCCTGCACCTGGTCCATCCAGATACCGTGAAGACATGGATTCGAGCGCAGCCTGAGCATGTCCTGCATCGTGCAGCCAGGATGTGAGGAGATGAAGTACGGCACGAGCTCGGTATGCGTGCCGCTCTCCCTGTTGATGCCGTCGAACTCCTTTCTCAACCGCTCGAAAAGCCGGAACGAGGGCTTGGCCATGCAGGCGAGGACCTTGTCTTCGGTATGTTCCGGAGCGACCTTGAGCCTTCCGGAAGTATGATGGAGCATGAGCTCCTTCAGGTATTTCCTGCCGCTGCCGTCGATGAAACCGCGTTCGTCCAGGAAAAGGTCATAGCGTATGCCGCTCCCTATGTAGGAATGCCGCACCCCCTTGACCGCATCCACCTTTCTGTAGAGCTGCAGCAGCCTTTCGTGGCTGGTCTCCATGTTGGGGCAGCGCGAGGGATAGAGGCAGGACTTGCGCCTGCATGACGCGCAGCGCGACAGGTCCCTGCCGTGCAGGCCGTACATATTCGCCGTAGGGGCCCCGAGATCGGATATGTTGCCGCGGAACTCGGGCATCGCCGCAAGGGCGCGCACCTCCTCGAGTATCGACTCTTCGGAACGCGACTGTATGAACTTGCCCTGATGTGCGGCGATAGTGCAGAAATTACAGCCTCCGAAACAGCCGCGGTGGGTTATTATCGAATCGCGTATCATGTCATACGCAGGTATCCTCTTGTCCTTGTAGCGCGGATGCGGACGTTTCGTGAACGGAAGGTCCCAGAAAGAATCCATCTCCTCCGTCGTCGCTGGCGGATACGGAGGATTCACCTGAACATAGCCGTCGCCCACGGGTTCGACCATCGTCTGCGGGTGAAGCATGTTGGCATGCGTCTCTATCTCGTGGAAATTCTCGGCGAAAGCCCTTCCGTCGCTGCAGCAGAGTTCGTAGGAATGCAGCATCAGGGGATTCTCCACCCGGCATCTGCCCTTGCGCAGGAAGGCCAGCTGCGGGATGCGTTCGATCTGCCTGAGGTTGCGTCCGCTCTCGATGGCCCTGGTAAGTTCCAGCATTGGCCTCTCCCCCATGCCGTAGCACAGCCAGTCAGCCCCGCTGTCGACCAGCACCGAAGGATATATGCGGTCGTCCCAGTAGTCGTAGTGGGATAGACGGCGCAGCGAAGCCTCGACTCCCCCGATTACCACGGGGATGTCGGGCCACAGCCGCTTCAGTATCCGTGTGTAAACCGTCACGGCCCTGTCCGGCCGCTGTCCGGCGCGTCCTTCGGGCGTATATGCATCGTCGTGGCGCAGCCGCTTAGCCGCGGTATAATGGTTCACCATGGAATCCATGGCGCCGGCGTTCACCGCGAAATACAGCCTCGGGGCTCCGAGCTTGCGGAAATCGCGAAGATCGTCCCGCCAGTTCGGCTGAGGCACCACCGCCACCCGGTAGCCGTGTTTCTGGAGCCAGCGGGCGATGCACGCAGTGCCGAAACTCGGATGGTCCACAAAGGCGTCACCGGTGAACATGATGACGTCTATGTAGTCCCATCCGAGTTTCCCGACCTCCTTGACGGAAGTAGGTATGTCACATTCTGTCAGGCAGTTCAATTCCGAGTATGTTCATCGCTCTGCGCAGAACGGAAGCCAGGGTGGAAATGAGCACGAGACGCATCTCGAGCAGCTTCCTGTCCGCTTCGCGCAGAATGACCGTGTCGTGGTAGTACTGGTTGAACTCCTTGGAGAGCTCATAGCAGTAATTCGCAATCAGGGCCGGGGAAAGGGCTTCGGCCGCTTCGGCCACCTTCTGCGGATATGCCGAAACCAGCTTGACCAGCCGCACCTCCTTGGGGCTGAGGACGGCGTCCTTGTCCAGCACCGCGCTTATGCCGCGCTCGTCCGCCTTGCGCAGGATGGACATGATCCTCGCGTGGGTGTACTGGATGAAAGGCCCCGTATTGCCGTTGAAGTCGATGGACTCCTTGGGGTTGAAGAGCATCTTCTTCCTGGGATCGACCTTGAGGATGAAATACTTGAGCGCCCCGAGCCCTATGACATGATAGAGCCTGTCCTTCTCCTCCTCGGGCAGCTCGGCCAGCTTGCCGCTCTCGTCGGAAGTCGCCTTCGCCTCCTCGTACATCTTCTCGATAAGGTCGTCGGCGTCCACCACGGTCCCTTCCCTGGACTTCATCTTGCCTTCCGGGAGCTCCACCATACCGTATGAAAGATGGTATATCTGGTCCGCCCAGTCGAAACCGAGCTTCTTCAGAATCAGCTTGAGCACCTGGAAGTGATAGTTCTGCTCGTCGCCGACGACATAGATGTGGGAATCGAGGTGATATTCCTCGAAACGCTTCTCCGCGGTCCCGAGATCCTGGGTGATATAGACGGAAGTGCCGTCGGAGCGCAGCAGCAGCTTGCGGTCGAGGCCGTCGGCGGTGAGGTCGCACCATACCGAACCGTCGGGGTCCCGCTGGAACACGCCCATGTCGAGGCCGCGCTGCACGAGCTCCTTGCCGAGCAGGTAGGTGTCATGCTCGTAATAGGTCTTGTCGAAAGTGATGCCGAGGGCCTTGTAGGTCTTGTCGAAGCCGTCGAACACCCATGAGTTCATCTTCTCCCAGAGGGCGCGGACTTCAGGATCGCCCTCCTCCCACTTCACGAGCATCTCGTGGACCTTGTCGATGACCGAAGGATCCTCCTTCTCCATCCTGGCATACTCCACATAGCAGTCCCCGACGAGATGGTCGCCCTTCTTGCCGGTGCTCTCGGGGGTCGCCCCGTCGAATCTCTGCTGCCAGGCGTACATGGACTTGCAGATATGCACGCCCCTGTCGTTGACGAGAGTCACCTTGATCACCTCGTTTCCGGCCGCCTTGAGCAGGTCGGAAACCGAAGCTCCGAGCAGGTTGTTGCGCACATGTCCGAGATGCAGCGGCTTGTTGGTGTTGGGAGAAGAGAATTCGACCATGATCCTGCGGCCGGTAGACGGCAGGCGGCCGAATTCCGGATCGGAGGAGACAGCGGCCAGCTGCTCCTGCCAGTAGACGCCGGAGAGCGAAAGGTTCAGGAAACCTTTCACCGAATTGAACGCCGCTATCTCCGCGCAGTTCTCAAGCAGCCACCCGCCTATTGCGTTGCCGGTGACGTCCGGAGCCTGGCGGGAAATCTTCAGCAGCGGGAACACGACCAGCGTATAGTCCCCTTCGAATTCCTTGCGCGTAGGCTGCACCTGAAGCGCCGCGGCATCGATGTCGGCGCCGTAGATTGCCTTGACGGCCTCTGAGGCCTTCGCAGCTATGAGCTGTTCCGCAGTCATCAGCCGAGGTATGTCTTGAGCAGTTTGCTTGCGGCGGGCTTCTTGAGCTTGCGGATCGCCTTCTCCTTTATCTGGCGCACTCTCTCGCGCGTGAGGTCGAGACGCTCGCCTATCTCCTCGAGCGTCATCTCCTGGCAGCCTATCCCGAAGAAGGACTTGATGATCTCGCGCTCGCGCGGAGTGAGTATCTGGAGAGCCCTTTCAATCTCGGTGCTCAGGGATTCGTTGGTCAGTCCCCTGTCGGCGCTCGGAGAGTCCTCATTGGGCAGCACGTCGAGCAGACTGTTGTCCTCGCCCTCCACGAAGGGTGCGTCCACGCTCACGTGGCGGCCGGAAACCCTCAGGGTGTCGGCTATCTTGTCCTTGGGGATGTCTATCATCTCGGCGAGCTCCTCGGTGGACGGCTGGCGCTCGTTCTCCTGCTCGAACTTTCCGAGGGCCTTGTTTATCTTGTTGAGCGAACCGACCTGGTTGAGCGGGAGCCTGACGATGCGGCTCTGCTCCGCGAGGGCCTGGAGTATCGACTGGCGTATCCACCATACGGCGTATGAAATGAACTTGAAACCTCTGGTCTCGTCGAATTTCTCGGCCGCCTTGATGAGGCCCAGGTTGCCTTCGTTGATGAGGTCGGGAAGGCTGAGTCCCTGGTTCTGGTACTGCTTCGCCACTGAGACGACGAAGCGCAGGTTGGCTCTCGTCAGTTTTTCGAGGGCCTCCTGGTCACCCTTTCGTATGCGCTGGGCAAGTTCTACTTCTTCTTCGGGGGAAACCAACTCTTCGCGGCCTATTTCCTGAAGGTATTTGTCGAGGGAGGCGCTTTCGCGGTTGGTGATCGACTTGGTGATCTTAAGTTGTCTCATGTTCGAGTCTCGTGATTTCTGGAAACTTTTCGTGTATATATACGGCCGACTTTTTAAAAAGTTTCAATTTTCCCTGAAACTTTCGTCATGCGGGCGGGCTGCGCTGAAAGGTTCCGCTACGCTTCATCGATGCTGCGCATCGTCCGCTCACTGCCGCGGACGGCAAGCCTTTCAGCGCAGCCCGCCCGCATGACGAAACGGCCGAAGCATCAAAAAAACCGGCGGAGCCGAAGCCCCGCCGGAAAACCAAATATCAGAAAACTGCCGTATGAGAGACTGTCGTCAGTTTCAGTCATCCTTTCCGAAGCCGAAGTATCCCGGACGGCCGGTGGACGTCACGCCCTCGATGAAGATCGAGCGCCTGCTCTTCTTGGCGATCTCTATCACGTCCTCGGGCTTGCTGACCTTCTGGTCGTTGACATAGAGGATGATGAATCCGTCGATTCCGCCCGCCTCCGCAAGCCTTCCGTCGCCGGCGTCCACGATCTTCACGCCTCTTTCGGCCGGCGCCAGCTTGGCTCCGTAGAACATCACCGTCCCGTCCTCCTCGATGCTGCCTATCTGGTCGGCACCCTCCTGGAAGGTCACTTTCAGTTCATGCTCCTTGCCGTCGCGCAGCACCTTGAGAACGGCCTTGTCGCCGGGATGGAAGCCGTTGACCTTCTCCTGCAGCCCGGCAGGAGTCTTGATAAGCGTGGAATCTATCGCCGTGAGGATGTCTCCCTCCTTGACTCCGGCCTTCTGCGCAGCGCTGCCCGGAAGAACCTCATGGATGAGCACGCCGTCGAGAGAGTCGAGCTTGAGATCCCTGGCTGTCTTCTCGTCTATTCTGCTCATGGTGACGCCGAGCGTGGCGCGCTTCACGGAACCGAAGTCTATGAGGTCCGAAACCACCTTCTTCACGATATTGGAAGGAACCGCGAAGGAATAGCCCGTGTAGGAGCCGGTCGTTGAGACTATCGCCGTGTTGATGCCGACAAGCTCACCCGTCTTGTTCACGAGCGCACCGCCGGAATTGCCGGGATTCACGGCCGCATCGGTCTGGATGAACGACTCTATCCTGAATTCACCGTCGTCGCTGGGCATCGAGCGCCCCTTGGCGCTGACTATGCCGGCAGTGATGGTGGAACGCAGCTGCTCTCCGAGAGGAGAACCGATGGCGAGCACCCATTCACCGAGCCTCAGCTTGTCGGAATCGGCAAACTGCAGCACCGGGAGATTCTTCTCCTCTATCTTGATCAGGGCCACGTCCGTGGCGGGGTCGGTCCCCACTACGGTGGCGTCGTAGGTCTTGTTGTTGTTCAGGGTGACCTTGACCTCGGTGGCGTTCGCCACTACATGGTTGTTGGTCACGATGTAGCCGTCCGGACGGATTATGACTCCGGAGCCGCTGCCCCTGCGGATGTTCTCGCGGGGCTGGCCTTCATCGCCGAAGAAGAAGCGGAAGAAGGGGTCGATATAGTATTGCTGCTGGGTCTTCGAGGTAACCTGCACATACACCACCGCCTCAACCGCATTCTCCGCCGCATAGGTGAAGTCGGGATAATCCGACATTGACAGATTGACAGTCCTGACCATCTGTCCGTCGGGGCTGTACACCACCTGCGCGCCGCTTTCCGCCGGCCCGGCGGTCCTGACTATGGCGAAAGCCGTAAGTCCGCTGAGAAGGACGGAAACCAATACAATTAAAATACCTTTTTTCATATATGCCGTGGTTTAAAAATTTCCGGAGGGGTGTTCAGTCAAATTACATGCCAAACAATTGTCTTCCGAAATATGACTTTTTGTACTATATTTGAGAACTGAAACGAATACTAAAACAAGACGACATATATGGAATTCAATGTTTCAAGCGCCGACCTGCTGAAGGGTCTGTCAGACGTAGCCAAGGCCATACCGGCAAAAACCACGCTCCCCATACTCGAGAATTTCCTCTTCGCGCTCGACGGAGACAAGCTGTGGATAACCGCATCCGATCAGGAGCTGACCCTGCGCACCGCGGTGGCGGTCCAGAGCGCCGGGGAGAACGGCAGCATAGCCGTGCCTTCGCGCCAGATGACCGAACTGCTCAAGACCCTTCCGGACCAGCCCATAAGCATCAGGACCACGTCGGACGGCTCGTTCGAATGCGTCTGGAGCAACGGTAATTCCTCCCTGCCCTATTTCCCCGCGGAGGACTTCCCCGAGATCAAGGGCGCGGGCCAGGACGCCGCCAGGGCCGTCTTCCCGGCGGCCGTGCTCTCCGAGGGCATAAGGTATACCGTGTTCGCGACTGCCGACGAGGAGATGCGTCCGGTGATGAACGGAATCTATTTCGACATGGACTCCGACGGGACGACGCTCGTGGCGACCGACGCGCAAAAACTCATAACCTATCACACCACCGAATGCAAGGTCGCGGAGAAAGCCTCGTTCGTACTTCACAAGAAGGCCGCCAACGTGCTCCGGAACGTCATCGAGAGGAAGGACGGCGACGTGACCGCATCCTTCGACAGCAACACCGTCGAGTTCAGCTTCGGCGACAATCTCATGATCTACCGGCTCATCGTGGGCAAGTTCCCGGACTACAGGCGCGTCATCCCCCAGAACAACTCCAACGTGCTCAAGATAGACAGACTGCAGCTCTTCAACGCCGTGCGCCGGGTTTCCGTGTGCGCAAACAAGGCGTCCAACCATGTGAAGTTCGAACTCCGTCCTGGCCAGCTCGAAATCACGGCCCAGGACCTGGGCTTCGCACTGGCGGCCTATGAGAAGATCAGCTGCGACTACAGCGGCGACGGACTCACGATAGGCTTCAAGTCCTCCCACATTCTCGACATGCTCGGCAACATGGAAAGCTCGACGATAGTCATGAAGTTCGCGGACGAGCGGAGAGCCGTGCTCATAGTGCCTTCCGAGGAGGAAGAGGAGAGCGGGAAGATCTGCGGAATCATGATGCCCATAATGATTTCATAGGAGCCATGCAGCTGGAACTGAAACGGCCGCTGCTGTTCTTCGACATCGAGAGCACCGGCCTGAACATTTCGTCCGACGGAATCATAGAGCTCAGCTTCGTCAAGGTGCTCCCCGGAGGAGAGCAGAGAATCAAGACCTGGAAGATAAGGCCGTGGGACTATGTGCGGCGCAGGCAGATACCCATCAACCCCGAGGCCTCGAAGGTCAACGGCATCACAGACGACATGGTCAGGGACTGCCCCACCTTCTACGATGTCGCGGACGAGGTGGCCGAATGGCTCAGGGACTGCGACCTCGCCGGATTCAATTCCTCAAAGTTCGACCTGCCCATGCTGGCCGAGGAGTTCGAACGGGCCAGGCTCGCGGGCAAGGACCTCGGAGTGGACCTGCATTCCCCTCTCATGGTGGACGTGCAGAACATATACCACATGATGGAGCCGCGCAACCTCAAGGCCGCATACAGGTTCTACTGCGGCGGAGACTTCGACAACGCCCACACGGCCGAAGCCGACACGGTGGCGACCTGCGAAGTGCTGAAGGCGCAGCTGGACCGGTATCCCGAACTCAAGAACGACGTCAAGTTCCTGTCGTCCTTCTCGTGCATGAAGAAGAACGTGGACTTCAGCGGCTACCTGATCTACGACAAGGACGGGGAGGTGACGGTCAACTTCGGCAAGCACAAGGGCAAGAGGCTCCGGGACGTGTTCAACGCCGAGCCATCTTATTTCGCGTGGGTGCTCCAGGGCAATTTCCCCCTCGACACCAAGGCCCAGTTCACCAGGCTCCAGGAGGAATACAAGCTTGAGAATCTGAAGGAGAAATTCAACTGGAAGAGATGAACATCGTCGTGCTCAACTCCGCCGGAAGGACCATCGTCCGTCCGGACACCACGCTGAAGAAGAGCAGCGACGACTTCTATGTTCCGGACTTCATCGACAGGATATGCTGGAGCCCTGTGCTTTTCGCCAGGGTCAGCAAGCCGGGAAAGTACATAGCTGCAAAATTCGCCACGCGCCATTACGACAGCGTGAACTACGGCCTGCTGCTGTATCCCGAAGACTTCATCGACGGAGGCGAGGACGGTTACGCCCGCGCGTGCTGCCTGGACCATACCTCGTTCCTGCCGTCGCCGATGTACAACAAGGTGACGCTGGGGCGGGAAGGCAACAGGGCGGAGCTGCTGAAGGACGGACAACCGCTCTTCGGCACATCCTTCGCGTCCGCGGAAACCGTGGAGCACGCCCTTGAGGAAGTCTCGAAATACTGCTACCTGCGCACCGGCGACCTCGTATGCGTCGAACTGCGGAGCCGGGAGCCCCTGTGCACCAGGGAGGACGGCTCATGCAGCATCGAAGGCAGCTGCTGCGGCAACTATCTTCTGGATTTCAAGATTATTTTCTAAATTAGGGGAATGAGAATCATTCCTCCGATCTACACCTGGAACAAGGGCATACTCAAGTTCAACCAGAGCAGCAGCAGGCTGGCCCACAAGCCGTGGCTGCTGGGGGTCATCCTCATGGTCTGCGTCGCGGTGGCGATGCTGCTCGCGAACCTTCCCGCCACCGGCCACCACTATCACGCCGTCCTCGAGACCAACATCCAGCTGCACCTGTTCAGCGACGACGGCCGGGTCAATGTGCTGTTTCCCAAAGACATGACGGTGGAGAAGTTCATCAACGACATTCTGATGGTGCTCTTCTTCTTCGTAGTAGGCCTGGAAATCAAGAGGGAATTCGCGAAAGGCGCCCTCTCATCGACAAGGAAGGCGATGCTGCCGGTAATCGCAGCCTTCGGAGGGGTTCTGGCTCCCGCACTGATATATACGGCCATCAACGCAGGCACCGCCTCCGCGGGAGGATGGGGCATACCCACGGCCACCGACATAGCTTTCGCCGTCTGCATCATCTCCATGATGGGCGGCAAGGTACCCGTGTCGCTGAAGATATTCCTCACCGCCCTGGCGGTCACGGACGACCTCATAGCTATACTCGTGGTCATACTGTTCTATGGCGGAGGCGTCAATCCCGGCCTGCTCGGACTTTCGCTCGCGGTGATAGCCTTCGTATTCCTGATGCGGAGACTGGGAGAGAAGCGCATGTTCCCCTACATAGCCTGCACGCTGCTCGTGTGGGTGCTTTTCTACTACAGCGGCGTACACGCCACCATGTCCGGAGTGGTCATGGCCTTCCTGATCCCGTCCGCCCCGCTTTACAACAAGGCGCAGTACTACCATAAGAGGAACAGGCTGATCGCCAGGCTCGACGAACTTGCCGAAAGCAGCGGGGAACCTTTCCCGAACCACGCGCAGAGATCCTGCCTCAGGCGTCTGGAATCAGTAGCGCACGGGACTCTCGACATGAGCTATAGGATCGAGCACGCTCTCGGCCCCTGGGTCAACTTCCTGATCGTTCCGTTGTTCGCGCTCGCCAACGCCGGAGTCACGATCGGCGACGCCTCCCTGCTGAACATCTTCCGCTACGACAGCACGCTCGGCAGCGTGTCCATGGGCGTGTTCTTCGGCCTGCTCGTCGGGAAACCTCTCGGCATAATGCTCTTCAGCTGGCTCGCCGTGAAGTTCCGCATAGCCGCGATGCCCGAGAACGGCAGCTGGAGGATGCTTGCGGCTGTCGCATGTCTCGGCGGCATAGGCTTCACCATGTCGATATTCATAGACACCCTTTCGTTCGGAGAGCAGCCGGAAGCCGTGATGCTGGCCCTAAGGGATGCGGGTAAGATAGCGGTGCTTCTGGCCTCCATCTGCTCCGGCATCTTCGGCAGCCTCATGATAATGCTCTCGGGCAGAAGGGAGAAAGCGCGCCGCATTCCTCAGGAGTCCGATTAATGAGCCCGATTCTGACGAAGAATATTGCCGCTTCGGATATTTTTTCTATCTTTGCAGTCCCAAGCCACTTTAGCTCAGTCGGTAGAGCAGCGCATTCGTAACGCGCAGGTCGCGAGTTCGAGTCTCGTGAGTGGCTCAAAGACTTAATCCGGAATCGCGCCTCCACACGGAGGCGGAGTCCGGGTTTTGTTTTGTACGCATGCGGAAGGGACGCCTTCCCGAAAAGTTTTGCAACCGAACTAAAACCTGAATATGAAAAGAATAGTCATAAGCGGCATGGGAGCCGTAACGCCGATAGGCGGATGCGTCGCCGATTTCTGGAAGAACCTGACAGCCGGAATGTCCGGAATCGGAAAACTCACACGCTTCGACAACGCGGAGATTCCGGTCAGGGTCGCCGCGCTGATAAATGATTTCCACCCCGAGGAGCACATGCCCAGACGCCTCGCCAAAGATTCTTCGCTGTTTTCCCAGTATGCATTCGCGGCGGCGGCGGAAGCCCTGCGGCAGAGCGGACTCGACACCGCGGCGGAGGCATGGAGAACGGGCATAGTGATGGGGACGGCGATGAGCGGAGTGACGGACATTGCGAAGACACAGGAGGAAATGAGCCTCAGCGGCGAGAGCAAGGTCAGCCCGAGATTCGTTCCAAGGATTCTCGGCAACATAGCGGCGGCCCAGATAGCCATAGAGTACGGCCTGAAAGGCCCGAGCATGACCGTCAGCACCGCCTGCTCGTCCGGCGGCGACGCGATAAAGATCGCAGCCATGATGCTGCAGGCCGGAGAAGCCGACACCATGCTGGCAGTGGGTGCGGAAAGCATAATCTGCCCCCTCGTCACCTCCTCGCTCTCCATGGCCAAGGCGCTGAGCCGCGAGGAGGACCCCGGACTCGCCTGCTGCCCCTTCGACATCAGGAGGAACGGCTTCGTGATGGGCGAAGGCGGCGGGGCCCTGGTTCTCGAAACCGAGGAGCATGCGAAAGCCAGGGGCGCCGAGATACTCGGATATGTGCTCGCGGCAGCCAACAACAACGACGCATACCATGTGACCTCTCCCGCCCCCGACGGCCACGGAGCCAGGGCGTGCATGGAAGCAGCTCTCGAACGTTCCGGACTCAAGGCCTCGGACATAGGCTACATCAACGCGCACGGCACCTCGACTCCTGTCGGAGACAGCATAGAGATCGCGGCCATTAAGGAAGTCTTCGAGGGATGCAGGACCGCGGTCAGCTCCACGAAGGCGGCGACCGGTCACATGATGGGGGCCGGAGGCATCACCGAAGTGATCACCTGCCTGCTCGCCTGCCGCGAAGGAGTGCTTCCCGCGACGATGAACACCAGCGAGCTCGATCTCGCATGCGCGGGGGTCGACATAATCACCGGCAGCGCGAGGAGGAGCGGCATAAGGGCGGCGATGTCCAACGCCTTCGGCTTCGGAGGGCAGAATTCCAGCATAATCGTATCAGCAGAATGACGGCTATGGACAGCAAAGGTAATTTCAAGGAGATTTTCGAAAGCAGATTCACCTGGATAGAAGGCTTCATGCGCAATGTACGCCGCTACGGCGACCAGCCGGCGGTATTCACCCCGGCCACCGGCGAGAAGTTCAGCTACGCGGAGCTGAACGCCCGCGTCAACCGTCTGGCGAACGCGCTGCTCGAATGCGGGCTGCACAAAGGCGACGTGGTCATGTACCTGCTGCACAACAGCAGCGAGTTCGTGCTCTGCTATATCGCTCCGCAGAAGATAGGGGCGATAAACTGCCCCGTAAACTACTACATGTCGTCCGGAGAGATAGCGCTGAACATCGACGACTCCAGACCTCGGGTATTCGTCTATGAAAGCTCGATGCAGGAGAAAGTCGCGACGGCGCTGAAGCTCTGCAGCTGGCGGCCCGACATCGTGCTCGTGACGGGCAACGAGCATCCGGCCCCGGAAGGCCATGTCGGCCTGGAGAAATTCCTGAAAGGCCGCAGCGAAGCCGAACCGGCGGTTGGATGGACGCTGAACATCTACGACGAATGCACGCGCCTCTACACCTCGGGCACCACGAGCCGTCCCAAGGGCGTGCCCCTGTATTCGGTCAACGAAGTGCTCTCGGCCCACGACGTCATAATGCATTTCCCCCTGACCCACGGGGACAGGACCATGAACATGACCCCCTGGTTCCACCGCGGCGGCATACATTCCGGCGGCCCCTGCCCCACTCTGTACGCGGGCGGCGAGGTCATAGTCATGAAGGAGTTCAACGCCGGGCTCACGCTCCAGTACACCCGGGACTACGGAATCAATTTCCTGATCGGAGTCCCTGCGGTGCTCAGCCTGCTCTGCCGGGTGCAGGAAGACACCGGAGCGGACCTGAGCAGCCTCAAGGGCATAGTCACCATGGGCGCCCCTCTCGACAGGGAGAACTGCATACGCTTCATGAAAGTGCTGACGCCGAGGATATTCAACGGCTACGGCACCACCGAGACATTCTGGAACACCTTCCTTCGTCCCGAAGACCTGCCGGAACACGCCGGCAGTTGCGGAAGGGCATGCACCGACGACGATGTGCGCGTGGTCAGAATCCATCCCGACAGACTCGCCGGACCGGACGAACTCGTCAGGAAGGACGGCAAGGAGACCGGGGAGATAATAATATCCTCGCCGACGAAATCGGGAATGCATTATTTCGGCAATGACGAGCTCAGCCGGATGAGGTTCAAGGACGGATTCTTCTACACCGGGGACATCGGCACCTGGGACAAGGATTCATACGTCACCATCGTGACCAGGAAGGACGACATGATAGTCTCCGCCGGCGAGAACATCTACCCGGCGCAGGTGGAGAGCGTGCTGCTGGAACATCCGGATGTCGCGGAAGCCTGCGTCGTGGGCCTTCCGGACAAGCTCAGGGAGCAGGTCACCGTGGCGTATGTCGTACCCAAGGACGACAAGCTGACCGTCAAGGACCTGATACAGTTCGTCAACGGCCACCAGATGCTCGCCGCATACAAGCGGCCGCGCTATTACCGCATCTGCGACAAGCTTCCGCACACTGCCACCGGCAAACTGCAGAGGGCGGTGGTCAGGGAGCAGGCCGTAATCGACTTCGCTTCGGGACTGCTGCACAGATAGCCGACCGGACTCCGCCCTTCCGTACAAGCGGGCTTACCCACGGACAGACAATGCCGGCACGGAGGCACCTGATTCGGCGAAAACCTCCGTGCCGGCATTGTCCGCCGGGACATCAGTTAGTATCTGCGGAACGCCACGCAGGCGTTGTGCCCGCCGAAACCGAACGAATTGGAGATGCCGAGAGTGAGATCCGCCCTGACGGCATCGCAGGGCGTGTAGTCCAGATCGCATTCCGGATCGGGAGCCGTAAGATTGATGGTCGGCGTCACGATTCCTTCGTTCAGGGACATCACCGTGGCTATGGCCTCAGCCGCCCCGGCAGCTCCGAACATGTGGCCGGTCATCGACTTTATCGAAGTGATGTGAGCCTGATATGCGGCATCGCCGAGAGCGAGCTTGCATGCCAGAGTCTCGGCCGAATCATTGAGTCTGGTGCCCGTGCCGTGGGCATTGATGTAGAGCCTGTCCCTGCCGCTGTCGTACCCGGCCTGCTTCAGGGCTTCCGTCATGCACCGCGACTGCGTGCTGCCGTCAGGTCTGGGCGCCGTGGCATGATAGGCGTCGCAGGTGTTGCCGTAGCCCACCATCTCGGCATAGATTCTCGCCCCGCGCGCGCGGGCATGTTCCATCTCCTCAAGTATGAGCACCGCGCCTCCGTCGCCCATGACGAAGCCTTTGCGGTCCGCGCTGAACGGCAGCGAAGCGTAGTCCGGATCCTCCGAGCGGGAAAGAGCCTTGGCGTTGGCGAAACCGGCTATCCCGAGCGGCGTGGTCATGTGTTCGCAGCCGCCGGCTATGATCGCGTCGGCATAGCCGTGGCGTATCGCCCTGAACGCTTCGCCGAGCGCATTGGTGGAGGTCGCGCACGCGGTCACGACGTCGATGCAGGGGCCTTCGGCATGAAAGCGTATGGCTATCTGTCCGGCCGCCATGTTGGATATCACGGAAGGTATCAGCATGGGAGACACCCAGCGTCCGCTCGGGTCCTCGACCATCTTGGCGCTCTCGCGGAACTGGGTTTCGAAACCGCCGATTCCGGACCCCACATAGACTCCGAGGCGGAAGGGATCGATGTTGGCGTCATCGCCGTCGGCACGCAGGCCGGACTGCTCCATCGCCTGCACCGCGGCCGCCATGCCGTACTGCACGAACTTGTCCTGCTTGCGCAGGAAGGCCTTGTCCATGCCGAAGGCTTCTCCGTTGAAGTCCCTTATCATACCGGCTATCCTGACGGGCAGACCTTCGGCAGGGAAATCCCTGATGAAATCTATACCGCAGACGCCGTGGACGAGCGAGTCCCAGAAGGCCGCCACGTCATTGCCGACAGGCGATATCACGCCCATGCCGGTTATTGCTACTCTATGCTGCATTTTCTTCTATCCCATAAGTTCCGGAGCGGAGGAAAGGAGCTTCTCCGCACCGGAGATGATGTCATTGACTATTTCAGCCGCCGTCTCGCGCCTGGTGATCATTCCCGCGACCTCCCCCGCGAGGAAGCTGCCGCCGGAACCGTCGCCGTCGAACACGGCCTTGCGCAGCGAACCGGTGCCGAAGCGGCGCACCTCTTCCTCCGGCACCGCGGGATCATATTCCATCTTGAAGAATTTCTTCGAGAACGGAGTCTTGAGGCAGCGCACGGCATCCCCCATGGACTTTCCGGTCACCATGGTGGACACGTCCGAAGCCTTGATGAGCTTCTCCTTGTAATTATCGTGGATATGGCATTCGTCGGCCATCAGGAATCTCGTGCCCACCTGGACGCCGCAGGCTCCGAGCATGAAGGCCGCGGCCGCTCCCCTGCCGTCGAATATTCCTCCCGCCGCCATCACGGGGATATCGAGAGCGTCGACTATCTGGGGCACGAGGGCCATGGTATGGTTGTCCCCCACATGCCCTCCGGACTCGGCGCCTTCCGCAATCACGGCGTCGGCGCCGCATTCCTGCATCCTGACGGCATACGCCACGGATGCGACCACGGGAATCACCCTGATGCCGGCGGCCTTCCACTTCGGCATGTACGAAGCCGGAGAACCGGCGCCCGTGGTGAGTATCTTCACGCCTTCCTCGATGACCATGTCGGCGACTTCCCCAGCGTTGGGGGCCTGGAGCATGATGTTCACGCCGAAAGGCTTGTCCGTGAGTTCACGGCACTTGCGTATTTCCTCTCTTACGGCCTCCGTCCCGAAATTGACGGATGAGATCAGGCCAAGACCGCCTGCTTCCGAAACCGCGGCGGCAAGGCGTGCGTCGGCTATCCAGGCCATGCCGCCCTGGAACAGGGGGTGACGGATGCCGAGCATGTCGCAGATTTTGCTCTTGATCATGGATTGTCTGGTTTTAGCATGCCGTGCACGGCAGCCTTTCCGCCGGCACGGCCTGCAAAATTACCGCAAAATTTGTATTCGGCAAAATCCGCACTTCACCCGCGCAGGCCATGTCCCGCGCCGGCCGTCAATTGAGATAGAAACGCAGGCCCAGGGCGAGGCTGAAATTGAAAGGCTTCCGGCTGTACACGCTCTCGACGAAGCTCCCGTTGCTGAAATGCCAGCTGACGCCGGGCTCCGCATAAATGCCGAGAAAATCATTGAAACGGTAACCGAGTCCTACGGAAGCGCCTGCGGACCATTGCAGCCTGTCGTCATCAATCCGCGCAGAAGCGGAGGACAGAGGCGACGAATCCACGAAATAGGTCGTGGAAGTCGTTCCGTAGACACATTTCTCCACCTCTCCGCCGGCGCTAAGATAGATGTCGAAGTTTCCGGGAGTCCACAGCGACAGCCTCAGTCTCAGCGGAACGCCTATATAATGGAGAGTCTGGCGTATGTCATAGCGGTTCTCGGCGGTTCCGGACGAGAGGTCGGAAATCAGACACGAATAGTTCAGTCCGCTCTCGACGGCCAGATTGTCGGTCAGGCTCAATGAAGCCGTGACTCCGACGCTCACCGGCTGCCAGTATCTGGTGCTGGTGGCGACCTCCATCGAATTATTGTTCATCAGGACGGACGAATAGCCGTCGACCTGGTCTCTCGAACCGGCGGCGGAAGGCATGACCGTCGAACCGAACATGCCGCTGTAGCCCGCCGAGCCGGAAGCGCCGGAAGCCAGATTCGAAGCCCTGAAATTCAGGGCGACACGCGGTCCGGAACGCCGCCCCGCATCATCGGCGAAAAGCGGGAAGAACTCCTCCGCTCCTTCCGGCACTGCCGGTGCGGCTCCCGAGGTTTCTCCGGACGGAGCTCCAGGCAATTCAGCCTCTCCCGAAGGCAGGGACGCCCGCTCTGTCCCGGCTTCTTCGTCAGCGGAAGCACGGACACCGGACAAGCCCGCCTGAGTTCCGGCATTTCCGTCGGGCCCGGCGGACGCCTCTCCGCTACGGGAGGGAAGATCCACGAGCTCACGGGCTTTCGCCGGAGAAAACATTCCGGACGGGAATGCCGGCGCCGAGGCATAGGCTATGCGCCGTTCGGGCGAAACGGGACGAATATCCCCGGACCCGGAAGGAAGAAGCGCGAGCACAAGCGCCGCGGCAGCCGAAACGGAGACGGCGGCCGCATACATGCGCCGGCGGCGTCTCAGCCTCCGCTGCCGGTCCCAGGCTCCGGACACTCCGGCCGAAACCGCGTTCCAGACCGAATCCGGAACGGGCTCGGAATAATTCTCCATTCCGGACCTCAATTTGTCCTGCCAGTCATTGTTGACCATTCGCTCTATATTCTTTTATCTTCTTGGCGAGCAGAGTCTTGGCCCTGCTGAACTGGGAATATGAAGTGTTCTCACTGATTCCGAGAGCCGCGGCTATCTCCTTATGGCTCATGTTCTCGAACACATACAGATTGAATACCGTCCTGTAGCCCTCGGGAAGCTCCGCTATCATCCTCTGAAGTTCAGGCATCGGTATGTCGTCAACCTCAGGCTCCTCGTCCGGAACATTCTCCGGCGGCCGGACGGAGGAGACGAACCCCTCGTCGCGCTTTCTGGAGCGCAGGTACATCAGCGCCTCGTTGACGGCGATGCGTCTCATCCATGACCTGAGAGAACCTTCTCCCCTCCATTCGAATCTGTCGAGAGAGGTGAAAATCTTCACGAAACTGTCCTGAAGGACATCGGCTGCGGATTCGGAATCTCCGGTATAACGGCGGCATACGGCAAAAAGATACTGCGCGTAAGAGTCATAGATCGCTCTGACCGCGGCAGTATCCTTGAGCCTTGCCCTGCGGACAAGTTCCGCCTCCGCCGGCTTGCCGCTGCCGTTCATCCGGACTTCGGAAATTACCTGACGGCGAGTTCGTCCGTCAGCTGCGTCGTGGAGCGGCTCCCGGAGCCGTCGCCGACATAGTAGTTGTCGTTCCTCTCGATGGTCCAGACCTTGTCGCCACCGTAGAGGGAGTTGAACTTGATGTCGAGGTGGTCGGCGTCCGCAAGCTCCCCGTCGAGACGGAAGGCTATTATGCCCGTGGCCTTGAGCCCTCCGGGATAATACAGGGTGTCATCGAGAGGGTCGTGGCGGAATTCCACGAGATAGGGATTCTCCGGATCGGTTCCGGTCACGAGATTGATCTCGTGATAAATGTACGGATTGCCCCAGTATGCGCAGAATGTCAGCGTCAGATATCCGTCCTCCAGCACCGTCCAGCTGTTGGTGATGATGGATATGGGCGCGGTGCCGTAGACCTCGTCGTCCTTGTCACCCTTGGTCGGGACGGCGTCCTTGGTGCGCACGCTGTCGATGGCGTTGACCGTCACCGTCCTGTCGAAGGTCATGCCGCCGTCTTCAGAGGCCGTCCAGGGTCCCTTGTCGGTAAAATTGACGAGCGCCCGCACCTCCTTGTCGTAGGGGGACTTGACCATGTTGTCGGGCTTCAGCGATGTCTCGTCGTCGAGCTGGAGATAGAATTCCCCGGCATCCGAAGTCCTGGCGGTCACTATGGCGTTGGGATAGAACAATGTCCCGTCGTAGCCCTCAAGGTCCTTGAAGCAGGCGGTCGACATGAGTCCCGCCGCGGCGATCAATGCAATCGGTAAGATGAATCGTTTCATAATCAGGTCGTTTTAAATTCTTTCCATTGACATAATGCAGTTTCCGCAGAAACCTTGCATCAGGCAATCGGAGAAATTTCCGGCTTGAAGACTTCGAAGCCGCAGGACCTGATCATGGACGATATGCCGCCCATGAGCTCCTCGTAGTCGGCGAGGCTGAAACTTCCTGGCCCGTCGTAGAGTATCTCGAAGCTCAGCCCGCAGTATTCCAGCAGGTAGCCGCTTTCGAGGAAACCGTTGCGAAGATAGAACTGCTTCCTGCGCCGGCGCAGCTCGTTGTCCGGGACTGAAGGATCGTCCGGCTCTATGTCGAGCACCACCCGCCTGCCGGCGTACTGGCGGCGGAGCAGGTCGAGCACCTTCGTGCCGTAACCCTTGGAGCGCACATTGCTGCTGATCGCGAGGAAGAACACATATGCGAGTTTCGTCCCCGGGAACACGGTGGTGAAACCCACGAAGTCCTCTCCGTCATATATCGCCCAGACTTCGAGCTCTCCCTTTTCACAGAGACCGGTCTGCATGGCGGTGCTCATCTGTTCTTCGGGAGGGAAGGATTCGAGGTTGACTTCGTCCATCAGGGCGGCGTCGGGGCTGCCGGGGAGTATTTTTCTGAGTTCCATTGCTGTTGTTTTTATCAAATCAGGCAAAATTACGAATATTTATTCCGTGGTCAAAATCGCCCGCCGGCAGGGTTGGTGAAGCAGGACGGCTTGGAATTGTCCTCCGGGGCCTTCCCTCCGGCCGTAAGGACCTGCGCACAACCCTATACGGCCGGAGGGAAGGTCCCGGAGGACGGATTGCATGCGACGGCAATTTCATATGGCGGCTCTATCCGCATGAGACGGGTTGGCTTTACATGGTTACCCTGCCGGAATGCGGCGGCCATGGCTTAATATGGCGGCTCTATCTGCATGAGACGCGTTGGCTTTACATGGCTGACCTGCCGGAATGCGACGGCCTTGGTTTAATATGGCAACCTGACCTGCATGCGACGACCTTGGTTTAATATGGCAACCCGACCTGCATGTGGAGTCTGCTGACGGAGCTTGCCCCGATGCTGTATAGGGTCGTGCGCCGGCTGCTACAGCGTCGGGGCAACTCCGTCAGCAGACGCTCAGCTCCTCATTTCCACAACTGCTGCCGCTTATAGATAAATCATGACGCAGCCTGGCAGCCCCGGCTTCAAGCCCCGGCAGGATCAGTTTCAGGCCCCGGCAGCCAGCAGCGCCTTGGCGGCATTGAGCCCCGCCAGTGCGCCTGTCGCGAAGGCGGAATGCAGATTGTAACCTCCCGTATCGGCATCGATATCGAGCAGTTCGCCGCAGAAGTACAAACCCGGAACGAGCCTGGATTCCATGCTCTTGGGCACGATTCCGTCGATGGAGACCCCTCCGGCCGTCACTACCGCGCGCTCATAGCCCACATAGCCGTCGAGCGGGAAACGCCAGTTCTTGAGAGCCCGCGCTATCACGTCGAGATTGACCTTGACCAGCTGTCTGCCGTTGCGGAGCCGCGAGACGAAAAAAATCCGCGGATGCATCGCCGTGAAACCGGGGATAAGGTCCCAGGGCATGAGCTTTCCGAGCAGAATGCGGCATCTTTCCTTCTCCCGGATGCGCTGCGAGCGGGGGTCAGACTCAATCTCCGAATACAGCTGCCTGACGCGTTCCGACAGCTCCTCCTCGCCGACTGCGGATTTCAGGTCGAGCACCAGTGCCGCACGGCCTCCGTTGAGCAGAGCCTTGACCGCCCTGCGGCTGAAGCGGAAGCCGAGAGGCCCTTCAATGCCTCCGTCGGTGAAATCCACGTCGCCGAACTCCGAATCCACCGTATTGCCGTCGACCTCGAGGGACATTCCGACATTCTTCAGATGAACTCCGCAGAGCTTCTCCCCCAGTTCGGCAAGCGGAACGGCGCGGTCGACATGACGCGGCAAGGCGGGATCCGGACCTGCGGGCTGCTTGTACCCGACCGGCACGAGAGCCGTGAGCGAGGGAAAGGTCCTCACTACCCCGTGGCCGAAGGCCTCAGCCCAGGCATAGCCGTCGCCGGTGGAGCCAGTGGCGGGATAGCTGAGACCGCCAGTGGCGAGAACCAGTTTCGCGCACTCGCAGCTTTCGCCCGACGCAAGCTCCAGCCGGAACTTCTCTCCCCTGCGCCCGGCAGAGGAAACCTCGGCGCCGCACATTATCTTGACTCCCTTGGAATTGCATGCCAGCACGAGCGTGTCGACCACATCCGAAGCCAGATGCGATTCCGGGAAGGCGCGGTCACCCCTCTCCACGACCGACTTCATGCCGAATTCATCGAAGAAGCGCATCAGCGCCTCCGGCGTCAGATTGTAGAAGGCAGGCCTCACAGCGGCGGCATTGGCCCGCAGATGGGACGAGAAGTCCGTCCAGTCCTTGACATTGGTGAAATTGCACCGGCCCTTGCCGGTAATCATTATCTTGCGCGCCGGTCTGGGCATCTTCTCCAGCAGGAGCACCTGGGCGCCGGAACCTGCGCCCACGAGACAGTCGGCCGCCGCATACGCGGCCATGAGTCCGGAAGCCCCGCCTCCGACCACCACGATATCTGATTTCATGACTGAATACAAAAAAGGGAAAGCTTAGCACATCGCACCGCTACAACCTCCTACCCTTGCTGCCTTCCGGCCCTGGGGGAGTTCGGAGGGAGCTGGTCGTGTACGACTTTCCCCGCCGCAAAGTTAGTAAAATTTCATAAATATCCATACCGACTGACCGCGGAGGACGAATCGGAGGCTATATATTGTTGAAAATGAACGGCAGGATGTCATCGACCCTGTTGAATTTCAGAATCTTGCCCGAAGCCACGAAAAGGACGCTCATGGGTTTCCCGGACTTGGCCTGGTACTGGGCCATGACCTGACGGCAGGCGCCGCAGGGGGCCGCGGGGTTCGGCCCGAGCCTGCCCAGCGGACCGCCGGCGATCGCGATGCTCAGCATGTCCTTGCCCGGAAACTGCGCACTCGCGGCGAACATCGCAGTCCTTTCCGCACACAGCCCGGACGGGAAGGCGGCGTTCTCCTGATTCGCACCCCTGACTATCCTGCCGTCGGAAAGCCGCACCGCAGCCCCGACATGGAAATGCGAATATGGAGCGTAGGCGCCGCCCATCGCATCGACGGCGGCCTCGGCCAGTTCGCGGTCCTCCGGACCCAGCTCTTCAAGTGAGGAATACTCGGTATAGACGATTCTTATTTCTTTCTCGGTCATCAAAATGTGGTTATAAATCATTCAAATATAAAAAACTGTTTTTGAATTTCAAGCCAATGCCCGCCTTTTAAATCATATTTCAGCAACCATGTCGCCGGCCGGGGAGCCTCCGGGGAGGTTCCGCTACGCTTCATCAATGCTCCTTCGCTTCGCTATGGAGCATTGCCCGCTCACTGCCGCGGCCGGCAAGCCTCCCCGGAGGCTCCCCGGCCGGCGACACATATGCCCGACAGTGAAATGAAGGCAATTCCGATAATTATTGCCAAAAACTTCTAACTTTGCCGCGATATGAAGATATGCGTTGGACTTTCAGGAGGCGTGGACTCCAGCGTCGCCGCGCTGCTGCTCAAAAGCCAGGGTTACGATGTGTTCGCCATGTTCATGCAGAACTGGCATGACACCGAGGGCACCCTGCACGGCGACTGCGAATGGGAGGAGGACAGGTTCGTGGCGGAACTCGTCGCCAGGAAGATAGGCATCCCCTTCTACTTCGTGGACCTCAGCAAGGAATACCGCAGGCGCGTGGTCGACTACATGTTCGACGAATACGCCCGCGGACGCACGCCGAACCCCGACGTGCTGTGCAACCGGGAGATCAAGTTCGACGCCTTCCTCAAGGCTGCGCGCAGCCTCGGCGCCGACATGGTGGCGACCGGTCACTACTGCCGGAAGGAAACGCTTCCCGACGGGACCTGCCGCATACTCGAAGGCAGCGACCCCAACAAGGACCAGAGCTACTTCCTGTGCCAGCTCGACCAGGAGCAGCTCAAGGCGGCGATGTTCCCGATAGGACATCTGCTGAAGCCCGAAGTCCGCAGGCTGGCGCATGAAGCCGGTCTTCCGTCGGCCGACAAGAAGGACTCGCAGGGCATCTGCTTCGTGGGGAAGGTAGACCTGCCGGTGTTCCTCCAGCAGAAACTCAAGTCCGTGGAGGGCGACGTCGTGGAAGTCTTCGACGCATATTATCAGCAGTCGGAGAGATACCTGCGCTGCCGCGCGCTGGTGGAAAAGGCGCATGAATGTCTGACGGAAAGTCCGGACGGACGGTTTCCCGATGCGGACGGAATCACCGACGCCGAACTGGAGGAGATCTCGCAGGCGCCCGACTATTCCGACATCCGCTTCGAGACCGAGACCTACCGCTCCGGAAAGCACCATGTCAGGAAGACGCGCTGGAAGCCGAACCCCTTCGGGGCGATAGCCGGACGGCACGAGGGCGCCCAGTTCTACACCATAGGCCAGCGCCGAGGCCTCGCGATAGGAGGGCACGCCAGCCCGCTGTTCGTGATAGCCACAGACATAGAAGCAAACCGCATATATGTCGGAGAAGGCGAGAGCCACAAGGGTCTGATGCGGAGCTGCCTGCGCATCGCGCCAAAGGATATTCACTGGATAAGGCCGTCCGAGACGATGGAGGCCGGCGAGGTCAGGCGCTACCGCGTGCGCATACGCTACCGCCAGCCGCTCGAAGACGCAACCCTGCTGATGAGGGCGAACGGCCTGTTCATCCTGTTCGACCGGCCGCAGCGCAGCATCACGCCCGGCCAGTTCGCAGTGTGGTACGCATCCGACGGCGAAATGCTCGGCAGCGGGGTCATCTGAAAACACCTGCGGGGAGCGCGGCCGCCGGAGGGCCATATCATCCACGAGCAGGCCCTTCTCGCCTGCGAGGGATGCTTATGGCCGCAGGCGGCAAAGTTCTGCAGGCAGCAGATTGCAAATCTGCTGAAACAATGAATTGCAACTCTACTGCAACGATGAACGAGAAGGACCGCTACAGCGAAGCGGCCACGGCCACGGCGACATTGATGCCGTCGAGCGCGCTGGAGACGATGCCGCCGGCATACCCCGCACCTTCGCCGCAGGGGAAAAGTCCGGGCACGGACACATATTCGAGAGTCTCCGGATCGCGCGGGATGCGCACAGGTGAGGAAGTGCGCGACTCCACTCCGAGCAGCAGCGCGGCGTTCGTGTAGTAGCTGCGCATCTTCACGCGCGGGAACAGCTTGCGCAGCCTTCCGGCCACCATCGGAGGCAGCAGTTCATGCAGCGGGGCGCTGACCACGCCGGGGCGGTAGGTGGTCTCCGGCAGGCTCTTCGACATCCTTCCGTTGCAGAAATCCTCCATACGCTGCGCCGGGGCGGTCATGGGATTGGCCGCGCCCGCCGAGAAGCTCCAGTCGAACATCGAGCGCTCCACCGAGTGCTGGAAGTCCATGAGTCTGAACGGTCCGTCGCCGGGGACATCCTCCGGTTCGATCTGCACCACCACGCCCGCGTTGGCGAACTTGCCGGAGCGCGCCGAGTTGGACATGCCGTTGAGCACCACCGTGCCCGCTTCGGTCGACGAAGGCACGAGTATGCCGCCCGGACACATGCAGAACGAGAAGGCTCCCCTGCCGTCGATCTGCTCGACGAAAGAATACTCCGCCGCGGGCATCCCCGGTTTCCACTGCCCGTGATACTGGTTCCAGTTTATCTTCTCCTGCTGGTGTTCCACGCGCACGCCGAGAGCGAAGCCCTTGGCTTCCAGCGCCCCTCCCATGCCGGCCAGCATCTCATAGATGTCGCGCGCCGAATGTCCGGTCGCCATGACCAGCCGCGCTCCCGAATAGCTCTCCCCTGACGCCGTCACGGCCTCGAAGCTTCCGTCCTCCAGACTCCTGACCGCGGTGACGCGCGAATTGAAATGATATTCGCCGCCCGCCCCGACGATGAACTTGCGTATGTTCTCGACCACGGCGGGCAGCTTGTCGGAGCCGATGTGCGGATGCGCGTCTATCAGAATGTCGGAAGACGCACCGAACCTCACGAGATTGTGGAGCACCTCGCGTATGTCGCCGCGCTTGGAGGAGCGGGTGTAGAGCTTGCCATCAGAGAACGCGCCGGCGCCGCCTTCGCCGTAGCAATAGTTGGAGTCGGGGTTGACTTCGCCGCGGAGGTTGATCGCGGCCATGTCCGCCTTGCGGGCATGGACATCCTTGCCGCGCTCGAGAATCACGGGCCGCAGCCCCAGGGTGATGAGCTTGAGGGCGGCGAACATTCCGGCCGGGCCGGCGCCGACTATCAGCACCGGGTCGGCTCCGCGGACATCGCGGTCCTCGGGAAGGCGGTACGGCTGATAATTGTCCTCGGGTGAGTACGCCTCATAGCGGTAGCGCCATACAGGCTCCCTGCGGGCGTCGATCGAGCGTTTCTTGAGCACCCACGGCAGGCCGCCGGCCTTGGCTTCGATTTCCTTGAGACGCGGCTCGCGCGTCAACGGGCAGACGATCTCGAATTCTCTCATGCTAAAAGTCGGCCATTCTGGACACGGGGGCCACGTCGAGCGGGGTGCGCTCGCCGGCAAGGTAATGATAGTAGCCGGCGATCGCTATCATGGCCGCATTGTCCGTAGTGAACTTGAATTCCGGAAGATAGGTGTTCCAGCCGCGTCTGCGGCCCTCCTCCTCGATGCGGGCGCGCAGACCGCTGTTGGCCGACACGCCGCCGCCTATGGTGATCTCGCGGATGCCGGTCTGCTTCGCGGCCTTTATCAGCTTGTCCAGCAGAATGTCTATCAGCGCCTTCTGGAACGACGCGCAGATGTCCTCCTTGTTCTTCTCCATGAACTCGGGGTCCTTGCGGAGCTCGTCGCGCACGAAGTAGAGCAGCGATGTCTTGATGCCGCTGAAGCTGTAGTCCAGCCCCGGCACATGCGGTTTCGCGAATTTGAAACGCTCAGGATCGCCCTGCTTCGCGAGCCTGTCGATCACGGGGCCGCCGGGATAGCCGAGGCCCATCATCTTCGAGCATTTGTCGAAAGCCTCCCCCACCGCGTCGTCTATGGTCTGGCCCAGGATTTCGAAATGCAGAGGGTCATCGACGCGCACTATCTGCGAGTTGCCTCCGCTCACGAGCAGGCAGAGATAGGGGAACTCCGGCTGGCGCGGCTCCCTGCCCTCCTGCTTGATGAAGTCGGCCAGTATATGTCCCTGGAGATGGTTGACCATGATTATCGGAATGTCCAGGGCGACCCCCATGGCCTTGGCGAACGAGGTTCCCACGAGCAGGGAGCCCAGAAGCCCGGGACCGCGCGTGAAGGCTATCGCCGTGAGTTCCGAGGCCTTGACCCCGGCGCGCGACAGAGCCTCGCTGACCACCGGCACTATGTTGAGCTCATGGGCGCGGGACGCGAGTTCCGGCACCACGCCGCCGTAGGCCTTGTGCACGTCCTGGCTCGCTATCACGTTGGAGAGCAGATAGCCGTCGCGGATCACCGCGGCGGAAGTGTCATCGCAGGAAGATTCTATTCCGAGTATTATGTCTGACATGATTCTGAACTGAAGTTCGCAAAGTTAAGAATTTTTTCCTGCTTTCTCCGGAGATAATGTTATCTTTGTAAGTTACGTATGTATAGAAAGGGCAGTTACATAGCGGCCAGGATAGCCGGTTTCTTCGCCATCGTGCTGTTGGGGTGCGCCGTGGCCGTGCAGACGCCCTTCGTCCAGACCAGAATCACCCTGAAGGTGCTCGACAGGCTCACCGCCGCCATGGACGGCCGGATAGAATACGGCGAGCTCCGCGTCATGCCGTCGGGCGTGCTGCTGCTCAAGGACGCGGTGGTTCTGGACGACAATCCCTATACGGAAGACATCTACGGCAGGGGCTGGGAGAGGGCCGACACTCTGTTCAGGGCCCGGACCGTCACGGCCACATTCAGCCTTTCGAGCCTGTTCGGAGGAGGCGGGATACATATCAACCGGGTCAACGTCAGCGACGCAATGCTGCACATCGCAGCCGAGCCGGGCGAATACCCGACCAATCTGGAGCGCATGTTCAGGATGCCCGCGCAGACGGAGACTCCCGAGCCCGGCCCGGAGATTTTCAGGATACGGAAGGTCAGGATAAGGAACTTCCGCTTCCGGCTCAGCAATTTCATGGAGGCGTTGAGCGTGTATCCCGGCTACGGAATCAACTACGACGACATCGACCTCACCGCGGACATCAACGGACATTCGCTGAGGTTCTCCGGAGGGCGAATGTACGGCGTGGCCGACAAGGTGACCCTGACCGAGAAATCCGGCTACAGGCTCCTGAGGGCCAGCGGGCGCTGCGTCGCGGGCCAGGGCAAGACGCTCGTCGAGAATTTCAGGCTGCTGGACCCCTGGTCGAAGCTGAACGTCAAGTCCTTCTCGATGACATACGACTCGCCCGCCGCCTTCAATAACTTCATCGAGGAAGTCCTGATGGAATGCGAGCTGCGCCGCTCGGAGATAGGCGTCCCCACGCTGAAATACCTCGCGGGCATGGCCGACGGAATCGATGCCAGGCTCGATGTGCGCGGATGCCGTTTCAAAGGCTATGTCAACGACTTCAGATTCGACGGACTCAATTTCACCGACATGGCGTCGGGAGTCTCCGGAGAGATCGGCGGCGACGCCATAGGCCTGCCCGACATCGGCCGCATGATGGCGTCGCTGAAGATAAAGGACCTTGAATTCGATTCGGCCGGGCTGACCTCGATGCTGTCGCAGTGGCTGCCGGACGCCGGGCTGCCTGACCTGTCGGAATATGCACCCGGAGTCAGGTTCTCGCTTGACGCCGACATCGAAGGTCCTCCGGACAGGCTGCGGCTCGACGCCCTGCTCCATTCCTCCGCCGGAGACATCAGAATCGGCACCGACATCCGCAATCTCATGGAAAGCTCCAGGGGAATCGAGATATCGGGCGCCGTGGACACCGACGGCCTCGGGTTCGGCAGCATAGTGCCCGGTCTGCCCTTCGGGGACTGCACGCTCGAAGCCAGGGCCTCCGCACGGCTCGACAACGGCATGAGCCGCATACGCATCGACACGCTCGGAATAAGCAGCGTGGACTTCCGCGGGCGGGAATACTCGAGCATCCATGCGAGCGGCAGCTTCATGGACAACACGCTGAACTGCAGAGTGGAAAGCACCGACCCCACATTGCGGCTGAAGCTCGCCGCTCTCGCCCGCATCGGAGGAGAGGACGGCCGCAGCGGCTTCCGCGTCTCAGGGAACATAGAGAACATAGACCTGCACAAGCTCGGGATAGACACGCGCAAAGGCGTCTCCAGAATCGCGATTGACAGCATCGACGCCGATATTTCCGCCGTCGACGACCTGCTCGACGGCTTCGCCGGACTGGGAGGCATCAGAGTCGAGAACGGCAACGGGACGACGGAAGTGGGCGACATAGACTTCCTGGCCTTCACCAGGGACGGAATCCAGCATATCGGTCTGGACTCTCCCTTCGCCGCCGTCTCCTTCTCCGGAGGGGGCACAGTCGCGGATTTCGTCTCGGCCGTGCAGGAGGTTTCGCTGCGGCGCCATCTGCCGTCGGTATATGATACGGATTCAAGCGCCGCCGGAACCGGAGCCTACAGGCTCGACGCCGTTTTCCACGACACCAGGAAGCTCATGAGCTTCGTGATGCCGGGACTCTACATCTCCGACAGCACCCGTCTGTCGCTCTCGATATCGGATGACGGGATTCTGGAGGGCAGTCTCCGCTCGCCCAGGCTGGCATTCGGCCGCGACTATCTGAAGGATGTGGACATGAGCCTCAGCAGCATGCAGGAATACATGGAGGCCGGCCTGTCCGGAAGCGAGCTCCGGGCTGGCAACATAATGGTCGGCAGACCGGCTCTCGCCGCCTCGGCAAGTGACGACCGCTTCAATGTCGCGCTGAATTTCGACAGCTTCGCCGGCGGAGGCAGGGACGGACGACTGCTCATGGAAGGCGGCATCGCCCGGGACTCGACGGGAACATTCATGCTCGACGCCCACCCTCTCGACTCCTATCTCGCCACCGCGGACGGGATGTGGGTGTTCGATGAATCGCAGATAAGCTACAACGGAAGCGAACTGAAGATAAGCGGCTTCAAGCTCAGCAAGGGCGGGCAGATGATAAGTCTCGAAGGAGGATGGTCCAGGGAGAAAGCCGACACCCTCTCGCTGGTGGCGAAGGACATAGACCTCTCGATCATCGACGAATTCCTGCCGGAGAGCCTGGGCATACGCGGCCGGGCGGGAGGACGCGTCCTGCTGACTTCCGGCGACGGGCTGCTGCCGGGCATGCTCGTGAACTTCCGGCTCGACTCGCTCGGAATCGGAACGACGGACGCCGGCCAGATAAGGATAGCGAGCGCCCTCGGCGAAGAGCGCGAGGACGTCAGCATACTGCTCAGGCACAGCATAGAAGGAAGAACCGCATTGTACGCCGACGGAGACTACAGCCTCGAGAGCGGGGACCTGAGCCTCGACGCCAGGCTCGACAGCCTCCCCCTCTCCATCGCCGCGCCCTTCCTGTCCGAGGTCTTCGACGAACTCGGAGGAAGCGTCAGCGGCGGCGTCAGCATGGCCAGGAACTCGGGAGGATTCTCGGTCTCCGGCGACGGGCTGCATCTCAACGACGTCAGGCTCGGACTGGCGTTCACCGGCGTGGACTATGTCATCAGCGGTCCGATGAGGCTCGACGACGGCGGTCTGCATTTCGACGACATGCTCGTCAGCGACATGTCGGAAGGCAGCGGAACCATTTCCGGGACGCTGACGCACAGGCAGCTCGAGGATTTCGAACTCAGTTCGAGGCTGAGCCTGGACAACCTCAAGGTAGTGGACGCCCCCGAAGGCGGCAGCAGCGGCATCTACGGGCTGTTGAGAGCCAGCGGATACGCCGATGTCAACGGCCCCCTGAACGCCCTGGGCGTCAACGCGGCGATACGCACCAGCGGCACGGGCAACATCCATATCCCCGCGTCGGAAAGCATTTCCAGCAGCACCAGCAATCTGCTCACCTTCACGGAGGCGGCGAAACCAGTCGACCCCTATGACGAAATGCTGTCGGACTATTCCGGCGTCACGGCGCCGGGCGGCGACATGGACATCCAGGCGAGAATCACCGCACATCCCGGAGTCACCGCGTACATTGAGCTCGACAAATCGGCCGGCAGCCTGGCCTCGTTCAGCGGCGAAGGCAGCGTGAACCTCCACCTCAGGCCGTCCGCGGCGATCTTCGACATCAACGGCGAATACAACATAAGCGAAGGGAACTACACCTTCTCCATTCCGGGCATCCTGAGCCGGGACTTCGAAATCCAGGAAGGCAGCAGAGTCATGTTCAGCGGCAGCATCCCGGACAGCGAACTTGACATAGACGCCATCTACCGGCTGAAGACCTCACTCTCGTCGCTCATCGCGGAATCGGACTCCGACCAGTCGCTCGGCACTTCGAGGGAGGTCGAGTGCGGAATCAACATATCGGACAGGGTCAGGAACCCCAGGCTGTCGTTCAGCATAGACGTACCGGACCTCAATCCCACCGTCAAGTCACAGGTGGAGAGCGCGCTCAATACCGACGACAAGGTCCAGAAACAGTTCCTGGCACTGCTGCTCCTGGGCTCCTTCATCCCTGACGAACAGTCCGGAGTGGTCAACGGCTCCGACATCCTGCTCTCGAACGTGACCGAGCTCATGTCAAACCAGCTCAACTCCATACTGCAGAAACTCGACATTCCGCTCGACGTGGGCATAGGCTACCAGGGCGCCGCAAGCGGAACGAACGTCTTCGACGTGGCCATCTCGACCCAGCTGTTCAACAACCGGGTGATAGTCGGAGGCAATGTGGGCAACCGTCGCTACGGAAGCTCGGCCGATGCCGGAGGCGACGTGGTCGGGGATCTCGACATACAGATCAAGCTCGACCCCGAAGGGAAGTTCAGGCTCAACCTGTTCTCCCACTCCGCCGACGAATATTCCAACTACCTTGACTACTCGCAGCGCAACGGCGTAGGAGTGAGCTACCAGAAGGAATTCGCGAGATTCGGCAGCCTTTTCCACCAGGCGGACAATGAAGCCTCGGACACGGGCGGACAGCCGTCGGAAAAAGCTCAAGCCGTGATAAGAATCGAAGAAGATGAACAAGGGGAAACTATATCTGATACCGGCTCCGCTGGGAGACAATGACCCCGCCGAAGTGCTTCCGGCGAGCGTGCTTGAGCGGGCATGCTCGCTGCGCATATTCGTGGCGGAGGAGCTTCGGACAGCGAGGCGCTTCCTGTCCAGATACGGACTGAAGGGGCGCATCGGCGAACTGGAGCTGCACGAACTCAACGAGCACAGCAGTTCCGCCGACGTCGAGGCTCTGGTGGAGCTGTTCGAGCGCGGGGATGTGGGGCTGCTTTCCGAAGCCGGACTGCCGGCGGTGGCCGATCCCGGCGCGGACCTCGTCGCCCTCTGCCACAGACGGGGCATAGAAGTCGTGCCACTGGTCGGCCCGTCGTCACTGATGCTCGCGCTGATGGCGTCAGGTCTCAACGGGCAGTCATTCGCCTTCTGCGGATATGTGCCCGCAAAGACGGAAGAACGGCGCTCCGCGCTGAAGTCGCTGGAAAAACAGTCGGCGGCGGCCCGGCGCAGCCAGATCATAATAGAAACTCCCTACCGCAATGACGCCCTGCTCGCCGACATGCTCCGGACGCTCTCGCCGCGCACGCGGCTCTGCATCGCCGCCGACATCACCCTCCCCACGCAGTTCATAAGGACAGACAGCATCGCAGGCTGGCAGAAGGCGGTCCCGACCATCGGAAAGCGGCCGTGCGTGTTCATAATACTCGCGTAGACTTATGAAGATAGCATTCCTCACCCTCGGCTGCAAACTCAACTATGCCGAAACCTCGACCTACGAACGCGGCTTCAAGGCGGCCGGACTGGAAGCAGTCCCCTGGAACGAGAAAGCCGACATATATCTGGTGAACACATGCAGCGTGACCGCGGTTTCGGACAGGAAATCCCGGAATCTCGTGCGCCGCGTCCACAGGATGAATCCCGGGGCGCTGGTGGTGGTGACGGGATGCAGCGCGGAGCTCAGACGCCGGGAAATCGAGAAAATTGAGGGGGTGACGCGGGTGTTCGGCGCGGAAGAGAAGACGCTGGTGGTGCCGGAGACGCTGAAGGTGGCGGGCATCGGAGGCGCTGCCCACAGTGATACGGCCCGGTCCGCGGCTGGAATTGCCGGGGGCGGAGCGTCGGCTTCAGGTGGCGGCGTCTTCGCGGCATACAGCACCGGCGAGCGCACCCGTTCGTTCCTCAGGGTGCAGGACGGCTGCGACAATTTCTGCGCCTACTGCACCGTACCCTACGCCCGCGGCCGCAGCCGCAACGTGCCCATAGCCGAATGCGTGGAGAACGCCCGCAAGATAGCCGCCGAGGGAGTGAAGGAGATCGTGCTGACCGGAGTGAACACCGGAGACTTCGGGCGCACCACCGGAGAAAGTTTCCTCGATCTGCTGAAGGCGCTGAACGAGGTCCCCGGCATCGAGAGATACCGTATTTCGAGCATCGAGCCGAACCTGCTGGGCGAGGATATCATCGACTGGATCGCCTCCGGCACGAAGTTCCAGCCGCATTTCCACATCCCCCTGCAGACGGGGTCCGACGAGCTGCTGTACCGCATGGGCCGCAAGTACGACACCGCCCTGTTCGCCGGGAAGCTGGAGTACATACGCAGCCGCATGGAGACTCCCGGTTCGCCTAAGGTGTTCTTCGGCATCGACCTGATGGTCGGGCTGCCCGGAGAGACGGAAGAGCTGTTCATGGAGAGTTGCGGCTTTCTTGAAAGGATACGCCCGGCGTTCATCCATGTATTCCCCTACTCAAGGCGGCCGGGCACTCCCGCGGCCTCGATGTCCGGCCAGGTTCCCGAAGCCGAGAAGCACCGCCGCGTCGCGGTCGTGGAGGCTCTGTGCGCCCGACTGCACACCGAATTCCTCGAAGCCAACCACGGCGTCCGCGAGAAGGTGCTGTTCGAGTCCACCGACCGGAACGGCCTCATGGCTGGCTATACGGGCAACTACATCCGCGTTTCGCGGGCGTTCGACCCCTCTCTCGTGGGAAGGCTGACGGAGGTGGTGCTGTAGGCTTTCGGCTTATGCGATGTCGTTAAGGTCGAAGTACAGGAGGCGGGTGACCTGGTTTCCGTCTTCGGTGTCAAGCGGAATGAACTTCTGCTTGACATAAAAAGGAATCGCCGCTGAATATGCATCCACGGTCAGGAAACGGCATCCTGTCTTATTGTCGGTCAGGAAATAACTCTTAATGAAATCTGACAAGAACTCCCCTATTCGCATTCCTTTGAATTCTCTGTTGACTGCCAGACGGCATATCTTTGCCGCCGGATAACTTTTCAGCCTCTTCTCGTTGACAAAGCGACGCCTGCGGAAACGGTTGAACTCTGTCTTGCTCGGGAAGTCAGTCAACGACACCCTGTCGTTTGCCAGGCTGAAATATGCAGCAACTCTATCATGATGCACGTCATCAATGGATTCGAACACATAAGTAACAGCAAGCAGGGATTTACGGTAATCATTGGAAGAGTTTAAAATAAAATCGTTCAGATCAGCGTCACCGCAGTCGAACGATTTTACTCTCTCTCCTATTTCCAGCTTACGAATGGTGTAAGATGAAAACTGTTCTCGAAGACTGACTTTCATAAGCTTCTCTTTTTTGTTCGTTCGCCTATCTCGAGCATCTTCATTCCGAGCTCGAAATTTGCCAGCCTTCTTTCTTTTTCCTCGGGCGACTCGCGGCGGACCTGTTTCATCCGCTCCTCGAAACGCCTGGCGTCTTCACCGAACAGAATCGGTGTCTCTTTGATCGGTCGTGCCATAGCAGTTTAGATTAATGTTATACTTAATTCGGTTTCAAATATACGCAGAAGCCGAGTGCAGAACAAATTTATTTGCTCTGCCGAGGCGCAACCGTATATGTGGCGCGTTAGCGACAAATATATAGAAGAAGTCAAAAGCAATGCAAACTTGCTTGCAATGCCGAGACGCAACAGCATATATGACCGCCAAATCAAATATAATAAAATTTCCGCAAAAGACGCTGACGGACAAAACTTATCTCTCGCCGGTAAAAAGTCTGTCGCCGAAGGCCGACGCCGCGGTAGACTTCCGTGTTGGTAGATTTGCAGTCTTTCACTCCGCCGCTGCGTATAAAAAACCCTGTGCGGCGGTTATTACAAAAATGGCCCTGCAGCGGCCCGTATGGCAGATTCTGCTGAAAGGCCTGCACACAAGTCAATGTTCTTGAGGCTACCTGTGGGCAGACTGAATTCACAAACATTTCATAACCAACCATTTAAGTAAAGACTCCGCACAATTTTTTTTCATCTGTCAGAACGGGGGGAGCATTTTACAACAAGCTTGTGACGGCTTCCGCCGGGATACCCAGTCTTGAGAAAGCAAACATCCTCTTGCCGAGGTCTTTCAGCGAAGCGCCAATGTGCCAGACCTCCGCTCCGTCGATTATCAGGAAGCGGTCGTGACACTTCTTGCAGGTATGGATGCCTATCGGTGGGTATTGGCTGTCGTGCTTCTGCAGGTCCAGTTGCAGCTGGTGGCTGACAGTCCGCGTGTAGATGTCGGCCTTCACGCCGATATTGCGTTTGCTGAGCATCAGCAGCACCGACTCGTCCACATAGTTATCTATCAGCAGGATTGATTTCTTTGCCGAACGAATCAGGTCTATGGCGAACTTGTAGGCATCGAACAGCTGGCCGTCGTAGAATATGCCTTCTACGGGCGGCAGCGAGGTGCGCACGAAGAAGTCAATCTTCTTGTCGATGTTGTTCAGACGCTGACCGTGTTCCATGAACCCGGCATCTACCCGTCGTTCCAATTGAATCAACCGCTGATTCATGGAATAACCCTTCAGCAGATATTCCTTCAGCACTTTGTTCGCCCAACGTCTGAACTCAATGCCCCGGTTGGATTTTACTCTGTAACCGACTGACAGCACCATGTCCAGATTATAATATTCCACTTGGTAGGTTTTTCCGTCTGCGGCAGTTGTCGCAAAATTTGCGACAACTGAAATTCCTGCCAATTCTTCTTTCAGCGCATTGTTCACGTGTTTGCCTATTGTCTTGACATCACGATTGAACAATTCAGAAAGTTGCTGCCTGTTGAGCCACACGGTTTCATCCTCAATGCGCACTTCCAGCTTCACCTCGTTGTCGGGCTGGTAAAGAATGATTTCGCCCTCCTTCTTCATAGTCAGTTCAGTTTTTGTTTTGGGTAAAGTTACGGTTTACTTCTTTTCCGAGCAAGCCTCGGGGTCCAATTTGTCGGAACTGCGGGCCTCTGACAGACTGCCAGCCAGTCCTCACATTTTTCGTGAAATTCATCAGCTACGGCCATGACCAACTGGAATGCGTCCGTGAGGGCGAGGTGCGCCCAATGGAAAGGAATTCTGTCCATTTGCTACGCCACCCCCACGTACAGCGCCATTAAGAGCCCGGCGCCGTAGCCGATGAATTTCACGGGTAATTCTCCGTTGCAGCAGATTTGCAATCTGTTGCTGTCTGCCTGCCGCGGGCGGAGTCCGGTCTCCGGCAGTAGGAACCACCGCACTGCCCTATACTGCCGGCAGACCGGCTCCGCCACGGCAGGCTTCTATTGTTTCAAAGATGCTGCGCCGGGCGGGTGCGAGGAGAGCCCTCCGTGGAGCTCCCCGCAGCGTCTGTCCGGTGTAATCACCTGCGCGGAGCACTTGCCTTGAGATGGCCTGCGTAGCTGTTCCGTAGAGCAGGTGAATTTCAGGAATCGCCGGCAGATTGCAAATCTGTCGGGACGGAGCGGAACAGTTTCAGTTTTGACGCTGCAATGTGAGCGGAATATCATCCCCGCTGCCGGTCGCATACCGCCAGCCTGTACCTGCGTTGGTCAATGCCGCGTTCATGGCGTTCATGGCTTCCGTCCAGTCGCCTTCGAGGTAGTCGAGCTCCCAGTCCGGAAGAATGGCGCGACGGCGCATCTCGGACATGATGCGCTCGGACAGACTGCGGTCGGTGAAGAGATATCTGTAGACATGCTCCTCGTTCAGGATGCTGTCCGGCAGGGACGCAGGTTCATTTTCACCACCCCCCCCTATCGCGCCTGAAGGAACGGCGGAGACAAGGACGGCAAGGGCGGAAAACAGGAGCAGCCGGAGCTTCATAGGCTATTCGAGCACGAGCCCGTCGTAGGCGGGATGCACATGGGGCGGAAGAATCCTGCAGAAGTCCTCGTATTTCGGAAGCAGGTGCGAGACATGGGTGATGTAGGACTCGCGGGCGCCGACCTTCCCGAAGAAGTCGAGGCACTGCTGCAGCGAGGGATGGGAACGGTGCTCCTCGGGCTTCACGCAGCCCAGAGTTATGTAGTCGAGCCCCCTGAGCTTTTCGTACTCCGAGTCGTCGATGTGCTTGATGTCGGTCAGGTAGGCGATGTTGCCGAAGCGGTAGCCCAGCACGGAGATGGACTTGTCGCTCAGGTGCCAGCCCTGGATGGGGATGACCTCGGCGGTGGCGTCAGCAGCCGATTCGGCTGCCAGATGATGGTAGCCGAAACCTCTCTCCCAGACAAGCACCTCCTCGTTGGCGTTGGAATGCACGGTCAGAGGCTTCGACGGGTCGATGATATGGACCCGCCATTCGGGCGAGCCGGGATACTTGTGCTCCGCGAAGGCGTAGTCGTATTCGAGGCGCAGGGTGTTCTCGACATATTTCTGGCAGTAGATGTTGACGGGATGGCGCTCGATCAGATTGAATGCCCGGATGTCGTCGAGGCCGCCGGTGTGGTCCTTGTGGTTATGGGTCAGCAGGATGGCGTCGAGGTGGCGCACATTGGCGCGCAGCATCTGGAAGCGGAAGTCGGGGCCAGCGTCGACGAGGATGGTGAGTCCGCAGTATTCCACGAGCACCGAGGAGCGCAGGTGCCTGTCCCTCGGGTCGACGGATTTGCACACGGGACAGTCGCAGCCTATCATAGGCACGCCCTGGGAGGTCCCGGAGCCCAGGAAAGTGAGTCTTGCCTTTTCCATTGCGGGAGCAAAGATACTAAAAAATCAGAGTCGCGGTCCGGCGATTTCGCCGGCGTCGAGCATGGAGCGATAGATTTCGAGAGCGTTTCGCGGGAGGCCGCACGAGGGGTCGTCGCACCAGGCCTTCAGCTCCCGGAGGGTGAAGCCGGGATGTTCGGAGGCGAACGCGAGCAGACGGCGTTTCACGGGCACTTCGGCGCGGCAGACGTCGCAGGTGCCGCAGTCGCGGGAATCCTCCTGCCCGAAATACCGCAGCAGCCAGCGCGAGCGGCACTCGTCTTCTTCGGACACATATTCCGCCATAGCCTCCGCGCGCTCCTCGGCGTTACGCTTCAGGAACTCGTATTTAGGCATCTGAAGGTCGAGGTTGCCGGGCATCAGGCGGCCGTGGTGAAGGGTTATTATGTCGCTGCGGTCGGACGGGATGTACTTTATCACATGTTCGAGGGACAGCTGGTAGAGCAACTGGCGCAGCTGCGGAACACCGGTGCCGGCAGCCGATGCGAGCATCTCCTCGTCCACCGGCACCGCGTAGCTGAATATGCCGGGATATTTGCGCATCAGGAATTCGAGAACCGCAGGCATGCGCGGATCCGGGAGCGCGATGTCGTACAGCTCGCCCCTGTCGGCCAGAATCTTCACGCGAGTGTCGATCGTGACATCCTCGGCGTAGCTGATGTGCTCCGAGACTTCGAGATAATGCAGCGCGTAGCGCACCTGCGCCATGTTGAGCGAGAAATGCGAGGCGAACTTCTCCAGGCTGAACTGCAGCTGGAAACCCTCGCCCGCATTGTAGATTATCTGGTGGAAGATATGTATCTTCTGATAGATGTCCTCTATATATTCCGGCGGCGGAAACGACAGCGAGAGCATCTGGCGGGCGCGGGCCATGTCGCGTTCGTTCCAGAGCAGCACCGCGTAGGAGCGCTTCCCGTCACGGCCCGCCCGGCCGGCCTCCTGGAAATACGCCTCCGGACTGTCGGGCGGAGCCAGATGCACCACGAAGCGCACGTCAGGCTTGTCGATGCCCATTCCGAACGCGTTGGTGCACACCATCACGCGTATCTCCCCCCTTTTCCAGGCATCCTGACGCTCGGTGCGCAGCGCGGAGCCGAGGCCGGCGTGGTAGAACGACGCGCTCACGCCCCCGGCCTGCAGGACGGCGGCGGTCTCCTCGCATCTGCGGCGGTTGCGCATGTAGACTATGCCGGTGCCGGCGACTCCGCGGCAGATGTTCAGCAGCTGGCCGGTCTTGTCCTCGCAGCGGCGCACTATATATGAAAGGTTGGGCCGCTCGAAACCGCTGCGCAGCAGCACGAAGCCCTCGGTCTTCGTCCCGGGTGCCGCCGGACGGGCGAGCTTCTCCATTATGTCTTCGGCCACCTTGGGTGTCGCTGTGGCGGTCAGCGCTATCAGAGGTACGTCCAGCCGTTCCCTGAGCCTTCCGATCTCGAGATAGTCGGGACGGAAGTCGTAACCCCACTGGGAGATGCAGTGCGCCTCGTCCACAACTATCATGCTGACGCCGAGCACGTCGAGATAGGACTGGAAAAGTCGGGTGGAAAGCCGTTCAGGCGACACATAAAGGAACTTGAAGCCGCCGTAGGCCGCATTGTTGAGGGCGATGTCCACCTCCCTGCGGTTCATCCCGGCATGGACGGCGACCGCACGTATCCCGCGGGCCTCAAGATTCTGGACCTGGTCCTTCATCAGCGCTATCAGAGGCGTCACCACGAGGGCGAGCCCCTCCTTCATCAGCGCCGGGACCTGAAAGCATACCGACTTGCCGCCGCCCGTAGGGAGAATGGCGAGCACGTCGCGCCCTTCCAGCACGGCGGACACGATCTCCTCCTGCATGGGGCGGAAGGAGTCATGACCCCAGTATTTCTTCAATGTCTCGAGTGCGGTCATCACGGATACAAAGTTAAATTTTTGCCGCGAATCAGGACATCGCCTCCGGATTTTGTCAAATGAAATTAATGCGGTAAATTTGAAAGATTATTGACTTGTTGATTATGATTGTCTCTCACTTCTGCAGGGCCTTGACCACAATCGCCCTGATTCTCACGCCGGTTCTCGCACCGGCACAGACCGTGCGCACGATGAAATACTACCCCGACGGCAGGGACATAGTCTGCCTTAACGGGGACGGGCGCTACACCCGCGCGCTCTACGGAACCCACACGCGCTTCCGCCTCGAAACCAGCGACAGACCGGTCTTCGCCGCCTACGACAAGCAGAACAGCTGGAACTTCCGCTTCTATCTCGGCTACAAAGGCAGGTACATGAACCTCGACGAGGCCGAATGGTGCGAAGCCCGCTACCAGGGAGGCCGGAGGACCTACACGCTCAAGGACGCCAGCTGGGACGGCGGAAGCCTGCAGGTCTACGCCATGGCCTCATTCTTCGGGGAAGGGGCGATATGGCGCTTCATGGCCGAGGGCTTCGACGGCCCTGTGGAGCTCTCCGTGCGCCAGTGCCGCATAGCCAGCACCAAGTTCTCCCGCGACGGAGACCTGGGCATGGACCCGAGGGAGAACTTCGAGCCGTCCGAAGGAGAAACGGACCTGCAGGTCCTGACCTGGGACGCTGACGGCGAGACCTACCTTGTCTACAGCCACGACGCGGGCTCCGGCAGGCTCGACGCCCTGGACGCCAGGGACGGACGGCCCGTGTTCAACAAGGAGGAGGCGGCCCGCCAGGAACTCGTCTCCCAGATGGAGATCAACACCCCCGACCCGTTCCTCAACACTCTCGGCGCCAACATCATGGCGGCGGCCGACGGCATCTGGGACGGCGAGACCTTCCTCCACGGAGCCATAGGCTGGCGCACTCCGCTCGCCGGCTGGAGAGGAGCCTACACCGGGGATGTAGTAGGCTGGAACGACAGGGCCAAGACCCACTTCATCGCATATACCAAAAGCATGGTCACCGACGTGCCCCCGACCCTCCCCCAGCCGCAGCAGGACACGGCCAACAACATGGCCGCGTCGCTAAAGAAGTGGGGGACCCCGATCTACTCCAACGGCTACATCTGCCGCCGGCCCGGAGCGACCGACCAGATGAGCCACTACGACATGAACCTCAACTACATAGACGCTCTGCTCAGGCATGTGAGCTACGACCCCGACCCCGAGTTCCTGCGGTATATCTGGCCCTATCTCAAGCTGCACCACGAGTGGGAGAAGCGCAATTTCGACGCCGACAACGACCACCTCTACGACGCATTCTGCTGCATCTGGGCCAGCGACGCCCTCTACTACAACGGAGGCGCGGTCACCCACTCCTCGGCATACAACTACATGGGCAACCTGCTCACGGCCAGGATAGCGGAAATCATAGGCGAGGATCCCGAACCGTACAGGAAGGAAGCCGAAGCCATACGCAAGGCCATGAACGAGAGGCTCTGGCTCGACGACCTCGGATACTGGGCCGAATACCAGGACTACATGGGCCTCAGGCGCCTGCACAAGAGCGCCGCCATCTGGAGCGTCTACACCCCCATCGACTGCGGGGTCGGCACGACCGAACAGGCCTACAGGGCGACCTGCTATGTCGACCGCTCGATACCGCATATCCCCGTAAGATACCGGTATGACGAGAAGGCCGTGGAGGCTCTCGGACTCGAACTGCCCGAGCCGGAGGACGACCTCTTCACGATATCCACCACCGACTGGCTGCCGTATGTGTGGAGCACCAACAACGTGGCCCACGCCGAAGTCGCCAACATGGCCCTCGCCTATCTCCAGGCCGGCCGCAGCGACTCCGGGTTCAGGCTGCTCAAGGCGGACCTGCTCGACGAGATGTATCTCGGAGCATGCCCGGGCAACTTCGGCCAGATAAGCTTCTACGACAAGGCCAAGACCGAAGCGTACAGGGACTTCGCCGACAATGTGGGCGTGACCTCCAGGGCCGTGGTCAACGGGCTCTTCGGCATACAGCCCGACGCGCTCCACGGCCAGTGCATCATACGCCAGGCCTTCCCCGATGACTGGGACGAGGCGTCCATCAAGACCCCTTACCTGAGCTACTCCTTCCGCCGCGAAGGGCACTATGACATCTACAGGGTGGAGCAGAATTTCACGCAGCCCCTGAAGATAGTCGTGCGCACCAATGCCGGAGGCGGGGCGTATCTCGACGTGGAAGGCAGCGACGAGGCCGTGCAGACCATAGTCGTGGACCGCAGGAAACTGCCCGCGCCGCTGCGCCACAAGACCATAAAGTCGGAGAGGGAGAAGTCGATGTCGCCCAAGTACATCGCCTCGATGGGACTCGGCGACATCAGCCGGGACGCCGCGCGGAAGACCCGCACGGTCGACATCAGCCGCTGGTTCAACTCGAATGTCGACGACATCTTCAGGAACGAATACCTCTCCCCCAGGCCGCCGTTCACCTCGCTGGAGCTGCCCAAGCAGGGAGCGGGAGACTGGTGCACGCCGCATGTGCATCCCGAGATCGAGGACGACGGACTGCGCAGCCTCGTCAGGGACGGACTGTTCGACACCGGGCTCGGACTCAAGTTCCGCACGCCGGCCGAAGGGCACAACATAATCTACACCTCGCTCTGGGACAATTACCCCGATTCCGTGACCGTAGCTCTCGACGGGAGGGCGCGCTACGCCTATCTGCTGCTCGCCGGCAGCACCCAGAACATGCAGAGCCGCATCGACAACGGCCGCGTGACCGTGCGCTACACCGACGGAAGCTGCGATGTGATGCCGCTCGAGAATCCCGTGAACTGGTGCCCGATACAGCAGGACTACTACACCGACGACCACGCGTTCTGGGTGGCCCCGCTGAAGCCTTACCGCGTAGTCTTCAGCGACGGCAGAGTAAGCCGTGAGGTGGACGTGGACTTCTATGCGGCGGCCGAGAACAGCGGCATGGACGGCAGCGGCACGAGCGGACCCGGCCTTGACGCCGTCAAGGTCACCGACCGGGGCATCCCCGGAGGCGCGGCCCAGATACTCAAGATGCCGCTGACTCCCGGCAAGACCCTCGAGAGCCTGACGCTTACCACTCTTTCCAACGACGTCGTCATCGGATTGATGGCCGTCACTTTGGAAAAGTAATAAATGTTTACTAACTTCGCACGATTTGAAGGATAGTACTTTTATATAAAAACTCCTAATTCAAAATCATACTATGTCAAAGATTGATTTAAGCAAGTATGGGATTAAGGGAACCACCGAGATTCTCTACAACCCCACCTACGAAGTCCTCTACAACGAGGAGACCAGGCCCGAACTCGAAGGCTATGACAAAGGCCAGGTGACCGAGCTCGGAGCCGTGAACGTGATGACCGGCGTCTACACCGGACGTTCTCCCAAGGACAAATACATCGTCATGGACAAGAACTCCAAGGACACCGTATGGTGGAACACCCCGGAGTACCCCAACGACAACCACGAGATGTCCGAGAAGACCTGGAAAGAGGTCAAGAGCATCGCTCTCAAGGAGCTTTCAGGCAAGAGGCTGTTCGTGGTGGACGGCTTCTGCGGAACCCACAAGGACACCCGCATGAAGGTCCGCTTCATCATGGAGGTGGCATGGCAGGCACACTTCGTGACCAACATGTTCATCCGTCCCAAGAATCAGGAGGAGTTCGACCAGGAGCCTGACTTCCTCGTATACTGCGCGTCAAAGGCCAAGGTCGACAACTATCAGGAGCTCGGCCTCCGTTCCGACACCTGCGTGGCCTTCAACGTCAGCAGCAAGGAGCAGGTCATCCTCAACACCTGGTACGGCGGCGAGATGAAGAAGGGAATGTTCTCCATGATGAACTACTACCTTCCCCTCAAAGGCATCGCTTCAATGCACTGCTCAGCCAACACCGACCTCGACGGACAGAACACCGCCATCTTCTTCGGCCTCTCCGGAACCGGAAAGACCACCCTTTCCACCGACCCCAAGCGTCTGCTCATCGGCGATGACGAGCACGGCTGGGACGACGAGGGCATCTTCAACTTCGAGGGCGGCTGCTACGCCAAGGTGATCAACCTCGACAAGGAGTCCGAGCCCGACATCTACAACGCCATCCGCCGCGACGCCCTCCTCGAGAACGTGACCGTTGACAAGGACGGCAAGATCGACTTCAACGACAAGAGCGTGACCGAGAACACCCGCGTCTCTTATCCTATCTACCATATCAACAAGATCGTGCGTCCCGCTTCCGAGGGCCCCGCAGCAAAGCAGGTGATCTTCCTTTCAGCCGATGCATTCGGAGTTCTTCCTCCGGTATCCATCCTGACCCCTGAGCAGACCAAGTACTACTTCCTCTCAGGCTTCACCGCCAAGCTGGCAGGTACCGAGCGCGGAATCACCGAGCCCACCCCGACCTTCTCAGCCTGCTTCGGTCAGGCCTTCCTCGAGCTGCATCCCACCAAGTATGCCGAGGAGCTCGTGAAGAGAATGGAGAAGAGCGGAGCCAAGGCTTATCTCGTGAACACCGGATGGAACGGAACCGGCAAGCGCATCTCGATCCGCGACACCCGCGGAATCATCGACGCCATCCTCAACGGCTCGATCGACAAGGCGCCCACCAAGACGATTCCCTACTTCAACTTCGAGGTTCCCACCGTTCTCGAAGGAGTCGACACCGGCATCCTCGATCCCCGCGACACCTACTCAGATCCTTCAGTATGGGACGAGAAGGCGAAGGATCTCGCCGGACGCTTCATCAAGAACTTCCACAAGTACGAGGACAACGAAGCCGGCAAGGCTCTCGTAGCCGCCGGCCCCCAGCTATAGCAGCAGGTCCGCGACATAAATGAAGAGAGGAGGCCCCGAGGGGTCTCCTCTTTCCGTATGCCTCAGTCCCGCTCGTCCCGGGAGGCCCCGTGCTCGGCACGATACTGCTGAGGAGACATGCCGAACTCCTTAAGGAAGCATCTGCTGAAGTAGGAATGGTTGTTGAACCCGACCATGTACATGACTTCGGAGACATTGAACTTGTGCTGCTCAAGCAGGACGGCGGCCTTCTTCAGACGGACATAGCGTATGTATTCCACCGGCGTCATGTTCAGCAGCTGCACGCATTTGCGGTAGACCTGCTTCGAGGACATCTCCATATAGCCGCACAGGGCGTTGACATTGAAATCCGAGTCGGTGATATGCTCCTCTATCACGTCCACGAGCCTGGACAGCAGCTTCTCGTCGGCCGAAACGGCCTCTATGTTCCCGGGACGGGCCATCATCTCCATCCTTATGCGCTTCTCCATTTCGAGCTTCTTGTCTATGAGGCCCTTGACGCGGGCGAGGATGTAATTGGAGTCGAAGGGCTTGGTGATGAAGGCGTCGATGCGGTGCTTGGCGGAGAAGAGCTCGTATTTCTTGTCCTCGACGGCGGTAAGCACTATTATAGGTATGGACGCCGTGGCGACATTCTCGCGCAGCTCGGCGCACATCCTGATACCGTCCATGACAGGCATCATGATGTCGGTGATGATCAGGTCGGGAAGCAGGTCGCGGCACAGTTTGAGGCCGGTCCTGCCGTTGAGCGCGATTATGCAGCGGTAATGGTCATACAGCAGGTCCATGAGATAGCCGGCGATGACCTCGTTGTCCTCGACTATCACGACCGTGGGCAGGCCGGTCCTTTCGTCCGCCTGCACCGGCTCGCCGCCCGGGGCGTCGTCGGCGACCGCCTCGAAGGGAATGGTGACCGTGAAGGTGGAGCCTTGGCCGTACTCGGACTCGACGGAGACGGAGCCGCCGTGCATGGCGACATAGCTCCTGACCAGGTAAAGCCCTATTCCGGTCCCTTCCCTGCCTGCGGAATTGGAGGGCGACCTGAAGAAACGGTGGAAGATATACGGCAGATCCTCGCGTGAAATGCCCTGTCCGGTATCGGAGACCTTGATCTCAAGCGCCGTGTTCCCGGGATTCACCGACAGCGAAACTATTATGCTGTCGCCCCGGGAGGTATATTTGCAGGCGTTCGAGAGCAGGTTGTTCATTATGGACTCGAACTTGACCACGTCCACCATGCAGTAGATCTTCTCGACGGACGAGGTGAAGATGAACTCCTTGCCCTCGTCCTTCTGGTTGTCCTCGAACACGGAGAATATGGTATGGATGAAGCTGACCAGCTCGACCTTGGACCTTGCGAGCCCGAGCTCCATTGAGAGATCGTTCTTGTCGCCCTCTATAGCGCTGTGGATAAGCTGATTCATCTTGATCGCGGAGTCATGTATCAGCCTGAGGTCCTTCAGATCCCTTTCAGGACGAGGTTCCGAGAGCATCTTGCTCACCGGGGCGAGTATCATGCTGAGCGGCGTCTTGAATTCATGGGAGATGTCGGAATACAGGCGCATCTTCTCCTCCACCCTGTTCAGGGTCTGCTCCTTCTCCTCCCGCTCTTTCCGCAGCCTGGCGTTCAGGCTCCGGTAATGCCATGCTCCGAAGACGATGACGCCGGCCGCCAGGCAGTACAGGCATATCGCCAGGTTCGAAGCCATGGGAGGCCGCAGTATCCTGATGCCGATGCTGCCCGCGGCGCCGTCGGCCCCGACAGTCCCGCTTCCGGACCAGGAGAGTTCGTATCTTCCGGGACGCAGGCCGGTCAGGGAGACCGTGTTCGAACCGCTTTTGAGCTGCACGGGGTCGCCGTCGCCGAGCCGATATGAAATCATGCTGAAGCTCGCGTTCGAGAATGAAAGGTCGGCGAACTCGACGCTGATGTCGTTCTGGTCGGACCTGAGCACCAGCTCCCGGGCATAGCGGCTCAGCAGCCCGTCCGGAGACACATATTCCCTGCCGTTCACCGATATGCGGCTTACGGCCAGCCTCCCGGTCCCCTCACGGCCGCCAAGTATCTCGGGAGACACGGAAGCATAGCCGTCGGAGTCGCCGAAGAACAGCATGCCGTCCTGCGGCGACCAGCATGCCGAGGTGAACACCCTGTCCTCGAAATTGAAATTTCCTATGATGCGGCAGTCCGGGGAGACCACCCAGACACCTTCGTTGGTGCAGACCCAGACATTGCCGGCGGCCTGCGTCATGCAGGTCACCGACAGATGGCGGTTGTTGCCAAACAGCACGCGGGAAGAACTTCCGTCGAGAGTGTTGTACCTTATCAGGCCGAGCGAATAGCCTATCCATATATATTCGTCCCCTCCGCTGATCATCGCCGAAGGAACGCGGCCCTCGGTCATGCCGAGCAGGTCGAGGCGCACCGGCCTCCCGCCCGCGCAGTCGATCACGTCTATATAGCCGTTGCTCGCGAGGGAATACACGGCGTTCGCCGTCTCGTTGTATGCCATCGCCGTTATGAAATCGCCCGAAAGCCCGTTGTCGGCCGTGTATCTTGCGCTGCAAGCGGATTCCCCGGACGCGAACAGCGCCTCACCGTCGACCTTATAGATTCCGTTGTTGAAGGTGGAGAACCAGAAGTCCCCCTCCCTGTCCTCGCGTATGGCGTAGACCCAGTACATGCGCTCGCCGCGCGAGGGGTCGACGACCTGGCGGGCGATGAACCTCCGGTTCTCCCTGTCATACAGCTGCAGGCCGCCGTCAGAGGACAGCCAGAGCCGTCCGTCCCTGTCGGCATATATGTCGCGCACCCTGTTGTGCGCGATGCTCCTCCGGCCGCTGCCGCCGCGGAACCACAGCACTTCCCCGACGGAGCCGGGAGGGTTCACGACGACGCCGTTGTTCCCTCCCATCCAGAGACTGCCGTCCCGGTCGGGGCAGAGCACGAAGAACTGGTTGCCCTCGCCGCCCTCGGTGAACTGGGTTATGCTGCGGTATTCGTAGGACCGGTATCTCCTGGCCAGGGAGACTCCGTAGTCGGTGCCGATCCATATATTGTCGTTGTCGTCCCTGAAGATGCTCTGGACCACATTGTTGCTCAAGGAATTGTGGCGGTGCAGATTGTGCGTGTACCGGGTTGCCGCCCCGCCGGCCATGTCCACGGTCACAAGGCCGTAGTCCGTGCCTATCACCAGATTCCCGTCGCAGTCCCTCACGAGAGTCTTGGCGGAAAGCGAAGGGCTGACCAGGTCCAGCTTTCCGGAATAGACATGCAGCCGGTACAGCCCCGATGCGCCGAACCACAGCGTGTTGTCGCTCTCGTCGGCGTAGAGCGCATTGATCAGCTGCCACGAAAGTTCCAGCTCCAGCTTATGGAAGGTATCCGAGCCGGCCTCCATGCAGTACAGTCCGCCGCGCGTTCCGGCAAAGATCCGGTCGCGCAGCCGCGCCACCGAATACACGTCGGCGTCCTTGAGAAGACAGCGGGACACCCCGCTGCCTATGTCGTAGACATACAGCCCGTCGGTCGTGCCCATCCAGAGCTTCTCCCCGTCCAGCATCAGCGAACGGACTATCCGGCCGGCGTCGGAGTCCGGACTGCCGTAGCTGCCGCGACGGATGTCATACGACATGAGGCCGGTCTCCGTGCCGAGGAACAGCCTGTCGCCGCCGTAGAGCGCTATGGAGTGGACCGACACGTTGTCCGGAGAGCCGGGACGGTAATGGGCCCTGACGCTGTAGCCGTCGTAGCAGCACAGCCCCTTGTTGGTCCCTATCCAGATGAAGCCGTCCTCGTCCTGGGCGAAGCACCTGGCCTGGAAAGCGTCGGACACCAGACGCACATTGTACAGATTGTCGTAGTTCATTTCCGCCGCCGGGAGCGACAGCGGAAATGCAAGAAGGAATATGGTCAGAAATCTCTTCATTCCGTGCCTTAAAGTTCTCCGATGTCTAATTTACATCTAATTTGACAATATTCTGCGGCCCGCCGGGCGTCTGTCCTTTTTGTGTCCGCAATTGTCCTTTATGCGTTCATAGCCAAGAGCGGGCGGGACTATCTTTGCGAAAACAACCAACATTTCATAACACTAAACGCGTATGAGGAAATTATTAGCCACCTTCATCGTGTCCGCCTCGCTTCTGTTTTCGGGCGGATACATGTTGTCGGCCCAATCTTCAGGCCTGGAACTGAAGGGAACGGTCACAGACGCTTCGGGGCTGCCCGTAATCGGAGCCGCCATCTTTGAACAGGGAGACCAGAGCAACGGAGTCGTCACCGACATCGACGGACGCTACTCGATCACCGTCGGAAGTCCGGATTCGCAGCTGACCGTGAGCTGCCTGGGCTATGTGACCCTGCAGCTCCGGGCCGACTCCGAAGCCTTCAGGAACGGAGTCATAGTGCTCGAAGAGGACAGCGAGACTCTGGAGGACGCGGTAGTCATAGGCTACGGTACCGTCAGAAGGGAGGACATGACCGGCTCGGTCACGGCGATCAAGGCCGAGAACCTGAACCGCGGAGCCGTTTCTTCAAGCTACGAGCTGCTGCAGGGCAAGGTGCCCGGACTGCTCGTGCTCTCCGACGGAACCATGCGTGTCAGGGGTCTTTCGTCGCTGAACGCCTCCAACGACCCTCTGATAGTCGTGGACGGCATTCCGCTGAGCTCCAACGATCTCGCATCGATCAACCCCGATGACATCGACTCGTTCTCGGTGCTCAAGGACGCTTCGTCAGCAGCCATCTACGGTTCGCGCGCGGCATCCGGAGTCATCCTCGTGACCACGAAGAAAGCCAGCGCCAGCAGGACGCCCAGAATATCCTACAGCGGTTCGGTGAGCGCCAGGCACTACATAGGCAAGGAGGATGTCATGAGCGGTGACGAATACCGCGAATTCATCAGGGAACTCTATGCCGACCGCCCCGGCTCGCTCGCGACGGCCGAGGGCCTCATGGGCGACGCCGACACCGACTGGATAGACCTGGTCACCCAGCTGGGCATCAGCTCCACCCACAACCTGAGCGTCAGCGGAACTACCCTGAAAGGCCACCTGCCCTACAGAGTGTCGCTCGGCTACAGGCAGATGAGAGGACAGACCCTGGGTTCATGGAACCACAGGCCCTCCATCAACGTAAGCCTGAACCCCAACTTCCTTGACGAGCACCTCACCATAGCGCTCAACGCCAAGGTCAACACCTATATCTATTCTCCGGCGAGCGCGAGCTACAGCTCCGCGGCGTCGTTCAACCCCACGCTACCCGTGTACTTCTACAACGAGGACGGCAGCATCGACTACGGAACCAACAACGGCTACTACATCCAGTCCACCGGCCGCGGCGACGAGCTCGTGCCCGGAGCGGGAGCTTCGAGCAACCCGATGCAGTACCAGACCAGCGACGCCATCAACAGGAACCTCGGCTGGACCCTGAGCAGCACCATAAACTACAAGGTCCACGGCTTCGAGGACCTGGCCTTCAACCTCAGGCTCAGCACCGACAGGCGGGAGACCTACAGCTGGAGCCGCCCGATGGCCGGATACTGGGGCCTCATCGAGGACGGAATCGCCCCGCGCGTGGGCACATGGTACACCAGCGACTCGTTCAACTACAACGACATGCTGGAGTTCTTCGCCAACTACAACCATGACTTCAACGGCCACAAGATCGACTTCATGGCCGGATACTCCTGGGAGCACTTCTACAACTTCAACCACAACGAGCGCAGGCTCAACGACGCATACTCCGACCCCAACACCGGAGTCTCCTACGAGAAGGACGAGCTCTACGGCAACATCTACAGACATGGCGAGGAGCACTTCCTCGTATCGTTCTACGGCCGTCTGAACTATTCCTACAAGAGCCGCTATCTGTTCACCTTCACCTTGAGAAACGACGGTTCGTCAAGATTCGGTGAAGCCAACAGATGGGGCCTCTTCCCCTCGCTCGCCCTCGCATGGAACATCAAGCAGGAGAACTTCATGAGGAACGCCGACTGGCTCGACGAGCTGAAGGTGCGCGTCGGCTGGGGCATCACCGGACAGGAGAGCGGAATAGCCAACTATTCCTACATAGCCAACTACAACCTGTCCACCAGCACCACGCACATGTACAACATGGGAAGCGACGGACGCGTGTATGAGCTCACGCCCGAAGCCTACGACCCCAACATCAAGTGGGAGGAGACCACCACGGCCAACATCGGTATCGACTTCGGCTTCGGCAACGGTCTCGTGACCGGTAACCTCGACTTCTACAAGAGGGAGACCAAGGACCTGCTCAACACGGTCTACATCCCCATGGGAGCCAACTTCTCCAACACCCTGCTGACCAACATCGGAAGCATGGAGAACAAGGGTGTCGAGCTCGGCATCGTGTTCACGCCCATACGCAACCGCGAATCCAGCCTCGTGATAGGAGGCAACATCACCTACCAGGACACCAAGTTCACCAAGCTGACCGTGGGTGACGACGCCGCCAACGAAGACTACTTCATCCAGGAAGGCAAGGACGCCATCGGAGGCACCGGCGGCTACCTGCAGCAGCAGAGAGTCGGCTATGCGCCGAGGACCTTCTACCTCTACCAGCAGCTCTACGACGACCAGGGACGGCCGATACAGAACGCCCTCGTGGACAGGGATGGTGACGGAAAGATAACCGACAACGACAGGTACCTGACCGGCAAGAGCCCTCTGCCCAAGCTCTTCTACGGCATCAACGTCAAGTATTCGTACAAGAACTGGGACTTCGGCTTCAACGCCCACGGCTCCGCCGGCAACTGGGCCTTCTGGAACTATCACCACGCCAATTCCACCACGGCCAACGACTGGCTCAACTACAGCACGCTCAACAACTACAAGTCAATCGTGACCAAGACGGGATGGACGGACATCAACACCGTGGCCCAGTCCTACTCCGACTACTTCCTGTATGACGCCTCGTTCTTCAAGATCGACGACATCAATGTAGGCTACACCTTCCGCAACCTGTTCAACAGGGACATCAGCCTGCGCCTCGCGCTCACCGCGAACAATGTGGCGGTGTTCACCCGCTATCCCGGCGTTGACCCTGAAATCTCCTATACAGGAATCGACTCCAACGGAACCCCGAGGTCGAGAACCTACTCTCTGCGTGTAAATCTCAACTTCTAACAATCCGACAATGAACATGAAAAAGATACTGTACCCCATATATGCGGCGCTGCTTCTGACTTTCGGCGCGCTCACGAGCTCCTGCGTCGGAGACCTTGAGGCCCTGCCCTTCAACGACGACGACTTCAACTCGGAAAACGCCTACGGCAACGAATACGCCAACTATGTATCCGGTCTGGCCAAGGTATACAGGGCCTTCAACAACACTGACGACCTCGAAGTCGACGACGCCGGCGCGTCCGAGCTCGTCAGGGCGTTCTGGTGCATTCAGGAAAGCTCCACCGACGCCTGCAAGAACAACTGGAAGGACTCCTGGACCCAGGACATCAACATGAACACCTGGTCCACGGCCGACAACACGGCCACCTACGCTCTCTACTGCAGGACCCTGCACGGCATCACCTACGCCAACGAGTTCCTGCGCCAGACCACCGACGAGAAGCTCTCCGAAAGAGGCTGCGACCAGGCTCTCATCGAGAGGATACACTCCCTGCGGGCCGAAGCCAGGTTCATCAGGGCATATCTCTACTGGATGGGAATGGACACCTTCGGCGACGTTCCCTTCGTGACGGAGGAGTCGGAGTTCGGAGCTGTGTCTCCGGAGCAGAAGAGCCGTTCCGACGTGTTTGACTTCATAATCGGAGAGCTCACCGAGCTGGCGGGCGGCGACGAGCTGCAGGCGGCGGGCTCGAACTACCCGAGAGTCGACAAGGGTTCCGCATGGGGACTGCTCTCGCGCATCTACCTCAACGCCCAGGTCTACAAGTCCACGGTTGACGAAAACGGTAACGTGACGGCGAAGGGAGAAGAAATGTGGGATGAGTGCATCGCGGCATGCGAGGAGATCTTCAAGTGCAGCTATGACCTCTGCGACAATTATGCCGACCTCTTCCGCGGCGACAACGGCACCAACCCCGACGCATACCAGGAATTCCTGTTCGCCATCGACTATGACGAAATCAGCATGAACGGATGGGGAGGCACCATCTTCCTCGTGCAGTCCTGCTTCTCCGCCGGCGACGACAACGACGAGAACGGCAACCCGCTTTACTCTCTCGGCGTCAAGGACGGCTGGGCCGGAATCAGGATGCCCTCCGAATATGTGTTCAAGTACTTCGGCGTGACCGTGCCCGAGGACGGCTATGACGACGAGGGCAAATACACCGGAGTCTACGAGAATCCCAGGAACGACGACAGGGCCAGGCTGTTCTTCAACAAGGGGCACTACGAGGAGATGACCGACATAGAAGAGTTCACACAGGGCTGGAGCTTCTACAAATACAACAACATACCGCACGACAAGACTCGCGAGGAATTCTACAGCACGGCGGCCAGCTACGGCACCACCTCGGCGAAATGCGGCGTTGACTACCCGATGATAAGGCTCGCCGAAATCTATCTGAACTATGCCGAGGCCTGCCTCCATACAGGACAGACTTCCGAGGGCCTGGAATACCTGAACAAAGTGCGCGAAAGGTCCGGGCTGGAGCCCCTGGGCACATACGGGCTCGAGGACGTCCAGAACGAAAGGGCCGTCGAGCTCGCGTGGGAAGGCCTCAGGCGCATAGACCTGATCCGCTGGGACATGTTCTGCGGAGGAAACTATCTCTGGAAATGGAAGGGCGGAAGCTATGAAGGCCAGCCGTTCTCCGAGCACATGCTCGTGTTCGACTTCCCGCAGTCGGAGATCACCGCCAACAGCAATCTGTCCCACAAGCCCGGCTACACTCCAGCCGCATCCAACAATTAAAGACCACAAATGATGAAAAACATAAAATACCTTGCAATGCTCACGGCTGCCGCAATGCTGGCCGCCTGTGACCCCAACGGGCTCGACACGGTGAAGACCTACCCTGCCGAGGACATAGTCGCACCGACGCTGCAGCCTATGGAAACGGTCGAGGTGTCCCAGGCCAACTACGACGAGAACGGCAACGTGACATTCTCGTGGACCGCGGCCGACTTCGGAGCCGCGGCCGGGGTGGACTACGCCATCTACATGTCGAGCGAGAACTATCCCGACATGTGCCTTGCCTCAAGGATAAACGCCACATCCTATGAAATCGACTACCAGACCCTCTACAACAGGCTCATAGGCGAAAGCTACCTCGGCCTGCCCAAGGGAGGCGTGCAGACCGTTCCCTGCTATGTCACGGCGACCACCGGAAGCAACTTCACCGTGGTCAAGTCCGCGGTCGTCAACATCGACTTCGACATCGCCAGGATAAGCACGGGAATCAACATGCTCTATGTGAGCGGCGACTTCAACAGCAACCACGCGGACCGCGACGGCATGGAGGAGGATTCCGACGGAAGCAAGACCTACAGGGGGCTGATCAACATGAAGAACAGCGCCATAACGAGCAACTCCTTCAACTTCCTCGAATACACCTACGCCGGCAGCAGCGAGGGTGACAGATACGGCGACCAGGGCGGGGTGCTCGTCAAGAACGGCGGAGACCCCATAGTGTCCGATCCCGAGCTCAGCTGGTTCACCGTGGACCTCAACACCGGGGCATACACCGTAAAGACGCTTGACGGTCCCGTAAGGCTCGCCGGTTTCAACGGAAACTGGGGTCTGGGAAGCAATCCAGAAATGGTCTACAACGAAGAGACCAACGACTGGACCTGCACCGCCGAATACGCCTCCGGCAACTTCCGCCTCAGCATCAACGACGACTGGAGCTACACCTTCGGTCCCAAGGCCGTAGCCGACCTTAAGATCAAGGACGGCTCCGACGTCAAGATCTACCACAACGACGTATCCAAGCCAGTGGTGGGAGGCGACGCCAACATGACGATCGACCAGCCCGGCCGCTACAACTTCAGGCTCTATTACGAATCAGCCGACTGCACCTGGCACTTCGCCATAGAGCTGGCCAAGTGACGGCCTGCCTGAACATCCTCTGAGATTCCGGCCCGGCCTCCGTCCCAAAAACCTGAACCGACGGAGCCCGGACCGGAATTTTTTGCTATATTTAAAAGTTTGACCGCATAAACACAATAACCGACAATATGATCAGACAGCTCCTAACCATCGCATCACTGCTGCTCTGCGCCGCCGCAGGCTTCGCGCAGAGCCCCAGACAGGAATTCCTGCTGGAAGAAGGGTGGAAGTTCACCCGCACCGACGGAGACTTCACCGCCCGGGACTTCGACGACAGCGGCTGGCAGAGCGTGACCGTTCCCCACGACTGGGCGATCTATGGTCCGTTCGACGCCGGCAACGACGCCCAGGTGGTCGCCATCACCCAGAACTACGAGACCGAGGCCACGCTAAAGACCGGCCGCACCGGAGGTCTCCCCTACACAGGCACCGGCTGGTACAGGATCAGCTTCGACATTCCCGACTATTCACCCGACAAGAGCGTCGAGATACTCTTCGACGGAGCCATGAGCCGCTCCCAGGTGTTCCTCAACGGGAAGTTCGTGGGCTACAGGCCCTACGGCTATGTCTCCTTCCACTATGACATCTCCGACTATGTGAACCCCGACGGCCGCGACAACGTGCTGGCCGTGAGGCTCGACAATCTGTCGGAATCCTCCCGCTGGTATCCCGGCGCCGGCCTCTACAGGAATGTCCACATAATAGTCACCGACAAGGTGCATGTGCCGGTATGGGGCACGCAGGTGACCACTCCTTCGGTAAGCCGCGAGAAGGCCCTCGTCAACATCAAGGTCACCATTGAAGGAGCCGACGGAATAAGCACCGAGATACGCGACTCCGAAGGACGGACGGTCGCGAAGGCCGCCACGGCCGAAAGGACGGACTACGGCTTCATGCAGGACATCACGGTCACGGACCCCGAGCTCTGGAGCCCCGAGAATCCCGCCCTCTACCATGCCGTGACATCCGTCAGCAAGGACGGACGCAAGGTCGACGAATATGTGACCCGTTTCGGCATACGCAGCATCGAGCTGATAGCCGACAAGGGCTTCTTCCTCAACGGAGAGCACCGGAAGTTCCAGGGAGTCTGCAACCACCATGACCTCGGGCCGCTCGGCAGCGCGGTGAACGTGGCTGCGCTGAGGCGCCAGCTGACCCTGCTCAAGGAGATGGGCTGCGACGCCATACGCACCTCGCACAACATGCCGGCTCCCGAGCTGGTGGCCCTGTGCGACGAGATGGGCTTCATGATGATGGTGGAGCCTTTCGACGAGTGGGACATCGCCAAATGCCGCAACGGCTATCATCTGTACTTCGACGAGTGGGCCGAGAAGGACATGGTCAACATGCTGCACCAGTACCGCAACAGCCCCTCGGTGGTCATGTGGAGCATAGGCAACGAGGTTCCGAGCCAGTGCGACCCCAGCGGCTACGAAACGGCCAGATTCCTCGCCGACATCTGCCGCCGCGAGGATCCGACGAGATTCATTACCTGCGGAATGGACCAGGTGCTCTGCGTGCTCAAGAACGGTCTGGCCACGCTGCTCGACGTGCCCGGCTTCAACTACCGCGTGCACCTCTATCAGGAGGCTTACGACACCCTGCCGCAGAAGCTCGTGCTCGGCAGCGAGACCGCGTCCACGATTTCCTCGAGAGGCGTGTACAAGTTCCCCGTGGAGATGACTTCGAAAGTACATCATGATGACCTGCAGTGCTCTTCCTACGACCTCGAATACTGCAGCTGGTCCAATGTCCCCGACATCGATTTCGCGATGGCCGACGACAAGGAATGGGAGATAGGCCAGTTCGTATGGACAGGCTTCGACTACCTCGGCGAACCCACGCCCTACAACGTGATGCCCAACCACAGTTCCAACTTCGGAATAATCGACCTCGCCTCGATTCCCAAGGACCGCTACTGGCTGTACCGCAGCGTCTGGAAGCCCGAGGAGGAGACCCTGCACATACTCCCCCACTGGACCTGGCCCGGCAGGGAGGGTGAAATCACCCCCGTGTTCGTCTACACGAACTACCCCTCGGCCGAGCTGTTCGTGAACGGCAGGAGCCAGGGCGTGCAGAGCAAGCGCATGGACACCGACCAGACCCGTTACAGGCTCATGTGGAACGATGTCAGATACGAACCCGGCGAAATCAGGGTCGTGGCGTATGACAAGGACGGAAAGGCGGTGGCCGAGCGTTCCGTGCGGACCGCCGGAGAGCCCGCGCGGCTGGTGCTTTCCGTTGACAGGCAGGAAATCACCGCCGACGGCAAGGACCTCGCCTACATAGAGGTGAGCATAGTCGACAAGGACGGCAACCTCTGCCCTTCCGACGGAAGGCTCGTCAGCTTCAGCACGGACGGAGAATCAGGCTTCTACAGGGCTTCCGCCAATGGCGACCCCACCTGTCTGGATCTCTTCCATCTGCCCCAGATGCATCTCTTCAGCGGCAAGCTGACCGCGATCGTGCAGTCGACGGAGATTCCGGGCGAGTTCAGCCTGACCGCCTCCGCCGACGGCGTGGAAGCGGCGACCATAACCATCAGCGTGAAATAGCGGCGCATATCGCCGCAAAAACGGAACTCTCCCGGCTGGCACGAAACAGGGAATAGCCAGCCGGGAGAGTTCCGTTTTTGCGGTACCGCCGGCGACCGGCAGAGCGCTCAAGCCTTTCGCTCCCTGAAGCCGACCGCCAAGCAACTGCTTTTCAAAATCTGTCCGGATGCGGCCGCCGCCCGGCAGGCGAGGGTATTGGGGATAGCCTGCCGGGCGGCGGCCGCATCCGGACATCCTGAAAACAAAATCCGGAGCCGACGAAACCGCCGGCCCCGGACATACCACAAAATCAGTTCAGCTTATTCTGCCGTCAGAGTCAATGTCTGAGGCTCAAGGCCTTCGACGGAGACGGTGACCTCATACTCCCCGGCCTTGTCGGCCTGGATGATGGCCAGGCACATCCCTCCGTAAGCCTTGCGCTCCGAAGCCTTGGTCGAAGACAGGTCGGCCATATTGCCGCTCTCGACGCCTATGATCCTGGCTCCGGGAGCCGAGAATATCACGAGGTTGTCGGCGGAAGGCACCACATTGCCCGCAGCGTCGACGATTTCCACGGTCAGATGCGCCACATCACCGGGATCCGTGCTGATCGTGCTCCTGTCGAAGCTCGCCCTGACGGCAGCAGGAGCGCCTGCGGTGCGGAACACCTCGACATACTCCCTGCCGTCCTTCGTGCCCACAAGCTTGAGCTCGCCCGGCTGATACTCGACATCCCAGCTCAGATGCAGGTCGGCGGTGGAAGTGTTAACCTTGCCCTCCGGCCTCTGGTTCCACTGGTTCACATTGCCCCTGCGGGGGAACTCGCGGGTCTTGACGCCGTAGGACCTGCCGTTGACGAAGAGCTCGACCTCGGTGCAGTTGGTGAAGACCACCACCTGGATTATCTGCCCTATGCGCGAATTGCCGTAGTTCCATCCCTTGGCGAGATGCAGCACGGGCTCGTCGGACCAGATGCTCTTGAAGAACCAGTAGCCGTCCTTCTTGAAGCCGCAGTTATCGAGATAGCCCGAAGACGCTCCTCTCGAAGGCCAGCGGGTCTCTCCGTAGTAGTCTATTCCCGTCCACATGAAGTCGCCTATCACGAAATCGTTGATGAGGGTGTACTTCCAGCGCTGCTCCGTGTCGATATAGGAAGCCGCAGCGGGAGCCTGCTGCTGCGTGAAACGGCGGCTGAATCCGCTCGCGGGCACTCTCGAACCGCCCATTCCCCCGGCTTCGGTGGCGACCACGCGCCTGTCGGGCCAGCGCAGCTTGTCGGTGGTATAGTAGGTCTCGCGGCGCGTTCTCCAGCGGTCGGGATAGTTGTAGCCCACGATGTCGTCGGAGAATTCCGCAAGGAACTCCTCGGTCGCCGGCTCGTTGTCGGCGGCTATCCTGTCATTGCCGGAAGTCACGAGACGCGTGGGGTCGAGCTCGTGGCAGAGATCTATCATCTTCCTCGCCAGCGCGGGCCCTTCGGGGGTCGACTGGTCGGGAACCTCGTTGCCTATGCTCCACATGACCACCGAAGGATGGTTGCGGTCGCGCATCACCATGCAGGCGAGGTCCTTGTCCCACCACTCGGCGAAATCGACATGGTAGTCGTATTCGTTCTTGCCCGCGAGCCACATGTCGAAAGCCTCGTCCATGACGAGCATGCCGTGCTTGTCGCAGAGGTCAAGGAACTCGGGGCTGGGGATGTTGTGCGCGGTGCGGATCGCATTGCATCCGCCGGACTTGAGTATCTCTATCCTGCGCTCCCAGACCCTCTCGGGCACAGCCGCGCCCACGGCGCCCGCGTCATGATGGAGGTTGACGCCCTTCATCTTGACCTGACGGCCGTTGAGCAGGAAACCGCGGTTCACGTCGTACTCGATGGTGCGTATTCCGACCTTGGTGTCGACGGCGTCCACAGTCCGGCCGTCAAGCACGACGGACGAACGGAGAGTATAGAGATAGGGCGACTCCGTATCCCAAAGACATGGCTCGGCCACTTTCATCTCGGCGACTGCGGAAGCTTTCCCGCCGGAGAAGGAGACTTCGTCCTCCACGGACGCCACCTGATTCCCCGCGGCGTCGAACAGTTCGTTGCGCACCAGCGCGGAAGCATGGCCGGAGCCGTCGCTCAAGGCGGCTTCGATCACCAGCAGCGCGCCGTCGTCCGCAATGCTTTCGGTACGCACGAAAACGCCCCACTTGTCGAAACGCAGCTTGTCAGTGGACACCAGGCGTACATGACGGTAGATTCCGGAGCCGGTGTACCAGCGGGAGTTGGGCTGCAGGGAATTGTCCACCCTGACGGCTATCACGTTGCCGCGAGCCTTGAGCCAGGGGGTCAAGTCGTATGAGAAGCTTGAGTAGCCGTAGGGCCACTTGCCGAGATAATGGCCGTTTATCCACACCTCGCTGTTCATGTAGACGCCGTCGAATTCTATGGAATAGAGACGGTCACGGGAATATCCGGGCACATCGAAGCGCTTGCGGTACCAGCCGGTGCCCGTGGGGAAATAGCCCACGCGGCCGGCTCCCGGAGCGTCCTCGAGATTCTCGCCTTCTATGCTCCAGTCGTGCGGAAGGTTCAGGCTGCGCCAGGCTCTGTCGTTGAACGAAGGCTTGCTGGCTGACGGGGTGTCTCCGAGCCGGAACTTCCATCCGGCATCGAAATTCTCGACACTGCGCCCCGCCTGCGCCGCGGAAGCGAACGGCAGGCAGAGCAGCAATGACAGGAGTATTGCGGTTAATTTCTTCATGATGTTCCGCTATTCGTAGAGTTTGACGATTTCGGGATAGAGGGCCATGTTCGCGTTGGTGGCGCCGTCGGCGTCGAACAGGTCGCCCCACTGGGGCGAAGCGGCCTCCCAGATGAAGGTTCCGAGACCGAGGTTGTCAGGAAGATTGGCGACTATTTCGTTCACCTCCTTGCGGTGCTCCTGATATTCCACGACCACGATGGGCTTGCCATACCTTTCGGCAAGATCGGTCAGGTTGTTCTTCAGGTCGTCGAGAGTCCCGTGCCAGCGGGGATAGTATGACTCCCCTATCACGTCGAACTTGACATCGCGGCTCAGGGCCTTGTCGAAGAACTGCACGGACTCCTCGTTCTGTCCGCCGCAGGCGATGTGGAGCATTATCTTGATATTGGGGTCGGCCGCCCTCACGCCGGCGCTCGCGCAGCGCAGCATTACCAGGAAGGGCACCCAGCTGTCGTCTATCCTGCCCTGGGGCCATACCATGCCGTGGTTGATCTCGTTGCCGACCTGGACCATGTCGGGAGTCACGCCCTCCGCTATGAAGCGCTCGATGGTCTCCTTCGAATAATTGTAGATGCGTCCTTCGAGGCCGGAGCCGGAATCGCGGGACCAGGATGCGGGCATGTACTGCTTGCCGGGATCCGCCCAGTTGTCGCTGTAGTGGAAGTCGAGCAGGAACTTCATGCCTGCAGCCTTGATGCGCTTGGCGAACGCGAGCGTGGACTCCAGTCCGCAGTATCCGTCCTTGGAATATCCGTTCTCCGCGGTGGGATCCACGAACAGGCGCAGGCGTATCCAGTTGAATCCGTAGTCGGACATGATTTCAAGAATGTCCTTCTGCTCGCCCTTGTCGGAATACTTCATTCCGCGGGCCTCCTGCTGGGGAACCCATGAGATGTCGGCGCCTATGATCTTGTCGTCGAGGTCGACGGTGCGCACGAAGGGTGCGGGCACATCGGGCTTCTTTCCTGCGGCGTAGTCGCGGTCGATCTGCTCGTAGATCGCGAAGAGCTCCTTGTTCATGCCGCCGGTCCTGGGCCTGCGTGCGGCTCCCTCGGCGGCTGCGGGCTGCATGCTCTCGGGCAGGGGCTCGTTGAAGAGGGTGCGGCTCGGCGCCCATGCCATGGTGCCGTATCCGAGTCCTCCGGGGATGGAGCGGACTATGTCGTTGATTATCCTTACGTTCTCGACTCCGGCGCCGTATTCGCAGACGCAGATGGGCTTGCCGTATCTCTCGGCGAGATCGTAGACGTTCGCCTTGAGGTCGTCGTAGGTCTCGTGCCACCTTTCATAATATGAGAGTCCGATTATGTCGTATTCAGCCCCGTACTTGTCCATATAGTCGAGGTACTGGCGGCAGAGCGTGTTCTCTCCTCCGAGCGCCAGATGCACCTGAAGCTTCGCGTCGGGCAGAACCTCACGGACAGCCCTGGCCCCGGCCTTGTACAGACCCATGGCGGCCGCCCAGTTCTCCTCGGTGGAGTTGTCGTCCAGACGACCCTCGGGCCATACGAGCCCATGGTTTATCTCATTGCCGACCTGCACCACCGTTGGAGCCACGCCGGCGTCCTTCATCTGCGTGAGGACATCCTTGGTATACTCGTAGAGCTTGTCCTCGAGCGCCTTGCCGGTCAGCCCTTCCCATGCGGAAGGCTTGTACTGCTTGTCGGGGTCGGCCCAGGTGTCGCTGTAATGGAAGTCGAGGGCGAACTGCATTCCGGACGCAATTATGCGCTTCGCGAACTCGATGGTGCTGTCGGTTCCGCAGTATCCGTCACGGGAATAGCCGCGCTCGGCCTCGGGATTCACGAATATGCGCAGGCGGATGATGTCGAATCCGTTGTCCTTCATCACCTCGCAAATGTCCGCGGGCTTGCCGTCGGCGTCAAGGTACACTCCTCCCCTGGCTTCGGTGGCCGGGACTTCAGAGATGTCGGCGCCGATCATGAAATCGCCCGACTCCTGCGAGCACGCCGTCAGCGCGGCCGCAAGAACTAAGGTAGTCAACAGGTGTTTCTTCATAATTGTGTTATTAAATCAGTTGGTTTTTGATTTGATATGGCAAAATTAGCAGAATAGGCGGTCCGAGCATGACTATTTCAGACATTTGATGATATAAAACGGACAATGCGCTCCGCAGCTCCTGGATTGGAAAAGTTTTAGTACTTTTGGTGCAAAAGTTTCGGAAACATGACACTGATCATCATCGCAGCCATAGCCGCCATACTGGTGATATGGTTCATCGCCGTCCAGCGCAGGCTGGTAAGCAAGGAGGAACTCTGCAGGAATTCAATGAGCCAGATAGGCGTGCAGCAGAACAGCCGCTGGGACGCCGTCTCCGCCCTCGTGGAACTCACGCGCTCCTACAACGAACATGAATACAACACACTGCGCGACGTGATCGCAATGCGCAGGACCATCGACGGAGGCAGCAGCGCGGAGGACGCCTCGGCCCAGGAGGAGCTGCTCGGAGGGGCGCTCTCGCGCATCAGCCTCGTCGCCGAGCAGTACCCGCAGCTCAAGGCGGACGCCACCTACGCCAGGACTATGGAAAGCATCAACCAGTACGAGAACAACGTGCGGGTCAGCCGCATGGTGTTCAACGACGCCGTGACCGCATACAACCGCATGGTGAGGCAGTTCCCCGACTCTATCGTAGCCGGCATGCTCAGATTCGCCGTCAAGGACTACCTCAAGGAGCCCGAAGGGAAGACGGACATGCCTTCGGTCAAGTTCTGACAGCGTCCGCAGCCTTTTCTCCAGACCCGACATGAGACTTTCAGCTTCCCTGGCAGCCGTATTGCTCGCAGGCGCCTTCTCCTGCCTTCCGGCATTTTCCATGACTCCGGAAATCCGCGACATCGACATCACGCTCACCCTGCAGCCCGACGGCAGCGCACTCATCCGTGAACGCTGGGACGTATGCGCCGCGGACGGCACCGAATGGTATCTCGTGCGCGGGAATCTCGGCGACATCGAGATAAAGGACCTGAGTGTCAGCGACGAAAGCGGCCGCAGCTACATATACGAAGGCGGCTGGGACACGGAGCGCAGCATCTCCGAAAAGGCCGGCCGCTGCGGCATCCTCCGCAAGGCTGACGGAGCGGAGCTGTGCTGGGGCATAGGCAGCCTCGGCGACCATGTGTTCGAGGCCGGCTATACCATGACGCGCTGCGTGAAGTCTCTCGACGACTACGACATGCTGCACCTGCAGACGGTTTCCCCGGGGCTGAGCTCCGCACCGGAACATGTACGGGTCACGGTGCGCGCCGCGGAGCACCGGCTTGACACCGCCAACACGCGGGCATGGGGTTTCGGCTATGCCGGACGAGTGGACTTCCGGGACGGCGCAGTCGTATACGAGAGCACGGAACCCTTCGTGCGCAACAGTTCGGTGATCGTGCTGCTGCGCTTCGACAAGGGCATGTTCGACAGCCCGAGCGTGCAGCACAGGAGCTTCGGCGACGCCCTCGCGACGGCCATGGAAGGTGCGGAATTCGGGTCCGGGGATGAAGGCGGAGGTTTCCTGCGCATGCTGGCGATTTTCATTCTCGGGGTCACGGTCGCGGCGGGAGCCGGAATATGGCACAGGGCCTCCGTCCGCAGGCAGATACTCGGCGTCAAGCCTTCGGAAGTCGGCTGGTGCCGCGATATCCCATTCGGCGGCAATCTGGACGCGGCTGCATATACCCTCGAAAAGCTCGGCGAAAATGCCGGCTCGGACACGCTCGCGGCGGCCTTGATCCTGCGCATGATATACAAAGGCGGACTTGCCGTGGCGAAGGACGGGAAAGGGCGCGTGGAAATCTCGTTCAACGACGATGGCTCCGGTCCTTCCGCCGGGGCTCCGGATCCGGGCACGGTCTTCGGCGGCGCTTCCTCCGCAGGAGAACTTCGGGACATGATGCTCAAGGCCAGCGGCGCGGACAGGATACTCCAGCACAGGGAGTTCTCCCGTTGGGCGTCACGGCATGTGCATGAAATCGCGGGATGGTCGCGCAGGGCGCTCGTCCGCGGCCGGGATTTCCTGCGCGACGGCGGCTTCGTCCTCGGCTCCGGCTACACGGCGGACGGCCAGGCCGAAGCCCGCAGGCTGCTCGGCCTCAGGAAATTCCTCGAAGACTTCACCCTCATGGGAGAGAAGGAAGTCATCGAAGCTGTGCTCTGGCGGGAATATCTGGTCTACGGAGCCCTGTTCGGCATCGCCGACAAGGTGGCGGAGCAGCTGAGGGAGATCAATCCCGAAGCCTTCGCCGAAGTCCTGGACTACGACTACCCCACCATGCATCAGATGATACTGCAGACCCGCATCCTGTCGGCTGCAATAACCAATTCGAAAGTGGCCGCGGCAAGCGCGGACAGCGGCGCGCGCGGCTTCGGAGGAGGGGCGTCCTTCGGCGGCGGAGGCGGCTTCAGCGGCGGCGGTTTCGGCGGCGGCAGCCGCTAAAAGGCCTCCGTGTGCGACGGGATGACCGGTTTGCCTGCAGTCGGGCCGTTCTGCAATTCACCTTTTCCCGGGGACGGCTTCCTACCGCACTCCAGGGCAGGTCGGCGATGGAGGTGGGCACTTTTCCCTTCCACCTTGGCTCCAGACCGGCCTTCTATCCCTCTGCAAGGCCACCATTCAGTGGAGGTGAATTGCAGAACCAATCAGCGCTGGATTTTGAAGCCGAGGCTGAGGATGAGCTTAAGGGTGTTCAGGGCCGTGGCCCTGTCATAGTCGCGCTCCGATTCAGGCAGTTCCTCGTAGGACACGAGGCAGGGGTGCTGCTTCAGGGCGTCGTCGCGCACGGGGCCCCAGGTCCAGCCTTCGGCCATCCTGCCGGCGGCCCAGACCTCATGCACGTTCTTCGCCATCAGCTCGACAAGCGGTTCCAGCTCGTCGGGAAGCCGCACGCCGGAAAAATCCTCCGGGCGGGGCTCATATCGGTCATATTTCATATTCATCATTGTGCAATCACATAGCCGTCGTCGGCAATTATCGGCTCCCCGTATCCCAGATACAGCAGCTTTCCGTCCCGGTCGATCACTCCGTTCTCACGGTTCTTCCGGACTATGCGCAGGTCGTTCTTCATGTCGCCGATATTGTCGTATTCAGCCGGAACGACGATGTTTCCGTCCCTGTCCATGAGTCCGGCCTTCAGCCCTCCGTTCTCATCATAGGCATAATATCTGGTCTGCCCCTGGTCGAAGACATAGTCGAAGCCCGGCACATAATCCAGGACGAAGGGAATGGCGAGTCCGCCCCGCCGGTCGATGAAACCCAGCCTGCCGTCCTTCACCACGGCCGCAAGGCCTTCGGAGAACACCCACGCATGGTCATACTCGGCCCCGGTCACGCAGGCTCTGCTTGAAAGATCGTAGAATCCGCGCTTTCCGTCCCTGACATATATTACCACAGGGTCATAGGCCAGATCATATGAATCGGCGCCGTTCACAAAGACATCTTCAAAATCGGCAGAGATACGCTCCCCCTGAGCATCCAGAAGCCACATCGCACCCGGCCTGTTCCATCCGAACTGGACAAGCTCGTCACCAGCCCAATATACGCCGTAGGGCGTAGGGAGCAGCTGGGAATACGAATGCTCCTCATCCGCTTCGAGATACGTCGCGAACATGCCGAAATCCCGCCGCATTTCATCCGGTATGATCCCGAGTTCCTCGAAATGATTCAGGTCCATAAGCAGCAGGTCTCTGAATGACATGGCATGGTCGGACGAAATCTCCGCTATATGATAGCCGTATCTGTCCACGAACGCCCGCGCCTCGTCATGCCTGCCGAGAAAAAGCAGCGCGCCTACATAGTTCGTCGCGGCTATTAGGAACGAAGAAGAATCCGTCTCCTTGTCCATGAGCGACCTGGACATCTCCAGCGCCTTCGCATATTCCCCGAGATGAATCCACAGGTAGGACGCGGTCACGGATTCCCCGGAACGCATCAGGACCGCCTTCAGGCGCTCGTTGAATTTGGAATTGCCGCTCGTCAGCAACGAATAGTCGTTCTGCAGGGCCCGGAGCACCGGTCCGTCATATCGGCCCCCGTCGACTATCCGGGCGCAAAAATCCCCGGCTTTCGTGTCGACCAGAACTTCCCTTATGAAGTTCCTGTACGCCCTGTCGGCGAGGGCATGTCCGTATTCGTCCTGCCATCCATCCGCCGGAGTTCCGGCGACCAGATCGAGCACGGTTCTGACAGTAAGGGACATTGCCCCCGGATAATAGTCCGATACAAGGACGCTGGAACTGTCCAGAGCCATCCTCGTCTGCAGGGCCTTCGAGAGCATCGCATATTCCAGGTCGGACTCCCCTTTCCCACGATAATAGCCCGCAATCGTAATATAGGCCTCCGGTGAAAGCAGTTCGTGAATCCGGCGGCTTGAATACAGACTCTCCACCTTTGAAGCGGGTTCCGAAGACGCATCCTCCCCTGCGCGGACCTTCTGCCGTCCGAGCTCCTCGCGCACCGTCTCCACGAGATCCGACCAGCCGGTATGGAACGCGACATATTCCCGCGCCATCCTTGAATACCAGTTGTCGTATTCAATATAGTCGAGCAGCGACAACTCTCCGCCCTTATCGCCAAGCGAAAAGACTATCTCATGGAAGGATTCATCGTAGTATGTGCCGTGCGGCAGCCTGTACTCGGCGACCGTGGCCAGGCTTTCGAACCGGGGAGGCAGGAGCGTCCTTCCGCACCGGTCGACAGCCCCATATTCCCCGTCACGGTTCCTGACGAGCACGAAATGGTTCCTGAACATGTCGTCCAGACCGTATATCACGCCTCCGCGGACGAAACCGCAGCTGCCGGGGGTGAGGAAATTATATCCTGCAGCCAGCATAGGGATGCCGGCGGACACCAGCAGCCATAGCCCCAGCGCAGGAACAAGCCGCCTCCAGCGGTTCCGCGCCGGCATCAGATATGAAATGAAGGCATACGAGAGGGGCAGCAGCAGGAAAAACAGGCCCCATGTGAATATTGCCGGACGCAGATATCTGCTGAGATACAGGGCTATGACTGCGGCCGCCATTCCGGCGAGCAGCGGACGCAGCTTCTTCTCCCTGGATATGTTTCTCCGGAAAAACAGCGCCAGTGACATGGCGGGCGCCAGACACAGGAGCAGGAACAGGCCCATGTCCGGCCGCATATACCTTCCGCAGAGACAAAGCAGGAACAGGTAGCTGACAAGCAGCAGGACCTTGAATGCTCCCGCCGCCATCGGCTCCTCAAGCCTGACCGCGGATCTCCACATGCGGGAGAACTGGACCTTGGCCTTCTTCCGCATGGAATGCACGAAGTCCGCCAGCGTGCACGCACTGCGAATGACAAACCACAGCACATACCAGTCCCGGGCATCGACGAACAGGGACACATAAAAGAACACGGCGGCATTCACGACAAGCAGGTCGAAGCCTGAGGCAAACAACGAAAACCAGGGAGACTTTGAGCGGGAAGATACCATGGCACTCCTCAGAAGCGAGGAGAACCATATCACTGCAAGCGTCAGCAGCAGGGAGAGCCAGGGCAGTAGCGACAGGAGGGTTCCTGACAGCGACAGGCGGGCCGCAAGCGTGCGCATGACCGAAGACGAACCGCCGAGCCAAAAGTCGCCCGAAGCGATGAAAATCAGCACGAACAGCAGCACGACGGAAAGAATGTCAACCACGTTGCACAGGACCGATCCGACCCGGCTCCAGGAGTCCTTCTTCATTCTACGGCTGATCTTCCTGTCCGTGGCCACGCTGCACAGCACATCGTGCGTGAACTCTATGCGTTCGGTGCGGTTGATCACCTCGATTCGGATGAGACGGCATTTCTCGAGACTGGCGATCTCCGCGGCGGACACGAAGCGGGGAACCACGTCTTCGTATGCGAGCATGTTGCGGTATCCGCTCGCGGTGAGCAGATGCTCCTCAAGATAGCGCAGTGATTTCTTCGATATGCCCGAAACGCTCTCCGCATAATAGTCGTTGATTATATTGTCCCCGAAGCGTTCTATCAGGTCCTGGGAGATCCTGTCCCTTCCGAGCTCGGCGGCCTTCCTGTAGAGCTGGGAGCAGAAGAGGGAGAGCAGGAAAGTCTCCACGCTCAGACTGCGCAGCTGGCCGTCGTCGTCGCGCAGCTGCCCGCTTCTGGTTATTTTTCTCAGAATCCCGAGCGCGGCCTCCCGGTCCACAAGCCCGGGCACCGGACTCATCATCACCTCAAGCGACTGCAGGCCGTTCATTGCCGAAAGGCCCACTCTGTTCCTGCGCAGAAGCGGGATATCGTAGGAATAATCCTCGAGACGGGCCAGAAAATCCTCGCGCATAGCGAGGACGAGGCGGAAATTGGCAGTCTCGCTGAAATCGATGCGCCGTCCGCTTTTCTCCATCATTTCATTTACCTCGTCGGGAGGGAGCGGCTGGAAGAGTTCGCCGAGCATGCTGAAGAACTCCGCCGCCGCAGACTTGTCCGCGGTCATCGTGAAGATTTCCTCGAACTGGTCGATGAACACGACAGGTATGAGCCGGTGGTTGTCCGCGCTCCAGAAGTCGTTGAGATGGAAAAAGGCCCAGAGACCGGACCGTTCCGAGACCTCGCGGACCGCCGCCCTGTTCTCGACCTCCGCCCCGGCCTCGGCGAGTCCGCGCATGACGGCCTCGGTTATCTGGCGCGCATAGCCGACAGCGCCGTCATGCACAAGCTTGATCGAAAGCGGCAGGAAGCCCTCCCGCCGCAGCGACGGAATCAGTCCGGCATTGATCAGGGACGTCTTGCCCATGCCCGACTTGCCATAGATTATGGTGCTGTAGTTCTTCCTGATGGCCGCGTCCAGAAATTCCACTTCCTTCCCTCTTCCGAAAAAGAGAGCCGCATCCTCCACCTGATAGGAGGAGAGGCCGAGCCACGGATTTCTTTTCAATTCAAGCATACTCTAGCGGAAAGAACGGATCATGGTTTTTATCTGTCGATCGAAATCCTCGTCATGAAGATTGATTATATGCACGTCGTCGCGGAACTCCGCAGGGATGCGCTTCTCATTGAAAGGATTGATGCCGTCGACCACTATCGGCGATATGAAGGGATCATTCAGTCTGAAGCGCGCCTCGTCTATGGCTATGCTCCACTCCCGCTTGAAGAACCTGCGGCCCTCCACAAGGGAGGTCGCGGAAAGCACGGGCACGAATCTCCGGCATTCCCGGATCCTCTCCGAAATGTCGGTCTTGTATCTGTCGCCGCTGTTGAGCACGGCCTTGTCGAACCATACGGAAGCGCCCAGGTCACGGAACCTGCGTGCGATCCGGGAGGCCGGCCCGAAATCCTCCTCGGCATAGGAGATGAAAATGTCGCAGCGGGAAGCGCCTTCGAGAGCTTCGTCGTCAGCGCCGGCGGCGGCACCGCATGCTGCGGCGGCCGGACCTCTTTCCTCATATCTGCGCACGAACTCGTCCACGAAATCCCCGGCGCTGCTGAACACCGAAGTCTGCACTCTCGACAGGAAGTTCAGCAGGTCCCTGTCGGACTCGGCCATGCTTCGGGAGACCGTGACCACGCCCTGCATCTCGGGAGTCCGCGGCACTATGGTGAAATTCCTGATCGAATGCCAGAAGAAGCGGAACAGCCAGTTGGGATAGTCGCAGCCCAGCACGAGCAGGAACTTGTCGGAAAGATAGTCCCCGAGTCTCACGGGACGGGTGTCGCTGTTGTGCCAGCAGTGCAGGTAGTCGAGCAGGTCGTCCTCGGTGACCTTGAACGAACGCCTGGCGGCCCCGAGCCTGCCGAAAAGATAATACAGCGAAGGACGGGAGGCGTCCAGTTTCGCGGGATCGATGTCGGAGACGGACTTCTTGGAATATACGGTCACCCGCTCGGGACTCACGCCGAGCAAAGCGTCGAGGCCCCGCAGGCAGGATGTCGTAAGTATCAGCGGAAAACGGCAGAGCGCGAAGAAATGCTTCAGGGAGTCCGGCATGGTCACTTCCGTCCGCTTCATGATGTCGTATATCTCGAAATATATGTCCGTCATGTCGCCGGGATTCCTCAGTTTCCTGTTGTGCTCGCGTATCAGCTCCTCCGCTTCGGAGCAGCTGCAGCACATCTTCCCGCCGCCGAAGCGTTCCGACAGCTTCTCCAGCACGAAGCTTCCGGCGTCCGCCGCTCCGCCGCCGGAGACCACCTGCAGAAGATTGTCCCCGACGATAGGCACGACGCGCCTCTCGTCGACCGCATTCATCAGCAGCTCCCAGTTTCTGGAATTTATCACATCTGCGCTCATAGTACCGTCATTCGCTTTTCAGGACCGCGGGTCCGGCTTCAGCTTTCCCCAGCCGTCCACCATTATCAGTATCGCCGGAATCGCGGCGTTGAGATATTCATCATACGGCTTCGCCCCGCTGTCGACCGAATCGAGATGGGCGTAGCTGCATATATTCGGATGGATTCTGGCCGGACCGCACTTCAGCTCCCTTTTTCTCGAATTGAACATGGCCTCTGCGCGGCCGTATTCGCTCTGTAGATATGCTTCCGTCTTCTTTGCCTCCTCCCTTTCCGTCCTGCTCATGGCCGCCCACCCGACCTCCTTCCTCCAGGCGTCGCGGGCAGGAAGCGCCGCGAGCAGCCTCGCATTCATCCGCCGGAACTCTTCGTCCACGGCCGCGTCCGCCGGGCTGAACTCCATGAGAAGCTGCTGCATGTTCCAGCGGTTATGCTCGCATTCCGCAAGGAGCCCGGCGTTGTCGGCGACAGCCTGCTCCAGTTTCTTCTGAAGCCCAGGAACGGCGAACAGGTCTTCCGGAAGCCGCCCGCACACGGACCTGAGCTTCTGGTACATCGAATCCACGAAATTACGGTTCGACCACTGCTGCGGGACCGTCAGTCTTTTCCATGAGTCCCGCAGGTCCTTCCAGCTCTCCCGGACAGCCATGTCCCTTTCGGAAGCCTTGAACTTCTCGCCGTCGAGCTCGTAGACGCCGTTGACCAGCACCGACTTGAGATATGACGAGCGGTCGCGCATGTATTCGCCGTGGAGCATGCCGAATGGACGCAGCTTACGGTAGCGCTCGTCGGGCACTTCCGCACCGCTCAGGTTCAGCACTATGTCCGAGGCGTCTTTCTGATACACCCATATCTGCTGCACCCTGCCGTAGATTTCCGCCGGCAGATACAGGCTGGCCGCTATCGCCCGGTGCGTCCGGTCGAGACACACCGCCACGGTCAGCCGGGCGTTTTCCTCGGCGACGGCCTTCCTCAGCCACTCGCGCACGCCGTCCGACTCGATATCGCCCTTGACGAACTCGAATTCCGTATCCATGAAATTGGAGCCGTCATCGCTCAGATGTCTCCAGCGGCAGCCGCTGCTCTCCATCGGATCAATCCATCCCGCCGAAGGCTCCAGCATCCCGGCATCGCAGGCGGACGCGTCCACATACTTGCGCCGCGCGAGTCCGAACAGCGAACTGTAACGGCCAAGCATGAAACGCATCTCGCTGTCCGCGTCGGGATCCACGAAGCTTATGCGCGTGCGCGCCTTCTTGAAATTAGGATAGTGCGCCTGCAACGCCGCCTCAACGCCCATCGCCACCCCCATCTTCGACATCCCGAGCACCACGAAATGCACGAAATCCCCGGAATGAGCAGGAATGCCGTCGTACCCGTCGAGAGGAGTATATTCTATCCGTCCGCCAGCGGCTGCGGCATCCTCGGAGACTCCGTCGACAATCACCCTCTGCGCCCAGCTCTCATAGCGGTTGAAAGGTATGAACACGAGGTTTTCCCTGACCTTCCGGGGAATATCCGAGAACTGCAGGACGGAGTATGTCGTCTGGTATTCGAACAGCACCTTGCATACCTTGCGGTGCGGGGTGTGCTTCTTCCGGAGCGCTCCGGCCCCTGCATCACCGTCTCCGCGGCCCGTCTCGGCCGCGAGCAGATTCACGCATTTCATATTCAGGGCGTCATGGCCGCTCTCTCCCCCGTCGCCGTCGGTCGACTCGCCGAGCACGTATATTTCGGTGGCGAGACGGGGAAGCAGCAGCCGGATTTCATCGCGCGAATCCCTCAATGCATTGTATATCACCACCCTGCGCATGTCTCCTAACGGAAGGTGCGAGGCGAGTTCCGCCCTGACTTCCTCCGGATCGCGCGAAGTCTGGAGCAGCACATAGCTGTTGCTGTCCTCGCACTTGAAATTCAGACCGCCGGCATTCGCTCCCGAGCGGCCCGGAGCGCCGCCGGACAGCAGGCTGCGTATGACCGACGCCACTATCTCGTCGGCGCCGATGACCACGGCAAAGCGGCGGCCGCCGAACTGCCTTTCGCCGTAACGTATCCTTCCGCCGAGCCACTGCTCCCTGCGCCTGTCGAACCAGTTTATAAGGGTGGACACCAGCAGACCTCCGAGAAGGAGAATCCCGACCACGGCAAGCAGGGCGGTCCATCCGAGCGCCACCTTGTCGCCCGTCATGTGCTGGTTGCCGGGGTCGATGATATGATAGAACACGGTCCAGAACACGCTGGGCTCCCCGGCTCCCGCCGCGCTTTCGTCGAGAACCAGCATCTTCTGCGCGTCAAGGCCGCAGAGCAGCACCGCCGAGGTCAGGGTGAACGGCAGCAGGGTCACGAGGCAGACCACCTTGCGCAGGAACGGACCCTTCACGAGCAGCCAGTCGAATTCGATGCGCCGGCGCAGCCACATCCATATTCCTCCCGCGAGATAGACGAGACCGGCCGCCCCGAGCGCGAAGCACACGATGCGCTCGGCCATAGGGCCGAGCGAGGGCCGGTTGAAGAAGAACATGAGCATCGCCGCCGCCCCGAGCAGCATCGCGGCATAGTCGGCAGATTTCCAGCGGTCGTCCATAGGCATGAATATAGCCCAAAGTTAACAAATATCTTCGATACGACCGACATCGCGCTCGCGGATGACATGAAACGCGGCCGAACCGCCCTCAAAAATTTCAAAACAGTTTCTAATTCCTTATCTTTGCCGGGATGGGCGAATTGGAGACAAATATCCAGTATCTCGGCGGCGTCGGACCGAAAAGGGCGGAGCTGCTGCGCCGTGAGCTGGGCATCGAGACCCTCTCCGACCTGATTCATTTCTACCCGCACCGCTATGTCGACCGCAGCGGGCTGACGCCCATAGCCCGCGTCCGTCCCGAACTCGCCTCGGTGCAGATCCGCGCACGCGTGGTCGGCCGCACCCTCTACGGTCCGTCGGGGAGCATCGTCTCCCAGGAGGACGGCGGGGCCATACGCTTCAACGCATGCAGGCGGATGTCAGTGACCGTCGAGGACGAGAGCGGGCGCATGGAGATGGTGTTCTTCAAAGGCATAAAGTGGAACTACGGGCGGCTCGTCCCCGGGAAGGTGTTCATATTCTTCGGGAAGCCCCAGGAGTTCAACGGACGCGTCAACATGGTTCATCCGGAAGTGGACATCCCCGCCGACGGGCATGTGACCCAGTCGGCGCTGACCGGAGTCTACCCGAGCACGGAGAAGCTCAGGAGCAGCGGCGTCACCGGCAGGGTCATGAACAGGCTCGAAGCCTCGGCCCTGTCGCTCTGCCTGCCGGAGATACGCGAGACGCTTCCCGCATACATACTCGAGCGCAAGGGGCTCGTGCCGCTGAAGACGGCGCTCTGGAACATACATTTCCCCAAGGACCAGGACGCGCTGCAGAAAGCCATGCGGCGCCTCAAATACGAGGAGCTTTTCCTGCTGCAGCTCGCGCTGCTCAAGCACAAGTACATACGCTCACGCGCCTCCAAAGGCATCGCGATGCCCAAGGTGGGCCCCGACTTCCACAGCTGCTACGACGCCCTCCCCTACAGGCTCACGGGAGCGCAGCAGCGCGTGATAAAGGAGATACGCGCCGACCTCATGAGCGGGCGGCAGATGAACCGCCTGCTGCAGGGCGACGTCGGCTCGGGCAAGACCATGGTCGCCGTGCTCAGCTGCCTGATAGCCATTGGCAACGGCTGCCAGAGCTGCATCATGGCCCCCACGGAGGTGCTCGCGCAGCAGCACTTCGCCAATGTGCGCAAGTATCTCGCCCCTACGTCCGTGAAGGCCGCGCTGCTGACCGGAAGCACGGGGCAGAAGGACCGCAGGGAGATCCACGCCGGACTCGAGGACGGCAGCATAGGCCTGATAGTGGGCACCCACGCGCTCATAGAGGACAATGTGGTCTTCCGCAACCTGGGGCTCGCGGTGATAGACGAGCAGCACCGCTTCGGCGTGGACCAGCGCGCGCGGCTGTGGGCCAAGAACAGCACTCCGCCGCACATACTCGTGATGACGGCCACGCCCATACCCCGCACGCTCGCGATGACGCTCTACGGCGACCTGGACGTGTCGGTGATAGACGAGATGCCGCCGGGCCGCAAGCCCGTGAAGACGATATGCATAGGACAGAACCGCAAGCCGGCGATGTTCCGCTTCCTGCGCGAGGAGATAGCGAAGGGACGGCAGGTGTTCATAGTCTATCCGCTGATATACGAGAGCGAGAAGCTCGACCTGCGCAACCTGCAGAACGGCTACGACGAGATAATGCGGGCCTTCCCGCTGCCGGACTACAAGGTCGCGATAGTGCACGGGCAGCAGAGCAACGAGGAGAAGCAGTTCAACATGGAGGCGTTCGCGGCCGGACGCGCCGACATTCTCGTGTCCACGACGGTGATCGAGGTCGGGGTCGACGTGCCGAACGCCTCGGTGATGGTCATCGAGAGCGCGCAGCGCTTCGGGCTCAGCCAGCTTCACCAGCTGCGCGGACGCGTCGGCAGGGGCGCCGAGGAGTCGTTCTGCATACTCGTCAGGGACGACAGGACCAGCCGCGAGGCACGGCAGCGCCTGGACCTGATGTGCGCGACCGAGGACGGCTTCGAAATTGCAGAGCAGGACATGCGCATGAGAGGTCCCGGCGACCTCGAAGGCACGCAGCAGAGCGGCCTCCCCATCTCGCTGAAGATAGCCTCGCTCGCGAAGGACGGAAGCCTGCTCGCGGAAGCCAGGACGGACGCCAGGCGCGTGCTCGACGACGATCCGGCACTGGACGCCCCCGCCGACAGGCTGCTCGCCGAAGAGCTCAGGAAAGGAAAATACGAAATCAAAGACTACAGCACAATATCATGAAAAGGACTTTAATCTGTTTACTGGGACTGATTTTGACCATGGGATGCACGGACAAGCTCTCCGAGGGCTACATAGGGCCTTCGGACATCAGGATCGAGGACGGAGTCATGACTCCCGAGACGCTGCTGGCGCTGGGACGCATCTCCGACCCTCAGCTTTCGCCTGACGGCAGCACGATTCTCTACGCCGTCAGCTACACTTCGATAGAGGAGAACCGCAGCTGCGCCAATCTCTTCGTCTGCAATGCCGACGGCAGCGGCAGGCGCCAGCTCACCGCATACGGCAAGAGCGTCAGCAACGCCCGCTGGTCGGCCGACGGCTCGAAGATATATTTCATATACGACGGACAGATATGCGAAGCTCCCTACCGCGACGGGGAGCTCGGCAGGATGAAGAAGCTCAGCGAAGTGCCCGCGGGCGTCAGCGGATTCGCGGTCTCCCCCGACGAAAGCCGCGTGATCTACATCAGCAGCATCAGGAACACCGCGCTGGAGACCCCGTCAGACAGCGACCCCGCGCTCGACAAGGCGCAGGCCTACGCCACCGAAGGACTGATGTACCGCCACTGGGACCATTGGAGGACGGAGGTGCCCCGCAGCTATGTAGCCCCTTTCCAAGCTGAGGAAATCACCCCGGAGAACTCCGTGGACATCCTCGGCGAAGGCAATCTCTACGAACTTCCCCTGGAACCTTACGGAGGCATCGAGCAGCTCTGCTGGGCGCCCGACAGCCGCCATATCGCATACTCCTGCAAGAAGCTGACCGGCATCGAATATGCGTTCAGCACCAACAGCTGCATCTATGTACATGACTGCGAGAGCGGAAGCACCGTGGCCGTGACCACCGAAGGCGGCTACGACACCGAGCCCGCGTGGAGCGAGGACGGGCGGCATCTCGCATGGATTTCCATGGAGCGCGACGGCTATGAGGCCGACAGGCAGCGCCTGATGGTCTGCGAGACCTCGTTCGATGGCGGATTCACAGCCGGCGAGCCCAGGGAGCTCAACCCCAACTTCGACAACGACATAGCCGGCATAGTATGGCACGGCGACGAGATATTCTTCAGCTCCCTCGTGTCAGAGGCGGTCCAGGCCATCTTCTGCGCGGACCTGAACGGACAGATGCTGCGCGTGACCAGGCCCGACTGGCATTTCGACTTCGACTCCCCCTTCGCGGTGCTCGCGGACGGCGGCGAGGTGAAGCTGCTGACCTCATACCAGAGCCTGCACTTCCCCACCGAGCTCGTGGCCGTCGACATACGCGAAAGCGGCACCTCGTACACTCCGATAACTTCGGAGAACGCCCATATTCTCGACCAGCTCGACGACGTGACCGAAAAGAGCGTGCTCGTGGAGACCGTGGACCACAAGCAGATGCAGTGCTGGATACTCTACCCGCCGCAGTTCGACAGCACCAAGGTCTATCCCGCCGTCGAAATCGTGCTCGGCGGCCCTCAGGGGACCAACTCCCAGGGATGGAGCTACCGCTGGTGCTACCGTCTGATGGCCCAGCAGGGCTATGTGGTCATAATGCCCAACCGCCGCGGCACCACCGCGTTCGGACAGGCATGGAAGGAGCAGATATCGGGCGACTACCCCGGACTCAACATGCAGGACTACCTGAGCGCCGGCAAGTACCTCAAGAGCAAGCCGTACATCGGCAAGCTCGCATGCGTGGGAGCCTCCTACGGCGGATATTCGGCCTACATGCTCGAAGGCATGGACGGCGGGCTGTTCGACTGCTTCGTGGCCCATGCCGGAATCTTCGACGAGAAGCAGCTCTGGTTCACGACCGAGGAGATGTGGTTCGCCAACTGGGACAACGGCGGACTCACGGAATATGCCTATCAGAAGGGCCAGACCGGGCCTGCCGGCGACGGAGTGACCTTCGGAGGCATGCAGCAGGCAGGCGCCCCCTACGCAGCCACGGCCAAGGCGCGCAGGCATTACGCGAACTCCCCCTCGTCGATGGTGACCAAGTGGGACACCCCGATTCTCTGCATCCACGGCATGATGGACTTCCGCATACCCTACGAGCAGGGCATGGCGGCGTTCAACGCGGCCCAGATGATGGGCGTGCCTTCGAAACTCGTGGTATTCCCCGAGGAGAACCACTGGATCCTGCAGCCGCAGAACTCGCTCTACTGGCACAGAGTAGTCTACGACTGGCTCGACAGGTGGCTGAAAGACTGACATCGACGCCGTTGCGTGCCGGCGCGGCTCCGTCGAGGTTCCGCGCTGCGCGCTCCATCCCGTCACTTCTGCGCTTCGCTCCGAAGCGACACCCACTTACGGCCGTGGGCGGCCAGCCTCTCCGGACCCGCCCGGCGTGCAACGGCAGGAAACATTGAAACGCAAAAAACTAACGATATGAAACTCGAAGAACAGATCCAGAAAGACATCATGGCCGCGATGAAGGCCCATGACCAGGTGCGGACGAACGCCGTGCGCTCGATAAAGTCGGCGATACTGCTCGCCAAGACCTCCGAAGGCGCAAAGGACAGCCTCGAAGACGCCGATGTGATAAAGATAATCATGAAACTCGCCAAGCAGCGCCGGGAGTCCGCGGAGCAGTACACGGCGGCGGGCAGGCCCGAACTCGCGGAGAACGAACTCGCCGAAGCCGCGGTGCTCGAGGAATATCTCCCCAGGCAGCTCAGCGAGGCCGAAATCGAGGAAAAGCTCAAGGAGATAATCACCTCCGTCGGCGCGTCTTCACCCTCCGACATGGGCAAGGTGATGGGCGTCGCCACGAAGCAGCTCGCGGGGCTCGCGGACGGACGCACCATATCCACGATAGTAAGAAAGCTGCTGGCATAGTCCGGCAGAGACCCTGCGGCGGTCCGGGCCACATGCCGGGCCGCCGTACATTAACCGCTGAAAACATGATCAGAGTCAAGGACATCGCGGAAGCGGTCGAAAGAACCGCGCCGCTGAATTTTCAGGACGACTACGACAACTCCGGGCTGCAGGTCGGCTTCCCGTCGGCCGAAGTCCGGAAGGTGCTCGTGTGCCTCGACGTCACCGAGGCCGTGGTGCAGGAAGCCGCCGACAAGAGCTGCGGACTCATAGTCTCGCACCACCCTCTGCTGTTCCGCGCGCTGCGGCAGGTCAGCGACAGCACCTACCAGCAGCGCTGCGCCGTTTCGGCCCTACGCTCCGGCATCGCAATATACTCGGCGCACACGAGCCTCGACAACGCTCCCGGCGGCGTGAACCATGAAATCGCCTCCCGAATAGGGCTCGGCGGCCTCGAATGGCTGTCTCCGAAGCCGGGTGGCGCCGACGCGGGCTCCGGTCTGGTGGGCAATCTCCCGGAGGCCGTGGAGGACCGCGCATTCCTCGCAATGCTCAAGGAAAAGTTCGCGGTGGAATGCCTCCTGCATTCGCAGACCTCGGGACGCAGCATCCGGCGCGTCGCCGTCTGCGGAGGTGCCGGGGCCTTCCTGCTGGCAGACGCCATCCGCGCCGGGGCCGACTGCTTCGTGTGCGGAGAATTCCACTACCACGACTATTTCGAGAACAAGGGCGTGCTGCTCGCCGAACTCGGGCACTGGCAGAGCGAGCAGTACACCGTGGACCTTCTTGCCGGGTTGCTGCGCCAGGCCTTCCCGGAACTGGAGGTCGTGAAGACAACGATTAACACGAATCCCATACAATACGACTGCAAATGAACAGCAAATACACGATGCACTTCAACGTCAAGTGCTACATGACCGACTACAACCATAACCTGCGCCCCGCGGCCTTCCTCGACTGCGCCCAGGACATAGCCACCGACGCCGCGGCCGAAATCGAGCTCGGCGACCCCACGCTCAGGCCGCTCGGCTGCGTGTGGGTGGTCGCAAGGATGCACACCCGCTTCCTGCGCCCGGTCAAGTTCAACGAGAAAGTCTCCATGTCCTCCTGGCACAAGGGCATCAAGGGCGTGAACTTCCTGCGTGACTATCAGCTCTGCGGAGAAGACGGCGCCCCCGCCGTGAACTCCACGAGCTCATGGATAGTCATGGACATGAAGACCAGGACTCTGTCGCGCGACAGGGAGGTCTGGGACATCCTGAACCGCGAACCGCAGAGCACGGAAAACGCGATAGAGGAGCCGAGCCCCAAGATACTGATGCCGAAGGACCGGGACATCAAGCTGATCGGCACACACAGGGCGCAGTGGTCCGACGTGGACTTCAACAAGCACGCGAACAATGTCAAATACACGGTATGGGCGATGGACGTCCTGCCGGAGGAGCTTGTCTACGGCAGCTGGCTCAAGGAGCACTACATAAACTTCAACAAGGAGGTGCGTCCCGGCGAGACCGTCGAGCTCTACCATGTCGAAAGCGACGGAGCCCACATAATCGAGGGACGCGTCGGCGACCATCAGGCGTTCATCACGAAGCTGGTGTTCGCGGAATAGGAACCGACAGCCTCGACAGCTCGGATCCAATAGAATGCATGTCCTCCTCCTTGCATACCCCAAGCAGGTAATTGAAGTTGCGGCAAGTTCTGAACAGCCTTTCCACGATTCCTATAGCGACATATTCCCCCGGGAAAATCAGGCCTCCGGCCGAAAGCACCCCGGAATCCGGGTCAAGCCCCTTCATCTTGAAAACCGCAAGTCTTTCCCTGCAACTCATGTTTTGCAGTTCATCGCGGAACACCTGATTCCCCGACCAATGCGCGGATGTCCAATAACCGGCCCGTCGGAAATAAAGCGAACCGCTTGACCACGGGTAATCATAGGGCATGAACTTCAAGCCTGCGGCGACAGGATTTCGCAGAACATAGCAGATCGCTGTCCTGAGATAAGAGTCAGTTCCTATATTCTGACAGCTTATGGAAAGGTTTCTCAACTTCTTGGCGAAATTGTGTCTGTGCGCCAGGTGCATCGAAGTACGACGGACATATTCATGAATGAAAGCGTTGCAGTCATCATATGCGCCATATAGAATGAAATGGATATGCGTATCCATCAGGACAAACGCAAGTATGACCACGCCCGAACTCCTTGATACCGGATATATGCGGTTCATTCCGTCGATGAAATCCTGTTCATCGTAGAACATGGTGTCAACGGAATTGCCGTCGGTACAGAAATGCCAGCAATTGGAAACGGGAATGTCGGCACCCTTTCTGAAAGCGAGATTCAATCCCAGATCGGACTCGATCCGGCGCAGCAGTTGATCGGAAATTTTCATAATTCAAGTTTTAAGTTCTCCTGACCGATAAAGATACAAAATCAAATTCGGAAAGCGCACCTCTTCCTTCCTGCAGAACATCAGATTACCTGCTTCCTGCAAAACGCCAGTCGCACCGGCCGGCTCCTGGCGGCGATAGGGCGGGGTCTGCTGCGAAAGGTCACCCTGATTCCGTGAGACTGGTCGCACGGCCCGTCGTCTGGAATCCGTATCAAGCCATGGGGCGCAACCAGCGTTTTGCAGGAACTCCCCCCCTCCCGACACGAACAGAAAAGCAGCTGCCGCAACAACCGATGCTTTGCACAAATCAAGATGGAGGACGGCTCACTATACCGGATAAATCTCAGAATATACCATGATGCAATAAAAGAAGGCGTGTGCCGTCCGGTCATGATCTTCGCAGCATTGTCCAGGCCATGGTGGTGAAAGCAGAGGCCACAAGTGCCCCGAGGGAGGCGGAAAATTCGGGAATAGCCTCCCTCGGGGCACCTGCGGCCTCATGGTCCTCCGACATTAGGCATTATGGGAATGGTAACAATTCGTTCTGTCGCTGAGGGTAATCGAAATCCGCTGCAGCGAACAAACCTTCAACATCATTGCCGGAGATCTGCAATCGCGGCATGCTCCCGAAAGTATCGGTTACGGAAACGCCGGCACCGCTACTTGCAGTGACGGAGCTTGGCGTATTTGAGCAGCAGAAGCTTCTCGCCGTAGTTGTCGAAGCGGATACGGGCCTTCATGTCCGGGTAACGGCCGGTGATTTCCAGTATTTCGCCGGCGCCGAAGCGTATATGTTCGACGCGTTCCCCGACATTGAGCTCGGTCATGGGCACGGCCTTGAAGTCAGGGTCGATCACGGGCGGGACGGCGGGACGGGCGCCGGAGGTCAGGGAATCAGGCTGGCGGCCGGAACCTGCCGGACCTGCTCCGGAGGACTTTCCGGCCATCGGACCGCCCGCACGGCTGACCGCTCCAGAGCCGTGCCGCTCATGGCTGACACCGGAAGATCGGCCATAGCTGCCGGAGGAGCCGTATCTTACGGCATTTCCGGACGGACCGTATGTGCCCGGACGGCGTTCCTGACCATCGTCACCGCGCCCGTAACCGTTCAGCCGGCCTCCGGTGAAGCGGGAGCCGAAGCCGCCCCATTCATGCGTGACGCCTCCGTCGTCGAAATCCCTGTCCGGAAGAGGATTCTCTATATATTCAGGATCGATTTCGCGTATGAAGCGGGAAGGGGCGTTGGACTCGTGCTTGCCGTTGCGCATCCGCGTGCCGGCGAACGACAGGGTGACGGCCTTCTCCGCCCTCGTCATGGCGACATAGAACAGCCGGCGCTCCTCCTCCACGTCGCTGCGCGACGAAAGCATGGACAGGCTCGGGAACAGGTTCTCCTCAAGACCGGCGATGAACACATAAGGGAATTCCAGCCCCTTGGCCGAATGCACGGTCATCAGGGCGACCTTGTTGTCGTCATTCTCGTCGGAGCTGACATCGACGTTGCTGAGCAGCGAGACGTTCTCGACATAGTCGTCCAGGGTGAACAAGGGCATTCCGGCCCCCGGCTCCTGCAGCTCGTCGGCATCCATGGCCTCCTCCTGCCGCTCCTCGACGAAGGCCGCCGTGGAATTGAGGAGCTCGTCGAGATTCGCGACGCGGGTGAGACCCTCGATGGATGTGTCGGCCTTGTAGGATGCATACAGACCGCTCTCGTCAGCTATGCGGACTGCCATGTCGTGGGCGTCGGTCACGGCTATCTGCGCCGCGAGCCGCGCTATCATGTCGCAGAACGGCTTCACCTTGGGCGTCTCCTGTGCCGCGCGGTAGAACGATATGCCCTTCCGTCCGGCGGTCTCCTCGACGGAGTTCATGGTGACTCCGCCTATGCCCCTGGCCGGCTTGTTCACGACCCTGCGGAATGACTCGTTGTCGTCCGGATTGATGCAGAGCTTGAAATACGCCATCATATCCTTGACTTCGGCCCGTTCGAAGAAGGAATTGCCCGAATATATCATATACGGGATATTGCGGCGCCGCAGCTGCTCCTCGATAGCGCGCGACTGCGAATTGGTGCGGTACAGCACCGCGAAATCCCTGTATTGCGCATGATCGGAACGCACGCGGGCGATTATCTCGGAGACTATGTTCATCGCCTCGTCCTGCTCGGTGTAGGCCTTGAGTATGCGTATCTTCTCACCGGTCTCCCCCACCGCATAGCACTCCTTCGGTATGCGCCCCTCGTTGTGCGCTATCAGCGTGTTCGCGGCGTCCACTATCGTGGATGTGGACCGGTAGTTCCGCTCCAGACGGAACACATGGCAGTCGGGATAGTCTTTCTTGAAGTTCAGTATGTTCTCTATCTTGGCGCCGCGGAACGCGTAGATGGACTGGCTGTCGTCGCCCACGACGCAGATGTTGCGGTGCGCCTGCGAGAGTTTCTTGAGTATCAGGTACTGGGCGTAGTTGGTGTCCTGGTACTCGTCCACCATGATATACAGAAAGCGCTCGGAAATGGCCTGCAGGGCGTCCTTGTTGTCGCGCAGCAGGATGTTCATGTTCAGCAGGATGTCGTCGAAGTCCATGACCCCCGATTCCTTGAGCTTCTTCTGATAGAGCTCGTAGAGGTCGCACAGACGCGGCTTGCGGGCGTGCGAATCGGCGATCAGCAGTTCGCGGTTGGCGCGGTAGCCGGTCACCGTCACGAGGTTGTTCTTGGCCATCGAGATGCGGGACAGCACCTCGCGGGGCTTGTACACCTTGTCGTCGAGCTGAAGCTCCTTGATGCAGGCCTTCATCGCGCTCTGGGAATCGGCCGTGTCATAGATCACGAAACGCTCGGGATAGCCGAGAAACGCGGCATACTCCCGCAGGAAGCGGACGAACACCGCATGGAAGGTGCCCATCACGAGCCTGCGGGCGCCCCGGCCGCCGACCATCGCCTCTATTCTCTCCTTCATCTCGCCGGCCGCCTTCTTGGTGAAGGTCAGCGCGAGTATCCTGGACGGATCCGCTCCTTCGGAGAGCAGGAGGGCTATCCTGCTCGTCAGCACCCTGGTCTTTCCGGAACCGGCTCCGGCGACTATGAGCACGGGGCCTCCGGTGCAGCTGACGGCATTTCTCTGCTCCTCGTTCAGCCCCTCGAAAACTGCATTCACTTTCTGCTCCATAGCCCGCGAAATTACGAAAAAATTGGCTATCTTCGCAGCGCATTTTGCATATCCTAAAATTGTCATACTAAATGTCACAGAACATCGTTTTGAAAAAAGGTCTGAACATCCCCATCGGAGGAGAAGCAGAACTTCGTGTCTCAAAGGCGATTGCACCGGGCATTACTGCGGTCAGGCCGACCGATTTCAAGGGTCTTCTTCCGAGACTTCTGGTCAAGGAGGGGGATTCCGTGCTCTGCGGTTCTCCCGTCATTGCGGACAAAAAGAACCCCGACATACTCCTCACCTCTCCGGTCAGCGGAACGGTGAAGGCTCTGGTCAGGGGCGAGAAGCGCAAGCTGCTGGCAGTCCTCATCGAGGCGGACGACGAACAGAAGTGCATCGACTTCGGCGTCAAGGATCCCGCCTCCATGGATGCGGGAGAGATCACCGCGGCTCTGCTCGAAAGCGGTCTCTGGCCCTGGATCATCCAGCGCCCCTACGGCATCGTCGCCGACCCGGCGGTCAGGCCGTCCAACATCTTCGTTTCAGCCTTTGATTCGGCTCCCCTGGCAGCCGACGGAGACTTCTGCTTCGCGTCGGAGGTCAAGAACATCCAGGCCGGAATCAACGCCCTCTCAAAGCTCACCGACGGCGAAGTTCATGTATCCTACGACGCCGACGGCGATCCCGCGTCGGAACTCAGGAAGCTCAGCGGAGTGCATGCGCATTTCTTCAAGGGAAAGCACCCGGCCGGAAATGTGGGAGTGCAGATCAGCCACATCAGGCCCATCCGCAAGGGCGACACCGTATGGACGGTGTCCCTGCTCGGACTCGCGGCCATCGGAAAACTGTTCACCAAGGGACGCTATGACATGCGCCGCAAGGTCGCGGTATGCGGTCCCATGGCCATCGAGCCGTCCTATGTCGAGACTCTTCCGGGCATGCCCATGAAGGAGCTTGCGGGATTCTACGGCAGCAACGCCCCCGAGACCCGCTTCGTAAGCGGAAACGTGCTCAGCGGACGCAACGAAGGCGTCGACGGCTATCTCGGTTTCTTCGACAACCAGATCACGCTGCTGCGCGAAGGCACCGAAAGGGAGCTTCTCGGATGGCTCCGCCCCCTGCGCTGGAAGCAGTTCAGCACGGACCACAGCTACTTCTCATGGCTGACGCCGAAGAGGAAATACGACATGGACACCAATCTCCACGGAGGCGTGCGAGCGTTCCTGATGAACGACGGCTATTATGCGAAGGTGCTTCCCATGGACATCTATCCCATCTATCTTACCAAGGCCTGCCTGGCGGGAGAAATCGAGAAGATGGAGCAGTTCGGAATCTATGAAGTTCTGCCGGAGGATCTCGCAGTCTGCGAGTTCGTAGACCCCAGCAAGAACAACATTCAGGAAATCATAGCAAAAGGCATCGACCTTATGCTGAAGGAAATGGCTTAGAAGTATGAACAAGATTTTTGAAAAAGGAGGCAAACTGCACTGGCTGCACTCCACCGTGGACGCTTTTGAGACATTCCTCCGCGTTCCCGGCACCGTGACCCGCAGCGGGTCGCACGTGCGCGATGCCATAGACCTCAAGCGAATTCTAATCATAGTCCTGATCGCCGCCGCGCCCGCAGCCCTGTTCGGAATGTGGAACGTCGGCTACCAGCACAGCCTGGCGATAGGCGACACGGGACTGAACATCCTCGGAAATTTCTGGTACGGCTTCCTCAAGGTGCTGCCTCTCTACATCGTATCGTATGTGGTGGGTCTCGGCATCGAGTTCGCCGCATGCCAGATACGCGGAGAGGAGGTCAGCGAGGGTTTCCTCGTGTCGGGCTTCTTCATCCCGCTCATAGTGCCGGTCGACATCCCTCTCTGGATGCTCGCCATTGCGGTTGCGTTCGCCGTCATCTTCGGCAAGGAAGTGTTCGGCGGCACCGGAATGAACATCTGGAACCCCGCTCTGCTTACGCGCGCGTTCCTGTTCTTCTCCTACCCGAGCTACATGTCGGGTTCCGAGTGCTGGATCAGCCTCAGGAAGACCGACACCGTGATCGACGGATTCACCGGAGCGACCCCTCTCGCGCTTGACGGCGCCCCCGCGCAGTACGGCACGGGCTTCTGGGACCTCTTCATCGGAACCGTTCCCGGCTCTGTCGGAGAGACCTCGGTGATCGCCATCCTGCTTGGAGCCATCATCCTGATCTGGACCGGAGTGGCCAGTTGGAAAATCATGGCGGGAACAGTCATCGGAGCGCTTGCAGTCGGTCTCATAGGTGACCTTGCCGGCATAAGCAAGGTTCCCTGCTACATGCAGCTCATCTACGGCGGCTTCGCCTTCGGTGCGGTCTTCATGGCCACCGACCCCGTGACTTCCGCCCAGACCGAATGCGGCAAGTGGATCTACGGAATACTCATAGGAGCGCTCTGCCTGATGGTAAGGCTCTTCAACCCCGGATACGTGGAAGGAATGATGCTCGCGATACTGCTTGCCAACACCTTCGCACCGCTCATCGACCATCTCGTGATCAACGCGCACCTTTCACGCAAGGCCAAGAAACTTAAAGCAGCATAAGCCATGAATACGAACAGTAACGTTTATACCATTATATATACGGCTGTGGTAGTCGTGATAGTGGCTGCCGTGCTCGCTGTCGCCGCAATGGCCTTCAAGCCGATGCAGACAGCCAACATCAAGGCGGAGACCTTGTCCCAGATGATGGTGGCCGCCGGGCTCGGAACCATGGACGAGTTCCAGGAGATAGGCAACGACAATGTGCTCGTGAAATACTCCGAGAACATTGAAGAAGCCTTCACCGTGAACCTCGACGGCGACAAGGTCGCAGACCTCAGGACCGACAAGGACAACATCGAGCTCGTCGACAACTTCAAGCCCCAGGACATAGCGATCAAGAATCACGGCGAGGCCACGCTTCCCGTCTACAGATTCAAGTCCGGAGCGACCGTGATACCCATCTACGGTGCGGGCCTCTGGGGTCCCGTCTGGGGATACATCGCCCTCGACAAGGACTACAGCACCATTCTCGGCGTATATTTCGACCACAGCGGCGAGACTCCGGGACTCGGTTCGAAGATCAAGGACGACCCTGAATTCCAGGCCCAGTTCATAGGCAAGTCATTCAACCTCGAAAACGCGGCCAACCCCTTCGACATAGTCAAGGGCGGAGCTCCCGAGGGTGACATGCACGCCGTCGACGCAATCAGCGGCTCGACCATGACATGCCGCGGACTCGATGTCGGAATCGACCTCTGGATCGGAGCTTACAGCAATTATCTTGTCAAAGCTGCTGCAGCCGGCAATGCAACTGCAGAGGCGTCAACAGCGACGGAGGAATAAGTTATGAGCAAATTGAAAGAAACAATAATCAACCCCATATTCAGGGACAACCCCATCGCCGTGCTGATTCTCGGTATCTGCTCTTCGCTTGCAGTTACCGTACAGCTCAACGGGGCCTGCGTGATGGCTCTCTCCGTGACCATCGTCACAGGATTGTCAAGCTTCGTATGTTCCATCATAAGGAACACGATTCCAAACCGCGTGCGCATCATCGTACAGCTCGTAGTGGTCGCGCTCATGGTGATTCTCGTGGATCAGGTCCTGAAAGCCTACATGTATCCCGTGGAGAAGCAGCTTTCGGTCTATATCGGACTGATCATCACCAACTGCATAGTCATGGGCCGCATCGAGGCCTTCGCCCTCGGCAACAAGCCCATCCCCTCACTGCTTGACGGTCTCGCCAACGGCGTGGGATACGGACTCATACTCGTGATCGTCGCCTTCTTCCGCGAGCTTCTCGGAAGCGGCACCCTGTTCGGAATGCAGGTTCTCCCTGCCGGATACGAGCCCAACGGCCTCGTGATCCTGCCTCCCTTCGCGCTGATTCTGCTCGGCTGCGTAATCTGGGTGCACAGGGCAATCTACAAGGACCTTCAGGAAAAATAACAGCGTAGCCCTATGGAATATCTAAGTTTGTTCGTAAAGTCAATCTTCATTGACAACATGATATTCTCGTACTTCCTCGGTATGTGCTCATACCTGGCGGTATCGAAGAATGTCAAGACAGCCCACGGCCTCGGCCTCGCTGTAATTTTCGTGCTGGTCTTCACCCTGCCCATCAACTACCTGCTGAACAAGTACATGCTGACTCCCGGCGCCCTGTCATGGCTCGGACCTCAGTTCGCCGACGTCGACCTGAGCTTCCTCGCCCTGATCATCTTCATCGCCGTGGTTGCGGCATTCACCCAGCTCGTCGAGATGATAGTCGAGAAGTTCCTGCCCAACCTGTACTCCTCACTCGGAATCTTCCTGCCGCTGATCGCTGTGAACTGCGCCATCCTCGGCGGTTCGCTCTTCATGCAGCAGAGAGACTTCGTGAACTGCGGCGAATCAATAGTGTACGCCCTCGGTTCAGGTATAGGCTGGTATCTCGCGATAGTCTGCCTCGCCGCGATACGCGAGAAGATGAGCTACTGCAACGTACCCAAACCCCTCAGGGGCATAGGCGTGACCTTCATCACCGTAGGTCTGATGGGACTTGCATTCATGACTTTCATGGGTATTCAACTTTAGGAGGACGGAGATATGAGTGCAACAGTTTTATCAGCGGTAGCGATTATCGTAATAGTCACCCTCTTCCTCGTGATCCTGCTCCTTGTCGTCAAGGACGCCATCACCCCGAAGGGTACCATCAAGATAGACATCAACGACGGCAAGAAGGTCCTTGACGTGAACCCCGGCAACAGCCTCATGGCGACTCTCGCCAACGAGAAGATCTTCCTCCCCTCGGCCTGCGGCGGCAAGGCCAACTGCGGCCAGTGCAAGGTCCAGGTGTTCGAGGGCGGCGGCGAGATACTTCCCACCGAGGTAGGTTTCTTCAACCGCAAGCAGATCAAGGACGGATGGCGTCTGGGCTGCCAGGTCAAGGTGAAGGACAACCTCAAGATCAAGGTCGCTGAATCCGCCTTGTCAGTCAAGAAGCTCGAGTGCGAGGTGATTTCCAACAAGAACGTGGCCACCTTCATCAAGGAATTCGTGGTCAAGCTCCCCGAAGGCGAGCACCTCGAGTTCAAGAGCGGCGAGTACATACAGATAGACATTCCGGAATATCACCTGAGCTTCAAGGACATCGAAGTCGAGCCCGAATACAGGAAGGACTGGGACAGGTACGGTTTCTTCAATCTTGAAGGCAACAATCCCGAGCCGACCGTAAGGGCCTACTCGATGGCTTCGTATCCCGGAGAGAAGGGCATCATCAAGCTCAATGTGCGTATCGCCACCCCTCCTTTCGACCGCAGCGTGCCGAAGGAGCAGGGACCCAAGCTCCTGCCCGTGAACCCCGGCGTAGGTTCCACCTATGTGTTCACCCGCAAGCCCGGCGACAAGGTGATGATCAGCGGTCCTTTCGGCGAGTTCCTTCTGCCTGAGAACGACCCCGAAGATCTCGAATACATCTTCGTGGGCGGCGGCGCCGGAATGGCTCCCCTGCGCAGTCACATCATGCAGCTGTTCAAGACCCTGAAGACCGGACGCAAGGTCAGCTTCTTCTACGGAGCACGCGCGCTCGTGGAGGCTTTCTACCTCGAGGACTTCGCTGAGCTCGAGAAGGAGTTCCCGAACTTCAAGTTCCACCTCGCCCTCGACCGTCCCGATCCGGCAGCCGACGCAGCAGGTGTCAAGTACACTCCGGGCTTCGTGCACAATGTGATGTACGAGACCTATCTCAAGAACCACGAGACGCCCGAGGACATCAAGTACTTCATGTGCGGCCCTCCGATGATGGTGGCTTCCGTCAACAATCTGCTCGATTCTCTCGGAGTTCCCACGGAGAACATCCTCTACGACAACTTCGGCGCATAGTTTCGCCGCAGCATACTACTGGAAAGACGACCTTGCGAGAGGCCGTCTTTCTTTTTTCTCCGCTTCATGGCCGGACCGGCATCCGGCCGGAGGATTTTATGAAAGGCCCTTAAGACTGAAATGCTGCGTCCGGACTGTGCCGAACGTCAGGTGCGCGGGACTGCCTCCCCCGGAGGCTTGCCGTCCGCGGCAGTGAGCGGAGACCGCGTCAGCGGTGCAGCGGGCGTGTCAGGGAGATTTGCTTGCAAATCGAACCAACGAAGCTGCCAACCGGAATGAAATGGAGGTTGAGCATCATTGAAGGTACGCTTGCATGCGATGCAAGCGCAGCGGAACCTCCGGGGGAGGCAGTCCCGCGCACCTGAGAGGACAACACGAATTTGTTAAAAAAGATGAATCCATGCTAAGAATCGTAAAAAAGACGGAAATGTTTCTTATGAAACGCTCGGACCGCAGGAAAGACATCATACATTTGCCATGCGAAAGACTTCAGGACCAGAATGACAATGAAAGACTTCAGAACACAAAAAAGCCGGCAACTCAATCCCAACCGGTCTCAGCCAACGGACATTCTGCCCGTGCGCCGGAACATCTTCTTGACCTTATTGCTTAGCTTGCTTGTTTTGCTGCCGGCTTTTTTCAGCATATCCTGCAAAAAGCTGCCGTCGCCGTCCTCCGGCGGAGAGGAGGCGGCCGTCGTGGATTCAACGCTCACGGTACTTAAGTTCGGCAGCGCCTGCGAATATCCGGTGAAGTCTCTTCAAGTGCTCGTCTACAAGAGCGAGGGCACGAGGAGCCTGGAAAAGATGATGACATTTGAAGAACTCCCGGATTCAGTGGAAATAATGACCACGGCTGGCGAAAAGCTGGTCGCCGCTGTGGCTAACTCATCCAGGGCCCTCAGTCCCGTCGCTCTGGACAGGTACGACTCGCTCAAGGGGCTCGGATACGATTTCAGCGACGAGGATACCGCTCTGCCTGTCATGAGCGGGCAGTGCGCCACAGTCAGGAACAACGGGGAAATAACGCTGTTTCCTCTGCTCTGCGAAGTGGAGATCAGCTCCATAAGCAACAGCATGGAGAACTATGAGCTTGCGGAAAGCCCGAGGGTACGGCTCGTCAACCTGAACAGCTATGCCGCGGTAATGCAGGAGGACGGATTCGTCCCCACCGAATTCATGGACTACGGCGAGTGGCAGGAACTTCCCTTCGACATAGGAATGTTCACGCAGGAGCCGGGGACGACCTTGTACTGCTATCCCAATGAAACCGACCACTCCGGCATAGGCGGAATCAGGACCTCGCTGGAGCTGGAATGCACGATACTCGGCGAACCATGCACTTTCACGGCCGAGCTGCCGGCATTCGGCCGTGGTACGAAACTGCTCGCGGACATCACGATAGGAGGCCCGGACTCCTGCCGCTTCAAGATATACGAAGACAAGGCGCAGGGAAACCAAGGGAGGCTGTAACTCCACAGAATATGGAAGACATCGTAAAATTCGATTCAGTCGAGGATTACATAATCGAACTGCACGGGGAGAAGGTCATCCTCGACAGTAATGTCGCCGTCCTCTACGGGGTGGAGACCATGAGGATAAACGAGGCCGTAAAGAACAATCCGGACAAATTTCCCGAGGGGTATGTGTTCCAGCTGACAAGGGAGGAGAAGGTCAAGGTTATCGAAAATTTCGATAACCCAAAACTGAAATACTCTCCAACTCTCCCAAAAGCCTTCACCGAAAAGGGTCTCTATATGCTCGCAACCATACTCAAGGGCGAGCGCGCCACCCGCACCGCCATCGCCATCATCGAGGCCTTCGCCAAACTCCGGGAGCTATCACGCACGATCGGCGAGATGGCTGACAGTTCGGACAAGTTCCGCCAAAAGTCCCTCATGCAGAAAAGCGGGGAAATCATGGCCGACCTGTTCGGCGAGGACATGAAGACCGATGAAACCGAAACCGAGATTGAAGTCAACTTCGCCGTCCTGAAGCTGAAGCACACCATCAAGAGAAAAGGGCAGAAATGACGGATCATTAACGCTCCAGGCAAAGCGGATAGGGCAATTGCGCCCGGCTTCTGCGATATTTGGCCTGGCGGCCACATATACGGCTGCGCCTCGGCAATTGCAAGCAAGCTTGCATTGCTCTCGGCTTCTGCGTATATTTGCCTTCGGCAGAAAACGGCAGATATGGCAACGATTTCGGTAATCATTCCGGTATATAATGCGGAAAAATTCCTGACAAGATGCCTCGGCAGCCTGAGAGCACAGACCTTCGCCGACTGGGAGGCAATCTGCGTGGACGACGGCAGCAAGGATGGAAGCGCCGCCGTGCTGGACCGTCATGCCGCGTCGGATTCCAGATTCAAGATACTCCACAAGCGCAACGAAGGCGTATCACAGGCCAGGAACGACGCCATGGAACTTATCTCCGGAGAGTACCTCATGTTCGTCGACAGCGATGACTTCCTCCATCCGCAGACGATGGAGATATGCCTGGCAGCCGCCAGACGCGACAAGTCCGACCTCGTGGCTTTCACCTATGACAGAAGCTACCGGGCCAGACTCATGATACGGCACTTCCTGGGGCTGAAAGACCCGGCTGTAATGAATTACCGCAGATATGACGCGGAGTCCGTGGAAAGCGTCAGGGCCGACAACATCTTCGACTGGGTCACGGAACGTTCTGACGGCAGGATTCCAGGAGGCCCGAAACGATGGGCGGTCAAACACTGCCAGCCCTGGAGATGCCTCTACAGAAGTTCCGCAGTCAGACACATCAGATTCATAAAAGGCATAATCTACGAGGATTTCCCCTGGTGGGGCGAAGTGCTGCTCAATATCAGCAGCGCCACCATCATAAACCTTCCCTTATATTACTATTATCCAAACAGCGCGAGCTACATAGCCTCATCGAAGCAGCAGTACAGGATACGGAGTCTCAAGATCGCAATCGCAGCCGCAGACAGGCTCTATGAAGAGAAAGCAGGAAACATGCAGCGGCAGGCATGGGCGGAAAGGTTCATGCAGCCTTTCACCGAAAAACTGGAAAAGAAGATCAGGCGCTACGGCTCCCCATCCTCCGAAGCAGATACTTGAGATACCTGAAGGGCATTGCTCAAAGATACATCTTCTGCATCACATCGGCAAAACTGCCCGGCAACGGGTCCCTGGCATTCGATGACTTGTATTCGGTCTTCTGGAATGCCGCCGCAGCCGTCAGATTCCGGAACAGCTCCTCGTCGAAAGGTTCGGAAGCATGACCGAACCATACGGTATGGGTAGGTTCCTGCACGACCTTCGGCATCTTCGCGAACAGCTCCCCCGCGAGCGGGTTGCATTCCGTTACCTTGCGGAATAGCAGCTGGTGCACGAAATAATCCACAACTGAATTTTCATGCTTCCAGTACGCCAGCACCGCTTCCCGCCAGGCCTTGAGCAGGTAATTCCCCTTCCGTCCCCGGATGAAGCAATTCTGTATATACGAGTACCAGCCTTTCACCTTCTCTCCGGACATAAATACGAAGAAATCCTGGGCTGCAATCCATTCCGGCAGTTCCGCAACGATGAAATCGGTGGCATCCAGCCAGAATCCGCCATGACGGTAAAGAAGATCGATGCGGCAGATATCCGCGAAATGCGCCGGACGGATGAGCCCGCGCCTCCATTTGTCGACCACATATCCCGGAAGGTCCGTCCATTCGAGGACATTGCCGGCATCCAGCACCACAAGTTCCCTTTCCGAATTAGCCCGCATGCTGCGCCAGCAGGCCCTGACTATGGACGGAGCCTGCTTCTCGCCCTGCAGCCAGATACTGAAGATGCGCTCCGGCTCACGCGCCTCGCCAACAATTCCGTCGTCCGGCCGGACATCGCGGAATTCGGGCACATAGCGCTCCAGATACTTCCCCACCGCGTCCCTTGTCACGGCACACCTCACCCTGCTCCTTTCGGAGCGGGAGTGCCAGAGCGGGTTCAGAATATGCCCCTTCAGCAATATCGAGGTTCCAAGCTTCAGTCTTGAAAGATTCATGATACAGTAAGAATTCGATTCCCAAAAACTTTCATACGATTGCGGAAAACCTCTCCGGAATACGCACCACTATCTTCAACTCGAACATAGCGGGCTTGTTCCATGCGTACGGCGGCCGCACCGCATTCTGAATCCTGCGCGCCCATGCCACGGTTCCGTCCCAGCCGCGTGCCGGCACGCGGCTCACAAGGAAAATCGTTCCTGCACGCTTGCGCAGATGCCGCGTCCATCCTGCCGCCGCAAGTTCTCCGTCATTCATCTTGGCCTTGATACGATCCAGATCGACACAGCCGAAATGGAAAAGATACAGATTCCTGACTATATGGAAATTTCCCTTGCGGGTCCTGTGGAAACCCGAACCCCAGGCCACGGGACGCAGCAGCACGCTCGCCTTGCTGTAACGAGTCGACAGCTTCGCATAGCCGCGCTGGCTCAAAAAAGGCCGGGAGGCGTCTATCGCTCCCTCCTCGCCCAGTTTCTGCCCCACATCGATGCCGAGTCCGGAAATTGACGGCAGCCGGGTCTGCGTCTGCGACAGGAACTCCGCCAGACTCCTTCCGTCGAGCGGGTCCACCACCAGGAATTCGTCCACATCCGTGCCTATGACCATGTCGTAACGGGCGAAAAGCCTGTCTGCCCGCTCCGAAAGCAGGTCGATCCTGCCCCGGTCAGCCTCGCGCACATTGCCCTGCACATGCTCCACGACCTCGACATTGACCCCGGCGCAGAAATCCGGGACATTCTGGTCCAGCCCGTCGAACACGACATACAGGTTCTCCTTTCCAAGCTCGCGGCCGTAATAGACGACCCACTTGCGCAGAAAGAATTCATCGTTCCTGACCATGGTCAGCGCTGCAATCCTCTTCGTCATATATATATCTCGCCGTAAAGGTATGTTTTTTTTCAGATCCCCGGCCACCCATCCGGACACTGCCCGAGCCCGGTGTCAGGCGCATCGCGTCACATTCCCCTCAATCGGCCTTTGCTCAATCTGTACAGCCTCTTATATAACTGGAGATGCTTGTCGAGCATCCAATATTTATAGCTGTTGGATAGACCCGCGCGCAGATATCCTGAAGCTATATACGGCTGCAGACATCTGAGATTCTCCCTTACCTGCCCGTCGGTACCGTCAGTAAGGATCAGGCGCTTGGTAGCGTGCAGGCATCTGCGCAACATGGGGCGGACGGCATCAGCCTGACCGTGCGCTATCAGATAGCCCAGCTGCTCGAATACCGCCACAAAGTATGCCTGGTTCACGCTGGGCTTGTACTTGGGGTTGATGGTGCTTCCCTTCCTCTGGACATAATGGTACTTGAAGCGGTCGAATATGACAATCCTGTCGATCCGATACAGTATCTTGTACATAAACTTTATGTCCTCGAATATCACGCCTTCCTCGAACCTGAGTCCGTCGAAGAGCTCGCGCCTGTAGAGTTTGTCCCACATATAGTTCATGAGCAACCTGTCCTTGACGATGAGGGCGAGGCTCTCGTCCCGGCCATATGTATGAGGGACATTCAGCCGAGTCCTGCTGCGGTTCTTCCCGTTCTCCTCGAAATAAAAGCCGCACACGCTGATGTCGGCGTCGTATCCGACCATAAGGTCATAGAGGAAACTGTACATATCGCCGTCGATATAGTCGTCGCTGTCCACGAATCCGATCAGCTCCCCTCTCGCGACATCGAGCCCGATGTTTCGGGCCCTGCCCTGTCCGCCGTTCTCGACATGCAGCACCTTTATCCGTGAATCCTTCAACGCCCAGCTGTCACACTTCTTTCCGGAAGAATCCGTGGATCCGTCATCCACCAGAATTATCTCGAGATTCCTGTATGTCTGCGCGCAGATGGACTCTATGCAACGATCGAGATACTTCTCTACATTGAAAACCGGGACTATGACGCTGATTAAAGTAGAATTGTCGAGTTTTTTCATATTTCAATTAATATTATATCGCTTTCTCTGTCTCAAAACACCTTGAATATTTGATGCGTGTCGCCACTCTCTCCGTTGCATCGTTCCTGACCATGGTCAGCGCTGCAATCCTCTCCGTCATATATACCTCGCCGTAAAAGTGTCTGTCTTCTTCAGATCCTCCGGCGTGCCTTCGAACACCACCCGGCCACCGGCGTCCCCGGCGTCGGGGCCGAGGTCGATGATCCAGTCGGCCGACCTTATCACATCGGGATTATGTTCCACCACCACGAGCGAATGTCCGCCCCGCAGCAGCACGTCGAAGGCTTTGAGCAGCTTCTCGACATCATAGAAATGCAGGCCGGTCGTCGGTTCGTCGAAAATGAACATTATTCTCTCCGGCTTGCCGGAATTCTTGCTGACGGACAGGAAGTACGCCAGCTTTATCCTCTGGCTCTCGCCGCCCGAGAGCGTCGAGCTGCTCTGCCCGAGCTTGATGTAGCCGAGCCCGACATCCCTGAGCGGACGGAGCTTGTCGGCGACCGACTGCGATTCCATCTCCTTCCCCGCGCCGAAGAACTCGATGGCCTCGTCGACGCTCATGTTGAGAATGTCGTCGACATTCTTTCCCCTGTAACGCACTTCCAGCACCTCCGGCTTGAAACGCCTTCCGCCGCACTCCTCGCAGACCATCTCCACATCGGCCATGAACTGCATCTCTATCCTCACGACCCCCTCGCCCTGACATTCCGGACAGCGTCCTCCGTCGGTGTTGAAGGAGAAATAGTTCGGCCCGAAACCGTTGATTCTCGCATACTGCTGCTCCGAAAGCAGTTTCCGTATATCGTCATATGCCTTCAGATAGGTGACGGCGTTCGAACGCGAACTGCGCCCTATGGGATTCTGGTCGACATATTCGACCCGCGTTATCCTGTCCAGATTGCCGGCCAGACCGCGGAAGGCCCCCGGCTGGTCACCGGAATCATGGATGCGGCGATACAGAGCCGGATACAGGATGTCGCCCACCAGTGATGATTTCCCCGAACCCGAGACTCCGCTGACCACGGTCAGCACACCGAGCGGGAAGCGCACGTCTATATCCTTGAGATTGTGCTCCATCGCGCCCTTGACGGTGATGGAATACTGCCAGCCGCGACGCTCGCGGCGATAGCGGCCGCGCAGTCCGGAAAGATATTGCAGAGTGACCGATCTTCCCACGGCGTCCTGCGGGAGGCTGTCCCCGAGTTTTCCGGAAAACACCACTTCTCCGCCTTCACTGCCGGCCAGCGGGCCCATGTCGATAAGCAGGTCGGCGGCGCGCATTATCTCCTCGTCGTGCTCCACGACTATCACTGTGTTGCCTATGTCGCGCAGACGCCGCAGCACGCCTATGAGCTTCTCCGTATCGCGGGGATGCAGCCCTATGCTCGGCTCGTCCAGGATATACATCGAGCCGACGAGGCTGGAGCCGAGCGCCGTGACAAGGTTTATGCGCTGGCTCTCTCCACCCGAAAGCGTATTGCATGCCCGGTTGAGCGTCAGGTACGACAGCCCCACATCCCTGATGCATTCGAGACGCGAGATTATCTCGGAGAGCGGTTCGGCCGCCACCTCGCGCTCGGAGTCCGACAGGTGCAGGCTGCGGAAGAACTCCAGAGCCGAATCGACATTCATCGAGAGCACCTCGTGAATGTTCTTCCCGTCCACGCGCACCCAGAGAGCCTCCTTGCGCAGACGGCTTCCCCCGCAGGCGCGGCATTCCGTGCGTCCGCTGAAACGGGAGAGCATGTATTTGAACTGTATCTTGTAGCGCTGGGTCTCCACCCAGTCGAAGAATTCCTTGATGCCGACGAGGGAGTTATCGTCCCCCTCGACAGAATGCGCATCCCAGATAAGCTTCCTGACCTTCTCGGAAAGATTGCAGTACGGCTCGAACACCGGTATGCCGTATCTGTCCGCGACCTTTATCAGATGATCCTTGAACCAGCCCATCTTCTCGCCGCGCCAGCAGGCAATGGCCCCGTCATATATGCTCTTTGTCTTGTCGGGAATCACGAGATCCTCGCTGACTCCGATGATCTTCCCGAGGCCGCCGCAGACCGGACACGCGCCCAAAGGGGAGTTGAAACTGAAAAGATACTCGTCGGGTTCGCGGAAAACGATGCCGTCAAGTTCGAAACGGCTGCAGAAACGCTGCAGTCCGCCGCCCTCCTCGGCTATGGCCATGTCCCCGCCGCCTTTCGAAAAGGCTGTGGCGAGCGAAGACTGGAGGCGGGCGCGGGTATCCGCATCCATATCCCCGCTTTCGGGCATGCGGACACGGTCGACCAGCAGCCATACGTCCTCCGGATAGTCACCGTCCTTCTGCAGCATCTCATCGATACGCAGCGGCATGCCGTCCGCGAACAGGCGGTTGAATCCGTCCTCCTTCAAGCCCAGCATGAGCTCGACCTTGTCGTCACGCTGCGCCCATTTAAGGTCGGATAGCACATAGCAGGTAGAATGACGCGAGGACAGCCAGGCCATCACGGAATCCACCGAGTCCTTATGGACCTCCTTTCCGGATACGGGGGAAAAAGTATGTCCGACCCGGGCGAACAGCAGCCGGAGATAGTCATAGATCTCGGTCGTGGTGGCGACGGTGGAACGCGGATTCCGCGTCGTGACCTTCTGCTCGATGGCTATCGCAGGAGGAATGCCTTCTATCGAGTCGACGTCGGGCTTGGTCATGCGGCCCAGAAACTGCCGCGCATACGATGACAGGCTCTCGGAAAAGCGCCGCTGCCCTTCGGCGTACAATGTATCGAACACGAGAGAAGACTTGCCGGAACCGGATATCCCGGTCACCACGACAAATTCACCTCTCGGTATGTCCAGCGACAGATTCTTGAGATTATTGACTCTGGCGCCTCTGATTTCTATGTTCTCCTCCGCCAATTGAAGCCTGTTCTACTTTTTATTTCCGGCGTCTTCCGGTCCGTCCGGCTTTCCGTCAGCGTCAGAGCCGTCATTCATCGTCTTCCTGAAATTCTGCGTCCATTCGCGGCCCCAGAGCACCCATACGCATGAGCAGACACCGCCGAGGAAGATGAACGCTATGAGGGTCATCATCTTCGAAGGCTTGCTCGGGCGCAGCGGTCTGGTGGGAGGGTCGATCACGGCGAAGACGGGAGTTTCCATCTGCACCTTGGCCTTGGCCGTCTGCAGCTGCTGGGCGCAGGCGGTATAGAGAGTGCTGTTCAGCTCCATCTCATGGCGCAGGCGCTCCTGCTCTATCAGCACGCTCTGCCTTACAACCCCCTGGTTGGCGTCGACATATTTCGCATAAGCCTGCTGTGACTCATAATAGACAGCCTTGGCTTCGTCGTAGAGTTCCTGATAGTAGTTCAGGTCCTTGCGCGACTTCTCGGTCCTGTATGCTGTCACATACTCCTGCAGTTTGTCTATAAGTTCGGTAGCCAGTTCTGCCGCCACGTCCGGGTCCTGCATGGTGACTTCGGCCGTGATTTCCGCTGTCTTGCTATCGACGCTTATGCTGATATTGTCACTGAGAGCCTTGCATATGTTCTGCTGCTCCAGGGTCAGGGCCGCGGGGTCCATGCCGGCATAGCCTTCGACTTTCTCCTCCTTCTCGCGGAACAGGCCCGTGAACCAGCCGAGAGCTTTCATCGGGGCGCTGACCACATAGGACCACCATGGAGACTTCGTATAGTTCTTCATGTAGTCGTACATGTCCGTAGAGACGGTCTCGTCCTTATGGCTGAACTCCACCGGGACGGAAAAGAGCTCTATCATGAAAGGCGTCGACGCGACTATGTCGGGATACAGGTCAGGATACACCGCGTCGGATGTCGACACATTGTTGAGGTTTATTCCGGCAAAGGAAGCAAGCGAAGCGAGGGATGAGCTTCCGCGCGACACGAACTCAGGCGCGAGGCTCACGGTCACCGTGTACTGCCTGGGGATGCTGAAGCCGACCACCAGCCCTATCGCGGCGGCCACCCCGCACCATTTGAGTATCAGTTTCCAGTTCTTCAGGAGCTTGCGCAGAAGTTCCATCAGGTCTATCTCCTCGTACTGCTCTTCCGTTATGTTGTTCTTCTCTTCCATCTTACATGAACAGGTTAGCAAGCAATGCAATTATAGAAACTATCGAGCTGGAGGCGCTGGTCATCGCGGACAGTTCGCCTATCGTCATCTTGTCGCGTTCCGGCTTCGCGGGCACGACTATGGTGCACCCGGGCTCCACCTTGGCTCCGGCGGCGCCGAACCGGGCGGCCGATCCGTTCATATAGACTATGTAGGCCTTTGACCGCTTGGCGTTAGTGCTGTAGCCGCCGGCGGCGTCCACATAATATTTCACGGACTTGCCCTCGGAGTATGTGACGGCGTTGGGGAACATCACCTCGCCTATCACGCGCACCGTTCCGGAATATTCAGGTATCACTATCCTGTCGCCGCTCTTCAGCACGACGTCATGGTCCGAACCCGGATTCTTCATGGCGAGCTCGAGATCGACGGCCACATTGTAGAGATCGGACGCCAGGTCTATTCTCAGGCTGTCACGGCCGCCCTCCTTGTCCATCAGGCGCCGAAGGGCGTCACTGTCGGCATTGTCATTGACACGCAGTATCCTCGCTCCCCTGGCGTAGGCCTGGCGGGTCATGCCGCCGGCACGCTCTATGACATCGGAGAGACGCTCTCCCTTGTCGAGCAGCTGGTACTGGCCGGGGAAGGTCACGGCCCCTTCGAGATTCACATAGGTCTGGCGGCGGTAGCCGGGCGACATGCGCACGGAAACCACGTCGTAAGGCTCCAGTATGAAATCCTCCCCGCCGTCAACGGCGAATCCGTCCTTGATGGGAAAGCTGAACGATATGCCGAGCGTGTCGGAGGCCGTGGTGCTCGCGGGGTCCATCATGCGCCTCGCGATATCGACTCTGGCAGTCGACGCGCCTTCGAGCAGTCCGCCCGCACGCAGGATCAGGTCCTCTATGGTGGTGTTGTCGGAGAACACGAACTCGCCGGGATTCGCCACCATGCCGTTGATGGTGAGGGTTCCGCGGTCGTTGATCTCGTGTATTCCGGATACCACGAGCACGTCGTTCTTCCTCAGGAGCATGTCCTCGGCGCTTCCGTCAAGTATGCCTCCAAGATCCACGGCCATGTTCTCCACCGACAGGTCGGCCTTCTCCCTCATGAGTATGGCCCGGGACAGGAAGGCGTCCTCGGTGGGGCCGCCGGCCATGTCCACGAGCTGGCGCAGGGTCGCGATGTCGCCGCCGAGTTCATACATCCCCGGACGGAAGACATAGCCCCGGACCTCCACCATGTTGGCAAAGCGGTCCAGTGAAGATCCTACCTCCACCACGTCGCCGTCGTCCAGCACGCAGGAAGCATAGTCCTGCTGGCGGACGGTGAATATCTCCTTTTCGTCACCGGTCTGGCGCAGCACATTGATGTTGGAGCGGTAGGCGTCGCTCGAGAAGCCGCCTGCATATTCCAGCAGCCTGGCGAGAGTCTCCCCTTCCTTCATCTCATATATCATGGGACGCTTGACCTTGCCGTTCACCGTGACGAGCCTGTCGTAGGTGGGCACTATGACTATGTCCCCGTCCTGAAGACGGATGTCGCTTTCAGTCCTGCCTTCAAGAAGGTAGCCGTAGACATCCACCGAAGCTATCTCCTCACCGGACCGGACGACCTTGATTCCGCGCATGGTTCCCGAATCGGCAACTCCGCCGGCACGGTATATCGCATTGAACACCGTGGAGAAGGATGAAAGCCTGTAGGTGCCGGGAACGCCGACCTCGCCCATGACATTGACCTGTATGGTCCTTACCCCGCCGAGCGTCACGCTTACCGATGACTTGTCGCCGTCGAGACCGGAGAATTTGGTCGATAGGAGCCGGCGTATCTTCTCGGAAGCCTGCTCGATGGTCAGGCCGCTGAGCTGGACGGGGCCTATGCGGCTGATGCTGATGCGCCCCTCCGGAGAAATCACCTGGTCGATAAGAGCCTCGTTGTCGCCCCATATCTCGATAAGGACCTCGTCGCCGGGCCCGAGTCTGTAATTCTCGGGAGTGGCGGCGTTCTCGTTAGGTTCGAAGGTCAGGTTCCTGCCTCTGAAGATATCATGACCGAAAATCTCGGCCGAACCTGCCACAAGAGCCGAAGAATCCTCGGAGAAGACATCGGCCTCGGAGACTCCGCCGGCATTCTCGTCCACCATGTCGGCTCCGGAACGGCTGCGGGAAGTCAGCCGCCTGTCGACCATGCGGCCCGTCACGGAGGTGTTGCTCTCCTGAGAATAGGTGCTGCGTATCCTTTCAGCCTGCTCCCTCGTCACCCCTTTCTGGAAAAGTTCCCTCGCGATCTGCTCGGGATTCTTCCCGGCTGACATGGCCGACTTGGCATATTCGATCACTTGCGAGTCCGTCATCTGCGCAGCCGCATGCACGCACGCGAGACATAGAAGCGCAGCAAGAAGAACTATAATCTTTTTCATATCTGATTTTATTGAACTTGCAAAGATAAGAAGCAGTTGGAAATTATTCAAGCGGCCACCCTCATGCAGAACTGATTTTAAAATCCCTTTCAAATTTTTTCACAAGCATAGTTGCAATTTCACGAAATATGTCTATATTTGCATCCGCTTTCACCGGAAAGCGACCAGCAAATGGAAACCTGGTGCGGTAGTTCAGCTGGTTAGAATGCCGGCCTGTCACGCCGGAGGTCGAGGGTTCGAGTCCCTTCCGCACCGCAATAGACATTGGAAATCAATGTTTTACAAATTAAGCACCCGATTTTACACCCAAGAATGTAAAGTTGGG
>CALVAD010000002.1 GCA_944325495.1 uncultured Bacteroidales bacterium | reverse complement strand
ACAGGCCCAGCAGGCCGAGTTCTTCGAGTCCGAACATATTGCTGTCGTGATTGCGCGGCAAAGTTACCGCATTATTTATTTGGAACAAAATGCTGCCGGTCTTGCAATCTGCTTCCTTCATGTTCCGCCAGATTTGCAAGCTGACATCTGTTTTTCCATGCGGCGCGTCGGGAAGCGGTTGACGTCCGGGAGGCGGCGGGCGGGGAAAAGTCTCCCTGACGGCAACTGCCTCCCGCCACCGGTCACTGGCAATTCACTTTCCAATACCATGTACCTCCCTCGACCGTCAGCGCCGCTCCGCCCTGGACGGCGTGACCGGTTCCGGCACACCTCAATATGAGTAAACTGATTATGGGGGGCAGAACATTCATTTTTTTGCGAACTTATTTCCGGACGGACAAAATCTGACTGTGCGGTCGAAGATTGGAAGCGATTGAATTTCAGTGTCTTATTAAATCGCCCCGCACAATCGGAGGTGGTCCGGGGTGCTTTGATTGTGTGAGGAAAAGTTCGACTTAATTAGTAATCAATGAGTTGGCGATTCAAGGCGCACAATCATTTTTGAGGATATGTCAGCGGTTCAGCCGCCGACTTTCACTTTTGGACGCTGAGAGCAATTTGTCGGTGCCGGTTCCAATTGCGCCGGAACGGATAATGAAAATCATCAGACTCACCTACATGCCACGGAGCCGCACGGAACATCGGCCACTGCGTCCGGTGGAAGGAAATTGGTTCCATCAGGCGCACCCGCCATATCCCTGCGGCCATCAATGGCAGGCCGTTGTAGCAAATGAATTTCATTATCCTCCCGTCGGGAGCCGGAAATGGAGTTCTGACAGCCCCGACGGGCGATATTGTCGGCGGAATTGCGTAAATTGCGTGCAGTTATGGAAATTGTAGTTGCGGTAATCGCGATAATCTGCGCAGTTGTCGGCATAATCGGAAGCGTGGCTCCGGCCTTGCCCGGTCCGCCGCTGGCGTGGATAGGGATGCTGTTGATGTATTTCTGGGGCGGTACGAACGGTGACGGAGAGCCGATGTCGCTGACCATCCTGCTGGTGATGCTCGGCGTGACCGTGCTCGTGACCGTGCTCGACTATATCGTGCCCGCATGGTTCACGAAGACCACCGGCGGCAGCAAATATGCGAGCCGCGGCGCGATGGTCGGCCTTTTCCTCGGAATGTTCATCCCTCTGCCTGTCGGCATGATCGTCACCTCTCTGGTCTGCTCGTTCCTCGCCGAACTGCTTTTCAGCCGGAAAGACGCCGCGGGCTCCCTGAAGTCCGCGCTCGGAGCCTTCCTCGGCTTCCTTTTCGGCTCCGGCATCAAGATCATCGCCTGCGGGGTGATGCTCTGGTATATAATAGTGTATATTTGAGCAGCGCAGGCTGAGTCAACGCGCAGCGTTGTATATAGGTATATGGCAGTTTTGAAGTTATGAATCTGCCGCAGCGGCGGCCCGACGGAGCGTCAGCGAGATTTCGCAGAAAATCGACGCAGCGAGTCGGCAGCCGAAGCGATAGCGCAGGCTGAGTCAACGCGCAGCGTTGTATATAGGTATATGGCAGTTTTGAAGTTATGAATCTAACTTCAAAACTGCCATGAACGCACTCTGCGGCACCTGCACCGTGCCTATCTGGCGCATGCGCTTCTTGCCCTCCTTCTGCTTCTCGAGCAGCTTGCGCTTGCGGGTCACGTCGCCGCCGTAGCACTTGGCGGTCACATCCTTGCGCACCTGCTTCACGGTCTCACGCGCGATGATCTTCGCGCCTATGGCCGCCTGGATAGGGATGTCGAACTGCTGGCGCGGTATCAGCTCCTTGAGCTTCACGCACATCTTGCGTCCGAGGTCGTAGGCGTTGTCCTCGTGAATCAGCGTCGAAAGGGCGTCGGCGGGCTCCCCGTTGAGCAGGATGTCGAGCTTCACGAGCTTTGCGGGACGGTAGTCGGTGATATGGTAGTCGAAGGAGGCGTAGCCCTTCGAGATGGTCTTGAGCCTGTCGTAGAAGTCGAAGACTATCTCCGAGAGAGGCATGTCATAGTTGAGCTCCACGCGGTCGGCGGTGATATAGTGCTGCCCTTTCAGCGTGCCGCGGCGGTCAAGGCAGAGCTTCATTATGGGGCCGAAGAACTCCGACTTCGAGATTATCTGAGCGCGGATGTACGGCTCCTCGATATGGTCGATCAGAGTCGGCGCGGGCAGCCCGGAGGGATTGTGCACGTCGATGACCTCGCCCTGGGTCGTGTAGACCTTGTAGGACACGTTCGGCACCGTGGTGATCACGTCCATGTCGAACTCGCGGAACAGTCTTTCCTGCACGATTTCGAGATGCAGCAGCCCGAGGAAGCCGCAGCGGAAACCCGAGCCCAGCGCGAGCGAGCTCTCGGGCTCATAGACGAAGGAGGCGTCGTTGAGCTGGAACTTCTCGAGCACAGAGCGCAGCTCCTCGAACTTGTCGGCCTGCACGGGGTACATTCCCGCGAACACCATGGGCTTGACCTCCTCGAAGCCGGCTATGGCTTCGGAGCAGGGGGCGGCCACATGCGTGATGGTGTCGCCGACCTTGACCTCGGCGGCACTCTTGATGCCGGTGATCACATAGCCCACGTCGCCGCAGCCTATCTCCCCGGAGGGGACGAGCTTCATCTTGAGCACGCCGACCTCCTCGACCTCGTATTCGCGGCCGGTGGCGAAGAACTTGACCTTGTCGCCCTTATGTATGCTGCCGTTCCTGACCTTGCAGTAGGCGATCACCCCGCGGAAGGAGTTGAACACCGAATCGAAGATCAGGGCCTGGAGCGGGGCCTGCGGATCACCCTCCGGCGCCGGAATCCTGTCGACTATCGCGTCGAGAATCGGGGCCACGCCCTCGCCGGTGCGCGCGGACACCTTGAACACCTCTTCGGGCTTGCAGCCGAGCAGGTCGCACACCTCGTCGGTCACGACGTCCACCTGCGCGGAGTCCATGTCTATCTTGTTCAGAACCGGTATTATCTCCAGACCGTGGTCTATGGCCATGTATAGATTTGAGATGGTCTGTGCCTGGACGCCCTGGGTGGCGTCGACCACCAGCAGCGCTCCCTCGCACGAGGCGATCGAGCGGGAGACCTCGTAGGAGAAGTCCACATGGCCCGGAGTGTCGATCAGATTGAGCCGGTAGTTCTCGCCTCCGCGGCTGTAGAGCATCTGAATCGCATGGCTCTTGATGGTTATCCCCTTCTCCTTCTCCAGGTCCATGTCGTCGAGGACCTGGTTCTCCATGTCGCGCTCGCTGAGCGTCCTGGTGAGTTCCAGCAGCCTGTCGGCCAGGGTGCTCTTGCCGTGGTCGATGTGCGCTATTATGCAAAAGTTCCGGATGTTCTTCATTTCCATATTCAAGGGCAAAGATAACTTAAATTTTACGTATATTTGTACGATTTAAAAACCACGGAAAGACACAATATTTCAAATATGGCTACAATCGAAGAACTCAAAAGGATTTCCTCTCAGGTTCGCAGGGACATCGTCAGAATGGTGACGACGGCGAAATCCGGACACCCGGGCGGCTCGCTCGGCATCACCGATGTGCTGACGACTCTTTATTTCAGCGAAATGAAGCAGGATCCCAAGACCTGGACTCGCCAGGCCAAGGACCAGGATGTCTTTATCCTTTCGGCGGGACATCTCGCCCCGGTTTACTATTCCGTTCTCGCCCGTGCGGGCTACTTCCCCGTCAGCGAGCTCGGCACGCTCCGCAAGTTCGGCAGCAGGCTTCAGGGCCACCCTTCAGTAAGTGACGGGCTTCCCGGAGTCACCAAGCCTTCCGGTTCGCTCGGACAGGGTCTGTCAGTGGCTGCCGGCATAGCGCTCGGCAAGAAGATGGACGGCACCGACAGGCGCGTGTACTGCCTCTGCGGCGACGGAGAGAGCGAGGAGGGACAGATCTGGGAGGCCGGAATGTGGGCCGTGCACCACAAGGTCGACAATCTTGTCGCCTTCACCGACTGGAACGGACAGCAGATCGACGGCCCCACCCGCACCATCACCGGACTTGAAGAACTCAACGAGAAATGGGCCGCTTTCGGCTGGGACGTCATCGTCGCCGACGGACACGACTACCAGAGCATCCTCGACGCCTTCAAGCTCGCCCGCAACCTCAACGGCAAACCCAAGATGATTCTCTTCAAGACCGAGATGGGCCACGGAGTCGACTTCATGGCAGGAACCCACGAGTGGCATGGCAAGGCTCCCTCAGCCGAGCAGTGCGAGGCCGCGTTGAAGCAGTTACCCGAAACATTAGGAGATTATTAGTATGAAAAAGTATATCGACACAGGTAAAATCGACACCCGCAGCGGTTTCGGCGAGGGTCTCGTGCTTGCAGGCCGCGCGGACGAAAGAGTGCTTGCTCTGACCGCCGACCTCAAGGGTTCGCTCAAGATGGGAGCTTTCGCCAAGGAGTTCCCCGACAGATTCATCCAGTGCGGCATCGCCGAGGCCAACATGGTCGGAGTCGCGGCCGGACTCGCGATCGACGGCAAGGTCCCCTTCATCGGTTCCTTCGCCGAGTTCGTGACAGGGCGCGTATATGACCAGCTCCGTCAGGAGGTCGCCTACGGCCACACCAATGTGAAGATCGCCTCATCCCACGCGGGCATCACCCTCGGAGAGGACGGCGCGACCCACCAGACCATGGAGGATCTCGCCCTGATGCGCGCCCTTCCCGGAATGACCGTGCTCGTACCTTGCGACTACAACCAGACCAAGAACGCCACCATCGCCGCGGCGAAGTTCGACGGCCCCGTCTATCTGCGTTTCGGCCGTCCTTCAGTGCCCAACTTCACCGGCGCCGATGAGCCTTTCGAGATAGGCAAGATCTACAATCTCAACGAGGGAACCGACGTGACCTTCATCACCTGCGGACATCTCGTATGGGAGGCCCTGCAGGCGGCCGAGGCTCTTGAGGCAGAGGGCATAAGCGCCGAGGTGCTCAATGTCGCCACCGTGAAGCCTCTGGATACCAAGACTATCGTGGAGTCCGTCGCCAAGACCGGTTGCGCGGTAGTCGCCGAGGAGCACAACCTCGCCGGTGGACTCGGAGAAGCCGTGGCCGCCGCTGTTGCCGCCGCCGCTCCCGCTCCTCTCGAACTCGTCAACGGTGCCGACCGCTTCGGCCAGTCCGGCACTCCCGCCGAGCTCATGAAGGCTTACGGCCTCGACGCCGCACACCTCGCGGAAGCCGCCAAGAGGGCTATCGCAAGGAAGAAATAATCTTCCGGATTCTTATAGAACAGGCGGGCGCTCCCGATTGCGGGCGCCCGCCTTTCTTCTGTCATGGCGGCTTTGGCTTCTACGGCACCGGGTCGTATCCGCTGCCGCCCCAGGGATGGCAGCGCAGGATGCGCTTCAGGCTCAGCCAGAACCCCTTGAAGGGGCCGTATTTGCGGAAGGCTTCGAGGGCGTACTGCGAGCAGGTGGGGGTGAAGCGGCAGCTGGGCGGCTTGAGAGGGGAGATGCAGAGCTGGTAGAACTTTATCAGCAATATGAAGGGGAAGGCCAGCACGCGGCGCAAGATGCTGCCTATGTCGCTTCTTCTCATTCCGCAGCAAGTACTTCAGTTTCCGCCTGACCGTCCGGCTCTGCTGCCGCCTGTCCGCCGTCGGCGGCATGAACGGATCCGCGCTGTTTCGCGACAGCCTTGCTTATCCGCGTCAGAGCCGTCGCCACCTCGTCCCGCACCGTCTCCCAGTCCACGATTTCCTTCGATGACCAGGACAGCAGGAAATCCACGCCGCAGCAGCCCAGCAGTTCTTTCTGGAGCCGATAGGCCTCGCGCATGCGGCGCTTGAGCAGGTTGCGCTTCACCGCGCGCTTGAAATATCTTTTTGGAACGGAGACGAGCAGCCGGTTGGAAGCGATGCCGCCTTCTTCACATGACGCATCCGGAGTTGTGCCTCGAGATGCCGCGGAGCAGGCGCTGCAAATTCCGTCGCCGTCGTTGCGGGGCGCCGGGGAACCTTCGGCGCGGATGACCCAGCAGTAGCGCAGATGCGCGCCGACGCCCCATTTCCCCTCGGAGAACAGTCTTGAAATGTCCTTCTTGCCGCAGAGCCTTTCCGCCTTGCGGAGGGTATGGGCCGCCGGAGTCTCCATCTATTTGAGGGATTCCAGACAGATTTCTATGGCCTTGCCGGCAGACGGCGCCTCGGGTGTGGGGGCCTTGAGGGCTATCTCCAGCCCGGCCTCCTCCATCGCGCCCACGACGGACTTGCCGAAGGATATGAACTTGATGTCGCCCTGCTCGAAATCGGGGAAATTCTCCTTGAGGGAGGCTACGTCGAAGGGGCTGTAGAGCACTACGATGCCGTAGGAATGGATGTCCAGCCCGCTGAGGTCCTGGGGAACGGCCTTGACTATCGTCCCGAGAGTGTGGTCCAGCCCGGCTTTCTCGAACACTTCGGTGATGGGGCCGGAATTGGAGCCGTCGGAAGCCGCTATGAGGAACTTCTCCCCCTTGTGCTTGGGTCCGATCAGCGCGACCACCGACTCGGGCGTGCCCGTGCCGTAGAATATCTTGCGCTTGCGGTAGACGATGTGCTTCTGGAGATACATCGCGACGGCTTCGGTGGTGCAGAAATACTTCATGGTTTCGGGCACCTTGAAGCGCATTTCCTCACACAGCTTGAAGTAGGCGTCTATGGCGAGCCGCGACGAGAACACCACGGCGGTGTAGTCGGGCAGGTTTATCTTCTTTGCGCGGAACTCCTTGCCGGACAGAGCCTCCATCACGAAGAAGGGATGGAACTCCACCGTCGCTCCGAATTTGTCCTGCAGCATTTCGAACGGGGCCATGTTGGTCGGCGTATGCTGCGATACGAGTACCTTCATAATACACTATAAAAAAATTGCACAAGCCGCCAACGCGGCGGTCGGCAAAACTTCAAGGGCGCAAAGATACAAAATTGTTGACAAACCGGAAAAAACGGACCCCAAAATCTGCCCCGAGCGTATGGTCGAGAGCAGGAAGAACAGGGAGCATTCGGCGTACAGGACGATGCGCACGGCCTCGTCGCCGACTCCCGCTGCCGTCAGCGGCCCCACCGAGGCCAGCATCAGAAGCGTCAGCAGTATGAACCAGCTCCACGGACCCCTGCGCACCGCTGCCGCCGAGAGCTGGTCCATGCGCGGCAGTCTCACCAGGGCGCCGCACAGCAGGCGCAGAAGCAGATAGGCCAGCATCAGGCCCGCCGTGGCGGCGGCGCTCCATTCCGCCGGCACCTCTTCCGCCATGTCCGGACGGAACAGCCCGAACCTGTCGGCCATCAGGCAGAACGGCAGCATGCACGCGAGCGCGGCGGAGTTGCGCATCTTGACCACGCTCGTGTTGTATTCGAGCGACACGCTGGCCCGCGGGCGGCTGAAGCAGAACAACAGTTCCGGAAGCAGCCTGAAAAGGTCGCGCAGCCCGGCCACCGCCAGCAGCACCGCCAGCAGCACCAGCACGCGGTTCACTCCGACATCGCTCCACAGCAGTCCGGCCGCCGCTTCCTGAACGGGAACGGAGGACATTTCGAGCCTGCCCTGTATGAAGATGTCGGCCGGGGGCATTTCAGTTCCCGCGAGAGGCGTTGTAGCCCATTTCCCTGAGCAGGGCGGTGACCTTGTCGCGCAGGTCGCCCTGGATCGTGATTTCACCGTCCTTGGCCGAACCTCCGACGCCGCATTTCGTCTTGAGCGTTCTTGCGAGCGCCGCGAGATCGTCGGAGCGGCCGACGAACCCTTCCACGAGCGTCACCTGCTTGCCCGCCCTGCGGCGCCGGTCGATTCTCACGATGAGACGCTGCCTGCCGGGAGGAAGCGTCTCCTCCTCAGGCGTCTCCTCCGTCCGATATTGGAAATCGGGGTTCGTGGAGTACACGACCCCGAGCCGTTTTTTCCAGTCCTGCTCTGCCATAATGGACATATTTTTGCAAAGATAACGAATTTGATAGTATCTTTGCCCCGATATGAACAGGAACAAGTATTTGTTGTGGCACAGGCTCGGCGCCCTGCTGGCCCTCATAGTGTCCACTGTCACCTATCTGCTTACAATCGAGCCCACCGCCTCCTTCTGGGACTGCGGCGAGTTCATAGCGTCGTCGTACAAACTGGAAGTCGGACATCCTCCCGGAAACCCGATGTTCCAGCTGATAGCCAGGATATTCACCATTTTCGGCGACAACATGCACGCCGCGGTGCTCATCAACGCGATGAGCGCGATATGCTCCGGGCTCACCATATTCTTCCTGTATCTTACCATAGCGTGGTTCCTGCGCCGCATCGTCAGGCCTGAGGCGGACGGAAGCTATTCCGCCGCGTCGACCGTCGTCATCTGCGGCTCGTCCCTGGCGGGCGCCCTGGTCTACTGCTTCTCCGACACTTTCTGGTTCTCCGCTGTCGAGGGCGAGGTCTATGCGATGTCGTCGCTGATCACGGCGATGGTGTTCTGGGCCATGACCATGTGGTACGACAGGGCGGACCGCCCGCATTCCAACAAGTGGATAGTGCTCATAGCCTTCCTGATGGGCCTCAGCATAGGAATACATCTGCTCAACCTGCTGATGATTCCGGCCATAGTGTTCATGTATTACTTCCGGCTCCGCGAGGACAGCCCCTACAGGTTCCGCGAGCTCGTGAAGATATTCCTGGTGGGAGTGGTGATACTCGCCCTGGTGCTCTATGTCATCATCCCCTGGCTGCCCAAGCTGGCCGCATATACCGATCTTCTGTTCGTGAACGTGTTCGGCCTGCCGTACAATTCCGGCGCGGCGTTCTTCATGCTGCTGCTGTTCGGCCTCTGCTTCTGGGGGCTGTTCGCGACGCTCAAGAAGAAAAAGGTGTTCCTGAACACGGTCCTGCTCTGCTTCACGACCATAGTCATAGGCTTCTCGGTGTTCAGCGTCGACATCATTCGCTCGTGCGCCAAGACGCCGACCAACGAATACCAGCCCGACAACGCCTTCACCCTCGTGAGATATCTGTCGCGCGAGCAGTACGGCAGCACCCCTCTGGTCTACGGACAGTATTACGGTGCGCCCTACGATCTCGAGAATTCGACCTACTGGGCGCCGCTCGACGGAAAATACAAGAAGGTCGAGGGCCCCATCGACGCGAAATACCTGCCGGAGGGCAAGATGCTCTTCCCGAGAATGTGGGCCACGAGCGATTCCGGCCAGTATGAGGCCTTCTATGAGTCCTATACCGGAGGCAAGGGCAGGAACCTGCCCGGAGCCAGCGCTCCGAAGCCTACGATGGGGGCCAATCTCAAATACTTCTTCGACTACCAGATGAACTGGATGTACTGGCGCTATTTCATGTGGAATTTCGTCGGCCGCCAGAACCAGATACATTCGCCTTCGCCCGACAATATCTTCCACGGCAACTGGGAGAGCGGCATAAAGTTCATCGACGACTTCCGTCTCGGCGACCAGAGCGGCGCGCCGGCCCCGCTCGCCGACGACAAGGGCAAGAACCACTATTTCTTCCTGCCTCTGCTGCTCGGGCTCATCGGCCTTTTCTTCCAGTTCGACAAGGACAAGCGGGGCTGCTGGCTGAACTTCCTGATGTTCTTCATGACGGGAATCGCCATAGTCATCTATCTGAACCAGCCGCCGTTCCAGGTGCGCGAGAGGGACTATGCCTATGCCGGCTCGTTCTACTTCTTCAGCGTCTGGACCGGAATGGCGATAGCCGGAATATGCGCGCTTCTGCGCAGATGGATCGGCAGGCGGGGCAGGCTGACGGCCGCAGTCGCCGTCACGGCCGCATGTCTCTGCGTGCCCGTGCTCATGGCCGCGCAGAACTGGGACGACCACGACCGCTCCAACAGGCGCACCGCCGTCGAGATGGCGCGCAACTACCTTGAGTCGGTAGGGCCGGACGGCATACTGATAACCCACGGGGACAACGACACTTTCCCGCTCTGGTATGCGCAGGAGGTCGAGAACGTGCGGACCGACGTGCGCATCTGCAACACTTCGCTGCTCGGCACCGACTGGCATATCGACCAGATGAAGTGGGCGGTCAACGAGTCCGCGCCGCTGCCGCTGACCGTCGGCCAGGAGCAGTATCTCTACGGCACCAACGAATACATCCCGATACTCGACCTGCGCGAGGAGGTCATGAGCATCTCCGACGTGATGACGCTTTTCAAGCATCCCGACGTCAAGGCTCCCATGTCCAGCGGCCGCAAGGTGGACTATATCGCGTCGCGCCGCATATCCGTGCCGGTGAACCGTGAAAACGTGATAAAATACGGTATCGTGGACGCGAAGTTCGCCGACCAGATTCCGGATTCCATCGTGCTCAACATCTCGCAGGACAAGGATTTCATCACCAAGCCCGAGCTCTTCATGCTCGACCTGCTGTCCGGCTATCAGTGGGACAGGCCGATCAACATGCTCAGCATGGGCGGGGACCTCAACATCGGCATCAAGGAATATCTCGAATATGAGGGATATTCGTTCAAGCTGGTGCCCATAAAGAGCAAGACCTCGCAGTCGCAGGCCGGATTCGTGGACACCGACGAGCTCTACCGCAAGATGACCGAGATCTACAAGTGGGACGCGCTGTCAGCCGACGACTATTTCATCGACTATCAGAACCAGTACACCCATCTCGGAGTGCTGTCCATAAGGAATCTTTTCGTGACCTGCGCCAGGGCTTTCATGAAGGCGGGCGAGAACGGGCGGGCGCTCGAGATGCTCGACCGCTGCGAAGAGGTCATGAGGAACTATCCTCTGGAGACCATCCCGCTCGGATTCTCGGGCAACGACTATATGGTGATCGAGGCCGTGAGCTGCTATTATGAACTCGGACAGCCCGAGAAGGCCTTCGCTCTGGCTGAAAGAATGGGCGGGGAGCTGCTTGTGAGCGCAAGGTTCTATCTGCAGTTCTACGACTGGGCGATGGATGAGCTCGACCTGACGGGCAACTACATCTACTTCCTCGCCGATGAGATGAAGAAAGGCGGGAACGCCGAGGCTGCCGACAAGCTGACCGGAGATTTCGTGCAGCTTGTCGATGCGGCGGCCAGGGCCTACGGGGCTCAGGACTGACGCTCGATGCGCACCACTATGGAAAGGGGGAGGGCTTTGCCGAAACTGTCGACCAGGGCGAGCTCTCCGCTTTCCGTCTTTATCCGGCCGCCTTTGAAGGCTTCGCGCGCCAGAGTCTCGCCCAGCAGGGCGGAGTAGCCGTTGGAATAGAGGTTGAGCACCGCGAAGGACCGCCCGGGACGCAGTATCATGTCAACTGTCCTGAGCAGTTCGAACAGGCATTCGTCGAGTTTCCACTTCTCGCCGTCGGGGCCGTGGCCGTAGGCCGGCGGATCCAGGATTATGCCGTCGTACATGTTGCCCCGGCGGGCCTCCCGGCGGGCGAACTTCATCGCGTCCTCGACCACCCAGCGTATTCCGTCGAGGCCGGATGCCTCCATGTTCCCGCGTGCCCAGGTGACCACCTGCCTGACCGAATCCAGATGGGTCACGTCGGCGCCCGCCGCCCTTGCTGCGAGCGACGCCGCCCCGGTGTAGGCGAAGAGGTTGAGGACTTTCGGTTTCCCGCCACCGCCGGCCAGCTCCCTGGTCCTGGCGTAGATGTATTCCCAGTTGGGGGCCTGCTCGGGGAATACGCCCACATGCTTGAACGATGTCATCCCGAGCCGCAGCTTCATCGAGAGCCCCTGGGGGCTCGTGTAGGCGACATGCCACTGTTCGTTCATGCGCTTCAGCTGCTTCCAGGTGCCGCTGTCCTCCTTCCCGGCCTTGCCGAACCCCGCTCCCGGCACGAACACCGTGTGTGCGCGCCGGTTCCACTCGCTGTCAGGCAGGCTTCTGTCCCATAGCGCCTTCGGCTCGGGGCGGGCGAGCACGTATTCGCCGAAGCGCTCCAGCTTCTGTCCGGCTCCGCTGTCGATCAGTTCATAGTCCTTCCAGTATTTTCCGGGATATTCGATCATCGTCTCTCAGTCGTTTTGCGCCAAAAATACCGCATAATATTGATTTGGCAAAATTTTGACATATTGTCGTCCGGGAAACATTTATCCGAAAAATTGTTAAATTTGTGAGATTGAAAACAGTTAAATCTCAATACAATTATGCAGCAACACATCGACTCTTACGACTTCAATGGCAAGAAGGCCATTGTGCGCGTGGATTTCAACGTCCCCCTCAACGAAAAGTTTGAAATCACCGATGACACCCGCATCCGTGCGGCCATCCCCACGCTCAAGAAAGTTCTTGCCGGCGGCGGCTCCCTGATCATCATGTCGCATCTCGGACGCCCCAAGAAGGTTGACGACAAGTTCTCGCTCAGGCATATCGTGGACCATGTCTCCGAATGTCTCGGAGTTCCCGTGAAGTTCGCTCCCGACTGCCAGAAGGCCCAGGAGCAGGTTGCGGCCCTCAAGCCGGGCGAGGCTCTGCTTCTCGAGAACCTCCGCTTCTATGCCGAGGAGGAGGGCAAGCCCCGCGGACTCGCCGAGGATGCCACCGACGAGGAGAAGAAGGCGGCCAAGGCTGCCGTGAAGGAGAGCCAGAAGGAGTTCGTGAAGACCCTCGCCTCATACGCTGACTGCTATATCAACGACGCGTTCGGCACCGCGCACCGTGCGCACGCTTCAACCGCGCTGATTGCCAAGTATTTCCCGAACGACAAGATGTTCGGCTACCTCATGGAAGGCGAGATCAAGGCCATCGACAACGTGCTCAGGAACGCCCAGCACCCCTTCACCGCCATCATCGGCGGCGCCAAGGTGTCATCCAAGCTCGCGGTGCTCGAGAACATGCTCGACAAGGTTGACAACCTGATCATCTGCGGCGGAATGGGCTATACCTTCATCAAGGCGGAAGGCGGAAAGATCGGCAACTCCCTCCACGAGGACGACCTCATCCCCCAGGCCAGGGAGATCATGGCGAAGGCCAAGGAGAAGGGAGTGAACCTTTCGCTCTCTGTCCAGACCAAGGTCGCCGACGACTTCAACAACGACGCCAATGTCCAGATAGTGCCTTCGCACGAGATCCCCGACGGCTGGGAGGGAATGGACGCAGGCCCCGAGTCTCTGGAGAACTGGAAGAAGATCATCCTGTCTTCCAAGACTATTCTCTGGAACGGCCCCGTAGGCGTGTTCGAGATGCCCAACTTCGCGAAGGGAACCCTCCAGATCGCCGAGGACCTCGCCGAGGCTACCGGGAAGGGCGCATATACCCTCGTGGGTGGCGGTGATTCAGTGGCCGCAGTGACCCAGATGGGCTATGCCGACAAGGTAAGCTATGTGTCCACGGGCGGCGGCGCGATGCTCGAGGCTCTCGAGGGCAAGGATCTGCCCGGCATCGCAGCCATCCGCGAGTAGCCGGACGCATTTCGGCAACAGAAGACGGCCATGTCGTTTTGAGCAGGATTTCCCTCCTGCGAGAAGCGGCATGGCCGTCTTCGCTTTCGCCGTTGGCTTTCGGCAGCCATCAAAGACCGGGTCGGCCTTTGCTTTTATGCCGGGCAGTCAGCGAATGACCATAACCATCCGTCGCGGGCGGGAAAAGCCTGCTCCTGGATGATATGGTCATTCTCTGTCGGCTTCAGGAAGACAGTCGTGATAGGACAGAAGACCGCAGATATCTTCTCGCAGGCGGGAAAAGCCTGCTCGAAGACACTGCGGTCTTCTGTCCGGCAGGTTCGGTCTTCATCGTGAAAGCGGTGTCATCGAAGCCGGTTTTTTTCTATCTTTGCAAGTCATATAAAATTGCAGAAAGATGCTGACAATGCTCGCGGTGCACTGGAACGTCGACCCGGTGCTCCTACATATCGGAAATTTCCAGCTCCGCTGGTATTCCCTGCTCTTCGCGTCGGGATTCGTCATAGGGTGGTTCCTCTTCAAGTGGTTCTTCACGCGGGAGAAAGTCGATCTGCGTCTGATGGACCCGCTGCTGTTCACGCTGATAATAGCGACCATCGTGGGGGCGCGTCTCGGCCACTGCCTGTTCTATCAGCCGGATTATTATCTGGGCTCATGGAAAGGCTTCTGGGAGATATTCATGCCGTGGAAGGGCGGTCTCGCGAGCCATGGGGGCGCAATAGCCCTGCTGCTTGCGATGTGGTGGTACGCGAGGCATTACGGCCGGAAGAACGGCTTTGACTTCCTGTGGATACTTGACCGGCTTTGCATCGCAGTGGCGTTCGCCGGCTGCATGATAAGGCTGGGCAATCTGTTCAACTCCGAGATTTACGGCGACGTGACGTCCCTGCCTTGGGGCTTCATCTTCGAGCGCAACGGAGAGACCGAGCCCAAGCATCCCACGCAGATCTACGAGGCTCTGTCGTATCTCATTCTGGGCCTGATTCTCGTCTGGGTCTACAAATACAAGCTTGACAAAGTCTACAGAGGATTCTTCATCGGCTTCTTCTTCGTCGTGTGCTTCGGAATGAGATTCCTGATAGAGTTCATCAAGGAGCCGCAAGTCGGGTTCGAGGAGAACATGGTGCTCAACATGGGACAGCTGCTCTCGATACCGTTCATCCTTCTCGGCGCGGGGCTGCTGGTCTATTCCTGTGTCAGAAAGACGCCGGCGGCGATAGTGCGCCCCTCCGGGCATCATGGCTCCGGACGGGCGTCCGCGAAATCTTAACTGCGCATACGTGGCATATCTTACGTGCCGGAACTCTTCCCCGCGGGAGGTTCCGGCATGTCTTTCGTGCAGACGCAGAGCACTTTGCGTGCCGTTGGCGGCATGATATTTGCGCCTGAGCGCCGGCCGATATTTTGCTCTGCATCGTGCATGCAGTTTATATTATAGTGTATGAAGAGATTAGTTATTATGTTGGTCGTTGCCGCGGCCTGCGGCTGCCTTGCGGCGCAGGCTCAGGATGCGGTGCAGCAGACCGACACGACGACGGCGCCTAAATTGATCAGTCTGGAACAGGCGCTTCAGATCGCCTTGAGCGAAAATGCCTCCGTCAGAGTGGCGGACATGGAGATAGAAAGGACAGGCTATGCCAGAAAGGGCACCTACGCCTCATTGTTCCCGAAAATCGACGGGAACGCCTCCTACCAGAGAACCATAGAGAAACAGGTCATGTACATGGACTTCGACATGGGTGACATGGGCGGAGCGGCAGGCGGTTCCGGCGAGTCCGGGACGGCGTCGGCTTCGGGAGGTGGCATCGAAGTCGGCCGCTGGAACACCTGGTCGGCCGGAATTTCGGCATCCATGCCTCTCGTGAACGCCCAGCTCTGGAAAAGCCTCAAGATATCCGACCAGGATGTGGAGCTTGCGGTCGAGGCCGCGAGGAGTTCCCGCCTCGAAATGGTCAACCAGGTCAAGCAGGCCTATTTCGGCTGCCTTCTCGCCAAGGAGGCTTTCGAGGTCTACAAGTCCGTGTATGAGAACGCGCTCGAGAACTACAAGCTCACAGAGATGAAGTACAACGCCCGCAAGGCTTCCGAACTGGAGCTCACGAGGGCCAAGACCACGCTCGCCAACGCGATTCCCGATGTGTACAACGCCGAAAGTTCGGTGATACTGTCACTCTGGCAGCTCAAGGCCGTCATGGGCGTGAGCCTCGACGAGAACATCGACGTCTCCGAGAAGCTCGGCGACTACGCCAACCGCATGCTGGGCGACATCGCCGATTCCGCGAGCGACACGCTTTCTCTGGAGAACAACAGCACGATGCGCCAGCTGGCCATACAGGCCGAGCAGCTCGCCAATACGGTCAAGCTGCAGCAGTACGCCAATATCCCCACGCTCTCGCTGGCGTTCTCCTACAACTTCAACGCGATGACCAACGACTTCAATTTCAGCGAGTACCGGTGGTCGCCGTATTCCTATGTGGGCGTCACTCTCCAGATTCCCATCTTCGCGGGCGGACAGAGGTACAACGCCATCCGCCAGGCCAAGGTGCAGGCTGCCGAGCTTGACGTGCAGCGCGCCGACACCGAGAGGCAGCTTAAGATAGCGATACGCCAGAACCTGAACCAGATGGAGACGGCGATGAAGAGCTACGGCGCTTCCCAAACCGCCCTGGAGTCGGCGGAGAAGGCATACGACATCACCGCGAAGTCATACGAAGTCGGAAGCAGCACCCTGACCGATCTCAACGACGCCCAGCTCGCGCTCACGCAGTCGCAGCTCGCCGTATCGCAGGCCATCTACGATTTCGTGATAGCCAAGTCCAGCCTCGAAAGCACCATCGGTGCGGATTTCATCGACGAGGAGGGCAATGTCCAACTGAATAATACTTACGATAATGAATAGAAGCTTGATTTTAGCAGCGGGCTCGCTGGCTTTCGTACTGGCCGGCTGCGCCTCAAACAAGGGCGACGAGCAGACGGCTACAGTCGTTCCGCAGACTCCGAAGGTTACGGTGACGGTCACCGAAAAGCAGAACGTACCCCAGACAGGAACTTATTCGTCCACCGTTCAGGCGAACGTGGTCAACAACATAGCTTCGCAGACGGCGGGCCGCATCCGCAAGCTCAACGTCGAGGTCGGAGATTTCGTGGAGAAGGGGCAGGTGCTCGCGGAGATGGACAGGACCCAGCTCGACCAGGCCGCCCTCACGCTCAAGAACAACGAGACCGAGTTCGAGCGTATAAAGGCTCTTTTCGAGGAGGGAGGCGTTTCGCAGTCCGACTTCGAGACGGCCGAGCTCAGCTACAATGTTTCCAAGAGTTCTTACGACAATCTGCTTGAGAACACGGTGCTGGTGGCTCCCGTCAGCGGAGTTATAACCGCGCGCAACTACGACATGGGCGACATGTACGCGATGTCCTCGCCCATCTACACTCTCCAGCAGATCACTCCCGTGAAGATGCTGGTGCCCATATCCGAGATGGACTACACCAAGGTTGGCAAGGGCGACAAGGTCAGCCTCACGGTCGACGCGATTCCGGGCCGGACTTTCAGCGGCTCCGTCGTCAGGGTGTATCCCGTGATCGACCCCACCTCGCACACTTTCAATGTCGAGGTGCATGTGCCCAACACCGACAGGGCGATACGCCCCGGCATGTACGCCCGCGTGAACGTGACCTTCGGGGTCAACAGCAGCATCGTGCTGCCCGACACCGCGGTTCTCAAGCAGCAGGGCTCGGGAGTGCGCACCGTCTTCGTGCTCAATCCCGACAGTACCGTGGAGCCCAGGATCGTGACGCTCGGCCTGCATTTCGACGGCAATTACGAGATTCTCTCCGGCCTGGAGGAAGGCGAGACCGTGGTCGTGACCGGAAACTCCAGTCTTAACGGAGGCGATAAAGTGGAGGTATTGCAATGAGCATAATCCGATCAGCGGTCAACAAGCCGGTGACCACGACCCTCGTCTATGTCGCATTCGCGATTCTGGGTATCTTCTCCCTGATAAGGACGTCGATCGCGCAGTTTCCGGAGTTTGACTCCAATGTCATAATGGTGATGTCCGCATATCCGGGCGCGAACGCCGAGGATATCGAGACGAACCTCACGAAGGTGCTTGAGAACGCGCTCAACGGCGTGGAAGACCTCAAGGACCTTACTTCCCAGTCCAAGGAGAACATCTCCCTGCTCACCCTCGAATTCGAATACGGCGTCGACATAGAGGAGGCGACCAACAATGTCAGGGACAAGCTGGACCTGGTCAACTCGAACCTGCCGGACGGCTGCACCGTGCCCGTGATCTTCAAGTTCAGCGCGGACGACATGCCCATCATGATGCTCTCGGCGACCGCGGACGTGAGTCTGGCGGGTCTCGACAAGATACTGGACGACAGGGTCACCACGCCTCTGGCGCGTGTCAACGGAGTGGGAACGGTGTCGGTGGCCGGAGCTCCGACCCGTGAGATACAGGTGTACTGCGACCCCAACAAGCTGGAGGCATACGGCCTGAACATCAGCGGAATATCCTCCGTTCTGGCCGCGGAGAACAGAAACCTGCCTTCGGGATACATCGACATCGGTTCGGAGACCTACACCCTGCGCGTGCAGAAGGAGTTCAACGACCCGAGCGAGATGCTTGACGTGGTCGTGGGCTCCTACAATGGCCGGGCCGTCTATCTGCGCGACGTGGCCACGGTCAATGACGGTCAGGAGGAGCGCGAGCAGGAATCCTACACCAACGGCGATCGTTCGGCGCGAATAATCATCCAGAAGCAGTCCGGCGCCAACACCGTGAACGTCATCAACGGCGTCAAGGAGAGGCTGGCCGAAATCGAGGAGACCCTTCCTTCCGACATCGAGATAACCACGGTATACGACGGCTCGACCGAGATCATCGATTCCATCAACACTCTGGTCGAGACCATCATCATCACTTTCATAATAGTGACGCTCGTGGTGTTCGTGTTCCTCGGCAACTGGAAGTCCACGATCATCATCATCCTGTCCATCCCCATGGCGCTGCTCGCGTCGCTGATCTATCTGTTCGCGACCGGCAACACGCTGAACATCATCTCGATGTCCGCATTGTCCATCGCGATAGGAATGGTGGTCGACGACTCCATAGTGGTGCTTGAGAACATAACGACGCACCTGTCGAGGGGCGAGAAGCCCAGGGAGGCCGCCGTGCACGGAACCTCCGAGGTGGGCATCTCCGTGATGGCGTCCACCCTCACGATGCTCTGCGTGTTCCTGCCACTGACCATGATCAGCGGCATGGCGGGAATCATGTTCAAGCAGCTGGGATGGATAGTCAGCATCATCATGATAATCTCGACGGCGGCCGCGCTCACCTTCGTGCCCATGCTCTGCTCCCGCTGGCTCAAGAACGATGTGAAGCACGGAAAGGCGTACAACCTCATATTCGCGCCCATCAACCGCTTCCTGGACTGGATTTCACGCGGGTACGCCCATGTGATCCACTGGTGCACCAAGCGCAGGAAGCTGACCGTGCTGACTTTCGCGGGAGTGTTCGTGGTCGCAATGGTCATATTCATACCGAGACTGACCACCGAGTACTTCCCTCACTCCGACTCCGACCGCATCTCGGCTACCGTCGAGCTGCCCATGGGCACGGCTCAGGATGTGACCCGCGAATTTGCGGCGCGGCTCAATGACGACATAGTCGCGGCGGTGCCCGAGACGCAGATCATCAACTACACCTTCGGCCAGGCCGATTCCGACAACACCTTCGCGAGCATGCAGGATAACGGCACCCAGCTGATCTCCTTCACCGTGAACATCGGTTCCAGCGGCGAGCGCGAGCGCACCTCGGCCGAAATCGCCGACGCCGTCAGGGGAGTCATGTCCAACTATCCCGAGATCCGCAGGGCCACGGTCACCGAAGGCGGCGGAATGGGAGGAGCGTCCACCGTGGATGTCGAAGTCTACGGCTACAGCTTCGAGGAGACCGACCGCATAGCGCGCGAGCTCCAGTCGAAGATGCTCAAGAGCCCCACCTACACCCAGGTGACCCTGAGCCGTGACGAGTACACTCCCGAGCTCCAGATGGACTTCGACCGCACCAAGCTCGCCCTCAACGGTCTGAATTCCACCACCGCCGGCGCCGCGTTCAGTGCCGCGATGAGCGGTTCGATGGATTCGTATTACCGCGAGGACGGAGAGGAATATGACATACGCGTCCGCTATTCTCCCGAGTACCGCACGCGCATCGAGGATCTTGAAAACATCCTCGTGACCAACGGCTACGGCCAGCAGGTCAGGATGAAGGACCTCGGCAACGTGGTCGAGACCATGACCCCGCCGACCATCGAGCGAAAGGACCGCGAGCGTCTGGTGACCGTGAGCGGAATCGTGGCCAACGGAGCTGCGCTTAGCGAGGCCGTGGCGGCCGCCCAGAACGCCATAGCGGAGACCGAGATACCTACGGAGCTCTCCGTGATCATCGCCGGCGACTACGAGGACCAGCAGGACATGTTCGGCGACCTGCTCGTGCTCATCGTGCTGATGATCATTCTCGTCTACATGGTGATGGCCTCCCAGTTCGAGGCTCTGATGGCCCCGTTCGTCATAATGTTCTCGCTGCCGTTCGCGCTGGTCGGCGTGCTCCTGGGCCTGGAACTCTCCGGAGAGGCTCTGGGCGTCATGGCGCTCATCGGCATCATAATGCTGATCGGTATAGTCGTGAAGAACGGTATCGTGCTCATCGACTACACGATTCTCTGCCGCGAGAGGGGCATGAACATACGCGACGCGTCCACCACGGCGGCCAGAAGCCGTCTGCGTCCTATCCTCATGACCACCCTCACCACGGTGCTCGGAATGCTGCCTCTGGCGATCAGCCAGGGCGAAGGCGCCGAGATGTGGCGGCCGCTCGGAATCACCGTCTGCTGGGGTCTGACCATTTCGACCCTCATCACCCTGGTGCTGATTCCTACGCTGTACTGCTCATTGTCATATAGAATGGAAAGGAGGAAGAAGAAATGAAAGCGATGTTCATAGCCTATAACCAGGCCTACAACGAGGAGATCGTGCAGACGCTCCAGGACCTCGGGCAGAGAGGCTTCACGAGGTGGGAGGACATAGAGGGCCGCGGGCATTTCAACGGCCAGCCGCGGCTCGGAAGCCATGCCTGGCCCGAGCTCAACCACGGCATCCTCGCCGTGATGCCGGACGAGAAGGTGGCGCCCGTGCTCGAAGCCCTCAAGGTCAAGGACGAGGCCGCCCCCGATCTCGGACTGAGAGCATTCGTCTGGAATGTTGAAACTTACTATTAATTTACTACCTTTGTATCCGCCGGACCGTTCAGGCCCGGCGGATGTTTTTTTTAAAACCGAAGATACTATGGCAAAAGTTGTAAACGATTCGAACATCAATGAGATTCTGGGCTCCGGTCAGCCCGTCCTGATAGACTTCTGGGCCACCTGGTGCGGTCCCTGCAGGATGCTCGGTCCTGTGGTCGAGGAGATAGCCGAGGAATTCGAAGGCCGCGCGGTGGTCGCCAAATGCAACGTGGACGACTGCGAAGGCATCTCTATGAAGTACGGGATCCGCAACATCCCCACGCTGCTCTACTTCAAGAACGGCGAGCTCGTGGACAGGACCGTGGGTGTCGTACCCAAACAGGACATAGCCGACAGGCTGAACAAATTAATTTAAAACATCATGAAAAAAGCTATCATCGCCATCGCGGCACTCTTCATCGCATTCTCAGCGCACGCCCAGTTCGGTATCATGGGAGGACTCACTTCGTCTTCCGGCAATCTTGAGAGCGCCATCGCCGACGCCAAGACCATAAGCCAGTACCATGTGGGCGTCACCTACAAGATCGGCATAGGCAACATGCTCGCCATCCAGCCCGCCCTCATCTATAATGTCAAGGGTTCCACTTTCGGAGCCGCGATTGAGGGGTCCGAGGCGTTCAACGCCGATTTCAAGACCGGATTCCTCGAGCTTCCCGTCCAGGTCCAGCTCGGTTTCGGCATAGGCAGCATAGCCCGCGTGTACGGCTTTGCGGAGCCTTTCATCGGATATGCCATAACCAACCAGGTTGACGGCTGGCCTTCAGAGATAGGCGACCAGTGGGAGTTTGTCAAGAGCAGACTCGAGTACGGCGTGGGCCTCGGAGCCGGTGTGGAGCTGTTCAGGCATCTTCAGGTGTCCGTCAAGTATTTCTGGAACCTTGGCGACCTCTACAATGCTGATCTGTCTTTCGGATCCATCTCCAAGGAGCTTCTGTCCACCAAGTGCAGCGGCATAGCGGCATCGGTAGCTTTCCTATTCTGATATGTCAAACAGGAAGGCGGTAATTTTCTGCTCGGCAAGCGAACTTGAACAAAAGTATATCCAAGCTGCACGGAAGATAGTCCGTGCAGCTTGTTTGGCTGGATATGACATAGTGTCCGGCGGCACGGTCAAGGGGCTCATGCGTCATGTCTGCGACGAGGCTTCGCAGTGCGGGGCGGAGGTCGTAGGCGTGCTGCCACGCTTCATGAAGGGGCTGGAGCATCCGGCCCTGACCGAATGTGTCTGGACCGACACGATGTCGCAGCGCAAGGAGGCGATGAGGGCGGGGACCAGTCTCGCGATAGCCCTGCCCGGAGGAATAGGGACGCTGGACGAACTGGCGGAGACATACTGCCTGGCGAAGATGGGCCTCTACGGCGGACGGGTCGTGGCTTTCGACATGGAGGGGTTCTACGAGCCTCTGAAGCGGCAGCTCGACGGCTTCGTCCGGGCGGGGATGCTGTCCGAAGACGCTCTCGGGCTCATTTCTTTTCCCGTAACGGTCGAGGAAGTGGAGGCGCTGCTGTGAAGATAGCCGAGATAACGTCATATCTGGGAGAGAACTGGACGAAGTTCGAGGAGGTCATGCGCTCGAGCCTCGCGAGCGACGTGGCTTTGCTGCAGTCGATAAACGACGGAATGCTCGCGTCGTCCGGAAAGAAGCTCAGGCCGATGATATGTCTGCTCGTCGCGGGTGCTCTCGGCATTCCGAATCTGGACAGCCTGCGCTATGCCGCGGCCTGCGAGCTGCTCCACAACGCCACCCTGATGCACGACGACGTGGCCGACGAGAGTCCCGAACGCAGGGGCCGGCCGACTCTGGGTGCGACATTCGGACCTTCCGCGGCGGTGCTGATCGGGGATTTCTGGCTTTCGAGGGCCGTGGATCTCGTGATGCTCTCCGACGGTCATGAGAAGGTGGCGAAATCCTTCTCGAAAACGCTCACTGACCTTGCCGAGGGCGAGATGCTGCAGATGGAGAAGGCTTCCAGCGCCGATACCGACGAGGCGGCATATTACCGTATAATCCGCTGCAAGACTGCTTCGCTCTTCGAGGCCGCCGGAATGGCCGCGGCGGAGTCGGTCGGGGCGCCTCCGCAGATGTTCGAGGCCGCCAGGGAGTTCGCGCTCGACTTCGGAATGGCTTTCCAGATAAAGGACGATATTCTGGACTATGCCGGTGACGACAAGCTCGGCAAGCCCGTGGGAATGGACATAAGAGAGCGGAAAATCACCCTTCCTCTGCTCGGCGCCATGCATGTCGCCGGACATGAGGAGGAGATAAGGGACAAGATAAGGAACATGGACTCTCATCCCGGGTCATGCGCGGAGATACATTCGTTCGTGCTCGGGAACGGCGGGGTGGAATATGCGTCCGCGCGTCTGGATGAATATATAGGCAGAGCCTGCGCGGCGCTTGAAGCGTTCCCGGATTCGCCTGCGCGGCGGTATCTCGCCGAAATTGCACATTACAACGCGTTCAGACAGATATGAGATTCGCGGACTTGCAGGGAAACGACGAATTGAAGCGCGTGCTGGCCCGGATGGCCGACTCGGGAAGGATACCTCACGCCATCCTGTTTGAGGAGGAGGACGGAGGCGGAGCGTTCCCGCTGGCCCTGGCCTTCCTCCAGTATCTCTACTGCGCCGATCGCAGCGGGGGTGATTCCTGCGGCATCTGCCCGTCCTGCAACAGGATATCCAAGCTCATCCATCCCGACGTGCATTTAGTCTTTCCGGCCTCGGCGTCCAAGCCTTCGGCGGCGTTCGCCGGAGAGTTCCGCGCGCTCGCGACGGCGGACCCGTATTTCCGCGAGGCTGACCTGAACGCCGCGCTGAAGGTGGACGGCAAGAACACCTCGATCACGGTGGCCGATTCCAAGCAGCTGCTGGAAGCCCTGTCGCTTACCGCGCTGGAAGGCGGCTACCGCTCGGTCATCATATATCTTCCGGAGAAGATGAACGCGGAGGCCGCGAACAAATTGCTGAAGCTCATCGAGGAACCGCCTCAGCTGACCCAGTTCCTGCTCATATCCCACAGGACGGACAGGCTGCTTCCGACCATCTCCTCCAGATGCCAGCACATCAGGGTGTATCCGGATGACGGACACGGAGCGGCGGCGGATTTCGAGTCGCCGGAGCTTTTTTTCGAACTCATGGATGCGCTCGTATCGAAGAATTTGCTATCTTGTCTGGAGACGGGGGAAAAGCTGGCCGCACTTCCGTCCCGTGAGAGCCTCAAGGCTTTCTGCAGATATGCGGCCGCGAACATTCGCCATATCTTCCTCATCCGGCAGGGTTTGGAAAGGCTCGGCACGGCTCGGGCGAACGAAGACGGGCGGGACGATGTCGCCCGCTATGCACGCAGCCTGGCGGCGACCTTTCCGCGCAGGGCTCTCGCCGTGCTGGACCGGACCATGCTGCTGGTCGACAGGAACGTGAACCCGAAGCTGGCGGTGACGGATATGGTTGACAGCTTATATAAATTGCTATGAGCAGAGAATCGATTCAATACGATTGTTTCAGGGGCTGCGTGGTGACGCGCGACGAGAACACGGGCGAAATTTCCTGCTCCTATCGTGCAGGCTGCTGCAAGATGGGCGCGAGGGACTGGCTCAAGGACGCCCGCGACGGCAGCTGCCCCAATGTCTTTGAAGTGCGTTTCAAGAATACGCGCAAGGGCTTCTATGTGAATGACTCCACCCAGAACATCAGGATAGGCGACCTCGTGATGGTCGAGGCGGTGACCGGTCTCGACCTCGGCATCGTGACGCTTGAAGGTCCGGCCGTAGCCCGGCAGATGAAATGCCGCGGCGTGGATCCTGAGACTGCCGTTTTCAGGAAAATCTACCGCAAGGCCCGCCAGAGTGACATCGAGAAATGGCAGGAAGCCATAGCCAGGGAGCAGGAGACCATGATACGCGCGCGGAAGATTGCCGCCATGATGGGCCTGGAGATGAAGATAGGGGACGTGGAGTTCCAGGGCGACGGCTCCAAGGCCATATTCTATTATATCGCCGACGGCCGCGTGGACTTCCGCCAGCTCATCAAGGCGTATGCCGAAGAATTCCGCATCAGGATAGAGATGAGGCAGATAGGCGCCCGTCAGGAAGCGGGGCTCATAGGAGGGCTCGGCGTATGCGGGCGGGAGCTGTGCTGCTCGAACTACATCTCTTCGTTCCAGAGCATCTCGACATCCGCCGCACGCTGCCAGGACCTCTCGCTGAATCCGCTCAAGCTCGCGGGGCAGTGCGGCAAGCTCAAGTGCTGCCTGAACTATGAGGTCCCCGTCTATCTCGACGCGCTTTCGCGCATTCCCAAGCTGAACGGGCCGCTGGAGTTCGAGGACGGTCCGGCCTTCCTGCGCAAGACGGACATCCTGAACGAGACCATGTATTTCTCATACGAGAAGTCATCCGACGCCAAGCTCTATCCGCTGAGCGCCGACGAGGTGTGCGAGATAGTCGAGATGAACAGGAACGGAGAGAAGGCCGAGTCGCTGAGGCCGGAGCCGGTCCAGCGGCGTCCGGAATTCGTCTCGGCGGTAGGAGATGACAGCATCAGCCGCTTCGACACTCCCAGGCGCAGGAAAAAGTCCCAGAGCCGGAAGGGAGGACGCCCGCGCCGCCAGGCGTCCAGGAACGGCGGTCCCGACCGGCAGGGCCCCAAGAATGGCGGGAAATAGTTTACGGACTATCGCGCTGCTGGCCCTGCTGGCCGCGGCCGGATGCTCCCGTCCGCTCTCGACGGAGATTTTCGTGCGGAGCGACAGGGCGTCCGGAGGGGTGTATGTCTTTGACCTGCCGCTCAGGGATTCCCTTGCGGATTACGATTTCTGGTTCTACAGCCGCACTCTCGGAAAGACTCTGACGAGTCTGCCGCTGGAAGTGCTGTGGCTGTCGCCGTCCGGGGAGCGTTTCTCCGAGACCGTGTACATGAAGAAGGTCGACGCCGACGGGGAGAAGGAGCTCTACCGCAGCGGCGTGGTTCCTGCCGAGTCCGGGGAATGGCGTATCTGCGTGCGTCCGCACGCCGTGGACGAGAGTTTCTGCGGGCTGGGCATAATCTGCGAAGAACACGATGGGACACGATAAGCTCAGGAAGTTCGCCGAGAACGAGACTTTTGCATGTCTGCTGCAGCCTTCCTCCAGGGAGCTGCTCGCCGACGGCTATGCCAGGCTGCGCGACCACGATATCAAGGGACATTGGCGCGAGCGCATGTTCGCCGGTTCGGCGGCCCCGGATGACGGGGGAATCGTGCTGGAGCTGGGCTGCGGCAAGGGAGAGTATACCATAGAACTGGCGCAGCGCAATCCCGCCCGCAACTATGTCGGCGTGGACATCAAGGGGGCCCGGCTCTGGAAGGGCGCGAAATACGCCACTCAGCATGCCCTGCCCAATGTGGCCTTCCTGCGCACGCGCGTGGAGTTCATTTCGGCCTTCTTCGCGCCCGGCGAGGTGTCGGAGATATGGCTGACTTTCTCCGACCCGCAGTTCCGCAGCGAAAACTCCAGGCTGAGTTCTCCGGTGTTCCTTGAACGCTACCGCCGGTTCCTGAAGCCCGGCGGCGTCGTGCATCTGAAGACCGACTCCCGCTTCCTGCATGAATATACGAAAGCCGTGTGCAAGGTCAACGGGCTGGAGCTGCTGGCGTGTACGGATGACCTCTACGGAAGCCCGGACGGTGCCGGTGCGTCCGGTGCGGAGCTGCCTGCCGGAGCCGCGCCGTCGTTCGCCGGAGACGGAACAGCTTCCTGCGTTCCGGCAGATTTGAAATCCGCCGCGACCGCGGTGCAGACCTTCTACGAAGGCATCTTTCTGGAGCAGGGCTATCCCATCACCTACATGGCGTTCCGCATAGACCACGACGGCCCGTTCTCCGCTCCCCGCGACCCGGAGGACTTCGATTCGGATTATTGGCGCTCCGTCGAGGGCCCCCGCCTGCTCTTCGGCCGCGACACCGCCGAGACCCGCCGCCAGAAGCTCAAGAAATAGGAAGGTTTACCGGACTTCCGTCCAGTGGATTCTGACGCCGCTGCGCTCCATGCCGCGGAACCAGGTCATCTGCCGCTTGGCGAACTGGTGGATGGCGATTGCGAGTTTCTGCCGCATCTCGTCGTATGAGAGCTGCCCGGTCAGGTGGAGCGTCACGAACTTGTATTCGAGGCCGTAGGAGATCAGAGTTTCCGCAGGCACTCCGGCGTCGAGCAGCCCGCGTATCTCGTCGACCATGCCTTCCTGGAGCCTGGCGTCGAGTCTCCGGTCGATGCGGGTGTTTCGGACTTCGCGCGAGACGAGGGTCCCGATGAAGAACGGCTTCGAAGGCAACCCGTCGCGTGCCGCTGCGGGTTTCGCGCTGCTGTGGGCGGTCCTGCTGACGAAGTCGTATCCGGAGGTCACCGCGCTGATGTACATGCCGGTGCCGCCGCAGAGTATCGGCACGGCGCCGCGCCCGCGTATGTCCGCGTAGGCCCGGATGAAATCCTTCTGGAACTCGAACACATTGTACTGCGCGCCTGCGGGCAGGATGTCTATGAGGTGGCAGGGCACTTCGCCGTATTCGCCGAGGTCCTTGCCCGTGCCTATGTCCATGCCGCGGTAGACCTGGCGCGAGTCGGCCGAGATGATTTCAGCGGGTGCGAGCTGCCGGGCGAGCTCCACGGCGTAGCGCGTCTTGCCGGACGCCGTCGGGCCGAGAACCACCACGAGATCGGTCTCTCCGCTCGCGCAGGCCCGTCCGAGGGCGGCGACGTCGATGGCCTCGGGGGCGGGGAGCTCCGCCGGTATGGATTTTCTTGCAGGCATTTGCGGAATCGTCAGTCGGGGGATGTGCCCGGGTCTATTCGCGCTCCATCTCGCGCCTGATGTCCTTCTCCTTGATGCTCGCGCGCTTGTCGAACTCCTTCTTTCCCTTCGCGAGGGCGATGTGGACCTTGGCGTAGCCGTTTTCGGAGATATAGACGCGGGTGGCGACTATCGTGAGACCCTTGGTCTTGACCGCCTGGGCGAGGTGGCGCAGCTCCCGCCTCGTGAGCAGCAACTTGCGGTCGCGCATGGGTTCGTGGCTGCTCCACGCGGACGCCCAGAAGTAGGTCGCGATGTTCATGCCGCGCAGGTAGAGCTCGCCGCCGGAGAAATAGCAGTAGGCGTCCTGCAGCGAGGCCTTCCCGGCCCGCAGCGACTTGATTTCAGTGCCGACGAGAACTATTCCGGCGTCGTACTGCTCGAGAAACTCGTACTCGAACGACGCCTTCTTGTTGTTTATCTGCACCTTGTGCTGTTTCTCCTTCGCCATGGCATGGTTGAATTACAGCCCGAATTCGGACCTGATCCGCTCCACGGCGTCGAGCTTCTCCCAGCCGAAGAACTGCATGCCGTCTTTCACATAAGGGGTGCGGCCCATGTGGCCGTAGGCGGCGCAGGGTTCGTAGATGGGGTTCTTGAGCCCGAAGCGGGAGATGATGGCCGCGGGGCGCAGGTCGAACATTCCGGGGATGCGCGAGGCTATCAGCGAATCGGCGTCCTCGCCCCGGTATCCGCTGATGCGCGCGGTCCCGTAGGTGTTCACGAATATGCTGACAGGCTGCGCCACGCCGATTGCGTAGGCGACCTGCACCAGGCATTCGTCGGCTATTCCGGCCGCCACGAGATTCTTGGCGATGTGGCGTGCGGCGTAGGCTGCCGAACGGTCGACCTTGGAAGGGTCCTTGCCGGAGAACGCTCCGCCGCCGTGCGCGCCGCGTCCGCCGTAGGTGTCCACGATGATCTTGCGTCCGGTGAGTCCGGTGTCGCCGGCGGGGCCGCCGATCACGAACTTGCCGGTGGGGTTCACATGCAGTATGAAGCGGTCGTCGAACAGCCGGGCCGTCCTTTCGGGCAGGGAGGCGATGAGGCGGGGTATCACGATCTCGCGCACGTCCTTCTCTATGCGCGCGTGCATCCTGTCATCGCTGTCGAACTCGTCGTGCTGGGTGCTCAGGACTATGGTGTGGATGCGCTCGGGGCGGTGTATCGCCGAGAACTCCACGGTGAACTGCGCCTTCGAGTCGGGGCGCAGGTAGGGCATGAGCTCCGGTTCGTTGTGGCGTATGTCGGCGAGCGTCCGTAGCAGCTTGTGCGAGAGCGAGAGTGCCAGCGGCATGTATTCGTCGCCGTCGATGCTCGCGTAGCCGAACATCATTCCCTGGTCGCCGGCGCCCTGGTCCATGGGGTCGCCGCGCACCACTCCGCGGTTGATGTCGGGACTCTGCTCGTGGATGGTCGAGATTATTCCGCAGGAAGAAGCGTCGAAGCCGTATTCGGCCTTCGTGTAGCCGATGCGGCGTATCACTTCGCGCGCCGTGGCGGGAATGTCCACATAGGCGTGCTCCGAGCGCACTTCGCCGCCCACTATCACGAGACCGGCCGTGCAGAAAGTCTCGCAGGCTACTTTGGCTTCGGGGTCCTGGCGCAGGAACTCGTCGAGAATTGCGTCTGAAATCTGGTCGGCGACCTTGTCGGGGTGACCTTCGGAGACTGACTCCGATGTAAAGAGATAGTTCATATTTTTAGCATTTTTTTACGAGGTTGCAAGCATGCAAATCTGTCCTCGTAGGTTAATCGGCCGCAAAATTACGAAAAAATTAATTAAAAGTTAACATCGCGGAATTTGGAAAGCATCAGCGGCTGCTGTATATTTGCGGCGTTAAAAGTTAGTAGTTTAAAGGTATTTCCGATATATAATTTATATTTGTATCTGAAAAATCTATTTTCAATTTCAGTTTTTATGAAAAAATTAGTCAAAAGCCTTTTGCTGTCATTCGCAGCAGTGCTTTTTGCTTTCTCCGCTTCTGCGCAGGTGACCACCTCCGCCCTCAACGGACGGGTGGCCGACCAGAACGGAGAGGCAATTCCGGGAGCGACGATCGTCGCTGTCCACACGCCTTCAGGCACTCAGTATTATGCGGTAGCCAACAATGAAGGTCGTTTCGCAATCAACGGTATGCGTACCGGCGGCCCCTACTCTGTCGAGGTCAGCTGCCTTGGCTACCAGACCGTGACCTACACGGACATCACGCTCCAGCTCGCCGACTCCTATCAGCTGTCCGCCGACCTTGCCGAGGACAATGAGATGCTGTCGGAGGCCATCGTGGTTTCCGCTGCGTCCAGCAGGCTCTTCACCGAGAAGACCGGCGTCGCGACCAACATTTCCAACAACCAGATGACCGCTCTCCCCAATGTGAGCAGGAGCCTCACCGACGTGACCAGGCTCTCTCCTTACGGAGGAAACGGCATGACCTTCGCCGGAACCGACGGTCGTACTGCCAACTTCACGGTCGACGGTGCGAACTTCAACAATAACTTCGGACTCAACAGCGGCCTTCCCGGAGGCGGCAGCCCCATCTCCATCGACGCGATCGAGGAGATGCAGGTCGTGATCTCCCCCTATGACGTGCGCCAGTCCAACTTCATCGGCGGCGGCGTGAACGCGATCACCAAGTCAGGTACCAACACCTTCAAGGGATCCGCATACGCCTATCACCGCAACGAGAACATGCAGGGCGACACCGTTGACGGGCAGCAGATCACCGGAGCCCGCGATCCGGACCGCACCACCACCTACGGTTTCACTCTCGGAGGCCCCATCGTGAAGGACAAGCTCTTCTTCTTCGTGAACTTCGAGAACACAACTTCTCCTACCATCGTGAACCGCTGGAGAGGCTCGACCAACGGCAAGGCTGACGCCACTGACTATGTTTCACGCGCCACGCTTGCTGACCTCGAAGCCGTTTCCAACCATCTCAAGGAGAACTACGGCTACGACACCGGTTCATGGACCGACTTCTCCGAGACCGAGAGCAACATGAAGATGCTCGCGCGCATCGACTGGAACATCACCGACAAGCATCGTCTCGCTCTGCGCTACAACTATACTCTGAACACCGGATGGAACCCCGCCAGCGGGTCTTCTTCCGACTGCAGCCTCCGTCACAGCGGAGACCGCTTCTCCGAGTATTCAATGTCGTATGCGAACTCCATGTACAAGCAGAACAACCTTGTGCACACCGTTTCGCTCGACCTCAACAGCACGCTGACCGACAGGCTGTCAAACCAGCTGCTCGTGACCTACTCCCTGCTCGATGACATGCGCGGAAGCAACTCCGAGCCTTTCCCCTTCATCGACATTCTGAACAACAAGGAGCTTGACGGAACGGCGTCTCCTTTCGGAACTCTGCGTCCCTACATCTCAGCCGGCTATGAGCTGTTCACCTGGAACAACGCCGTACACAACCGCGTGTTCACCGCGAAGGACGACCTCACCTATTTCGTGGGCAACCACAAGATCGTGGCCGGTCTCAGCTATGAGTATCAGATGGCGGACAACGCCTACATGCGCCAGGGTACCGGCTATTACCGTTATGCTTCCCTTGACGACTTCCTGAATCAGAGAGCTCCCGAGACCGTGCTCCTGAGCTACGGCTACAACGGCGAGAAGAACCCCGCCGCCCGCGTGCGCTACCACAAGGCCTCTCTCTACGCCCAGGACGACTGGGATGTGACCGAGAACTTCAAGCTCACCTACGGACTCCGTTTCGAGACCATCATCTACGACAATCAGGATCTGATGACCAACAACGCCATCTTGGGACTTGACTACGGCGGAACCCACATCGACACCGGCTACTGGCCCACTCCGAAGCTCCAGGTATCTCCCCGCGTCGGATTCACCTGGGACGCGCTTGGAAACAACAGGCTGATCGTGCGCGGAGGCACCGGTCTTTTCGCCGGACGTCTGCCTCTCGTGTTCTTCACCAACATGCCCACCCAGTCCGGCATGGTGCAGAACCTCGTGGGTCTCACCACCGAATATAAGGACAACATGGCTGCTGCCGATCCTCTGCTCGCCCAGCTGGCCGGCCCCATGATCACCAATGTCGACGAACTGCTCAAGAAGCTGAACTCTCTTGATTCCGACAGGTTCCCGACCACCATCAGCCCCGAGTCCGGCGTGCTTCCCGAGTATGTGGCCGCGGTTGACCGCAACTTCAAGATGCCTCAGGTGTGGAAGACCTCCATCGCCCTTGACTACAGAGTGCCCGTGTCCTTCCCCTTCACCATCACCGGCGAGTTCATCTACAACAAGACCGTGAACGCCACCCGGATGATAGATATCAATGTGAAGTCTCCTGAAGGATTCCCGAGGCTCAACGGCCCCGACAACCGTCATATCTACGGCGACTATTCATACTACAATGACGTGTCCGCGTTCCTGCTGACCAACACCAACAAGGGTTACGGCTATATCGGAAGCCTGTCGTTCAACATGCAGCCGATCGAAGGCCTCGACATCAGGGGCGCCTACACCCACACCGTGTCCAAGGAACTCACGAGCCTTCCCGGATCCAACGCCCAGTCCGCGTTCACCTATATCCCGACCCACGAAGGCCCCAACAACATCGAGCTGCACAACGCGCTCAACGTAACTCCTGACCGTTACTTCCTGTCAGTGAACTACAGCGACAAGTGCAACAACAGCTTCGGTCTGTTCTATGAGGCATGGCGCGGCGGCTACAACTACTCATACACTCTCACCAACGATATCAACGGCGACGGCTACAACTATGATTCCGTCTACATTCCTACCGACAGTGAGATCGATCAGATGAAATTCAAGTCCGATGACGACAAGGAGAGGTTCTGGGCATTCGTGAACAGCGACCCCTACCTGAGCAAGCACAAGGGCGAGTATGCCGAGCCTTACAGCGTCTACTCTCCCTGGGTACATCGTCTCGACTTCCGCTACACCCACGATTTCAAGGTGAAGATCGGTTCTTCAGTCAACACTCTCCAGCTCAGCGTGGACATCAAGAACATCCTCAACCTGTTCAATTCTTCATGGGGAGTAAGCAAGTACGGCAATCCTGCATTCACCGATCAGAGAGACAGCAAGATGAACATTCTGTCCGCTACCATCGACGACCAGGGCAATGCGGTTTACTCTACGCCGAGCGGCGTCAACGGCAATGTCGAGAGGTGGGTCTACGACCACGCACTCGGACAGTGCTGGTACGCTCAGATTGGCATCAAGTATATGTTTAACTAGTTTAATTCCGCCAATATTATGAATTTCAAATATTTAGTTTCTTCGATTGCTGCCGCCGCGCTGCTCATGACAGGATGCGTGAAGGAGCAGATTGGTGGAGACCTTGACCAGATCAAGTTTGAGAAGACCATCATGGAACTTCCCAATACGCCGGGCGAAGTCAGCGTGAAGATGACCGCCACCGAGGCCTGGAAGTTCAACGCCGAGAGCGTTCTCGACGATCCTGAGACGGGTGAGCCCTGGCTTTCAGTCTCTCCTGCCTCAGGCGCCGCCGGAGACTTCGACATCGTGTTCGAGGCGCTGACCAGCTATTACAAGGACCGCGCGGACACCGTCGAGTTCATCTGCGGAGGAGTTTCACAGTATGTGATACTCAATCAGCCTGCCGACCCTTCCAAGAAGCCTGATTTCGAAGATTTCGTTGCAGGTGACTACTATATCATGTTCCTCGAGGACGACGGCGGCAACGACGATGCGTCGGACGACAAGTATCTCGTCGCGATGCCCGTGCCTCAGGGATCTTCTTATGGATATCTCAACGCCCAGAGCGCCGAGCGCGACGAGGAGGGAAATCTGACGAGCGCAGCCTCCAACATCTTCTCTTTCAAGGAGACCGAAGGCGGATTCACGATTCAGGACGCATATGGTAAGTATTACTATATGACAGGAGACTATAACAGTGCCAATGTCTCGGCGACTCTTCCTTCTTCCGGCCATGTCTGGACCGTGGAGCAGACTGACTATTATGAGTATACCATAACGAATGTGTCGAACGGCAAGTGGATGCAGTACAGCACTGGACACACTTCGATGGGTATTTATGGCAGCGCCCAGGACGGCGCTCTGATGCCCTACCTCGTGCCTACAGTGGCTCCTTCGCTCATAAAGATAGAGCAGAACGAGTATACTCTCCAGAAAGTCGCCGGCGTTCTCGATGTTCCTGCGGAGATTGACGGCAATGTGTCGGTAAGCTTCGAGGCCGACTGGCTCAGCTATGTCGGGGTCAAGTACATCGACGGCCAGAGCTGCCTTGAGTTCAACTATGATGAGAACGACGGCGCCGAGCCCCGTACCGCAACAGTCCTCGTGTCAGTATCCGACGGAGCCAGAGTCTCCACTGCCGAGCTTAAGATCACCCAGAGGAACATCGTCGAGCTTCCCGAGGGGCTTGCCGAGGACGGCACCTCCGGGGATCCTTACAGCGTAGCTTCAGCGAACGCGATTTTCGACTACGACGCGTGGTATCGCTATGCGGAGGACAAGGCATACTTCAAGGGAATGGTTTCAGAAATCACCACCACGGATGCCGCTGAAGTGGCGCAATATGGTAATGTCACTTTCTATATCTCCGCCGACGGGACCGAAGAGGGCGAGCAGCTTTATATCTTCCGCTGCAAATATCTGGACAACCAGAAGTTCGAGTCTCTCGACCAGATTCAGTTGGGTTCCGAAGTCATCATCTGTGGAAACATGGATGTCCACGATGGAACCGAGGAGATTACCGACTGCTACCTCTATTCCATCGACGGCTCAGCCGAGCTTCCTTCCCTTAGCGTGAATGACAAGTCCAAGAGCGTCGATGCGGATGCGACCGAGGTCGTGTTCGAATATGTCGCGAGGAATCTTACAGCTGATGTGACCGCTGCGGTAGCTTCAGACGACTCCAAGATCATTTCCGGCGAGCCTGTCGTGGATGCCGGCGCTTCAACCGTCACCATAGCTCTCAACCCCAACACCGACCAGACCGAGAAGACCGCTACCGTGACCCTCTCCGCCAACACCGAAGGCATAGAGGACATTACGCTGACCGTGACCCAGAAGGCTGCGACTACGGTCGTTGATCCGGAAGATTACAGCGGTGACTATTGGATCATGGCGAATGACGGCGGGTGGAAAGTCGCCAGGCCTCTTTCCAGTGATTATGGATATCTCTATACTGATGACGCTTTAGTCGGTCAGGACGGAGTTCCCGCGAGCACCGCCGCCAATGTCTTCACTGTCACAGCGGTTGACGGGGGCTATACGATTCAGGATGCTGCCGGTAAATACTATTACGCTACTGACGGTTATAACAGCTATAATGTAACGACGAACCCTTCTCAGGAAGGCAATGTATGGACGATAAGCCTGGAGGAGAACGACCAGTACAGCGTCGTCAATGTCGCGACCGGCAAGTTCATGCGATATGATCCTGAGTATCACTCGTTCGGCGCATATCCCGATGAACGCGGGGTTCTGCCTACATTCGTGAAGGCGGACAATCCTGTGGTTGTTCCTGACCCGGAAGTGACTCATCCGTTGACGAGTTCCATCGCATGGACGATAGACAATGATAATGACAAGTCTTATGAGCAGGAGGCCACGATTAACGGTGGTGAGACGGTGAAGATTCTTAAATTGGGCGCATCCTCCAAGCCGGGCACTTCCACTCTTACCATTCCTGCCGGAACCAAGAGAATCGGTTTCTATGCGGTAGCCTGGAATAAGGAAGCTTGTCCTATGACTTTCAGCGGAGAAGGAGTTTCTGCGACGGTTGAACCTGCCGCGGCGACCGGTCTGTCCGGATCGGATCTTCCCTACAGTCTGTCAATCTCCGATAGTGATTATTATACTGTGGACGTCAATGCGAGCGCGGAGATGACCATCACTGTCACAACCGGTTCTGACAAAGGTAATTGCAGAGGTGCAATCTTCGGCTTGAACCCTGTGAACGAATAATCATCGCCCTTCGTTCCGGCGGACTTGCAATCCTCCGGTTCCAAATCACAAAAGCCGCTCCGGTTCCAAATCCGAAGCGGCTTTTTGTATTGCCCGCCGTTCCTTAGCCCTCTTGCCTTGCGGCCGGGCATGCGACCCGTCCTGCAAAATATCAGTCGCAGCGGCATTGGAAATATGCTGCGGAAAGGATACGCTTGCGACCGGTCACCCGGTTTCCGGGAGATTGGTAACGGCTGCCGGCCTTGTACGCAAGTCGGAAGCCGGCCGCTGCGACCGATGTTTTGCAGAATCCCGAATCAGCGTCGGTCGGAATCTTTCAACCGCTCATGATTAGCAATCCGGATGAATGGAAAAACACCTTCCATAGCTGGATGCTCCGCATGGGGCTGAGCTGAGGTGGCTTATGGATGGTGTGACGGAACCGGTCTCGCTGTCCATAGTGGAGTGGCGCTGGCGGTTGCAGGTGTGGTGTTGTGATGGAAGGTGAATTGCCGGTTGCGGGTGGCGGGATGATGGATGAGGAGATGATGGATGAGTGATGGATGCGGATTGCCCGTTCGCCGGATCGTCCTTATTCCAGGTCCAAACGATCTTGCACGGGATTCCGGTTCACCACCATGCCTTGCAGCTGTGCAGAACATCGGCTTATGTGCTCTGTGGAAGGAATTGGTTCCACATCTGGCGCAGCTGCCATGTTCCTACGGCCATCATTGGCGGCTCGGTGTAGCAAATGAATTTCAGTTCCCCATGACGCTGATCATTCCGGTTCTCGTGCGATATCCGGCCAGTCTCACCCCATGTTTTAGAATTAATTCTGAAAATCCGAGCTATCTCGGGGGCATTCGGGTACATAATCCAAGATCTCATGGGTACGATGTGGCATTATGCATTGAACGCCCGGTGCAATGACGTGTTGTGGTTGCCTCTCATTATATGGAAATGACGGTCAGACGGTGTGTGGATTCAATGAATTTAAGTCCACGTCCGGGATAACTTCATCCACGAACCTGTCTTCAATGAGGAATCCCATATATAGGGGAATAGTAAGTATTGCTCCTTCACGTCCTACATTGTATCGTCCGAGCTTGATGGCATTGTTGACATGGTATGTGCCTTTGTTTTTCAGAATCGTGGCCATGCTTTTTGCCTTGCCGCCCCTTGCCTTTACCTCAAGTATGACGCATTCGTTCCTGAATCTGACCAGAAAGTCAAGTTCAAGGCCGCTGTCCTTATGGAAATAGTAGAGTCTCTGCCCTGACTTGCATAAGAAATCAGCCATAAGGTTCTCGAAGATTGCTCCTTTATATCCATATAGGTTGCCTTTCAGAATATCCGCCTGGGCACCGTAGTCAAGCATTGCCATAAGGATACCTATATCTGTCGTGTATACCTTGAAACAGTCTTGTATTGAATTTCCTTCCAATGGAAGTTCCGTAGCCTGCAAGTTATAGCATCTCCGGGCAATCCCGGCATCTTCCAGCCATTGGATGCTGCCGATGTATTGTGATGCTCTTCCGCCTTTTCTGATAACGGAATATTGGAATTTCTTGTTCTCCTTGGCCAATTGTCGGGGGATGGATTCAAAACATTCCCGGATGCGAGGCTTGTCGGCATCATCCGCATATTTGACCATATCTTCCCCGTACTCGGTTATAAGGTTGCGTTGCACCTTGTATATAAGTCCGATGTTCTTCGTTTCAAGGAAACAGTTTACAGCTTCCGGCAGACCTCCTACGATGACATATCTGTACAGAAGTTCCATCATGGCCTTGTGTATTCCTTCAGGAACCGGTTTTCCGTTCTTGAAACAAGATTTGACGGAATCAACGACAGCATCGCCAATCCCGTTTGCCCAAAGGAATTCCTCGAAGTCCAGAGGGTACATGTCAATAATTGTCTCATACCCTACTGGAACAGAATCCTGCCCTTCCTCGGAGTCCTTTTTTTTCTTGTTGCCGTAGCCTTTCACCCCTAAAAGAGAACCGGTGGCTATGACATCGAAACGTCCGTCTATGTGGAATGATTTCAAGGAGGTTCTTGCTTCCTTACATTCCTGAATTTCATCAAGAATGATGCAGGTTTTCCCTTCAATGAAGCGGCTGTCCGGAATCAAAGCCGAGAGGTTGAGGGTGATAGTGTCGACATCTATGTTGCCTATGAAGGCGGACTTCTTGTCAGGTTCCAAAATGAAATTTATGTAGATGACGCTCTCGTAATTTTCATTTGCAAATTTCCGTACAATGAATGTCTTTCCGCATTGGCGGATACCTTTTATCACAAGCGGCTTTCTGTTCTCGGTGCTTTTCCAGACTGCCAAATATGTTTCTATCTTCCTTTTGAGCATGTTCTTTTTGGTTGGTTGTTGCGAACTTACATTTTTTCAAACGAATAAGCAATGATTGCTGCATTTTTTAGAGCGAATCGCGCGGTTCCGTCGCATTTTTCGCGCGGCTTGTCGGAGGCAACGGCAACACGCCTCTGTTTTCCGGAAATAATGTAATTTTGCACTGGCCTCCCGGATATGGACAATTCTCGCTTCACTGAAATGACCACCCGGCCGGTTCCGCGGCTGATTCTGTCGCTGGCTGCTCCGACGATACTGAGCATGCTGGTGACGTCGTTCTACAATCTGGGCGACACCTTTTTCGTGAGCAGGATCAGCACCCAGGCGACTGCGGCCGTGGGCGTATCGTTCGCTGTGATGGCGGTCGTGCAGGCGATAGGCTTCATGCTCGGGCACGGTTCCGGCAACTTCGTGTCCCGCAAGCTCGGCGCCCGGGAGACGGAGGAGGCTTCGCGCATGCTTGCGACTGGTTTCGTGTACGGCGTTATCGCCGGAATACTGATAGCCGTGCTCGGCCATGTGTTCCTGAAGCCGCTCTGCGTACTGCTCGGCTCCACTCCGACCATACTTCCGTATACCGAGAAATATCTCGGCGTCATTCTTCTCGGCACGCCGCTGATGCTTCCGTCGCTGGTGCTCAACAACCAGATACGTTTCCAGGGGAACGCCCGCTATTCGATGATAGGCATAGTCTCCGGTGCGGTGCTCAACCTCGTGCTCGATCCGCTGTTCATCTTCGTGTTCGGCTGGGGCATTTCCGGCGCCGCGTGGGCTACGGTGACCGGCCAGCTGTGCAGCTTCTGCCTGCTGTGGTATTTCAGCTCACGCGGGGGAGGTATTCCGATAAGGCTCGCCAATTTCAGCCCGGACCTGCGCTTCGTCAGGGAGATTCTTGCGGGTGGTCTGCCTTCGTTCGTGCGTCAGGGGCTGGGCGCCCTCGCGGTCGTGTGCCTCAATGAGTCTGCGGGGCAGTTCGGCGACGCCGCGATTGCCGCGATGTCGATAGTCGGCCGCGTCTGCCATTTCCTCAATTCGGCGCTCATAGGCTTCGGCCAGGGCTTCCAGCCGGTGTGCGGCTTCAACTACGGCGCGGGGCTGTACGGGCGCGTGAAGCAGGGCTTCCGGTTCTGCGTGAAGTTCGGTGCGCTGTTCCTGCTTGTCGTCGCCGCGGTCGGGATGGTCTTCGCGCCGGAAATCATCTGGCTGTTCAGGAAGGAGGACGCCGACGTCGTGCGCATAGGTGCGGCCGCCCTGCGCTTCCAGCTCGCCACGATGCCGCTGACCGTCTGGGTGATCATCAGCAACATGATGCTTCAGACCATACGCAAGCCCGGAAAGGCCATACTGCTCGCCTCCGCCAAGCAGGGGCTGTTCTTCATCCCGCTGATTTTCCTGCTTCCCGCGCGGTTCGGCCTGCTCGGCGTGGAGATATGCCAGCCCGTCGCCGACCTCTGCGCGCTCGCATTGGCGGTTCCGCTGACCTCCGGAGTCCTGCGGAAGATGAAGTGACGCGTTCCCCCAGAATGAAGATTTTATGAAACAATGGTTCCCTCTTGTCGGCCTGATGCTGGCCGCGTTCATATTCAACACTTCGGAGTTCATTCCGATCGGTCTGCTGAGCGACATCGCCGCTGATTTCGGCATAGCCGAGTCGCATGCGGGAATGATGATCACCGTTTATGCATGGGTGGTCGCGATCGCCTCGCTGCCGCTGATGCTGGTGTTCGCGAGGACGGAGAGCAGAAAGCTGATGCTGTCGATAGTCGCTCTGTTCATCGTCAGCCATGTGCTGTCCGGCGTCTCCACGAGCTTCAACATGCTGATGCTCTCGCGTATCGGGGTCGCATGCTCGCACGCGATATTCTGGTCGATAGTCACGCCGCTCGCGGTGAGGATGGCCCCGGAGGGTAGGAGTTCGACCGCGCTGGGGCTGATAGTCTCCGGCTCGTCGTTCGCGATGATAGTCGGACTTCCGCTCGGTAGGACCATCGGCCTGTATGTCGGCTGGAGGATGACCTTTCTGATCATCGCTGCGGCCGCGCTGCTGATTTTCGGAGTTCTCGCGCTGACGCTCCGCAGGTCTTCCGGAGAGAGCAACTTTACGCTCCGCAAGCTGCCCGCCCTGCTGAAGTCGCCGTCACTGAAATGGATATACCTGCTCACGGTCGTGGCGATCACCGGACATTTCACCGGCTACAGCTACATCGAGCCCTTCCTCGCCCAGGTCGTCGGAATCGGAGGAAACGGCATCACGATGGTCTTGACGCTTTTCGGCGTGGTGGGGATAGCGTGCAGCTTCGTGTTCTCGCACAGCTATGACAGGCATCCTGCCGCGTTTCTGATATATGCCGTCGGCGGGATCTGCGCCTGTCTGCTCCTGCTGCAGGCCTCGGCGGCCGCCGTATGGACTTCGGTGCTGCTCTGCGTGTTCTGGGGTTTCGCAATAAGCTGCTTCAACTTGAGCTTTCAGTCGGAGGTGATACGGAACGCGCCGCGGGGGACCGAGGTGGCGATGTCAATCTACTCGGGGATATACAATGTCGGCATAGGCGCGGGCGCTCTCGTCGGAGGTTCGGTCTGTGACGGCATGGGCCTTCAGTTCATAGGCTATGTCGGCGGAGGCATAGCCCTGATCGCCCTGGTGTGCTGCCTGACCAGGGTGCTGCCGGTGCTGTTGCGGAAATGACGGATTTCCGTCAAATGACCGAACGAAATTCCGTCAAATGACCGAACGTTTGTTGTCTTTATTGGAATATCAAGGCATTAGCCGTATATTTGTTTTTAGGAGGATGCGCCGGCCTTCATTTCTGATAGTGCTTACGGCAATAGGACCTTATGCCTATAGGAGGGAAGACGGAGTGTATGTCGTTCCTGTAACTTGTCTGAAAGATTGAGCTTTCCCGTTGATATCCATATCTGCAGTTTATTTTCTGAACTTGCCTTGGCGTGAAATATAGACGGTGTCCTTCTCCGGAATCGCCGGATTTCTGCAGAACACTGGTCGCGGCTGGAGGGCGTCTGCGGATGCGGAAAGCATGTCGGTGCGACCGGTCACCCGGTTTTCGGGAGATCGGTCGCAGCGGGTGGCCATCGAGAGGCGTGGGGCCGAGGCTGTTGCGAAAGGTGTTTTGCATGGGAGCCCGCCGCGGCTGATGTAATAAATATTTCATGACCGCCGGAGGTTAGAATTTCAGTTATTTGCTTATCTTTGTCGGACAAGCAACAATTTTTAATCTTTTGGTTATGAAATATAAAAGTTTATTCGCTATGGCGGCGGCATCGCTGACGATGCTTTTTGCCTGTGAAAAGCCGGTGGATCTCGGACCTGAAGAGGTCACCATCGTTTCATCTGACGTGCTCGAGGAAATTCCCGTGGACGGCGGAGAATATACCGTCGAACTTAAGGCGACCGTGGACTGGGAGCTTCGCGGTTATGATGAATATGTGCAGAAGTGGCTCAGCATCAATCCGTCGAGCGGCAAGGCTTCCGCTTCCCCCCAGACCATTAAGATAAAGGCCTTGTCAAATGCCGGAGGTGCGACCCGCAAGGCTGATTTGGAAATTTTCGGCAACCCCATGGCACGGGCTTCTCTGACTATTACCCAGCTGGGGGATCTGGTCGAGGACGGCACGGTCGAGCATCCGTACAGCGTAGCTTCGATACTCGCTCTTGCTGAAGATAGTGGCTGGACTAACGACAATCCTTCAGAAGAGCTGCATGTGAAAGGTATAGTGTCTCGTGTTAAAGAGTATCAGCTGGATACATACGGCAATATCTCTTATTATATTTCTGATGACGGATCGGAAAGTGAGGAGCTTTATGTGTTCGGCGGCTATAATTTTAACTGCAAGAGATTTACATCCGAGGATGAGCTGGTGAAAGGAGACGAGGTGGTGATTTGCGGACAAATCGTAGTGTACAACGGCACCGTGGAATTCACCGATCATAACTATCTTGTGCTGCGGAATGGCGAGGGCCCCGAGGTTGTTCCTCCTGCTGACCCGGTCGGCGACGGTACGGCTGAGAACCCTTACAATGTTTCAGGAGTGATGAAATATTATGAGGATAACGGATGGTCGGCGGACAACAAGTCTCCCGAGATTTACGCCAAGGGAAAAATTTCCTCTGTGGTCAAGTTTGATGACCGCTATGGTAGCATCAACTACTATATTTCCGACGACGGAACTTCAAACAACGAGTTCTATGTATATGCCGGATACAATTTCAACGACACGAAATTCAGCGGGAAAGAGGATCTTCAGGCAGGCGACGAGGTCGTTATCCGCGGAAAGATTACTACTTACAACGGTGCACCGCAGTTCGACATGCATAATTATCTGGTATCTCTCAACGGCCAGGGCGGTGGAGATAACCCCAATCCTGACGATCCGGAGATGCCTATAAGCGCGACTCCCGTGACAATAGCCGAGTTTCTTGAGAAACCGGTGAACAATACTGACTGGTATGAGCTGACCGGAGAAATCGTAAGCATAGTCAGCGGCAACGCATATGGGAATTTTACCATAAAGGACGATACAGGAAGTGTATATATCTATGGCATGGTTCAGGCTTGGGCCGGAGGAAAGAACGATCAGTCGTTTAATAAGATAGGGCTTAAAGTTGGAGATAGTGTTACTCTTTGGAGCCTCAGAGACGAGCATGATGGCCAGCCTCAGGGTGGCGGATCCGACATTCCTGCGATTTATAAGTCTCATGAGGAAGGTGCCACGGTTACTTACCCCGAAGGAACAGTATTCTTGACTTTTCCTGACGGAAATCAGAAGTCTGTCAGCAGTTACACCGATACCTGGACGGCAATATGTGACGGTTATACTTTCACCATTGCCAATTTCAACAATAACAAGAATGGATGGTCCTATATCAAGTGCGGTCGAGAGAAAGCTGCTTCAGTAGCCACAATTGCGAATGCCACGGCTATGCCCGAGCTTTCTTCGATTGAAGTGAGTGTTGACAATGTCACAAAGGCATCGAGTGTCAATTCAGTGACTCTTACCATATACTCTGACGAAGCTAACTCTTCTCAAGTTGGCGAACCGATTGCATGGACGGATTATTCCGCCGGAGTCTGGGAGTTCGCAATACCTGAAGGTGTTCAGGCGGAGAATCTTTATTACAAGCTGACCTTCGATTGTGCCCCCCATGGATCTTCAAATGGAATCATTCAGATTTCAAAAGTAACCTACATTGCTGCTGAATAATTTAACCAAGCTGTTCGCGCCGCTTTCGGCAGTCATCATATTTGCGGTCTCCTCCTGCACCAAGCCGGAGGAGACCGTAACTGCCCGAGAGCCGTCCATTTCCGTGCCGCTCGACGAGGTCGGCACGAAGGCTGCGAGCCAGTTCGTGACCGTCGACGCTGACGGGCTGTGGACACTTGCGATCGATTTCGGGGAGGCGGCGGAGCCGTGGGCGAGCGTCGAGCCTGAGGCCGGTGAAGGCCGCAGGTCCGACATCGTGCTTTCCTGGGAGAAAAACGAAGGGAAGGAGGCCCGCAGCCTGATTCTGACCGTTGCCTCGGGTGGCAAGACGGCATCCGCGACCTTCACCCAGAGCGGGACTTCCGGTTCCGGGGGCGGCGGTGCGTCGGAAATCAAGTCCGACATCCCCGGCAAATGGCTGGAGCTGCCTGCGACCGACGACGAGAGCCTCTATTTCATCACTCATGAGATGCCTGAAGGCTCCGGGCTGGGGGGACGCAATTTTTCCTATTACTACAGCCCGGACGACAAGCTCGCCGTGTGGGTGGCCTATCCTGTCTACCGGGGTGTCACCGGTTCGTCCGGACGCACGGAGGCCTGGGGATATGACCCCAAGGTTCCGGCCAGATATCAGCCTGTGCTTTACCACGGCTACACCGGAGGCTATGATCGCGGACATCAGATGCCGTCAGGCGACAGGACCAGAAACCGGACGCTGAACGAGACCACTTTCTACTTCACCAACATGACTCCGCAGCTCGGCCGTCTCAACCAGCAGAAATGGGCGGAGCTGGAAAACCATATCCGCAACTGGTCGTCCTCCCTGGACACCCTCTATGTGGTCACCGGCGCCGACATCCATGGTGCGACCAAAGTCGCCTACGACAACAACGGAGCCGCGTGCACCGTGCCGGAAGGCTACTTCAAGGCCCTGCTCGGCTACAAGAAGGGGGGCTCCATAGGCACCGGCGGATATGTAGGAATAGCCTTCTATTTCGAGCACCGGAGCTACAACAACGACATAATGGACCAGTCCATGACCATCGACGAACTTGAGAACAGGCTCGGCTACGACTTCTTCGTCAACCTCCCGGGCAAGATAGGGGAAGAGTGGGCGGCCAGGGTCGAGTCCGACGTGGATGACTGGTGGTACTGAACAATATTTTAACTTGCAATGAAAAAGATATTTCTGTTGACACTCTTCCTTCTGCTCGGCGTATCGTCCTTCGCCCAGAAGCAGAACTATGTCATAGGGTTCTACAATGTCGAGAATCTCTTCGACATCTACGACGACCCCGTCAAGAACGACGAGGAGTTCCTTCCCGAGGGCAGGAACAACTGGACCCAGCCCAAGTACGAGAAGAAGCTTGCCAACATAGCCCGCGTGATCAACGCGATGAAGGACGAAAACGGAGTATACCATACTCTGCTCGGCATCAGCGAGGTGGAGAACAGGCTCGTGCTTGAGGACCTCGTGAGCCAGCCCGAGCTTGCGGGGGCGAACTACCAGATAGTGCACTACGACAGCCCCGACGCCCGAGGCATCGACGTGGCCCTGCTCTACAGGCCCGACCAGTTCACCTACATCGACAGCGAGTCGATTCCGTTCACGTTCGAGAACAGCGGAATCAAGTTCACTCTCGACGAGGAGGAGCAGAAGGCTTTCAAGACCCGTGACATCCTGATGGTCCACGGCGAAATCGACGGCGAGGACATCGCGGTCTATGTGACCCACCTGCCTTCGAGAGTAGGCGGCAAGGGTGCCGACCTGCGCCCCCGCGGAGCCGAGATCATCTACAACCATGTGCAGCAGCTCAAGGAGGAGTATCCCTATATCAAGGTGGTGGTCATGGGTGACATGAACGACAACCCGACCGACGAGAGTATGGTCAAGTGGATGCACAGCAAGGCCGAAATCACCGAGATGGGACCGGAGGACTTCTATTCCCCCTTCATCGACATGCTCGCCGACGGCTACGGTTCGCTTGCATACCGCGGCGTGTGGAACATCTACGACAACATTCTCGTGGACTACAACCTTGCGACCGCGCCGGACGGCGGTCTGAAGATACGCTGCATCAACAAGAGGCATGACTACTACGGCCGCGTGTTCAAGAAAGCGTTCATGACCCAGCAGAGCGGTCAGTACAAGGGTACCCCCTTCCGCACCTTCTCCAACGGAGCGTTCGTCGGGGGCTACTCCGACCATTATCCAACTTATATCGTAATCGGAAAATAAGATGAAAAAGGCAATTCTGTCAATGGTGGCGGCCACGCTGCTGTCATTCGCCGCAACGGCGCAGATTCCGACCGGAGGCATCGAGGCGACGGTGGTGAGCCGCGCCGGGCGTGCCCCGATACAGGGAGCGACTGTCGAACTTTCGCAGGATGACGCGCTCCTGTCCTCATTCACCACTCCCGCCGATGGTCAGTTCCTCTTCGAGGGACTTGCCGACGGCAATTATGTCCTCGATGTCACCGCCGACGGCTACACTCCCGCGCGCGTGAACGTGAAGGTGGAGCAGGGTCTGGTGCGCAATCTGATGTTCGTGACTCTCGGACCCACCCAGTCGCTGCTTGCCAGCGAGCTTGACGCTTCGAGCTTCGCCGAGTTCGACCTCGATGACACCGGGTATTCCGACGCCCCGACCATACTCTACGCAAACAACGACGTATACGCCGACATGGTAGGCTACGGCTTCAGCGCCATACGCTTCAAGAACAGGGGCTACGCCTCCGAGACCCAGGACGTGTATCTCGCCGGAGTGCCCATGAACGACGCGCTCACCGGCTACACCCCGTTCTCTCTCTGGAGCGGACTCAACGAGGCCATGCGCTCGAAGGACGCGACTCTCGGACTGGAGCAGCTTCCCTACGGAATCAGCGGCTACAACGGCCTGACCAACATCTCCGGCCAGCCCTACGACGTGCGTCCCGGCTGGCGTTTCTCATTGCTGACCAACTCCGCTCTCTACCGTCTGCGCCTCATGGCGACCTACGCCTCCGGCGAACTTGACAACGGCTGGTCGTATGCGTTCAACGCCTCCGCGCGTCTTGGCGGCAACGATTGGGTGGAAGGTCTGTACTACCGCTCGTTCGCATTCTACGCCGGAGCCAGCAAGCGCTTCAATGACGCCCACCGCCTCTCTCTTACCGCCTTCGTGACTCCGGGCAACCGAGGTGCGCAGAACGCGTCCACCCAGGAGGTCTATGATCTGATGGGCGACAACATGTACAACTCCAACTGGGGCTACCAGAACGGCAAGGTCCGCAACTCCCGCGTGCGCAAGACCTTCGAGCCTATAGTGACCCTGAAGTACGACTATACTCCGAGCGAGGACTTCAGCGCATCCGCGACCCTGCTCTACCGCACCGGTTACAACGGCTACACGGCCCTCGACTGGTACGACGCGCAGGACCCCCGCCCCGACTACTACAAGAATCTTCCCTCATACTTCTTTATCGAGGATGAGGACTACAACCGCGTGAATTTCGAGAAGGCCGAGTGGGCCAGATACGCCTGGACTCACCATACCCCCGAATACTACAACTACCAGCACCTCAACTGGGACAGGCTCTACAATGTCAACTACGCGAATCCGGAGGGTCGCAGCAAGTACGCCCTTGAGGAAAGGCGTGTGGACCAGAATGATGTGAACCTCGTGGGCAGCATCGACTGGGACATCGACCGCCACTTCAACCTCAGGGCCGGCGCCCAGTTCAAGTACAACCGCACCGAGAACTACAAGCTCATGAACGACCTGCTCGGCGGCCAGTACTACCTGAACATCGACTCCTTCGCCGAGCGTGACTTCGCTTCCAACGCCGCACTGATTCAGAACGATCTCGACTACTTCCTCGCCAACGGCGAAGCCGAGCGTATAACCACCGGCGGCAAGTACGGCTACGACTATCTCGCGCAGATACGCCGTGCGAACCTCTGGGCGAGCGGCACCTACACCCTCGGCACCTTCAGCGCCAGCCTCGCCGGGAGCGTGGGCTACGAATCCTTCTGGAGGGACGGTCTCGTGCGCAAGGGCCTGTTCGCGGGTCTTGACGACAACGGCAACGAGATGTACTACAACGGAAGGCTGCTTACCACCTACGACAAGAACGGCAACCCCGTGACCTCGAAGGGCAAGTCCGACGTGGCGCAGTTCTTGACCTGGTCGGGCAAGCTGAATCTCGCCTACGAGATGACCGGCGGCCACAGGGTATCGGCCAATGTGGCCTATTTCAACGATGCGCCTACCTTCGCGCAGTCGTTCGTCTCCGCGCGTACCCGCAACACCATGGTGGACGGCCTTACCACGGTCAAGACCTTCTCCTCCGATGTCAACTACCAGTACAACAACGGCGGCTACAATGTGCGCGTGACGGGCTTCTACACCAAGATCAACGACCAGACCGACGTGATGAGCTTCTACGACGACTCCCAGCACTCGTTCACCAACTTCGCGATGACGGGCATCGACCAGCGCCACATGGGAATTGAGCTCGGCGTGCAGGTGCCTCTGTTCGTCGAGGGCCTGAGCGTCAGCGGCGTGCTGAGCTGGGGCGAGTATGTCTACACGAGCAACCCCCACATGGTGCAGACCGTCGACAACAACGCCGAGATCATACGCGACGAGGACGTGCCGTTCTGGAAGAGCACACCCATATATAAGGTCGCAGGCTATCTCGACGACGGAACTGTCGTATATGACCAGGATGCCGACGGCAACTATATTATAGAGGGCGAGACGAAGCACTATGTGCCGTCGACTCCCCAGCTCGCCGCGGCGATCGGGCTCAACTACAACATCAACTACTGGTTCTTCGAGCTCACAGGGCAGTATTTCGCCAATTCCTATCTCGACATGAACCCTCTCTACCGCACGGCGTTCGCCTGCGGCGGCGGTGACGGGAAGGTCACTCCCGAGGAGGTGTACTACATGACTGAGCAGGAGAGATTCGACCCTGCGTTCCTGCTCAACCTGAGCATAGGAAAGAGCTGGTACATAGGCGACTATCAGCTCGGCTTCTCTCTCAACATGCAGAACCTGCTGAACAACAAGAACGTCAAGACCGGAGGCTACGAGCAGACCCGTCTTATCAGCAGCTACGGCAAGGACCGCTACTATCGCTTCGACCCCAAGTATTTCTACATGTACGGAGCGAACTATATGTTGAACGTCTACTTCAGATTCTAAAAGCATGAAAAAGATATTTATTTTCGCGGCGGCTCTTCTGGCCTTCAGCTCCTGCCAGTCTCTCAAGGAGGAGTGGCAGCCTGTGTTCACCGGAGAATACGACAAGCCCGCGGTCAACCAGCCCGTGGACATGGAGGCGAATACTACAATCGCCGAGCTTGCGGCGATGTACGAGACGGGAAAACCCTGGACTGTCGACAAGAATATCGTGATCTCCGGCATAGTGAGCACTACCGACAAGTACGGCAACTTCTACAAGAGCTTCTACATCCAGGACGAGACCGGAGGAATCGAGCTCAAGCTCGGCAAGAACGGCCTCTACAACGACTATCTGCCCGGCCAGCGCATCTATGTGGACTGCCGCGACCTTGAGCTCGGCATGTACGGCTATAAGTCCGGATCCGGCAACGGAATGGTCCAGATAGGCTTCAACAACGGCGGGGATGACACCTACGAGACCTCGTATATCGAGTCCTCTATCCTGATTGACACCCATGTGTTCAAGGGTGAGGTCGAGGGTGAGGTCAAGCCGATCGTGATTGATGCGGAGGATCTTCCCGGTGAGAACGATACCCAGAACACCAATAATAATATCGGCAAGCTGGTGACCATCCGGAATCTCCATTACAGCTGGTACGACAGCCGCTACGGCGACATGAACGAGGCTTTCGCCCTGCTCTACATCGACTCCAACAAGGACAAGAAGGCTTCGTCGAACCGTATCTTCATATCCGGTGAGGACACCGGAATCACGACCTGGGCCATGTCGGAGGAGAAGATGGACGAGTATCTGACATCCGGAATCTGGGATGGCGTGGATATAGGCAACGCCAATGACTACAACTACGGCACCGTCGGCGACTACAAGGACAAGATCGATCCGATTTCCGGCGAGGGCTACTACGGTATTGACCGCGCTCCCTATTCCGTGAGCCAGTACTTCTCGACCGAGCCCGGCGGGGCCGGCACCTGCGTGCAGATACGCACGAGCGGCTACTGCCGTTTCGCCGACACAGAGATCGACCCTGCAGTGCTTTCCGGCGACAAGACCATCAACGTGACGGGCATCCTTACGCTCTACCAGGGACGCATACAGGTGACTGTCAACAATATAACCGACATCACGGTGAATCCGTGACGAAAAGACAACAGAACTTGAACATCAACAATGAAGAGAATCATTTCCATCATCAGCATCGCATTGGTCATGGCGGCTTGCAGTGAGAAGAATCCTTTTCTTGCCGAGTGGGACACCCCCTACGGCATCCCTCCTTATGAGGAGATAGAGGTTGAGGATTATATCCCCGCCATTCAGAAGGGCATTGAGCAGCAGAACGCCGAGATCGAGGCCATCACCTCCAATCCCGACGCTCCGACTTTCGAGAACACCATAGTGCCGCTGGAGCTTTCCGGCGGGATTCTGTCGAAGGTCTCCGGAGTGCTCTACAATGTCAGCGAGACTGACCGCAGCGACTCTCTCGACGCGGTCATGTCGCAGGCCATCCCCCTGCTCAGCGAACACGGCGACAACATCAACTTCAACAAGGAGCTGTATGGCCGCATCGCCGCAATCTACGAAGGGGATCAGTCCGCTCTGACGAGGGAACAGCAGGTAGTGCTGAAGAAGTACTACGACAGTTTCACGCGCAACGGTATCGACCTGCCTGAGGAGACCCAGGCCCGCCTGCGCGAGATCAACTCCGAGATGGCGACCAAGACCCAGCAGATAGGCAACAACATTCTCGCCGAGTCCAACGCCTTCGCGGCCAGGTTCGGCTTCAGCGTGTCGGAATACCCCGCGAGGATGACGACCACCGAGGACAGGGAGCTGCGCCGCCAGTACAACGAGGCCTACACCTCGCGCGGCAACAACGGCAACGAGTACGACAACAACCAGCTCATACTCGACGTGATGAAGCTCCGCATCGAGAAGGCCAGGCTGCTCGGCTACGACAACCCCGCGCAGTACATCCTCGCCGACAAGATGGCCGGCACCCCCGAGAGGGTGGACGGTTTCCTGGACGGCATCATGGAAGCCGCAGTGGCCAAGGCCAGGGTGGAGCTGGCCGACATGCAGGCTTTCATGGACGAGGACATCAAGGCGGGGCTGCTTCCGGAGGGCTCGAAAATCGAGCCTTGGGACTGGTGGTACTACGCCGAGAAGGTGCGCAAGGCCAGATATGATCTCGACGAGAACGAGGTCCGCAGCTATTTCAACGTGGACAATGTGCGCGAGGGCATCTTCAGGGCCGCGCAGACCCTCTACGGCATCAACGCCGAGAAGCTTGAGGGGGTCCCCGTCTATAATCCCGAGGTGGACACCTACAAGATCACCGACGCCGACGGTTCGCTCATCGGCATCTTCACGACCGACTACTTCCCGCGCGACAGCAAGAGGGGAGGCGCATGGATGAACAATGTGCGCCAGCAGTATGTCGACGCCGACGGCAACGACGTTCGCCCGATCATCGTGAATGTGGGCAATCTCTCCGAGAACATGAACATCGACGAGGTGCAGACCGTGTTCCACGAATTCGGCCATGCGCTGCACGGGCTGCTGTCGAAGTGCACCTATCCTTCCGTGAGCGGCACCAACGTGACGCGCGACTTCGTGGAGATGTTCTCGCAGTTCAATGAGAACTGGGCGTTCCAGCCCGACCTGCTCGCGGTGTACGCGAAGAATTCCGCCGGAGAGGTGATCCCCGTGGAGCTTGTGCACAAGATTCTCAATTCGTTGAAGTTCAACCAGGGCTTCATGACCACGGAGCTCTGCGCCGCCGCGATTCTCGACATGAAGTGGCACGAACTGGAGAGCGTGGACGGCATAAGCGTCGCCGACTTCGAGAAGAAGGTCTGCGACGAGATGGGTCTGATTCCCGAGATAGCCCCCCGCTACCGCACCACCTATTTCAACCATATCTTCTCCAGCGGCTACGCTGCGGGCTACTATGGTTATCTCTGGGCCGAGGTGCTCGACAAGGATGCCTTCAGCGCGTTCCAGAATTCTCCCAACGGAATCTGGGATCTGGAGATGTCGAAGAAGTTCAGGCAGGTCTTCCTCGAAAGGGGTGGTTCTGAGGAGCCTATGGCGCTCTACAAGGAGTTCATGGGGCGTGAGCCCGACTCCCGCGCCATGCTGCTCGGCCGCGGCCTGATCGAGGGCGCCAGGTAGTTGCGAGATATTGCCGTGATGAATATAAGTGTTCAGAGAGGTTCCGCTTCGCTCCATCCTGCCGCTTCGCGGCACCCACTCACGGCCGTGGGCGGCCAGCCTCTCTGAACCCTTGGACGCATCGCGGCGGCCGCTCAGTGGCTGAAATATTGCGAAGGCCGCAAGGCTGACGAATGGAAAACTTCCGGACAGTAAGGACCAACGCACGACCCTATACTGTCCGGAAGTTTTCCATTCGTCAGCATGCCCGGAACAGCAGTAAATCCGTTGCAAATCTGCCGGATAATTGGCAATTTTGCATTCCGGACCGAGCCTGAGACCGGACATTGCGATGCAGTCGTTTCAGGCACAGAACGCGGCAGGCCTGGCCGCCTCCGGGCAGTATAGGGTTGCGCGTCGGGTTCTACTGCCCGGAGGCAGTCAGGTCTGCCGCGGCGAGGCTTAACGCATGGTCCGACAAGAAGAATTAATTCAAAAGACAAAAGAATATGAACAGAAAAGTACTACTGATGATTCTGGACGGCTGGGGCGAAGGGAAACACGACAAGTCCAACGCGATCTACACGCAGGGCGCCCCCTTCATCGACAGCCTCCGCGCGAAATACCCCATGTCTCACCTCCAGGCCTGCGGCGAGTATGTCGGCCTGCCCGACGGCCAGATGGGCAACTCCGAGGTCGGCCACATGAATCTCGGCGCCGGCCGCGTCGTGTATCAGGACCTCGTCAAGATCAACATGGCCTGCCGCGACCACAAGCTCCTCGACAACAAGGAGATACGCGCGGCCTACGATTATGTGAAAAACAGCGGCGGCAAGCTCCATTTCATGGGCCTCTGCTCCCATGGCGGCGTGCACTCCAGCCTCGACCATCTCTACGAGTTCCTCGCGGTGGCCAGGCAGGAAGGTCTCGACAAGGTCTATGTGCACTGCTTCATGGACGGCCGTGACACCGACCCCCACAGCGGAATCGGCTTCATCAGGGAGCTTGAGGAGAAGATGGCCGCCACTACTGGAAAGATAGCCACTATCTGCGGCCGCTTCTACGCGATGGACCGCGACAAGCGCTGGGCTCGTGTCAAGGAGGCCTACGACATGCTCGTCGAGGGCAAGGGAGCGCAGTTCGCTTCCGCCGTGGAGGCCATGCAGGCGTCCTACGACGCCGATGTGACCGACGAGTTCGTGAAGCCCGTCGTGATCACCGAAAACGGCGCCCCCGTTGCGAAAGTCGAGGCGAACGATGCGGTGATCTTCTTCAATTTCCGCAACGACCGCGCCCGCGAGCTTACCGCGGTGCTGACCCAGCACGACATGCCCGAGGAGGGAATGCACACGCTGCCGCTCTACTACTGCTGCCTTACCCCCTACGACGCCTCATTCACCGGAGTCCACATACTCTTCGACAAGGAGGAGGTGACCGACACCCTCGGAGAGACGGTCGCCAAGGCCGGAAAGCGTCAGCTGCGCATCGCCGAGACCGAGAAATACGCCCACGTGACCTTCTTTTTCAACGGCGGCCGCGAGACCCCGTTCGAGAACGAGGACCGCATACTCGTGAACTCCCCGAAGGTCGCCACTTACGACCTGCAGCCCGAGATGAGCGCGATCGAGGTGGCCGACAAGCTTTGCGCCGCATTGCGCGAGGAGAAGGAGGACATGGTCATCCTGAACTTCGCCAACGGTGACATGGTAGGACATACCGGCGTCTACAATGCGATATGCAACGCCGTCGGCTGCATCGACGGCTGCGTGGAGGCCGTGGTGACCACCGCTCTCGCACACGGCTATGTGGTTCTGCTTACCGCCGACCACGGCAACGCGGACCATGCTGTCAATGAGGACGGCACCCCCAACACCGCCCATTCTCTGAATCCGGTGCAGTTCATCGTGATCGGCGCGGGAGACGAGGTGAAGACCGTCAGGGACGGGGCTCTGTGCAATGTCGCTCCGACGATTCTCAAGCTCATGGGCATTCCCCAGCCCGCCGCGATGACGGCCGAGCCTCTGATCTAAAGTCGCGCTGCCATGAAAGTTCTCGTTCTCGCTGCCATGCTGGCATGTTCGGCCATGCTTCGCGCGGAAGAAGCCGTGCAGAAATTCATACGCATTCAGACCGATGACACGGAGCTGATATTGCAGGTCGCCGAAAACGGACGGCTGTATCAGTCGTGGTTCGGTGAGAGGCTGCTGCACGAAAGCGACCTGCGGAACCTGCCCTGGGCTGTCCGTGCCGGTTCCGACGGGAGCGTGTCGCGCAGGGGCTGGGAAGTGTATTCCAGCTCCGGCAACGAGGACTATTTCGAGCCGGCGATAGCCGTGACGCACAACGACGGCAATCCTTCCACCTGGCTCTACTATGTCTCATCGCATTCGGAGCCCGTCAAGGGCGGAACTCATACCGAGATAACGCTCCGCGACGACCAGTACCCGGTAGAGGTCACGCTCCACTATGTCGCATACGCCGAGGAGAACGTGTTCAAGACCTGGTCGGAGATACGGCATCATGAGCGGAAACCGGTCACGCTGACCCGATACGCCTCCACGATGCTGTATTTCAGCCGGCCGGAATACTGGCTGACCGAATTCAGCGGCGACTGGGCCAGGGAGGTCCAGATGAGCAGCCAGCAGCTGCGTCCGGGAAAGAAGATTCTCGACACCAAGCTGGGCAGCCGCGCGGCCATGCACATGCATCCCTTCTTCGAGCTCGGTCTCGGCGCTCCCGTGCGGGAGGACGAAGGCGAAGTCCTCATGGGGACCATAGGATGGACCGGGAACTTCAGCATGACCTTCGAAGTCGACAATGCCGGCAACCTGCGGGTCATCCCTGCGATCAACCCGTATGCGTCCGCCTACAGTCTTGATCCGGACCGGGTCTTCACAACCCCGGAGTTCGTCTTCACGCTGAGCCCCGACGGCACCGGTCCCGGAAGCCGGAACCTGCAGGCCTGGGCGCGGAAGTACCAGCTGATGGACGGAAAGGGGAGCCGGATGACCCTGCTCAACAACTGGGAGAACACCGGATTCGACTTCGATCAGGAAAAGCTGACCGGACTAATGCACGAGGCGGCCGCCCTCGGAGTGGACATGTTCCTGCTCGACGACGGCTGGTTCGGCAACAAGTATCCGCGGAGCAACGACAGGGCCGGGCTTGGAGACTGGGAGGTGACCCGCACCAAGCTGCCCGGCGGCATAAAGGCCCTTTCGGATGCCGCCTCGGATGCCGGAGTGAAGTTCGGCATCTGGATAGAGCCCGAGATGGTCAATCCGAAGAGCGAGCTGTTCGAGAAGCACCCCGAGTGGGTGATACGTTATCCCAACAGGGAGACCTATTATTACCGCAACCAGCTCGTGCTGGATCTCTGCAATCCTGCGGTGCAGGACTATGTGTTCGGGGTCGTGGACCGCATACTGTCGGAGAATCCGGGCGTGGCGTATTTCAAGTGGGACTGCAACAGCCCTGTGACCAATATCTATTCGCCGTATCTGAAGGACCGGCAGGGGCAGTTGTATATCGACCATGTGCGCGGCGTCTACAATGTGCTCGCGCGCCTGCGTGAGAAATGGCCCGACGTGCCCATGATGATGTGCTCCGGAGGGGGCGCCCGCTGCGACTACGAGGCTCTCAAGTATTTTACGGAGTTCTGGTGCAGCGACAACACCGATCCTTTCGAGCGCATCTACATACAGTGGGGCTTTTCGCATTTCTTCCCGGCCAAGGCCATGTGCGCCCATGTGACGGGATGGAACCGCAGCACCTCCGTCAAGTTCAGGACCGATGTGGCCTCGATGTGCAAGCTCGGCTTCGACCTCGGGCTCGACGAGCTGGAGCCGGAGGAACTTGAATACTGCCGGGCGGCCGTCGCCAACTGGAAACGCTTCAGCCCGGCCATAATGGACGGTGAGCAGTACCGCCTCGTCTCACCTTACGAATGCAACCATGCCGCCGTGAACTATGTCAGCGCGGACCGGAGTCAGGCGATATTGTTCGCGTATGACCTCCATCCCCGCTATGGCGAGAAGCTGTTCCCCGTAAGGATGCAGGGGCTCGATCCTGACAGGATGTACAGGGTCGAGGAAATCAATCTGATGCCGGGAACCAGGTCCAGGCTCGCGTCGGACGGGCAGGCGTACTCTGGAGATTACCTGATGAAGGTCGGGCTGGACGTGTTCGGCACTTTGTCCGGCGTCAGCCATGTGCTGGCCGTGACTGCGCTTTAGTCTGTCAGAAGACCCATTTGACGCCGGCGCAGGGGCGGCACCAGAAGCCTCTGGATGTCCCGAAGTCCAATGAGAGTTCGACCTCCCCTCCGACATTGAGGTTCCCGCAGCCGAAGTGCCGCCCTACATTGTACCAGAGCTGTGGTTCGGAGATGAACACGCAGTGCGAGGTCTGGGGCAGTATCTCTCCGTAATGGTCGCTCAGCAGGCTGTGGTCCTCCCACCAGAAGTCGGCGAAGCCGGTGAAGGTCAGCCCCCGGAGTCCGAAGAGATCCTTCATGGTCCATGCGGCTGTGAACTGCATGGGAACGCGGCTCCTGAATTCCGGATCCGTGTAGGCGATGTATTTGTACAGGACCTTGAGGTTCAGCGTGTTCCTGTAGTCCGCGCTGTGCAGGAACCAGTCGATGCCGGCGAGGAACGCGTTGTTGATCGTATATCCGCGGTAAACTCCGCCGTCGTATTCTATGTGGACGCTCAGCGGCGCCAGTGCGGTCTCCTTCCAGAAGTTCAGGCAGCGGGCGATTTCCAGATAGGTCCCGCTCGGCGCTATGACTTCTCCGGCCGAGTTCCGGGAGTTGAAGTCGTGGTCGATGAAGAAGAAGGTGTTGCCCCAGCTGTCGTTGTAGAAGCCTTCGAGCGTCGTGGTCGCGTGCTGTCTGTCGGCGCCGAAGTCGTATTGTATCTGTATGTTGGTCTGGGCGCCGGCCATTGTGCCTGCGAGCAGCGCAAGCGCGGCCGCCGCAGCATGGAATATCGTCTTCGTTTTCATAATGGCAGCAAATATAATGAGAAGCCGGGCGCAATGCAAGCTCGTTTTCAATTGCCGGGGCGCAACGGCAGATATAGGAATGCAAGGTTGACGCGGAAGCATGCCGCCTCCCGAGAGGCTGGCCGCCCGCGGCTGTGAGCGGGCGATGCGCAGCATCGATGAAGCGCAGCGGAACCTCTCGGGAGGCGGCATGCTTCCGCGTTCCGGTCATATACTTGCACCGGCTATTGGGCAAAAGTATCGAACTATTTGCTAACTTTGCGCCTGATTATGAAGGAGAAGAACAGTAAGGGCCGCAAGCAGATGCGGCAGGGCCGGAAGAGACATGAGGCCCGCAAAGCCTTGCCCGAAGTTGTCGGCAAGGTCCAGATGACCCGCGAAGGGTACATCTTCGTGATAGTGGAAGGCCAGGATGACGACGTCTTCGTCAAGGCCTCCAAGACCAGACGCGCTCTCGACGGGGATACCGTCAGGGTGGTGGTCACCAAGGACAAGCCGTCCAAGGACGAAAGGCGCCGTCGCGAAGGCGAGGTGGTGGAGATCGTGGAGAGGTCCGGCAAGCCTTTCGTCGGAATATATCATACGGCCGGCAGCCAGGCCTGGGTGCTGATGCAGAGCCGTTCCATGCCATACGACATTTCCGTCGATCCTGCGGAAGCCGCGTCCATGGGCGCCGAGCCCGGAATGAAGGTCGCAGCCGTGGTGGAAGGCTGGCACCGTGGCGAGAGCAACCCGTTCGGCGTGATAACCGACGCGCTGGGAATGCCCGGCGAGAACGATACCGAGATGCATGCCATACTCGCGGAGTTCAATCTGCCTTACCGCTTCGAGCCTGAGGTGGAGAACGCGGCCGACAGCATTCCGGAGCAGATAAGCGACGAGGATCTCAAAGGCCGCAAGGACTTCCGCGACCGTCTCACTTTCACCATAGACCCGGCCGACGCGAAGGATTTCGACGACGCCCTGTCGTTCAGGCGTCTCGACAACGGCAATTATGAGATAGGCGTGCATATCGCCGACGTCTCCCACTATGTGACGCCCGGCAGCATAGTCGACAGGGAGGCGCGCAACCGCGGCACCTCCGTCTATCTGGTCGACCGCACGGTGCCCATGCTTCCCGAGAAGCTGTGCAACAAGCTCTGTTCGCTGCGTCCCGACGAGGACAAGCTCGTGTTCTCCGCGGTGTTCGAGATGAGCCCCGGGGCCGAGGTGCTGTCCAGCTGGATAGGCAGGGCGGTGATACGCTCCGACCGCAGGCTCGACTACGACGGAGCGCAGAGAATCATCGAGGCCGACAGCGTGCCCGAATCGGACGGACTTGCGCTGGCGATACGCGAACTCAACCGTCTGGCCGGCATCATGAAGGCCGCCGAGAGGAAGGCGGGAGCGATAGATTTCGACCGTCCGGAGATGAAGGTGCTGGTCGACGAGAAGGGTAAGCCGGTGGATGTCTACGAGAAAGTCTCCAAGGAGGCCAACTGGCTCATCGAGGAATTCATGCTGCTGGCCAACAGGACCGTGGCGGAATATGTGGCGACGGGCGGCAGGATGAACGGCGTCCCCGCGAAGAATCCCAAGACTTTCGTCTACCGTATCCACGGCGAGCCCAACGAGGTCAAGCTCGAAGGGCTGCGCGTGTTCGCGAAAGGCTTCGGCTACAGGGTGGAGAACGCCCAGGGCCGTGCCATTGCCGCGGAACTCAACCGTCTGCTGGACTCGGCCAAGGGCAAGCCCGAATATGCGGCGCTCGAGAATCTGGCCCTGCGCTCCATGGCCAAGGCGATCTACAGCACCGACAACATAGGCCACTTCGGCCTCGCGTTCAGGTTCTACACCCACTTCACCTCTCCGATACGCCGTTATCCAGATCTCATGGTGCACCGTCTGCTCGCCCGCTATCTTGCCGGAGGCGACAGCGAAGTCAAGGAGAAATACGAGGAGGAATGCCGCTACGCTTCCGAGCGGGAGATGGTTGCCGCCGACGCCGAGCGTACTTCGGTGAAATACAAGCTCGTGGAGTTCATGCAGGACAAGGTCGGTCAGGAGTTCGACGGAGCGGTCTCGGGAATCACCGAATGGGGCATGTATGTGGAGATAGAGCCTACCAAGATCGAAGGTATGGTGTCCCTGCGCGAGATCAAGTCCGATTTCTTCTTCTTCGACGAGGCCCGCTACAGGCTGGTGGGCCGTCGCACCCACAAGGTCTACCGTCTCGGCGACAAGGTCAGGATCAAGGTGACCAACGCCAATCTCGAGCAGCGTCTGCTCGACTATGAGCTGATCGAGGATCTGTCGGCGGAGAACCGTCCTGCGGACGACGACGCTTTCGTCCCGGAAGTCCGTGAAGAAGCCGGAAAGAGGAAGGGCCGCGCGAAGAAATCCGGCTCCGGCCATTCCGGAAAGTCCGGCCGCCAGACGAAGGGCGGATCCGCCGGAAAGAAGCGCTCCTGAAAATATCAGGCTGTTGCGTATACACAACAAAAATCAAACAGAAGTGTTGCCTCTGCGCGACACTTCTGTTTTTGTATTGTCAATTTTACGCAGCATATAATCATTAGTTCTAAAATTTGTGTTGCATATAAAATGCAAATTATATTATAAACTGTTGATTATAATAAACAGTTTGTTTATATTTATCCGGCAATATTTCAGACAATGGAGACATTATTCAGGAGACATGACCAGTATATGGCGAACACCCCTATGGCCATAGCCAGGGAATCGATGCAGGAGATCGGCTGGGACGGTCGGTTAATTGCCGTGGTGGGAGCCCGCGGGGTGGGGAAGTCCACCCTGATGAAGCAGTATGTCAGGCTCAATTATGAGGCGTATGACCGTTCGGTCCTGTACTGCTCGCTGGATTCCGTGTATTTCTCCACGCACACTTTGCTTGATCTTGCGGAGCGTTTCGTCATGAGCGGAGGCACGAGGCTCATGCTCGACGAGGTTCATAAATATGGGGGCTGGAGCAAGGAAGTCAAGGAGATATATGAACTGTATCCGCAACTGAAAATTGTCATAAGCGGCTCGTCGCTGCTTCAGATACTGAATGCCGACGCCGACCTTTCGAGGCGTTGCGTCAGATATTTCCTCGGCGGGCTGTCGTTCAGGGAGTTCCTGCGTTTCTACAAGAACCTGGATTTCGGGAAGTCATCGCTTGCGCAGATTCTTGCGCATCCCGGACCATTGTGCGCCGAGGTGAATTCGATGTGCAGGCCGGTCGGCCTTTTCAAGGAGTATCTCGCATACGGCTATTTCCCTTTTTATATGGAGCGGGCATCGGACTATTACATCAAGATAGGTCAGGTGGTCAACTTCGTGATAGATGTGGAGCTGCCTCTGCTCAGAAAAGTCGATGTCTCCAATCTGGGGAAGATCAAGGCTCTTGTCGGTATCATCGCCGGGCATGTTCCTTATGAACTGGATGCCAGCAAACTGGCCAGAGCGGTCGGGGTCGGCAGGGACACCGTGGTGGAGTACCTGAGGCATCTTGCCGATGCCGGAATTTTCAATCTGCTGTATTCCGACACGAAAAGCATCGGCAAGCTTTCCAGACCGGACAAGGTCTATCTGGAGAATTCCAATCTTCTGTATGCGCTGTCGGATTCCGAGGTGCGGATTGGCACTGCCCGTGAGACATTCGCGGTGACGCAGCTCAGGAATGCCGGCCATATCGTGGAATACGGCAGAAAATGCGGGGATTTCCGGGTGGACGGAAGATATACTTTAGAGATCGGAGGCAGTGACAAAGGTTTCGCGCAGATTGCAGGCGTTGCGGATTCGTATATTCTGTCGGATGATATTGAAACCCCGGCCGGCTGCAGGCTGCCTCTCTGGCTTCTTGGTTTCCTGTCCTGATTGTCAGCGGAATTTCTTGTCGTCCTCGCGCATGCCGAGGTAGGAATTGTAGCGTTCGGGGCTGATGCGCCCGTCCTCGACGGCGGTCTTGACAGCGCAGCCCGGCTCGTGGGTGTGGGTGCAGGGGACGAAGCGGCAGTCGTCGGCGACGCGCAGCATTTCGGGGAAGTATCTGTAGATTTCGTCCTTGTCCATGTCGACGAGTCCGAACCCGCGCAGGCCCGGGGCGTCGATTATGTAGCCCTCTTCCGCGCTTCCGGCGCCCATCCGGTACATTTCGTATAGGGAAGTCGTATGCCTGCCCTGCAGGTGCGCTTCCGATATCAGCCCGATCTTCGGGTTCAGCGAAGGGTCGACCGCCTTGATGAGGCTTGACTTGCCTACGCCGGATTCTCCTGTGAACAGACTCAGCCTTCCGCGGCACATCTCCCGCAGCCGGTCAACGCCCTCCCCGGTGACGGCGGAGGTCCTGATGACCGGATATCCGGCCTGCCGCTCGTATATGCGCACGAAGTCTTCCACCTGCTCCGGCACCTCGGCGCCGTACATGTCTATCTTGTTGAGCAGTATCACGGCAGGGATGCCGTAGACCTCGCAGGTGACCAGCACTCTGTCGAGGAAAGGCAGCTTGATTTCGGGGAAATACAGGCTGACCGTCACCAGCACCTGGTCGAGGTTGGCGGCGATCACGTGCGACTGCCTTGAAAGGTTCGTGGAGCGGCGGATCAGGTAGTTGCGCCGCGGGAGCACCTCGGTGATCACCGCCGGATGCTTCTCGTCGGGTGCGGGTCCGCAGCTGTAGAGCACTCTGTCGCCGACGGCCACGGGATTTGTCGCCGTGCCATGGCCGAGCCGCACCTTCCCCCGGAGCACTGCGGGAAACAGCTCCCATTCGGGCAGCCGGCTCAGCAGAAAATGGCTGCCGGCGTTCTTTACCACCGTGGCCTCTCCGGTCATGGTCCGTGCCGTCTGCTGACTCATTATTTCGCCCGGCCTATCAGTTTCTCGGCAAAATCGTCCAGTTCGTCAATCTGCCGCCTCGTAAGACCGGAGTCTTCGACGGCTTTCATGGCCCTGGCGGTGAAGTGCAGGATTTCATCCTTCGCGTCCCTGTCCACTCCGAGCGTGATGTAGAGCTGCCTGACGGTGGATATCTTGGCCGCCTTCTGCGCATCGGACCGCGCCGGAAGGGCGAACGCCTCCATGAACCCCTTCTTGTCGGAGCTTTTCTCGAGAGCGCGCACCGTCAGCCAGCTCTTCTTGCTGTTGACGATGTCGCCGCCTATGGGCTTGCCGAAGACCTTCTCGTCGCCGAACGCGTCAAGATAGTCGTCGGCGATCTGGAAGGCCATTCCGAGCTGGTATCCGTAATTGTAGAGCGCGTCGCAGATCTTGTCCGGCGCTCCTCCTATCAGTGCGCCCGTCTTTGCGGAGCATGCTATGAGCACGGCGGTCTTGAGGCCTATCATCTTGTCGTATTCCTCCATCGTGACCATGTCCTTGCTCTCGAAGTCCATGTCGTACTGCTGGCCTTCGCAGACTTCGACCGTGGTCTTGAAAAACAGGTTCATGACCTTGTCGTGCACATGCTGGGGAGCTCTGGCCATGCGTTTGTAGGCGTCGATCAGCATCACGTCACCCGAGAGTATCGCCGTGCTTTCGTTCCATCTGGTCCAGACCGTGGGCACGCCACGCCTGAGCGGTGAGCGGTCCATGATGTCATCGTGCATCAGGGTGAACGAGTGGAACACCTCGAGGGCGGCGGCCGGCGAGAGTATCTCCTCGCCGAAATTGTCGTTGAAGAAGGAGTAGGCCGTGAGGCAGAGCTTCGGCCGTATCCGCTTGCCTCCTATCTCTATCATATATCTCAGCGGATCGTAGAGCCCCTGCGGCTCGCTGGTGAAGCTGATGCCGCGGAACATGTCCTTGACAATCAGGTCAATCTGGCTTTCGGTAATCATATTCTACAAAGATACTGATTTTTCCGCTACCTTTGCGTCCATGAAGAGAATCGTATTCGCAACTGCAAACAGGGGCAAGCTCCGTGAGGCGGCCGAAATTCTCGGTCCCGGGTTCGAAGTGCTTTTGCCGGCGGATCTCGGAATCGACGGAGATGTCGAGGAGAACGGTGCGAGCCTGAAGGAGAACTCGCTGATAAAGGCGCGTCATGTCTATGGCCTGACCGGCCTCGACTGCTTCGCCGACGACACCGGTCTCGAAGTCGATGCACTCGGAGGTGCGCCCGGAATCTATTCGGCCCGCTATGCGGGGGAAGGTCACGACAGCGGCGCCAACATGGCCAAGCTGCTCTCGGAACTGGAGAAACTCGGTCCGGATGCCGGCCGCAGCGCCCGTTTCCGCACGGTGGTCACGCTGATTCTCGGCGGAAAGGAATTTTTCTTCGACGGTACGGTCGAGGGGAGCATAGCCCGGGAGCGTTCGGGCAGCGGCGGCTTCGGCTACGACCCGATATTCGTTCCCGACGCAGCCGAACTGGAGCTCGTCCGCAGGTCGGGCGAAACCGGATTTCCCGCCCGCGGCGATGAAAGCGAGCCGGCCGTTCCGGAAGCGCGCCCGCTGACTTTCGCCGACCTTCCCGAGGAGCAGAAGAACGCCGTCTCCCATCGCGGCAAGGCAATCCGCGCTATGGCTGCTTTTCTCGCCAGATGAAGACCTTGTCGCCCCGGCGCAGCCTGCCGTCGGGACAGATTGAAGGATTGACGGCGACCGAGCAGCGCACGCCCTTTTCCGCGACATCGGCGGCGTCGAGGTTCACACGGAGGTCGGCGGCGTCGAATTCCACGACTCCGGTGGTGGCGCCGGTGACCATCAGCCTGTCGCCTCTGTGCAGGGGGACGGACTCCACGCCGATTTCAGCAACCCCTATCCTGTCGAACCAGTTGGTTATCTTGCCGCAGTAGATTTTCGTCCTGGTGGCTTGCGAGCCGTAGACCTCGCTCCACTGGCCGAGGTACGCGCCCTGGTAGTAGCCGTCCCAGAAGCCGCGGTTGAAGACTTCGGCGAGCTGCCTCTTGAGTTCCGCCGCCAGTTCGGGCGTGTATTCCCCGTCGCATACCGCGTCGGCGGCGCGTCTGTAGCAGGAGGCGCAGCGTTTTACATATTCCGCCGAACGGGCGCGGCCCTCTATCTTGAACACCTTGACGCCGCTGGCTATGATCTTGTCCATGAAGTCTATGGTGCAGAGGTCCTTGGGCGACATTATGTACTTGTTGTCCACCACCAATTGGTTGCCGGTCTCCAGGTCGGTGACCTCGTAGCCGCGCCGGCACACCTGATAGCAGGAGCCGCGGTTTGCGGAAGCTCCGTAGCTGTGCAGCGAGAGGTAGCATTTGCCGCTTATGGCCATGCAGAGGGCGCCGTGGGCGAACATTTCTATGCGTACCGGCCTGCCGGACGGGCCGCAGATGTTGTCGCGGGATATCGTGTCGCTGATGCTGCGCACCTGGTCGAGGTTGAGTTCCCTCGCGAGCACCACCACGTCGGCGAACCGGGAATAGAAGCGCAGGGACTCGGAGTTGGAGATCGACAGCTGGGTGGAGATGTGCACTTCCAGACCGATTTCGCGGCAGTAGCCGATGGCTGCCATGTCCGAGGCTATCACGGCGTCGACGCCTGCCGCCTTCGCCGCGTCGAGCGTGGCGCGCATGTCCCCGAGCTCCTCCTCGTAGAGGGTTATGTTGAGTGTCAGGTAGCTTTTCACCCCGGCGGCGCGGCATGTCCTTACGACTTCGGCGAGGTCTTCCGGACGGAAGTTCGCGGCGGAATGGCTGCGCATGTTGAGCTTTCCGACTCCGAAGTATACGGAATCGGCTCCTCCCTGGATGGCGGCGTGCAGACATTCGAAATTGCCCGCCGGCGCCATTATCTCAAGTTCTTTCCTGTCCATTTTCAACGGTTTCATTCATAGAGTTCGCGCAGGACGGCGAGCGACCGCACGTTTATCCGTTCTCCTGTGTGGTATTCGATGTATCCGAGCAGCTTCTCGGCTATGTCTCCGCGCGCCTGTCCGGTCAGCGGGAGCAGCATGCATGAGGCGAAGTCCGAACTCACGAGCGCCTCTATCTCCTTCCGCCTGTCGCCGCAGAAGGGCGCGAGGCCCTCGACGGAGGGGGAGAACCCCAAGGCGGCCGCGAATTCCAGCAGGAAGCGCAGGTGATAGTTGGCATAGTCCCTGTCGAGCGCGTCGAGCGTGAGTACGGCCTTCCTGCACCATTCGTAGAGTCCGTCCTCGGTGTCGCCTTCGTGTATGGTCCGGTACAGCACTTCGCTCATGAACATGGTCATGCTGTTCTTCACCATGTCCGACCTGATGCCGTTCAGGCTGTATTTCGCGCTGAGGCCGCGGACTCTCCAGAGTTCCGAGCGCGGGTTCTCCACAACTTCGGCGTCCAGGATGCTCAGAGGCTGGAACAGCGCGGTGCCCGAGGCCTTGCCGACGGAGGTGATGAAGCCCCGGCGGCCCCAGTCGGGGCTCAGGCAGTGCAGCACCAGTGAGCTTTCCTTGAGCTTGGTGAAGTTGAGCACTATGAGCTCGGAGCGCCGGACCATCAGTAGCGGGGGATTCTCTCGCTTCCGAGAGCCTGCCTGAGGGCGTCGTCGTAACGCAGCCGCACCGCGACTCCGGCTTCCTGGAAATAGTAGCGCACGACTATTTCTTCTTCGAGCAGGGGGATGATCTCGTCCTTCTTCAGGCGCAGGAAATCTTCCTTCTCGAGGTTTATCGCCTTCTCGAGAGTGTCGAGCTGCGCCGAGATACCCTCGCTCAGTCCGTCCTTGTCGAGCTCCTCCTTCATGCCGTCGAAGAGCGCCTTGGCGGTGGAGCGGTAGTCGAAGTCCTTGCCCTTGGCGAAGTTTACGAAGTCCTCGTAATCCTCGTCGCTGAAACGGAATTCACCGGCGGGCGCTATGCTCTCGTGCCTGCGCACATAGTCCAGCACATATTCCTCGATGACTCCGTAGGCTACGAGCGCGTATGTGATGCGGCTGTATTCCTTCTCATCGAGCGTCACGTCGGGCGTTATGCCGCCTCCGTCGCGCACGGTCCTGCCGTGGGCGGTTCTGAACTCCCTCGTGAGCGAGTCGGGTATGTGGCCGACGCTGCCGTCCTCATTGCGGTGGGAGTAGTCTATGGCCTGCACGCAGCGGCCCGAGGGCGTATAGTATTTGGCGGTGGTCACCTTGAGCTCCCCTCCGTAGGGCAGCGGACGTATGCTCTGCACCAGGCCCTTGCCGAAGGTGCGCTGTCCCATTATGGTCGCCCTGTCGGTGTCCTGTAGCGCTCCGGCCACGATTTCGGAGGCTGAGGCTGAGGCGGAATCCACGAGCACGATAAGCTCCAGTCCGGTGTCCACGGGATTCTGGCTGGTCTTCACCGTGTAGTCGGACCTGGAGTCCCTGCCTCTGGCGGTCACCACCAGCGAGCCCTTCGGGAGGAAGATGGAGACTATCTCGGCTGCTTCGTTCAGCAGGCCTCCGCCGTTGCCCCTGAGGTCGAGCACGAGGGTCTTCATGCCCATGTTCCTGAGCCGGGTCACCGCGGCTCTCATCTCCTTGCCGACCCCTTCGGTGAATCCGCTCTGGAGTATGTATCCCGTGGTGCCGTCGAGCATGCCCGCGAATTCTATGTCGGGTATGCGGATCTTCTCCCTCGTGACCTTTACGTCCACGGTGTCGCGCGTGCGGAGTTTCCTGACGGAGAACAGAACCTGGGTGCCAGGCTCGCCGCGCATCCTGTCGCTGCATTCCTGGGACGTGAGGCCATGGACCGTGTTCCCGTCGATGGCGAGTATCTCGTCGCCGCACTTGAGCCCGTATTTCTCGGCGGGCGAGCCGGCGTAGGGTTCGTTGATGATCACGTTGCCGTCCACATCGGGCTTGTAGATGACCGCGCCTATGCCGCCGTAGGCCTTCTGTATCATCATCTGAAGATCTTCGTTCTCCTCGGCGGGGATGAATACCGTGTAGGGGTCCAGCTCGGAGAGCATCGCGTCAATTCCCTTGCGCTCCATCTTGTCGACGGGCAGCGAATCGACGTAGGACTCCGAGAGCTCCTTGAGTATCGCGGCGTGGGTCTCGGTCCACTTGCCGAGCAGGAAGTTCTTCGACTGCGCGGAGACGCCGCATGTCCCGGCAAGCAGCAGCGCCGCGGTCAGGACGGAGGTGATATATGTTTTCAAATGTATCATGGAGATGGAAGTGTGTACTTTCTATGAGGAGAAGAGCAGCATTATCACGCCGGCCAGCATTATCACCATGTCGATGAACTTGTCGCGTATGTTGTTCTCCTTGAACACCAGGGCGCCGCCGAGGAAGGTTATGAGCACCGAACTCCGCCGTGTTATCGAGATGACCGAAAGCAGGGCCCCCTCCTCGCTCACCGCGAAGAAGTAGAGCATGTCGGAGCCCGTGATGAGCACGGCGATAAGCAGCAGCTTCCAGTCCCATTGGAATTTCCGGAAGCCCTTCCGGTCGCGGAGCCGGTCGGCCAGAAGCACGAGCGCGAGGATTATGCTGATGTAGAGGTTCGTCCAGCTCTGGACGAACAGGGGCTCCATGAGCCCGAGTATATGCTTGTCGTACAGGGCGCTCGCGACTCCGGTGAGCACCGAGACGACCATCCATGCGAGCCCCTTGTTGCTTGTGAAGGTGACCCCTTCCTTCTTGCTGGAGCGTCCGAGCAGCAGCAGGGCGGCGATCACGAGCAGAACCCCGGCCCACTGCAGCAGGTTGAGCTTCTCCTGGAAGATGATCAGGGAGAACAGGACCACGAACATCGGCCGCGAGGCCTTGATGGTGCTTACCGTCGTCAGCGGGAGCAGCTTGATGGCTATCAGTCCCGAGATCCACGACAGCGACACCAGCACCGCCTTCGCCATCAGCCGGAGATGGTCTTCCGGCGGACCGGGGCTGAAGAACGGCGTGAGGAACAGGGTGGAGAGGGCGGTCGCGCCGAAAAGCACCCAGAGGACGCTGTTGCTCTTTACCGCCTGCTTCTTTACAATATCATACGACCCTAGCAGAATCGCAGAGAAAAGGGTGAGCCAAATCCACATACAAGGCTCAAAGATATGCAATTTTTTGGTAAATTTGCCCCTTTCTGACCATGGACAAGGGGAAGTACATAGAAATACGCGGGGCGCATGCCAACAACCTGAAAGGCGTGGATGTGGACATACCGAGGGGCGAGCTCACCGTGATTACGGGAATCAGCGGCAGCGGCAAGTCCTCTCTCGCCTTCGACACGATATACGCGGAAGGGCAGCGCAGGTATATGAACACCCTTTCCCCCTATGCCAAGCATTTCATGGGCATACTCGAAAAGCCTTCGGTCGAGAGCATAGGCGGCCTGAGCCCGGTGATAGCGATAGAGCAGAAGACTACCGGCGGCAATCCGCGCTCCACGGTCGGCACCATAACGGAAATATACGATTTCCTGCGCCTGCTGTATGCACGGGCGTCCGTGGCGTATTCTCCCGTGACCGGGAAGGAGCTGGTCCGCTACACGGACGCGCAGATAGTCGATCTGATCATGAGCGGGTACCGCGACCGGAAGTGCCTGCTGCTCGCACCTCTGGTCCGCGGGCGCAAGGGACATTACAGGGAGCTTTTCGAGCAGCTGCGGCGCAAGGGCTTCACGGGCGTGCGCATCGACGGGGAGATACGCGACCTTTCCGAAACGGACGCCCTTGACCGCTACAAAAGTCACTTCATAGAGCTGGTGGTCGACAAGCTGAAGCCCGGGGACGGCGACGAGAAGCGCGTGCGCAGTTCCGTGGGCGTCGCGCTGTCCGCCGGCAAGGGTTCTCTTGCGGTCATGGACATGGAGACAGGAGCGCTCCGGCATTTCTCGAAGCATCTGGTAGATCCGGACAGCGGACTTTCGCTGCAGGAGCCCGCGCCGCATTCGTTCTCCTTCAATTCCCCGGAGGGCTATTGCCCGCACTGCAAGGGGCTCGGCATGGTGGTGGATGTCAACATGGACGCCATCATACCCGACCGCGGCGTCTCGATAGCCGACGGCGGGATAGTGCCTCTCGGGCGCATGCGCGACGGCAGGAAGTTCGAGATACTGCGCTCCATGTCGCGCAAGCACGGGTTCTCGCTGTACGAACCCATAGCCGCGCTGCCCGACGACGCCGTCTCGCTGGTTATCTACGGCTCCGACGAGTTCTTCCGTGTCGGCGAGGGTTCGCTCTCCGAGATGGTGAACTGGCCCGGCGTGGTGGGCGACATCGAGGACAAGGTGGTCTGCCCCGTCTGCCACGGCACGCGCCTGAACGAGAACGCGCATTGCTTCCGCATCGACGGCAAGGACATCTCGGAGGTGAGCGCGATGGAGATATCCGATCTGGCGGAGTGGCTGTCGCGGCTCCCCGGACATCTCGACAGGCGCCAGAACGCGATCGCGCGCGACATAGTGCGCGAACTGAACGACAGGGTGCGCTTCCTGCTCGACGTGGGGCTCGACTACCTGAGCCTCGACCGGCCCTCGGCCACGCTCTCCGGCGGCGAAGGGCAGCGCATACGCCTCGCCACTCAGATAGGCTCCAAGCTCGTGAACGTGATATACATCCTGGACGAGCCCAGCATAGGGCTGCACCAGAAGGACAATCTCAAGCTCATCGCGTCGCTGAAGAAACTGCGGGACGAGCATAACACCGTGATAGTCGTCGAACATGACGAGGAGACCATCAAGTCCGCCGACTGGATAGTCGACGTGGGGCCCGGGGCCGGCGAGAACGGCGGCCGGATATGCTACAGCGGTCCTCCGCGTCCGGTCGTGAACCCCAATGTGACGCCGTCCGCGAGAGCTTCCGGCAACGGGAAGACTCTGGTGCTGCGCGGTGCGTGCGGCAACAATCTCAAGAATATCGATGTCAGCTTCCCGCTCGGCATGCTGGTAGGCGTCTCCGGGGTCAGCGGCTCCGGCAAGTCCACGCTGATAAACGAGACGCTGATGCCCATTCTCAAGGGGCGCTTCTACAACTACAAGGGGAAGCCGCTTCCGTATTCTTCGGTCGAGGGGGTGGAGAATGTCGACAAGGTCATAGAGATAGACCAGAGTCCCATAGGGCGTTCGCCGCGCTCCAATCCGGCGACCTTTACCGGCGTGTTCACCGACATACGCGCGCTTTTCGAGGATACTCCCGACGCCAAGGTCCGGGGCTTCAAGGCGGGCCGCTTCTCGTTCAACGTGGCCGGCGGCCGCTGCGAGGAGTGCAAGGGCGCGGGGATCAAGGTCATAGAGATGAACTTCCTGCCTTCGGTCAATGTCGTGTGCGACCGGTGCCGGGGGCGCCGGTACAACGAAGCCACGCTCGCGGTGAAGTACAGGGGGAAGGACATCTCCGAGGTGCTCGACATGTCGATATCGGAGGCATACGAATTCTTCAAGGCGCATCCCAAGATAGCCCCGAAGCTCAAGGCGCTCGCCGACGTGGGACTGGGGTATGTGCGTCTCGGACAGTCTTCCGTCACGCTTTCCGGAGGTGAGAGCCAGCGGATGAAGCTGGCTGCGGAGCTGTTCCGCAAGGCCACTGGCAATACCTTGTACATGCTCGACGAGCCTACCACCGGCCTGCATTTCGAGGATATCAAGGTGCTGATGGGCGTGCTCCGCCGTCTGGTCGACCAGGGCAATACGGTCATAGTCATCGAGCACAATCTCGACGTGCTCAAGTGCGCCGACCATATAATAGACATGGGGCCCGGGGGCGGCAAGTCCGGAGGCAGGATAATTGCATGCGGAACGCCCGAACAGATAGCGTCGGATCCCGCATCAGTGACAGGAAAATATCTAAAGGAAGTCTTATGAATAAAATCGAGGCCGCAAGGCAGGAATATGCCGACTGGTGTCAGGCGATAGGAATAGACACCATCGAAAAGCTCAACGAGACGCTTCTGGAAGGCGAGGCGATAGATCTGATAAACCTTTGCGAGGCGCGCCAGGAGCGCAAGTACGCCCAGGCGGCTGACCAGATATTCTGGAACCGCCGCAGGTGTCCGATAGTGATGATGTCGGGCCCTTCCTCGAGCGGCAAGACGAGCTCCTCGCTGCGCATAGCCCAGCAGGCGAGGGTGCTCGGCCTGAACCCGAAGGTCATAGAGCTTGACAATTATTTCGTCAACCGCGAGGATACTCCCCTCGACGAGAACGGCGAGCGTGACTACGAGGCTCTGGGCGCCATGGACATCAAGTTCCTGAACGAACAGCTGGATGAGCTGCTTGCCGGGAAGGAGGTGAAGCTGCCCAAGTTCGATTTCGTGGCCGGCGAGCGCAAGTTCACCGGCGAGACCATGAGGCTGGAGCGCAACGACATCCTTTTCATGGAGGGCATCCACGCCCTGAATCCGGATCTGACTCCCGGTGTCCCCCAGAACAAGATATTCCGCATCTATATTTCCGCGCTTTCGTCCCTGCCGGGCGGGCGCAAGGAGCATAATTCCACTACGGACAAGCGTCTGCTCAGGCGCATAGTGCGCGACAACCGCACCCGCGGCATTTCTCCCGAGGAGAACATCCTGCGCTGGCCTTCAGTGCGCCGCGGCGAGGAGAAATACATCTTCCCTTTCGACCAGAACGCCAACGTGGTGTTCAATTCGTCCACTCTCTACGACATGCCTCTGCTGAAGTATTACGCCGAGCCTCTGCTCTGCGGCATCAGCGTGTCGTCGCCGGCCTACGAAAAGGCGCAGGAGCTGCTCGACTTCATGAAGGACATCCTGCCGCTGCGGCCGGTGGAGATAGCGGCGATTCCTCCGACTTCGATCATGAGGGAGTTCATAGGGGGACAGACATTGTAGCCCTCGGCTACAATGTCTATTTTGTTCATTGACAACGCTCCGCGTTGGCTCGACTTCCGCTGCCGCTGCAGTCGCCGGCTTCGCTGCGTCGATTCGCCGGGACGAATCTCGCTGCCGCTGCGCCGGGGCCGCTGGTGCGGCCTGGGTGCCGAGAGGGACTGCAAGGTATAGTTTGTTCATTGACAACGCTTCGCGTTGCTCCGTTCCGGCAGATTTGCAATCTGCCGGCTGTCGTCGCGCTTGATCTGTAATCCGTTTGCGGCGGATTTTCAATTTGCCGCCTTCATGTTCAGCTAGATTTGCAATCTGACATCTGTTTTGTTCCGGCGCGGCGGGAAGCCGTTGACGCCCGGGAGGCGATTGACGTGGAAAAGCCTCCCTTGCATCAACGGCCTCCCGCCGCTTTTGGCAGCATCCCGACTTTCACGATTCTGTATGAAAGAAAATTTCGTCCATGCGGGTTGCATGTTCATTAGTGGTCAAAGATGCTGATCGATGTCGATTATCTGTTCCATCGAAACTGGAATCGGCGCGGACAAATTGGGAATAATTGAAAACAGCCTCCGCATCGACCCGAATTCACTCAAAGCGGCCCCGCAAGCCATACTGCCGAGTAGGGCGCGGTGGACTATCCGGGCGATGAAATCAGTCGGCCGAAGTTGCGAAGCCGCCATGTCCCGGCGGATGAAATTACCTGGGAGCGGTATGTTTTGAGAAAATGCCATTCCAGGCCTATGGGAAACCGTTTTTCTGAAACATAATGCTCCCAGGTCGGACAAAGAAAGCCGACTTGGGAGCATTGTACGAGTTTAAAGAGTTGATTGATAATCCGTTCTGAAAAGATGGCGCTCCCAAATCGGTGTTTTTGCGGCTATTTGGGTGCAATATGTTCCGGATAATCGGTCATACAGGCCGCTGCAGGGTCAATTTTGCAAAACATGCCGCTCCCAAGTTTTCCGTCCGCCGCAGTCATCCTTCGCCGCCAGCATCACTTCGCTATGGACGGCGCAACCATTTCCGTCGCACCATCCACCTCCGCCCAGGCCCGTCCGACGCATCCGGCCATGGAAGGAGTTTTACCGTTCGGCCGATTTCGCAAAACAGCCACGGCAAGTCGGACGCAACAGGATTACTCTCAACAGATTCAATTCTGCGTCTGTCAGGACTCGGGGTGTATGATGATCGGAGGGCGGTCGGGGTCGTAGTCTTCCTCGGGTTCGTTGAACGGTTCCAGGAAAGGATTGCCCGTGCGTTCGTCGGCTATGCTTGAGGCGGGCCCGTGACCGGGATATATCCGGATGTCGCCGTTGAGCGGCATCAGCTTCTCCATGATCGAGCGTATCTCGTCGTCGTATTCGCCGTACTTGAGGTCTGTGCGCCCTATGGCTCCGGCAAACAGGGTGTCTCCGGAGAACATCGTCTTCTCGTCGCGCATCAGCCAGCAGATACCGCCCGGGGTATGTCCCGGAGTGGCTATGACCTCGAATTTCAGCCCCGCAGACTCGATGACATCGCTGTCACGGACTGGCGTAATCCGGAAGCTGCGCTCGGGAAGCCGTTCCCAGAGCCTGCCCAGCGATGCCTCGGGATCGTCCAGGATTTTCCTGTCCGCCTCGTTCATGTACACGGGAATCCCGAATTTTTCCTGCAGCGCCGCCACCCCGAAGATATGGTCGAAATGACCGTGGGTCAGCAGCACGGCCTCGGGCACGAGATGCTCCGATTCCAGATGCCCGAAGAAGTCCTGCCGCTCCGCGTCCCCGCAGAATCCCGGATCCACGACCGCGCAGCGCCCTCCATCTCCGGCGGCCACATAGGTCTGTTCCTGGAACAGATTGTATGTGAAGCTGTACAGTTTCATGATGCTTTTCTTGTTTTCCGCCTCAAAGATAATCTATTTTGCCGGAAACGGCGGAAATCCCCGCTGTCTCCGGCGCGGCCGGAGCCGATGGTCCGTTCCCTTAAGTCCGCTCCATTCGGAATGTTCCGCCTGGAGGAGCAGCTGCCGGCTTCTGTTGTTGATCCATCCGGACTCCTGCCCCGGGCGTGCCGATCCACCGGACGCTCTTCGTGAAATTCATCTGCTACGGGCATGCCCCTCTGACCCGTCTCCAGCGCCCCGCGGCGTACCAAATGGAAGGAATATCCGTCCATTCGCTACGCCATGCCGCCTCTTAACGCCTTTCATTGGCCCCGACCGTAGCCGATGAATTTCAGGCGGGGGGACATTTTGTTGTATCATGTTTTAATGCCATTTCTGACCTCATGTGCTGACCCGCCGAATTTCACCGGAAGACGTCGAAATACGAATGTGTCTTTCCGCGCCGGAACCCCTCCAAAAAATCTGACTGTCACGCCGCCGGTGCCTTTGCCTTGACACCGCCCTCCTCGAAAGGCAGCAGTGCGGATCCAACGCCGGTGTAGATTCAACACCGGAGTGCAGCAGTCTCGGCCGGCGTGTCCATTTCCGCAGAAATTGTTAATTTTGTAAGTTTTGAAATGCGACTGTCATGCACATCGGAATAGCTGGAAACATAGGCAGCGGAAAGACGACGCTGACGCGGATGCTGGCGGAACACTACGGCTGGACCCCGAAATACGAGTCGGTCACCTACAATCCGTACCTCGAAGACTACTACAAGGACATCCCCAGGTGGTCCTACAACCTCGAGACCTATTTTCTCGCCCAACGCTTCAAGGATCTGCTGGAGATCTCCAGGTCCGACGACGTGATCATCCAGGACAGGACGATTCTCGAAGGCGTCCGGATATTCGTGGCCAACAACTTCGATCTGGGAAATCTCTCGCAGAGGGACTACGACACCTACATGCTGCTCTACAATCTAATGATGTCCATGGTCAGGCCGCCCGACCTGCTGATCTATCTGAGGGCGTCGGTGCCCCACCTCGTCGCCAGGATCCAGAAGCGCGGCCGCGATTACGAGCAGAGCATCAGCCTGGAGTATCTCGGAGGCCTGAACCGTCGCTACGAGGAATGGATAGGCTCGTACAGGGAGAACCTGCTGACAATCGACGCCGACAATCTCGACTTCGAGAACAATCCCGACGATTTTGAAGCGATAACCGACAAGATTGACGCCCGTCTGTACGGCCTGTTCAAATAATTTGTATATTTAGAAGTTGTTTTCGGACAACCAGACCAGAAAAACAAAAGACATGCATATAGCGATTGCCGGAAATATCGGAAGCGGAAAGACGACGCTGACGCGGCTGCTGGCCGCCCACTACGGATGGACCCCCAAGTACGAATCTGTGGACTTCAACCCCTACCTTGCCGATTTCTACAAGGATATGGCGAGGTGGTCGTTCAACCTGCAGGTCTATTTCCTCAACAAGAGATTCAAGGATGTGGTGGAGATATCCCGCTCCGACGAGGTCATAATCCAGGACCGCACCATTTACGAGGACGCCCGCATCTTCGCGCCCAATCTCCACGACATGGGCCTGATGAGCACCAGGGATTTCGAGAACTATTCCGACCTGTTCGACCTGATGATGTCGCTGGTGGGCGATCCTGACCTGCTCATCTATCTCCGCTCGTCGATACCGAACCTGATCGCGCAGATCCAGAAGCGCGGCCGCGACTATGAGAAGACCATACGCATAGACTATCTGACGGGGCTGAACGATAAATATGAAAAATGGATAGCCGGCTACAAGGGCCGCCTGCTCGTCATCGACGCCGAGAAGATAAAGTTCGGCGACAGGCCCGAAGACTTCGAGAAGGTGACCGACATGATTGACGCCGGCCTCTACGGCCTCTTCCCCACATCGGCCGAATAGTCCAGGAACGACAATTTAAAACTGATAACCATATGGAGAACAAACGACCGACCATCATCGACTTCGTCGAGAAATACACGGCCAGATATGCCGACAGCACCTTTCTCAGGGAAAAGGCTGACGGTGCGTGGACCGAGACCTCGTTCAGGCAGACCAGGGACGAGGGGCGCATACTCGCCGCCGGATTCATGTCCATCGGACTGCAGAAGGGCGAGAAGGTGGCTATGATAGCCGAAGGCCGCAACCAGTGGATATTCACCGAGCTCGGCATACTCTATGCCGGAGCCGTGAACGTGCCTCTGTCCTTCAAGCTGGAATCCGACCACGACCTGCTGTTCCGCATCAACCACTCCGACTCCCGTTTCGTCGTGGCTTCGCAGAGCCAGATAGAGAAGGTGCGCAGGGTGATAGACCGCTGCCCCGAGGTCGAGAAGGTCATAGTGATGGACAGGATTCCCCTGAAGGAGAACGAGATGTATCTGGACGACATAAGGGAGGCCGGCATCAAGTACATGGCCGCGCATCCCGACGAGCTGGAGCAGCGCATCGCGTCCGTGAAGCCGGACGACTATGCCAACATAAGCTATACTTCCGGGACCACGGCCGACCCCAAGGGGATATTGCTGACGCACCGCAACTACACGGCCAACGTCGAGCAGGCCCGCTCGGTCATAGGAGTGGACGAAGGCTCCGTGATGCTTATCATCCTGCCGCTGGACCACTGCTTCGCCCATGTGGCCGGTTTCTATGTGATGATGAGTTACGGCGGCAGCATAGCCACGGTGCCCTGCGGCAAGAGCACGGTGTCGCTGCTCAAGAACATTCCCGTGGCGATACGCGAGGTCCGTCCGCATGTCATGCTCTCGGTGCCCACTCTTTCAAAGAACTTCAAGAAGAACTTCGAGAAAGGGATCAGGCAGAGCGGAGCGTTCGCGGAGAAGCTCTACAATATAGGTCTCAAGCAGGCCATGGCCTACAATCGTGAATATTACAACGCCGGCAAGCCCGTCTGGAAGCAGTGGTGGCGCAAGCCGATAATATCCCTCGTGGACAAGCTCGTGTTCTCGAAGATACGCGCGAACTTCGGAGGCCGCCTCCAGTTCTTCGTCGGCGGAGGCGCGCTGCTGGACATCGAACTGCAGAAATATTTCAACGCGATAGGCATGCCCATATTCCAGGGCTACGGCCTCTCCGAGGCGACGCCCGTCATCTGCGCCAACTCGCCCGGCTATGCGCGCTTCGGGTCCTCCGGCCGCACCGTGCAGCCCATGGACATCAAGATATGCGACGAGGAGGGCAATTCCCTGCCCGCCGGTGAGACTGGCGAGATAGTCATAAGGGGCGAGAACGTGATGGCCGGATACTGGAAGAACCCGGAGGCTACGGCCAAGACCATCGTCGACGGCTGGCTCCATACGGGCGACCGCGGCTATCTCTGCAAGGAGGACCCCCGCTTCCTCTATGTCACCGGCCGCTTCAAGAGCCTGCTCATCGCGTCCGACGGCGAGAAGTATTCACCCGAAGGCTATGAGGACAGTCTGGCCGACGGCTCTCCGTACATCGAGGCGTCCGTCCTCTACAACAACCAGAGTCCCTATACCGTGGTCCTCGTAATCCCCGACAAGACCGCATTGGCCGAGGCCGTGAAGAAGGAGGGCGCGGATCCTTCGACCGAAGAGGGACGCAAGGCCATGCTCCGTCTGATCCAGGCCGAGGTCGATTCCTACCGTCCCGGCGGAAAGCATGCGGGCCTCTTCCCCGAGAAGTGGCTGCCCGCGGCTGTCATCGTGGGCGACACTCCGTTCACGGAGCAGAACGGAATGCTTAACACCACCATGAAGATGGTGCGCGGCAAGGTGGAGAAGTTCTATGCCGCAAGGATAGAGTACGCGATGACCCCCGAAGGCAGGCAGCTTTTCAACGAAAAGAATCTCGAATCCATCAAAATTAATTAACCAATAACCAATTATCCAGTTTTATGAACAACAAGAAGTCAAGCACAGTGGCGATCGTGACGATGTTCTTCCTCTTCGCCATGGTGGCCTTCATCACCAATCTGGCCGCACCCTTCGGCAATATCTGGGGGTACAAGTATTCCTGGGCCGGAATGATGGGCAACATGATGAATTTCGCAGCCTATCTGTTCATGGGCATCCCGGCCGGAAAGATGCTCACCACGGTCGGCTACAAGAAGACCTCCCTGATCGCCCTCGGCGTGGGATTCGTGGGTCTGCTCGTCCAGTATGTCAGCAGCATCGCCGGAGCTGACGTGGCCGTATTCAACTATGGTGGCCAGACAGTCGCTCTCAACCTTATAATATATCTGCTCGGAGCGTTCATAAGCGGTTTCTGCGTATGTATGCTGAACACCGTCGTGAACCCGATGCTGAACACCCTCGGCGGAGGCGGAAACAAGGGCAACCAGCTCGTACAGACCGGCGGCTCACTCAACTCGCTGACCGCCACCCTGACCCCTTTCCTCGTAGGCGTGCTCGTGGGGACCGTGAACGAGGGGACCTCGATGAACGACGTGACCCCGCTGCTCTTCATCGGAATGGGCGTCTTCCTCATCGCGTTCCTGATAATCAGCCGCGTGACCGTGCCCGAGCCTGCGCTTGAGAGGGCGCGCGCCGAGGCGGCGTCCGGCCAGCCCAAGGTCAAGGACAAGTACAGCGCATGGTCGTTCAGGCACTTCGTGCTCGGCGCCGTGGCCATCTTCTTCTATGTAGGAATCGAGGTCGGCATACCCGGAGAGCTCAACTTCTATCTCAGCCAGCCCGCCGACAAGGGCGGAATAGGCTTCGAAGGCTCCGCGGCCATAGCCGGAACTCTCGTATCCGTGTACTGGCTGCTTATGCTCGTAGGACGGGTGCTCAGCGGTGTGATAAGCGGAAAGGTGTCCACGAGGACCCAGATGATCTCCGTGTCGTCCCTGGCCATCGTGCTGCTGCTCGTGGCCATTCTTCTGCCCGACAGCGCGACCATGGCCTTCAAGGGAGGCAATGTCCCCGTGAAGTGTCTGTTCATCGTGCTCTGCGGTATCTGCACCTCGATCATGTGGGGCGCCATCTTCAACCTCTGCGTGGAAGGTCTCGGCAAGTACACTGAGCAGGCTTCCGGCATCTTCATGATGCTCGTGGTCGGCGGAGGAATCATGCCGCTGCTTCAGAACAACGTGGTCGTTCCCGCCGTGGGCGGATATATCCAGAGCTACTGGCTCATCATCGCGATGCTCGCATATCTGCTCTACTATTCCATCTGGGGCTGCAGGAACGTCAACAAGAACATACCCGTATAAGGATTCATATAACTTCTGAATTTATGGAAAAGCAGTTCGTAGTCGGAGTCGATGTGGGAGGCCAGACCTCCAAGATAGGAGTCGTGAACGCGCGCGGAGAAGTGCTCGCGCGCTCGGTGATACGCACCGACACCTACGGAAAGGACGCAGCCGCTTATATGTCGGCCCTCGCGGACGCGATACGCGCGTGCGTCGAGGAATGCGGCAAGACCGGCGAGATCCGCGGAGTCGGAGTGGGAGCTCCCAATTCCAACTACTACACCGGCCAGATTTCCTACGCGACGAACATCGCCTGGGCGGCCGACGGTATCGTGGAGTTCTCGAAGATCCTGTCCGAGAACCTCGGCGGGGTCGCCGTATCGCTGACCAACGACGCCAACGCGGCCGCGATGGGGGAGATGGCCTACGGGGCCGCGAGGGGCATGAAGAATTTCATAATGATCACCCTCGGCACCGGAGTCGGAAGCGGAATCGTCATCGACGGCAAGGTCGTCTACGGACACGACGGCAATGCGGGAGAGCTCGGACACACCTGCGCGGTGCGCTACAACGGAAGGCCCTGCGGCTGCGGCAAGACCGGATGCCTTGAAACCTACTGCTCGGCTATGGGGGTCGCGCGTTCCGCGCGCGAGGCTCTTGAGCTCAGCGACGAACCCTCGCTGCTGCGGGGTGTCGAGGAAATCAGCTCCAAGACCGTCTACGAAGCGGCTGTCGAAGGCGACGCCCTGGCCAGGAGGATCTTCGAATATACGGGCACGATGCTTGGAAGGAGTTTCGCCGATTTCGTGGCATTCAGCGCCCCCGAGGCCATAGTGCTCTTCGGAGGGCTCGCGAAGGCCAGGGAGTTCTTCTATGACGCCATGGTGAACGCGATGAACGAGAACCTGATGCGCCAGTGGAAGGGCAAGGTGAAGATCGTCTTCTCCCAGCTCAAGGAGTCCGACGCCGCCATACTCGGCGCCTCGGCCCTCGCCTGGGAACTATGATGCAACTTCTATAACTGTTAACTAAATAATGAAAAAATCAATTTTGTTCCTGTCCCTGCTGGGACTCTCTGTCGCGGCCTGCAACAATGTCGCGCCGTCTTCCGAAACCGCGGAAGGCTCTGCCACTGAACTCAAGGCGTCCGATTTCCTGCCCTCGAAGGCTGAGGTGGACTCCGTGAGCTATCTGCTCGGAGTGCAGTTCGGAAGCATAATCAAGGGCAACAATTTCGGCGACAACCTGAACTACGGCGAAATAGTGAAGGGTATGAAGGCGTTCGTGGCCGCGGAAGGAGATTTCCGCTCGCCCGAGTTCGCTTCGCAGTTCAAGTATGACCCCCAGTCGATCAACCACGCGTTCAACTCCTATCTTGAGAAGAGGCACATGTATGTCTCCACCCTCAACGAGGAGGAAGGCCGTAAGTTCCTTGCCGAGAACGCGTCCAAGGAAGGCGTTCAGGTTACCGAGAGCGGACTCCAGTACAAGATAATCGAGCAGGGAAACGAAGTGGTTCCCTCCATGAAGGATACGGTGTGGGTGCGCTACAAGGGCACTCTGCTCGACGGCACCGTGTTTGACCAGACTGCCGAGGGCGCCGATTCCGTGCGCCTCATGCTCGGTTCCGTAATCAAGGGCTGGCAGGAAGGCCTGCAGCTTATCGGCGAAGGAGGAAAGATTGAGCTCTACATTCCTTCGGACCTCGGCTACGGCGCGCGCCGTGCCGGTCTGATAGGCCCCAACTCCACGCTCATCTTCGATATAGACCTTGCCCGCGTAGGCAAGGTGGCCGAAGAAGAGGAGGAGCAGTAGGCTCCGCAACGATAAAGCGGACGGCGGCATCGGAGATTTCCGGTGCCGCCGTCCTTATTTCGTCTCCGCCTTGCGGAGCGTCTATTCATTTTCGTCGTAGACGAGCTCTTCGTCCTCCTTGTCCTCGTCTTCTTCGTCGTCCTCGTCGTCGAGGTCGATGTCTTCCTCGTCGTCATCGTCGCTCTTCCCGGCAAGGGGCGGCTGTCCGGGCAGCCTGCGGCGTTCTTCGGGCATGTCCTCGAAAGCCACGTAGCCGTTGTCGAATTCGGCCGGGACAGGTCCCTTGCTCTCGACAAGCCTGGGTGAGTTCACATGCTCGCCGGGGACTTCCCCCTCGCAGGTGATGATCACGCTTTTCTTGTTCTGTATGTCGTAGAAATAGACGAAACTGTCCACTCCCGCCTTGACGGTATCGGCTATGGTGACGGAGTCCACGGCTCCGTAGCCTATGTCCATCAGCGCATAGCGCGCGACGACCTGCCCTTCGGCGTCGAGAGCCTTGAACAGAATCGGCTGGTCCATGGGAAATTCGAGATCGGAACGTATCTGCTTGTGGAAAGTGTAGAGCGAGTTCCCTCCTTCGACAAGGTACACGCGGAAGAAACCTTTCAGCCCGGCGAGGGTTATTCGATATTTGTAAACCATATTGCGAAGATACTAAATTATCGCTAATTTTGATTAAAATGTGCGTAGTTGATACATATCGCAGCATCGCCGGGCCGGCGCAGGGGCTGTTCCGCGACAAGGGCAGCCGTTTCATAGCCCTGGCGTATCCCGTGGAGACGGAGGAGGAGGTGCGCGCCCTTCTGGCGAAGGCCAGAAAGGAATACTATGACGCGCGCCATCACTGCTGCGCCTACAGGATAGGCCACGACGGGAGCAGATGGCGGGCCGGCGACGACGGCGAGCCTGCCGGTTCCGCCGGCCGTCCGATACTGGGCCGGATAGACGCTGCCGGACTGAGCGACGTGGCCGTGATAGTGGTCCGGTATTTCGGCGGCATAAAGCTGGGGATACCCGGTCTCGTGAGAGCCTACAAGGCCGCGGCGTCCGACGCGCTCTCCGCGGCCGGGGTCGTCGAGAAGGTCGCGGGGGAGTGGAGACGGCTCGATTTCCCGTATTCCTCGCTCCCGGCCGTGATGAAGCTGATGAAGGACATGTCGCTGCCTCAGCGCGCGCAGTCCTTCCGGAACGAATGCTCTCTCGAAGCCTTCGTCAGGCTGTCGGCCGAAAAGGATTTTTTGGAGAGGATAAAAAAATTAGGTATATTTAATGACTAACTTATAATTACTATGGCCAAGCATGTTTTCAACGCCGGCCCCTGCCTTCTTCCGAAGGTGGCCGTCGACAACGCGATCGACGCTCTCAGGGACTTCAAAGGTACCGGAGTTTCACTGATTTCGACTTCCCACCGCAGCAAGGCCTGGGTGGAGGTCATGGACGAGTGCCGGGCTCTCTGGAAGGAACTGCTCGACATTCCCGACACCCACGAGGTGCTCTTCCTCGGCAGCGGGGCCAGCCTGGAGTTCCTGCTGGTTCCCATGAACTATCTTGAGAAGAAAGCCGGCTATCTCGATACCGGAGTCTGGGCCCACAAGGCGCTCAAGGAGGCACAGGGCCTCGGCGACGCCTTCGCCGTAGCCAGCTCCGCGGACAGGAACTATTCCTATATCCCGAAGGGCTATGAAATCCCCGCTGACCTCGATTATTTCCATATCACCACCAACAACACCATTTACGGAACCGAGCTGCGCGAGGACATCGACTGCCCCGTGCCCCTGATAGCCGACATGTCGTCGGACATCCTGAGCCGCAGGGTGGACGTGAGCAAGTACGCCCTGATCTACGGCGGCGCGCAGAAGAACGCCGGTCCTGCCGGAGTCGCGTTCGCCATAGTCAGGAAGGATTCGCTCGGCAAGGTCAGCCGCCATATCCCCACGATGCTCGACTACCGCGTGCATATCGACAAGGAGTCCATGTTCAACACGCCTCCCGTATTCTCCATCTTCGTGATGAACGAGACCCTCAAGTGGCTCAAGAGCGTGGGCGGAGTGGACGCGATACATGAGGCCGATGTCCGCAAGGCCGAGACCCTGTATGCCGAAATCGACCGCAACGACCTCTTCGTGGGAACGGCCGCTGTGGCCGACAGGTCGATCATGAACGTATGCTTCGTGATGGCTCCCGGATATGAGCATCTGCAGGACGAATTCCTGAATTTCGCCACCTCCCGCGACATAGTGGGAATCAAGGGACATCGCTCCGTGGGCGGTTTCCGCGCCTCCATCTACAACGCCTGCACCCAGGAGGATGTGGAGGCTCTGGTCAAGTGCATGAGGGATTTTGAAAGCCGCGTATGCCGATGAAAGTCCTGGTTGCGACACAGAAGCCCTTCGCGCCGGTGGCGGTGGAGGGCATCAGGAAGATAGTCGAGGCGGCCGGATACGAATTCGCCTTGCTTGAGAAATATGCCGGAGAGGCCGAACTGGCGGCTGCCGTCGCCGATGCGGACGCGCTGATCGTGCGTTCCGACAAGGTGACCGCCGACGTGGTCGCCGCGGCGCCGAAGCTCCGCATAGTCGTGCGCGCCGGTGCGGGATACGACAATCTCGACCTCGCCGCATGCAGCGCGAGGGGTGTGGTGGCCATGAACACTCCGGGCCAGAACTCCAACGCGGTGGCCGAGCTTGCCATAGCGATGATGATCTTCATGGCACGCGGGCAGTTCACTCCCTCCACCGGTTCCGAGATCAGCGGCAGGACGCTCGGCGTGCAGGCCTTCGGCAATGTCGGCAGGCTTGTCGCCGCAAAGGCTGCGGCGCTGGGGATGAAGGTGCTCGCGACCGATCCCTTCCTGACGCCGGAGCAGATACGCCTGGGAGGCGCCGAACCGGTCGCTGGTGTCGAGGAGCTGTACTCCCGCAGCGACTATGTGAGCGTGCACATCCCCGCGACTCCCCAGACGGTAGGGAGCATCGGCCGCGACCTTATATGCAGCATGCCGAAGAACGCCGTGCTCGTGAACACGGCCCGCAAGGAAGTGATCGACGAGGCCGGCCTGGAGCAGGCGCTGGAGGAGCGTCCGGACATCAGATATGTGACGGATGTGGCTCCGGGCAACTATGAGACCCTGCGGAACAGGTTCGGGCTGAGAGTGTTCGCGACTCCGAAGAAGATGGGGGCGCAGACCGCCGAGGCCAATATCAACGCCGGACTCGCGGCGGCGAGACAGATAGTCGCCTATTTCGAGAACGGCGACGAGAAGTACAGACTGAACAAATGACGAGACCATGGTAAGAGTTAAACCGTTTGCCGCTCTGCGCCCGCCCAGGGAGCTGGTGACCGAGGTCGCCGCCCCTCCTTACGACGTGCTGGATTCGAAGGAGGCCAGGGCTATGGCGGGGGAGAAGTCCCTGCTCCATATAACCAAGCCCGAGATAGATTTCGAACCCATGCTTCCGGACCACGACCCGAGAGTCTACGACAAGGCCGTGGAGAATTTCCGCAGATGGCGCCGGAACGGCTGGCTCGTGCGCGACCCCAGGCCGTGCTACTATGTCTATGCGCAGACCATGGACGGCCGCACCCAGTACGGGATAGTCCTGTGCGCCCACACCGACGACTACAGCTCGGGAGCCATCAAGAAGCACGAGCTTACCCGCAAGGACAAGGAGGACGACAGGATGGTCCATGTGCGGATTCAGAACGCCAACATCGAGCCCGTTTTCTTCTCGTACAAGGACAACGACGGGCTCGCCGCGATAGTCTCCGAGGCCGTCGCCGGACCTCCTGAATACCGTTTCACCGACGAGAACGGCTTCGGCCATGAATTCTGGGTCATCGACGACGAGGACGCCATAACCCGCATCGGCAGCATATTCGCCGGCGAGGTTGACGCCTTCTATGTGGCCGACGGGCACCACCGCACCGCCGCCGCGGCGAGGGTCGGTGCCGAGAAGAGGGCCATGAATCCCGATCATACTGGCGAGGAGGAATACAACTGGTTCATGGCCGTGTGCTTCCCCGAGAGCCAGCTCAGGATCATCGACTACAACCGGGTGGTCAAGGATCTTGCGGGAATGGACAGCAGGACCTTCCTCGACAGGCTGTCGGAGGATTTCGAAGTCGTGTGCACGGGCGCGGAGGTCTATCGTCCGGGCAGGCTGCACAACTTCTCCATGTACCTCGACGGGCGCTGGTATTCGCTGACCGCGAAGCCGGGACGCTACGATGACGACGACCCGATAGGGGTGCTGGATGTCACCGTGCTCTCGCGGCTCGTCCTGGACAAGCTGCTGGGAATCAAGGACCTGCGTACCGACAAGCGCATCGATTTCGTGGGCGGCATACGCGGCCTGGGCGAACTTTCGAGGCGGGTCGACTCCGGGGAGATGAAGGTGGCTTTCGCCCTGTACCCCGTGTCGATGGGCCAGCTCATCAATATCGCGGACAAAGGCATGATAATGCCTCCCAAGACCACCTGGTTCGAGCCCAAGCTCCGTTCCGGGCTGGCAGTTCACACTTTAGACTGACAAGAAATGAAAGCTGATTCCGACCTGATTCGCGCGACTCTCAAGAACTTCTTCGGCTACGACACCTTCAAGGGCGACCAGGAGAAGATAATCCGGCATCTGATCGGCGGCGGAGACTGTTTCGTGCTCATGCCGACCGGCGGCGGGAAATCGCTGTGCTATCAGCTTCCGGCGCTGGTCATGGGCGGGACCGCAATAGTGATCTCGCCGCTCATCGCGCTCATGAAGAACCAGGTCGATCTGCTCAGGGGATTCGAGAACGGCGACGCGAGCATCGCGCATTTCCTGAATTCCTCGCTTTCGAAGCAGCAGCTCGACGAAGTCAGGGAGGATCTGCTTGCGGGCCGGACCAAGCTGCTGTATGTGGCGCCGGAGTCCCTTACCAAGGAAGAGAACGTCGCCCTGCTCAAGGAGATAAGCATTTCCTTCTACGCCGTGGACGAGGCGCACTGCATTTCGGAGTGGGGCCATGACTTCCGTCCCGAGTACAGGCGCATCAAGGCCGTCGTCGACCAGATAGGACGCAGGCCCATAATAGCACTGACCGCGACCGCCACGCCCAAGGTCCAGAGCGACATATTGCGCACGCTGGGCATCCCGGACGCCGAATTGTTCAAGTCCTCGTTCAACCGGCCCAACCTCTATTACGAAATCCGCGACAAGGTCGAGCCCGAGAAGGACATAGTCAAGTTCATACGCCAGAATCCCGGCAAGTCGGGCATAATCTACTGCCTCAGCCGCAAGAAGGTCGAGGAACTGGCCGAACTGCTGTGCATCAACGGCATCAAGGCCCTGCCGTATCATGCCGGACTGGACGCGAAGACGCGTGCAGAGAACCAGGACCGCTTCCTGATGGAGGAGGTGGACGTGATAGTGGCCACCATAGCCTTCGGTATGGGCATAGACAAGCCCGACGTGCGTTTCGTGATACACTATGACATCCCCAAGAGCATAGAGAGCTATTATCAGGAGACAGGCCGTGCGGGCCGGGACGGCAAGGAGGGGCTGTGCATCGCATACTACAGCTACAAGGACATACAGAAGCTCGAGAAATACATGCAGGGCAAGCCCGTCGCCGAACAGGAGATAGGGCGGCAGCTGCTGGCGGAGGTCACGGCCTACGCCGAGTCGAGCCAGTGCCGCAGGAAACTGCTGCTGAACTATTTCGGCGAGACCTACAGCCAGGACAGCTGCCATTGCTGCGACAACTGCCTGCATCCGCGCCCGACCTTCGACGGAAGAAAGGAGATGAAGCTGGTGCTTGAACTGGTCGCCTCGCTTCCGGAACACTTCAAGCTGGAACATCTCGCGAACATCCTCGCCGGAGAGAGCAACTCCATGATCAAGTCCTACAGGCACGACGAGCTTCCGTTTTTCGGGGCCGGCGCCGACCATTCCAGGAAATTCTGGTTCGCCGTGCTGCATCAGGGGGTCATCGCGCATCTGCTGGAGAAGGAGATAGAGGCATATGGCCTCATCCATATAACCGAGACGGGGCGCAAGTTCCTTGAAGACCCCTGGGAGCTGCGGCTGGTCGAGGACAGGGTGTTCGTCGGGGGTTCGGATTCCGAGGACGACGAAGACGATGCTGCGGCAGCGGCGGCGATGCGCTCCGGCGGCGCTGCCGGCGACCCGGTGCTCCTCGCGATGCTCAAGGACCTTCGCAAGGACCTTTCCAGAAGGCTCGGGCTGCAGCCGTGGATAATATTCGGCGACCCTGCGCTGGAGGACATGGCCATCAGCTATCCTGTCACCCTGGATGAACTCAAGAACTGCCAGGGCGTCGGCGACGGCAAGGCCCGCAAGTTCGGGAAGGAGTTCGTGGAGCTCATAAGGAAATATGTCGACGAGAACGACATCGACCGCCCCGACGACTTCGTGATAAAGTCCGCCCCCAACAAGTCCGCCAACAAGGTGTTTATTATCCAGAGCATAGACAGACACATGTCGCTGGAGGACATAGCCGCGGCGCGGAACATGGACATGGACGAGCTGATGGGCGAGATAGAGGCCATAGTCGCGAGCGGAATGAAGCTGAACCTCGACTACTATATCGACGAGAATCTCGACGAGGACATAGTCAGCGACATATATGATTATTTCAGGAACGACGCCGTCTCCGACGACGTGCAGGCCGCGATCGATGCGCTGGGTCCCGATTACTATGAGATCGAAGTGCGGCTGGTGCGCATAAAGTTCCTCTGCGAGATAGCGTCGTGATACCTCAGGAGACAGTCAGTCTGATACTGGACACGGCGCAGATCGTGGACGTGGTCAGCGATTACGTGACGCTCAAGCGCCGCGGGGCCAATTATGTGGCGTGCTGCCCCTTCCATAACGAGAAGACCCCGTCCTTCTATGTATCCCCCGCCAAGGGCATATACAAGTGCTTCGGCTGCGGTAAGGCCGGCACGGCGGTGGGCTTCGTGATGGAGCAGGAGCACTGTTCGTACACAGAGGCTCTGCGCTGGCTTGCGAGGAAGTACAACATTGAGATAGTGGAGGAGGACGAAAGTCCCGAGGAGCTGATGCGCAGGCAGAAGAAGGAGAGCCTGCTGCTGGTGTCGGAATATGCGCTGAAGTTCTTCCACGAGAATCTCAAAAGCGGAGAGGGCCGCGAAATCGGCTACGCCTATTTCCGGTCGAGGGGCATGGAGGATGCGACTATCGAGAAGTTCGGGCTCGGCTGGGCGCCAAAGGGGCGTTCCGCGCTGACTGACGCAGCGATTGCGGCCGGATACAAGCCTGAATATCTGATCGACGCCGGACTTTCGGTGCGCCACGACGACGGCACTCTGGCCGACAAGTTCCGCGAGCGCGTGATGTTCCCAATCCATTCCGTCAGCGGCAGGGTGGTGGCCTTCAGCGGCAGGACCCTGCGTTCCGACAATCCCGCGAAATATGTCAACTCCCCCGAGACGGAGATCTATGTCAAGAGCCGCAACCTGCTGGGAATATGGTTCGCGAAGGCCGAGATTTCCCGTCAGGACAAGTGCATACTGGTCGAGGGCAATATCGACATGGTGATGATGCACCAGCTCGGGATATGCAATGTCGTGGCGTCCTGCGGCACTTCGCTGACGGTCGAGCAGGTCAGGCTCATACACAAGTTCACCGAGAACGTGACCATAATGTACGACGGGGACTCAGCCGGCATACATGCCGCCTTGCGCGGGCTCTCCATCGTGCTTTCGGAGGGCATGAACGTGAAGATAGTGCTGCTGCCGGAAGGTGAGGATCCCGACTCGTTCTGCCGCAGCCACACCCTCGACGAGGTCCGCGACTATATCGCCGGCGGCGAGAAGGACTTCATCGCCTTCAAGACCGAGCTGCTTCTCGGGCAGGCCGCCGGAGACCCTTTGAAGAAGGCCAATCTGATCAACGACATCGCCGACACGATAGCCGTGATTCCTGATGCGGTGAAACGCTCTACCTATGTCGAATATACGGCGGCGCAGTTCGGCATAGAGACCCAGATACTGTTCGACAGGATAGCCGCGCAGCGCAGGAAGATGCTTGACGACAGGAAGGCCGAGATGCGCCGGGCGGAGAGGCAGGAGAGAGCCGCGGCGGAACAGCCGTCGCCCGAAGCGGGCGGGGCTCCCGAGGCGGCCGAGACTCCGTCGTCAGGGGAGTGGACCGAGGAGAACAGGGTCCTCGCCGGAACGGAGCGGGATCTTCTCTACTTCCTTCTGTCGCACGGCTGCGACGTCATGGAGTTCGAAAGCGACTCCGAGTTCTTCACGGGCGAGGACGCCGACAAGCCGACGGTCGCCGGCTTCATAAGGGACGCCCTCGAGAGCGACGGCACCAGAATGGCCAATTCCGCATACGCCGCAGCCTACGATGCGTACTTCGAATGCTACGACAGAGGGCTCGGGCAGGAGGAGATACTGAAGACCCTGCTCGACTCGCCCGACAGGACGGTCGCTGCCGTGGCGGCGGCCCTCTACACCGAGAAATATGTGCTTTCGGTGAGCACTTTCCGCAAGTCCATGACCACCACCCAGTCCTGGCTGGTCGCCCAGGTCCCCCGGACGATAATGCTCTATGCGGAAAGGCGTCTCCAGGACAGATACGAGAATCTTGTCCGGCAGCTCCGGTCGGCGGGGGAGGAGCAGCAACTGGCCATGCTCGCGGAGATGAAGAAAATCCAGAGCGCCCAGCGCCGCATAAGGCAGAAGACCGGCCGGGAGAAGCGCTGAACCGGGCGGCATTTGTATAAATTGATTTTATAAGATAATTTTGCCTCCCGCATCGCGGCTGGCATCGCGATTGCAGATTGTGTCCGGCTTGCCTCCGGGCTGAAAAGGAAATTACGATGGATTCAGAATTCAAAAGAACTCTTGTGACCTGCGCCCTGCCCTATACCAACGGCCCGGTGCATATAGGTCATCTCGCCGGAGTGTATGTCCCGGCCGACATCTATGTCAGGTATCTCCGCCTGCGGGGCGAGGACGTGCTGTTCGTCTGCGGCTCCGACGAGCACGGCGTCCCCATCACGATAAAGGCGCGCGAACAGGGCTGCTCGCCCCAGGACATAGTCGACAGATACCACGGGCTCATACGCGATTCGTTCGCCGGGCTCGGAATCAATTTCGATGTCTACGGCAGGACCACCTCGAAGGTCCACGAGAAGACCGCCTCCGACTTCTTCCGCAAGCTCTATGACGACGGCAAGTTCATAGTCCGCGAGAGCGAGCAGTACTACGACCCCGAGGCCGGGACCTTCCTTGCCGACCGCTACATCGTCGGGACCTGCCCCAAATGCGGTTTCGAGAGGGCTTACGGCGACCAGTGCGAGAAGTGCGGAAGCACCCTGAGCCCCGATGAGCTCATCAATCCGAGGAGCAAGCTGAGCGGCGCACAGCCGATAAGGAAGAAGACCAGCCACTGGTATCTGCCTCTGCAGGACTACGAGCAGTGGCTGCGCGACTGGATACTCGAAGGCCATAAGGAGTGGAGGCCGAATGTCTACGGCCAGGTCAAGAGCTGGCTCGACGGCGGCCTGCAGCCCCGCGCCGTGACACGCGACCTCGACTGGGGCGTCCCCGTTCCCGTCGAGGGAGCCGAAGGCAAGGTCCTCTATGTATGGTTCGACGCGCCTATAGGCTACATCTCCAACACCCGCGAGCTTTTCCCGGACGACTGGGAGAAATGGTGGAAGTCGGAGGATACGAGGCTGATTCATTTCATAGGCAAGGACAACATAGTCTTCCACTGCATCGTGTTCCCCTCGATGCTGAAGGCCCACGGCGGCTACATACTGCCTGACAACGTGCCGTCCAACGAATTCCTGAACCTGGAGGGCGACAAGATTTCGACCTCCCAAAACTGGGCGGTATGGGCCCACGAGTACCTCAGGGACTTCCCCGGCAAGGAGGATGTCCTGCGCTACGTGCTCACGGCGAACGCTCCCGAGACCAAGGACAACGATTTCAGCTGGAAGGACTTCCAGCAGCGCAACAACAGCGAGCTCGTGGCCATATTCGGCAATTTCGTGAACCGCGCCGTCGTGCTCACCCATAAATATTTCGACGGTAAGGTGCCCGCCCGGGGGACTCTGGAGCCCGTGGACAGCGAGGTCCTCGCCCAGATACCGGAGCTCAGGTCTTCGCTCGAACGGAATTTCGAAGGCTTCCATTTCCGCGAGGCCCTAAAGGACGCCATGTCCATCGCGCGCCTCGGCAACAAGTACATCTCTGACACCGAACCCTGGAAGGTCATCAAGACGGACAGGGACAGGGCTGCCACGATACTCAACATATCGCTGCAGATATGCTGCGATCTCGCGCTTGCGTTCGAGCCTTTCACCCCGTTTGCCGCGGAGAGACTGCGCGGCATGCTGCATGTGGGCCTTGCGGCCGGATTCGACCATCGCCCCGACAGGGACGGCGCCGCACAGCATACGGTGCTGTGCCCTTCACCCGTCGCCGGAGACTCTGACTCCGCGGCCCCTTCATGCGGGACGGACATATGTCTGGACTGGTCGATGTTCGGAAGCGCCGACATGCTGCCCGCCGGACATGCTCTCGGCGAAGCGGAACTCCTGTTCGCCAAGGTCGAGGACGATGCGATAGAGGCCCAGACGGCGAGGCTCGCCGCGATAAAGGCCGAACGTGAAGCCGCGGCTGCGGCGGAGGCGGCGAAGAAAGCGGCTCCGCTGAAGCCTGAGTGCAGCTACGAGGATTTCGACAAGATGGACATACGCACCGCGACGGTGCTGGACGCCGAAAGGGTGCCCAAGACCGACAAGCTGCTCAAGCTCACCATAGACACGGGCCTCGACAGGCGCGTCATAGTCTCGGGAATAGCCGAATACTACAGCCCCGAAGACATGAAGGGACGGCAGATCTGCATACTTGCCAACCTCAGGCCCCGCACCATACGCGGCATCGAGAGCAAGGGCATGATACTCATGGCGAGGCAGGGCGACGGCAAGATGCGCTTCATAACTCCCCAGGAGGTCCTCGCCGACGGTTCACAGATCAACTGACGCATCATGAAGGTACTTATAATAGACGACGAACGTTCGATACGCAACTCCCTCGGCGAGATTCTCACCGACGAGGGCTATGAGGTCGACACTGCCGAGGACGGAGCCGCCGGCGTGGCCCATGTCGAGAAGGAGCGCTACGACGTGATTTTCTGCGACATCAAGATGCCCGGCATGGACGGCATCGAGGTGCTCGACAAGCTTGTGGGCATGGGCATAGACTCGGCCATCGTGATGATCTCCGGCCACGGCGACATCGACACGGCCGTGGAGTGCATAAAGAAGGGGGCTTTCGACTTCGTGCAGAAGCCGCTTGACCTCAACCGCATCCTGATCACCATACGCAACGCAACGGAGCGCACGACGCTCACCATACAGAACAAGGCCCTCAAGAAGAAAGTCTACGGCGCCGACATGATAGGCGGGTCCGCCCCGATACAGCATGTGCGGGACATGATAGCCAAGGTCGCCCCCACCGATGCGAGAGTCCTTATCACCGGCCCCAACGGCTCGGGAAAGGAGCTTGTGGCGCGCAACCTGCACCAGCAGAGCCTGCGCAGCGCCATGCCCTTCGTCGAGGTGAATTGCGCCGCGATACCCGGAGAACTCATCGAAAGCGAGCTTTTCGGGCACGAGAAAGGTTCGTTCACGTCGGCCATCAAGCAGCACAAGGGCAAGTTCGAGCAGGCGGACGGCGGGACTCTGTTCCTCGACGAGATAGGCGACATGAGCCTTGCGGCCCAGGCCAAGGTCCTGAGGGTCCTGCAGGAGAGGAAGCTGTCCCGGGTGGGGTCCGACAAGGACATAGAGGTGGATGTGAGGGTGATAGCCGCGACCAACAAGGACCTTGTCAGGGAAATCGCGGAGGGCCGTTTCCGCGAGGACCTCTACCATCGCCTGAGCGTGATTCTGATCAAGGTGCCTTCGCTCAACGAGCGCCGCGACGACATTCCCATGCTGATAGACTTCTTCCTGAAGAAATACACCGAAGGCGGCAGGTCCCGCAGTTTCTCTTCCGAGGCCGTGGAGCTGCTGTGCCGCAAGGACTGGCCGGGCAACATCCGCGAGCTCGACAATGTGGTGGACCGTCTGCTGATTCTGGGCGACGAGCCGGTTTCCGCCGCCAATGTGCGCGAATACGTGAATCTGTAGCTGCGGTTCTCCGGGATTGCAGTCAGCTCCCGTGGCACCCCTGCGGCAGGCGGGTACTTGGGAAAAGCCTGCCGCAGGGGTGCCGCGGGCTGACTGCGTCCGACAACGGAGCTGTGCTTGCTGGAATCGGGGCGGCATCGACGGTCCGACAGGCGGCCGGCCATAAACATCGCTCGCAGGCGGGAAAAGCCTGCTCCCGATGATATGGCCGGCCGCCGTCAGCAGTCCGGTTGGGCGTCAGAAAGGTTCGCTTTACAGAGCGGAACTATTTTTTCCGGATTATCGACAGCCCGTCGCGCAGCGGCAGCACCACTGCTTCCACACGGGGGTCCGCGGCCACGAAGTCGTTGAACGCCACGAGACCTGCGGTCTGGGCGTCATGTGGCACCGGGTCGGCGTAGACCTTGCCGTCCCACAGCACGTCGTCGGCCACCAGCAGCCCTCCCGGTCTCAGCAGCGGCAGCACGAGTTCGTAGTAGCGCAGATATTCCCGCTTGTTGGCGTCGATGAACGCGAAATCATATCGCCGCGTTCCGCTACCGGACCCTCCGCATGCTTCTGCTGCAAGCAGTTCGGCGGCGTCGCCGAGGTGAAGCCGGATCTTCCCTGAGACTCCGGCCCGCTCCCAGCCTTCGCGCATCAGGTCTTCGAGCTCATCGTTGATCTCGTAGGCGTCCAGCCTGCCTCCCTCCGGCAGCCCGAGCGCGATGCATGCGCTTGAATAGCCAGTGAATGAGCCTATCTCCAGCGCCGTCTCCGCTCCGGAAATCTGCACGAGCATCTTCAGAAGCTCCCCCTGGACCGGTCCGGAGAGCATCTGCGGGTATTTGGTGCGTATGTTGGTCTGCTTTTCTATCCAGGAGAGCGCTTCGCAGGGCCGGCTGCTGTGCTCCCTGAGATATCTATCGAGAGATGATTCCATTTCTTTGTTCGAATTGGCGTATCTCCGCTTTGGTGAATACCGCGTCCCTTGAGCCTTTGTACTTGGTCTTCCGGAAATAGTAGAGCTCGTGCGTGTCGGCGGAGATCAGCATCTTGTAGCAGTAGCTGTCGAAGGAGATGGCCGTGGGGGCGATGACTATTCCGACCACGGCCCCTTCCGTGCCGGCCTGGTAGACGGAATCCGCGTCGTCGCCGTTCACATGCACCCTCTTGCCGGTGAGCTTGCGGCTGTTGTACCACTTCAGGCCGGAATATGCCGCCTGGTCGGATATCATCGCCTCGACGGTGAAGGCCTGCACTATGTCGATGAACGCTCCCATGTACAGGAGCTCCCTTCCGCTCGGGTCGCCCGTGCTGGCTATGGGCACCCTGACCACTTCGAAGGGCTTCTTCAGATTGTCGCTTTCGTCGTCGCGCCCTCCCTTGGTCAGAATCAGGAAGGCTATCCCCTCGACGGTGCCGAGCTGGAGGAAGTAGTAGCCGTTGTCCTCGCGCAGCTTCTCGTATTCCGCCTGCGTGCAGAACTCGAACGGGGAGACTCTCCAGCGGGATGCTATCTCCTCCCTCACGCATAGCTCCAGAAGGGAACTGCCTCCGGCCACGACCTTGAGGGTCCTGGTGGGGAAGTCCTCGAGCTTCGCCTTTCGCGTGTACATCTTCTGCCCGTAGGCCGAAACGCCTGCGGAAAGCAGTGCCAGGCAGAGAAAAAGTTTCGTCATCAGAGCTTTCATAGCCCAAAGTTACGAATTAATCATTACATTTGTAATCTATGTCAGATTATGTTGTTTCGGCTCGCAAATATCGTCCTGACACCTTCGAATCGCTTATAGGTCAGGACAATATAGCGAAGACGCTCAAAAACTCGATACTGCGCGGGCAGCTTGCCCACGCATACTTGTTCTGTGGCCCCAGGGGAGTGGGCAAGACCAGCACGGCGAGGATATTCGCGAAGACCATCAACTGCGCCGACCCCGGTCCCGACCTGGTTCCCTGCGGAAAATGCGAGTCCTGCCTGTCTTTCCAGGAGGGCCGCTCCTACTGCATACACGAGCTCGACGCGGCGTCCAACAACGGAGTCGACGACATCAAGGCGCTGATGGACCAGGTCCAGATACCTCCGCAGACGGGCAGATATTCCGTCTATATCATAGACGAGGTCCACATGCTCTCCGCAGCGGCTTTCAACGCCTTCCTGAAGACGCTCGAGGAACCGCCGGCGCACGCCATATTCATCCTGGCCACCACGGAGAAGCACAAGATACTGCCGACCATACTGAGCCGCTGCCAGACCTACGACTTCAACCGCATCGGCGTTTCCGACATAGTCCGCAACCTGCGCTCCATAGCCCTGCGCGAGAATGTCAGCATAGACGACGAATCCCTGCATGTGATAGCCCATAAGGCCGACGGGGCGATGCGCGACGCATTGACCATCTTCGACCAGACGGTGGCGTTCTGCGGGACGGAGGTCAGATACGAGGACGTGCTGCGCAACCTGAACGTGCTCGACTATGAGTACTGCTTCCGCCTGACGGACGCTTTTCTTGCCGGAGACTATGGCGGAGCCCTGCTGATTTTCGACGAGATATTGTCTAAGGGCTTCAACGCCCTCTACTTCATATCCGCTCTCGGCTCGCATCTGCGCGACCTGCTGGTCAGCCGCACGGGCGGCCTTGAATCGCTGCTTGACCTCCCGGAGTCGCTGCGGCGCAGATATGCCGGCCAGGCGGCCCGCTGCAGCGTGAAGTTCCTCTATGACGCCCTGGAGATATGCTCCCAGTGCGAGGCCGGCTACCGCATCTCTTCGAACCAGCGCCTGCATATAGAGTTCTCGCTGATGAAGATGGCCTTCCTGAACGCGGCTCCCTCGGCGGCTGTCGCGGAGTCCGGAAGGGCCGCACGGTCCACCGCCGCGACGAAAAGCCCTGATGTCGCCGCGGCTCCCGCGAATGTTCCGGAGCCGAAGCCCGCGGAGGCGCCGTCCCCGGCACCGGCCGCTGCCGCGCCGGAGCGTCCCGCTATGCAGCCTGCGGCTCCCGCCCGCCGCGGAGGGAAGTCCGGAGCGGCCCTGTCTCTCTCGTCCCTGATGTCAGAGGAGGACGAACCTGCCGCCAAGGCTCCCGCCGTCCGTCAGGAGGCGGAGACAAGTTTCCCTTCCGACGAGGAGATAGTCGCGAAATGGCAGGAACTTTCCGCGATGTACCGCGCCCAGCCCCGTCTCTCCAGCGCCCTGTCCACCGCAAGGCTCAGGCTGGACGGGGGAGTGCAGGATGGTCGCAGGCTCGTCGAATTCTCGGTGGTCAACGAAGCCCAGAAGAAATGGATAGAGGAGAAGGTGCTGCGCGATCTTGAGGCGAAGTTCTGCAGTCTCACGGGATGCGGCGCCCTAAGGCTGCAGCCGTATGTGCTGCCGGTCGAGGAGGAGACGCAGGAGAGAAGGTACATGCCCGCCGACAAGGCCGAGGATCTTATGAACAAGAATGCGGAAGTCAGGAATCTGGTCGTGGACCTGGCTCTCGACATCAAATAAACATGGTTGGAGATGAAACTTCGCTGCGAGAATCTTGTAAAGAAATACGGAATGAGAACCGTGGTCAAGGGGGTGTCCATGGAGGTCAACCAGGGCGAGATCGTGGGTTTCCTCGGGCCCAACGGGGCGGGAAAGACCACGAGTTTCTATATGATCACGGGACAGATAGTCCCCAACGAGGGCAGAGTGTTCCTCGACGATGAGGAAATCACCCGGCTGCCCATGTACAAGCGGGCGCAGAAGGGCGTGGGCTATCTGCCTCAGGACGCGTCGGTGTTCCGCAAGATGTCCGTCGAGGACAATATAGTCTCGGTGATGGAGATGAAGGGCATGCCGGCCGCGGAGCGCCGCGAGAGACTGGAGTCGCTTATCGACGAGTTCAATCTCTCCAAGGTGCGCAAGTCCCTGGGAATCCAGCTTTCCGGAGGGGAGCGCCGCCGCTGCGAGATAGCCAGGGCGCTGGCCATAGACCCCAAGTTCATATTGCTCGACGAGCCTTTCGCGGGAGTCGACCCCATCGCGGTGGAGGACATCCAGTATATCATAGCCAAACTCAAATACCGCAACATCGGAGTGATAATCACCGACCACAACGTGGGCGAGACGCTGGCGATCACCGACAGGGCGTACCTGCTCTACGAAGGTTCGATTCTGCAGGAGGGGACTCCCGAGCAGCTCGCCTCCGACGATGATGTGCGTACCAAGTATCTCGGCTCCGGCTTCATCCTCAAGCGTTCGGTGTCCGTCGAGCGGGCCCGGGCGGAATATCTCGCGAAGAAGAACGGCGGCGGCAATACCGAATCAGCATGAGAATACCCGACATAACCATAGCCATAGACGGCTTTTCGTCTACCGGCAAGAGCTCTTTCGCGAAGCTGGTGGCCAGGAAGTTCGGCTTCCAGTATCTCGATTCCGGCGCATTGTACCGGGCCGTGACCCTCTTTGCGCAGGAGCGCGGGCTGATATCGGCGGACAACGCCGTAGACCCGGGGCTGCGGGCGGCGCTGGACTCGCTTGAAGTCGGTTTCGGCCCGGACGGAAGGACCTTCAGCGGAGAGCGCTGCATCGAAGACGAGATACGTTCCATGAAGGTGTCCTCGCAGGTCAGCCCCATAGCCGCGGTGCCCTATGTCAGGGAATGGGTGGACGCCTGCCTGCACCGGATGGCGGCCGGCGGAAGAGTGGTCATGGACGGCAGGGACATAGGCACGGCCGTGTTTCCCGATGCGGAGATCAAGGTGTTCATGACCGCCAGCCCCGAGGTGCGTGCGCGCAGGCGCTTCGATGAACTGGCCGCCAAGGGCGGGAATCCCGTATATGAGGAGGTCCTGGCCAACATCCAGCAGAGGGACTACATCGATTCCCACCGCGAGGCCTCGCCTCTGCGGAGGGCGGACGACGCCTTCGGACTCGACAACTCCGACATGACCATGGAGGAGGAACTGGCATGGATCACCGGTCTTGTCCAGGGGAAATTCGGCATCCTATGATCGAAGTCGAGATAGATGCCAATTCCGGTTTCTGCGGCGGAGTGATCAGGGCCATACGGGCGGCCGAGGAGCATCTTTCGGAATACGGCGGCAGACTCTATTCCCTCGGGGCCATAGTCCACAACGAGGAGGAGCTGGCCAGACTGGAGGCCCGCGGGCTCGTCACAGTGAGCGCCGGATGTCTTCCTGACCTTGACCGCGGCCCCGGCGAGCCTCTGCTCATAAGGGCTCACGGCGAGCCTCCCGAGGTCTACGGACGGGCTTCCTCCCTGGGATACAGCATAATCGACTGCACCTGCCCGGTGGTGCTGCGGCTTCAGAAAGATATCAGGGAGGCGTATGCCCGGCTCGGCGGCAGAGGCCGGATCGTGATATTCGGGAAGGAGGGGCATCCTGAAGTCCTCGGACTGGTGGGCCAGGCGGGCGGCGACGTGCTCGTGGTGCAGGACCCGGAACAGGCCGTGGAACTTGTCGGCGGCGGGGCGCTGCGCACCGACAGGGACATCGAGCTGTTTTCGCAGACCACGATGAACCCCGACGGCTACGCGAGCCTGTGCGCATATCTGCGCGGGAGCATGAAGCCGGGGGCGCGGCTGGTCGTCCACGATACGATATGCCGCCAGGTGGCGTCGCGGCATCATGACCTCGCCGAATTCGCGCGCGGCCATGACGCTGTGGTCTTCGTGTCCGGAAAGGAAAGCTCGAACGGAAAGGTGCTGTTCGACCTCTGCCTCAAGGAGAATCCGAGGACCGTGCATGTGCAGTCGGAGTCGGACCTCAGGCAGGGATGGTTCCGCAGCGGGGACCGTGTAGGCGTGTGCGGCGCCACCTCCACCCCCAAGTGGCTGCTCGAAAGAGTCGCCGCGGCGATTGAAAATTTGCAATAGTTCCGGCTATTGACTAATTTTGCACGATGTCAACGAAATGATTCAAGAATAAATACCTATGGCAACAACAGCAGATTTCAAAAACGGTCTTTATCTCAAGTACAACGACAAGCCTTGTCAGATAGTATGGTTCCAGCATGTAAAGCCCGGCAAAGGCCCCGCTTTCGTGAAGACCAAGCTCCGCAATCTTGAGAACGGCCGTATCCTGGACAACACCTTCACCGCAGGGGCCAAGATAGAGACGATCGATGTGGAGCGCCGCCCCTATCAGTTCCTCTATGCCGAGGAGGACGGATACAACTTCATGCACGAGGAGACCTTCGAGCAGATTCTTCTGCCCAAGGACGTGGTGGAGAACGCCGACCTCATGAAGGAGGGCCAGCATGTGGAGATGATGTTCGTGGTCGGAGAGGAGAAGTGCCTCACCTGCGAGCTCCCCACCTATGTGACGCTGGAAGTCACATATTCCGAGCCTGCCGTGAAGGGCAACACCGCGTCCACCTCCGCCCTCAAGGAAGTGACCCTCGAGACCGGGGCCAAGATCATGGTGCCTCTGTTCATCGAGACCGGCGACAGGATCACCGTCAACACTACCGACCGCACATACGGCCAGAGGGTATAGCCTCCGGCATATCCCATAACTGAAAATCGGGCGTCCTAAAGGCGCTCGATTTTCAGTTGCTGTATCTTGTAGCTGTCCCCCTTGGAACTTACGAAGATCGTGACCGTGAAATTCTCTCCTCCTGCGGTGAGGCTGCCGAGGGCGTATTTCATGTTCGCCTTCTCGGCCGCGTGCGTTATGTCGAACGCCTGGGGGGTGTGCGAGGCGAAGAATGCCTTGACGATCTGCTTTGCCTGGGCCTTGCTCGCAGTGCTTTCGGAACTGATTATGCTGATTTCGAGATTGTCGTCGAACCACGCCGACAGGCATTCGGCGTCTCCCTTGACTATATATTTGCTTATCGGAAGGAAGACGTCGTACCTTTCGGACTGGGCCGGCAGGTTCAGGCACGACAGCAGCACGGAGGCCGCGGCGGCTATTTTGATGAAGTTCAGCACGAGGTCGGATTTTGCAAATATCAAGCCACGTAAGTATATTTGCGGGAACCCCAAAAGCCCGGCCGGATGCGGATAAATCTTCTTACAGTAGGCAAGACCGACATAGCGTGGGTCAGGACCGGACTCGACACCTATGTGTCGAGAATAGGCCGCCATGTGCCTTTTTCCCTTGTCGAGATTCCGGAACTCAGGAATACCGCGTCTTTGGGCAGGGAGCAGATCAAGGCGAGGGAGGGGGAGCTGCTGCTCAAGCATTTGAGGCCGTCCGATTTCGTGGTGCTCCTCGACGAACGGGGAAGGAAGTTCCGTTCCGTCGAGTTCGCCGCATGGCTCCAGGACAGGATGTCCCACTCCGCGGGAGCGGACATGGTGTTCGTCATAGGAGGAGCCTACGGTTTCTCTCCTGAAGTTTACGGACGCGCGGATGCGAAGATGTCGCTTTCCGACATGACTTTCTCCCATCAGATGGTGAGAACGATTTTTGCAGAGCAGTTGTACCGCGCATTTACGATAATCAGGGGCGAACCCTATCATCACGAGTGAAATCCAGGTTCAAAATAGAGAATGTCGCCGCGCCGGTCCTGTTTGTTGTCGGGGTCGTTCTGACAATCGTCGCTTTCGGGCCTTTCCGCCTTTCGAACGATACGGCGGCCGTGGCGGAACGGGTCTCCGCGACCGTGGAGCGCCGCATAGTCAGGCTTGAGGCCTTCATGGCGCAGGCCATGCGGGAGGACCATTCCCGGTGGCTCGAACTCGACGGACTCCCCGAGGACATGGTGATCTACCGTTACTGCGGCGATACGCTGCAGTCATGGCGCAACGAGTTCCCTGTCTACAACGACAATCTTCAGTACAGGATGTACACCCCCATGCTGACGAACTCGGATTTCTCGCTCGAATCCCCGCTGACGGCGGTCGCCGACACTCTGAGCTATGTCAATCTCGGTTCGCGCTGGTATCTGGCCAAGATTCTGCGGGAAGGCGACTGCACTGTGGTGGGAGGGCTGGAGATCACCGGGACCATGCAGGGACGCATGTCTTCGGGAACCAACGCCAGGCTCAAGATTCCAGAGTCTCTTTCCGTCAGACCGATAGCCACGGACGGCGGGTCTCCGGTGCTCGTGATGGGGCGCCCGATGTTCAAGATTGTCCGGGAATCCCTTCAGAATCATGCCCAGCCCGTTTCATATATCCTGTGGGCCGGCATAGCGGCGGTTCTGTGCGGCGCCCTGCTGTGGCTGTCCTCCCGCAGGACGCTGTCCAGGCTGCGCATCACAATGCTTGCGATGCTGCTGGTGCTCGGCGGGACCTATGTGTACGGATGGTCCATAAGCGACCAGTACGCGATGTTCTCACCCAGGCTGTACGCCGGGAACGGCGTGCTGTATTCGCTCGGCGCGGTGGTGCTCATCAATCTGGCGATACTCACCTCGGCGTGGGCGCTCTATATATCCCGGGACGCCTTGTGCGGCAGGATACGGACCCGGACGGCCGCAAGTCTGACGGCGGCCTCGGTGGCGGCGTCCATCGCCGGCATACTGGCGTTCACTTTCTTCGGCCTCAGGAGCATAATCATAAATTCGGGCATATGCCTGGAGCTCTACAGGCTCTCCGAAATCAGCGTGTTCAGCATCGTCGTCTATGTCTCGTTCATCTCCATGCTGGTGAGCGTCCCGTTGCTGCTTCAGACTTTCAGGGAACCCGTGTCCCGGGTGCTGCGCCGGAGCTTCGATGCGTTTTCCCTGCCCAACCGCATATTCTACGCGCTGCTGATTTCGGTGTATCTGGTCAGCACGGCAGGCGTCCTGGGTTTCAGGAAGGAGCAGGACAGGATGGAGATGCTGGCCAACAGGCTGGCGTTCGACAGGGACATATCCCTTGAGCTCTACCTGCGCGGCATAGAGGCGCAGATAGCCGACGATCCCGTGATAGCGGCTCTCTCCGCCTATGAGAACACGGCCGTGACGATACAGAACCGCATTCTGGTCAATTATTTCTCCCGCCGCGACATGAACTATGCCGTGACGGTCTACGTGTTCAACAAGAGCAACAACAACCGCCGGTCGGCTGCGCAGTACAACGCCCTTGTGCGCGGCGGGCAGCCGGTGGCGGACAATTCGCGCTTCCTCTATGTGCGCCGTGACAACGGACGTTCCTATTATGTCGGGATGTTCCTGTATCTGCTGGATGACGGCAGCATCTCACGGGTGATGCTGCGGCTGGAGTCGAGGGAGATGGGCAGCAACCGCGGCTATGCCGACATCTTCGGGATAGCGCCTCCCGGCAGGGTGGCGCTTCCGGACGGCTTCTCGTATGCCCGCTACGAAGCCTATGACCTGAAGGAGAACAGGGGCGGCTACGCCTATCCGACGATGCTCGACGAGGACGAATACGAATCCGTCTATGTGTCGGGCGCGGAGCATCTTCTCAAGAACGACTACGCCCATTTCGTGACCCGGGTGGGCGAGAACGAAGCTATAATCCTGTCCCGCACGAAAATCAGCGCCGTCACCTATCTGGAGGCCGGGGTCTTTCTTTCGCTGGTGGTCTTCCTGCTGCTGACCCTCTTCGGCCGCATGACCGGCCGGCAGCGGCACAATCTTTTCGAGGAGAGCTATTTCCGTTCGCGCATAACCGGCGTGCTGCTGGTATCCCAGTTCAGTACGCTGCTGGTGGTGTCCGCGGTCAGCGTGCTGTTCATATATTCGCGCAACGAGAGCAACATGCACACCGCGATGTCCGACAAGATCGGCGCGGTCACGGCGATGGTCGAGGCCGAATCCCGCGACGTGGACAGCTTCGTGAACATGGAGCGCGGCCGGCTGCTCGGAATGATAAGGAAGGTCAGCGACGACACGGATTCGGACATCTCGATATGGTCCCCTTCGGGCACCGTGCTGGCGTCGACCACCCCGTTCGTGTTCGAGCGCATGCTGCTCAGCAGCCGCATAAGCAGCGAGGCTTACGGCAACATCATCTACGGCCACCAGCGCTACTGCATACTTCAGGAGAAGATTGGGCGCAACGACTTCTACAGCATGTACGCCCCCGTGATCGGAGACGACGGCAGGATCATCGCTATCGTCAGCTCTCCCTACAGCGGCGACAGCTTCGATTTCGGCAACGATGCCATCACTCATCTCGTGACCATAATATCCTTCTTCTTCCTGCTGCTGCTTGTCTCCATGTTCACCGTGACCGCGGTGGTCGACAGAATGTTCAGGCCGCTGAGCGAGATGAGCCGCAAGATGGACAACGGCGGGCTGGATTCGATGGAGCCGATAGAGTACGACAGGAAGGACGAGGTTTATTCCATCGTCCAGGCCTACAACAGCATGGTCGCGAAGCTGTCGGAGAGTTCCAGGCGGCTGGCGTCGGCCGAGAGGGACAAGGCATGGAGCGAGATGGCCCGTCAGGTCGCCCATGAGATCAAGAATCCTCTGACTCCCATGAAGCTCCAGCTCCAGAGGGTGATGCGGCTCAAGGCGAAAGGCGACCCGAGATGGCAGGAGCTTTTCGATGAGGCCGGTTCGGTGCTGCTCGACCATATCGACATCCTGGCCAAGACGGCCGAGGATTTCTCGACTTTCGCGAAACTGTATTCCGAGGAGCCGGTGGAGGTGGATCTCGACAGGATGCTTCAGGACGAGGTCTCCATGTTCGACAACAGGAGCAATATCAGGTTCGACTACCTGGGGCTTGAAGGAGCCAGGGCGCTCGCGCCGAAGCCGCAGCTCACGCGGGTGTTCGTCAATCTGCTCAACAACGCCGTCCAGGCCATAGGCGACAGTCCGGACGGGCATATAGCCGTGTCGCTGAGGCTCTCATCCTCCAGGGAGGGGTATTACGACATAGTGTTCGAGGACAACGGGCCGGGAGTGAAGGAGGAGAACGTGTCCAGGCTGTTCACTCCCAATTTCACGACCAAGGACGGCGGCTCGGGCCTTGGTCTCGCGATGAGCAGGAACATACTGGAACGCAGCGGCGCCACGATATGCTACAGCCGTTCGTTCGCGCTCGGGGGAGCTTGTTTTACGATATGCTATCCGATGAAATCGGACAGCATATCGTAAAACTCAACCGATTGCAGCGCTCCGCGCTTCTCAACCTCCGCTGACGCTGCGGTTGCCGTCTGCGCTGCATCGATTTGCGGGGGCAAATCTCGCTGACGCTGCGTCGGGCCGCTGATGCGGCCGATGAAATCGGACAGCATATCGTAAAACTCAACCGATTGCAGCGCTCCGCGCTTCTCAACCTCCGAAACAGGACAACATATCGCGGCGTCTATTTCTGCCGGCAGTATATCTGGACGGGGCAGCCCGTGAGGTTGAAGTTCCGGCGCAGCTGGTTCTCGAGGAAGCGCTTGTAGGGATCCTTTATGTACTGCGGAAGGTTGCAGAAGAACGCAAAGGCCGGGAAACGCGTGGGCAGCTGGGTGATGTACTTGATCTTGACATATTTGCCCTTCCATGCGGGCGGCGGGGTCTCCTCGATTATGGGCAGCATCACCTCGTTGAGGCTTGCCGTGGGGATTTTCCTGGAATAGTTAGAATAGACTTCGGTCGCGGCCTGAAGCACGTCCTGGATGCGCTGCATCTTGGTGACCGAGGTGAAGACTATGGGAATGTCGCTGAAGGGGGACAGCCTCTGGCGCAGCGAATCCGTATAGGACTTAAGGGTGTTCGAATCCTTGATGAAGAGGTCCCATTTGTTCACCACCAGCACGCAGCCCTTGCGGTTCTTGAGTATCAGGTTGAAGATATGCATGTCCTGAGCCTCCATTCCGGTGGTGGCGTCTATCATCAGTATGCAGATGTCGGAATGCTCTATGGCGCGTATCGAGCGCATCACCGAGTAGAACTCGAGGTCTTCGCGCACCTTGGCCTTGCGCCGGATTCCGGCGGTGTCGACCAGCATGAATTCGTAGCCGAACTTGTTGTAGTAGGTCTCGACCGCGTCCCTCGTCGTCCCTGCCACGGGGGTGACTATGTTCCTGTCTTCGCCGAGCAGGGCGTTGGTGAGCGAGGACTTGCCGACATTGGGCTTCCCCACGATCGCGATGCGCGGGAGTCCGGCATGGGGGTCGGGCCCTTCGGCTTCGTCGGAGGGCAGGGCCGCCGTCACGGCGTCGAGCAGTTCGCCCGTCCCGCTGCCGTTGGCCGCCGAGATGCTGAATATCTCCCCGAGCCCGAGCGAATAGAACTGGTAGGTGTCGAACAGCTTGTCGCCGGAATCCACCTTGTTGACGCAGAGTATCACCGGCTTCCTGGCGCGGCGCAGTATGTCGGCGATCTCGGCGTCGTAGTCGGTTATGCCGGTTCCGGCCTCCACCATGAATATCACGGCGTCGGCTTCGTCGATGGCTATCTGCACCTGGGAGCGTATCGCGCTCTCGAACACATCGTCCGAATTGGTCGTGTAGCCGCCGGTGTCCACGACGGAGAATTCCCGTCCGCACCATTCGCAGCGTCCGTAATGCCGGTCCCTGGTGACTCCGGCGGTGTCGTCGACTATCGCCTGCCTCATTCCCACGAGGCGGTTGAAAAGGGTTGACTTGCCTACGTTAGGCCGTCCTATTATGGCTACCAGACTCATATAACTTGCATTCTTTGCAGGCTTCGCTGTAGTTGCCCGTGCATTTCCGGGAGTGGAGGGCGGCGTCCTCGTCCTTGTAGCAGCGGATGCCGCGCTTGCGCATCTCCTCGTTGGAGCCCACGTCATAATGAGGGAAGTCCTTCTTGCGGAAGATTATGTTGAAACACAATCCGAACACGCAGAGGGCTGTTACGGCGATGGCGAGGAGAATAACTTTCATGTCAATAAACGAAGTCTTTGCTTATGGATTCGTAGTTGTATACCTTGTGGATGATGCTTGCGAACACTTCGGTCATGGTGACTATCCTGATCTTGGGGTCGTCCGCAAGTTCTGGATGGGGCACCGTGTCGGTGATGAACACCTCCGAGAGCACGGAACTGTGGATTCTGCTGATGGCTTCGCCGGAGAACAGCCCGTGGGTGGCGCAGGCGCGCACGCTTCTCGCTCCCTTGTTCATCAGCAGCTCCGCGGCCTTGCACAGGGTGCCGGCGGTGTCTATCATGTCGTCGACGATGATGATGTTCTTGTCCTCCACCTCGCCTATGGCGGTTATTGAGCCCACCACATTGGCGCGTTCGCGCGTCTTGTGGCAGATTATGACCGAGGCGTCGAGCTCCCGGGCGTAGGCGTTCGCCCTCTTGGCTCCTCCCATGTCAGGGGCGGCGATGGCGAGATTGTCTATGCCCAGACCCTTGATGTAGGGGATGAATACCTTGCTCGCATAGATGTGGTCGAGCGGTATGTCGAAGAATCCCTGAATCTGCTCGGCATGGAGGTCGCAGGCCATCACCCGGTCGGCTCCTGCGGCGCGCAGCAGGTTGGCTACGAGCTTTGCGCCTATGGCTACACGCGGACGGTCCTTTCTGTCCTGTCTCGCCCAACCGAAATACGGCATTACGGCCACCACTTCGTCGGCTGACGCCCTTTTCGCCGCATCGATGGTGAGGAGCAGCTCCATCAGATTGTCGGCGGGCGGCGTGGTCGACTGAATGATGTAGACGGTTGCGCCGCGCACGCTTTCGGAAAACATCGGCTGGAACTCTCCGTCACTGAATTGGGTGACGTCGAGACCTCCGAGGTGAATTTCGGGCTCGTCTTCGGCTTTGATCCTGTTGAGGGTGGCGATTACCTTCCTTGCGAAGTCCTCGGACGCCCGGCAGGCGAACAGTTCCAGTCTGTGGGAGTGTAGCATTGTGTTATGGAGTTAAATTGATTTGAGTATGTCTTCGATGTGCGCCAGTATCTCCTCCCTGCCTTTCCCGGTCAGCGAGGAGCTCGTGAATACGGGAGGGAGCTCCTCCCATTGCTCCTTGAGTATCTCCATGTCCCGCTCTATCTGCGCGGCGAGCACGTTGGGCCCCTGCTTGTCGCACTTGGTCATGACTATCGCGAAAGGTATCCCCTCCTCGCCCAGTCTCGCGATGAAGTCCCTGTCGAGGGCTCCTATGTCGTGCCGCGAGTCTATGAGCACGAACAGCAGCACGAGGTCCTCGGAGTTCAGGATGTAATCGTCGATCACTGCGGCTATCTGCTCGCGCCCCTTCCTTCCGGCCTTGGCGTAGCCGTAGCCGGGCAGATCCACGAGATACCAGCTGTCGTTGATCAGGAAATGGTTGACAAGTTTCGTCTTGCCGGGCGTCGAGGAGGTCAGGGCGAGCCTGCCGTTGCCGCACAGGGCGTTGATCAGCGATGATTTGCCGACGTTTGACCTTCCGATGAACGCGAATTCCGGCAATCTTCTCCGCGGCTTCTGGCAAACCCTGGTGCTGCTTCCCGCAAACTTGGCCTCGGAGATTCTCATGACAATTTATCTATAGCTACTAAATCAGGGGCAAATATACGCAGAAGCCGAGAGCAGAGCAAATTTATTTGCTATGCCGAGGCGCAACCGTATATGTGGCCTTCGGGCCAAATTACGCTGCCGCCGTTGCCGCAATGCCGCGGAACCGTGGCTTTCCTCGGAAATAAATGCTAATTTTGACGGTTGATGAGAGAGACAGTCGATTTGTATGAACTTCAGCTCAGGGTGCGTGAAGGGATAGAGGAGGCTTTGCCGTCGCGGGTCTGGGTGAGTGCCGAGGTGGCTTCAGTCCAGGTGAAGGCCAACGGGCACTGCTACATCGAGCTTTGCCGCAACAGGGACGGGCGCACGGTCGCGCGTGCCCGTGCCGTGATATGGCGGAATGTCTACGGGCCGCTCAGCATTTATTTCCGGCAGGCGGCGGGAGAGGACATCCGGCCGGGCATGGAGATACTCGCGGGCGTGCAGGTGAGCTACAGCGAACTCTACGGGCTGACGCTTACGATATGCGAGATAGAACCGGCGTTCACGCTCGGCGCGGCGGAGCTTCAGCGCCGTCAGACCATAGCCCGCCTTGAGGAGGAAGGGCTGCTCGACAGGCAGAAGGAACTTGTGCCGGTCGCCGTGCCCTACCGGCTTGCGGTCGTCTCCGCGCGGGATGCCGCAGGTTTCGGTGATTTCCGCCGTCATCTCGAAGAGAACGAATACGGCTTCGTGTTCTGCGTGCGGCTTTTCGAAGCTTCCATGCAGGGGGAGTCGGCTCCGGAGTCGATAAGCGATGCGATTGCGGCCGTGGAGACGGCTGCCGAGCGCTATGACGCCATCCTGATAATGCGCGGCGGCGGCTCTTCGCTCGACCTTGCATGCTTCGACGATTACGGGCTGTGCTTTACGATAGCCAACTGCCCCGTTCCTGTCTATACGGCCATAGGCCACGACCGGGACAACCATGTCGCCGACATGGTGGCGTACCGCAGCGTAAAGACTCCCACCGCGCTCGCGGATGTGTTCATCGACGCGCTCGCCGCCGAGGACGAGAGGATTTCCTCATTTGGCACGCGGCTGCGACTGGCGTTCTCGTCGCGTCTGGCGGCCATGAACTCGGCGCTCGACCTGATTGCTTCGCGCATAAGGTCGGCTGACCCCCGCAATCTGCTGTCGAGAGGATACACGCTCGTGACGGACTCGGCCGGCAGGGTGCTGAAGTCCGCGTCATCAGTGAAAGCCGGCGACGGCATCCGGGTGCTGTTCGCCGACGGGACGCTGGAAGCGGAGGTGAAATCGAATTCCAATTAACATAAAAATCACTGACCAATGAAGAAATTTCTATTTTTGCTGGCGGGCGTCTGCCTGCTGATCATGGGGGGGGGATGTAGCGACTCCGAACTCCTCAAACGCGTAGATGACCTCGAAAAGCGTGTCGAGAAGCTCGAGCAGCTCTGCAACAGCATGAACACCAACCTGTCGTCCATGCAGAGCATCGTCGAGGCTCTCGAAAACGGGGATTACATCACCTCGGTCGAGCCGCTTGTCGAGAACGGGGCCGTGGTCGGCTACACGATCAAGTTCGCCAAAGGCGCGCCTGTCGTCGTATATAACGGCAAGGACGGAAAGTCGCCCGTGATCGCGGTCGGACTGGGCGAAGACGGAATCTACTATTGGACCGTCGACGGAATCTGGGTGACGGACGAATACGGGAACAGGCTGCCCGTTTCCGGCAGCGACGGCATCACGCCCAAGCTGAAGATCGAGGAGGGGTGCTGGTATGTCTCCTATAACGATGGAAAGGACTGGATAAAGCTCGACGAGGCGGCCGGCGACGGCATCCGGATAGAAATGGATGAGAATTATGTCTGGTTCATCCTGCCCGATGGGACAAAGGTTACCGTGCCCAGGGTGCCTGATCAGCCGGGTCCCGATGAACCGTCCGTGCCGCACATCCTCTATGCCGTCGGGCAGGAGCGGGTCGCCGGAAAGGACTATTATTATGCCACGCTCTGGAAGGATGGAAAGCGTTTCCAGCTCAGCGACGGCGCGGCCGACGGGTTCTGCAATGACATATATGTGGACGGCGACATGGTGTATGTCGTCGGCTGCGAGGCCACGGGAGAGCTTTTCGATGACGGATTCTACGAGCCGTATCACCTGAATGTCGGAACGATGTGGCAGTTCACGGTCGGCGATGAGGCGAATGCGGTCAAGACGGCCTTGAGCGACGGAAAGCGGGCGACTTCCCCTGTCGCTGTCGCCGCTGCGGGCGGGAATGTCTATGCGGCAGGTTTCGAAATGGCTGACAACAACTACGACCGCGTGGCCGTATATTGGAAGAACGGGACTATGGTGCGGCTTACCGACGGGACTGCCGACGCTCTGGCATATTGCGTGATGGCCGACGGCGATGATGTCTATGTCGGAGGCTATGTCCAGCCGGAAGGGAATCCTCAGGGCGGAATAGCCTGCATCTGGAAGAACGGTCAGATGCAGAGCCTGACGGACGGATCGACCATAGCCAAGGTCAACGCCCTGTACATGGACAACGGCAAGGTCTACGCCGCCGGAGCCGAGAGGGTGAGCGGCGGAAATTGGAAAGGCGTGCTGTGGATAGACGGGGTTCCGAGCTACTTCACCGAAGAGGTGGGCACGGAGGTTACGGGCCTGTATGTCAAGGACGGTGAATATATCATCGAGGGCAACATGACCGAAGATGATGGCAGCATCGTCGCCTGCACTTGGACCGAAGACGGCGTGGAGGTCTATTCGGAGGGCATGTCGCTCTGTCAGGGACTGGCTCTGGCGGTTGCAGGCAGTGATGTGTATGTCGCGGGCAGCGAATATGCCGGATTTGACATGGACACATTCGAGGAGCTTTACCACGCCCATATATGGAAAAACGGCGTAGCTCAGGAGTTTGAAACCGTTAGCCCCGACGATATTACGGTGTGGGGTCTCGCCTGCGCGCTTACCGGAGGCGAATAAATCGGCCGCAGGGATAGATAATGTCGCCGGCGGGGTCGCGTGAAGATGCGTGCCGACCTTGCCGGCGTGTTTATTGTGTTTTTTTTTGGGGGGGGGATTGAGGTGATGGACAGGGTTCTGGCGGTGCCGGGCGGTTTTCGGTAACGGGCGGCTGGGCGCCGGGCTGGCGGTTTGTTGTCGGAACTCCGGGGTCGCCGGAGGTGCTCGGAGGAAATGCTTGATGGGCAATGCCGCTGTGGCGATATTGACGATGGCAGGTGTTGGAAAATGGTGCGGTTGGCGAGCTGTTGGAACTTTGGGCATTGTCGGAGGCTGGGGGGGGTGAAAAATGCCTGTGCGGCGGTGATTGTCAAATAGCTGATTGTCAGTCAATTGTGCATTCGGTCTGCACAACGGTAGGGTTCTGAAAGGCGACCGGTGTGCAGTGCGATTTCCGAAATCGGCCTCCTGTGGCCCTGCGTGGCCGATTCGCGGGATTCCGGTGCACAGGCTTTTTTCAATGGCTGCCGGGACTCCGATAATGTTGGCAGTGAGTGCTGGAAAATGGCACGGCCGGTGAGTTGTCAGAGTTCCGGGTGGCGCAGCGGCATGTTCCGGAAAAATTATGCGGGAAATTTCCTGAATGATTTTGCCGGTTCCGTTTTTATTCCAATCTTTATCGGCGGAAAGGAGTCGGTGCCGCTGCGGATTCCTTTTCCCGGAATGAATTTAAACTATGAGAAATGGAATACTTTCATGTCTACACGAAAGGTTTGAATAAGAACCTTCTTTTCTCCTGTGACGAAGACTTCATCTACGGGATGAACCTGATTCCGAAATGCCTGAGGGGAACTGACATCCGGCTTCTGGCTTTCTGCTTGATGGACAATCACCTGCATTTTATATTGGGAGCCCCGAGAGACGCTTGCAACAGGTTCATTGTCAACTATAAGAGAAATCTCGGCGCTTTCCTTGCCGGAAGCGGCAGGAAAATCGGTGAGGCGGTCGAAGCCAGCGTCAGCAGGGTCGGCTACAATGTGGGCAAATACAGGATGACGACCGGAATTGAGATCCGTTTCCTGCGGGGGAATGATAACCTTACCTCCTTGCTGGGATTGGATCTGATTGCCGGGCCTTTTGAATTCTTTTCGTTCGTCAGCCTGAACGTCGCGATAATGTTCTGATTAATGCCAGGGAGTCCGCTGTTTCTCCGGTTGAAACGCGTTTTGCATAGCCGTAGGCGAGTGTTGAAAAATGCCTGTGCGGAGGCGATTGCCAATCGGCGGCCCGTCCCGGCTGCCGCACTTTCCGGCCCGGATGGGAATCTTGGAAAAAATCGTTATTTTTACGGATGCGGATTCCGCTCTTGCGGGCGGCCCGCGTCCGTAAACTGAATATATGGAAGAATTCGACTACGCAAAGGCTCTGGAGGAGCTTGAGAGCATAGCTGCGAAAGTGGAAGACCCCTCCACGGCGCTTGACGACATAGACAGGTATATCCGGCGCTCCGACGAACTCATAGGCAGATGCCGCGACTACCTGAGGACACTGAGAACTAAAACTGATAACTTATGACTAAGAAAATCTATGAAAGGGACCCCTGGCTCGAACCGTTCAGGGGTGCTGTTGACGCGCGCCATGAGCGCATCCTGGCTGACAGAAGGAAGCTTGCGGGCGACGGCCCGCTGTCAGCCGCCGTGAACAACCACATCTACTATCCCCTGCATCGCGAAGGCGACTCGTGGGTCATACGCGAATGGGCGCCGAACGCCACGCGCATATATCTGATCGGGGAGTTCAACGCCTGGAAGCGGACGGAGGCGTATGCCTTCAGGCCCGTAGGCTCCGGAAACTGGGAGCTGCGGCTGCCGGAAATGTTCCTGCATCACGGAGAACTGTACAAGCTCTGGGTGGAATGGCCCGGCGGCGGCGGCGAAAGGCTGCCGGCGTATGTGACCAGGGTGGTGCAGGATCCCGAGACGAAGATATTCTCCGCACAGGTCTGGGACCCGGTGCCCTACGTGTGGAAGCATCGCAGGCCGGGCAAGCGCCCGCATCCCCTGATCTATGAATGCCACATAGGCATGAGCTCCGAGGAGGAGAAGGTCTCCACCTTCAACGAGTTCCGCCGCGAGGTGCTTCCGCGCGTCAAGGCTCTCGGATACGATGTGGTCCAGATAATGGCCCTCCAGGAGCATCCGTATTACGGCTCCTTCGGCTATCAGGTGTCGAACTTCTTCGCCCTGAGCTCCCGCTTCGGCACGCCCGAGGATTTCAAGGCCCTCGTGGACGACGCCCACAGGATGGGCATGGCGGTGATCATGGACATAGTCCATTCGCATGCGGTGGGGAATGAGACTGAAGGCCTGAGCCGCATCGACGGACGCGACGACCTGTATTTCTACAAGGGCGAGGCCGGCTACCATCCGGCATGGGGCACGCGCTGCTTCGACTACGGCAAGGACGAGGTGAAGTATTTCCTGCTCGCGAACTGCAAATACTGGCTGGAGGAGTACCATCTCGACGGATTCCGCTTCGACGGGGTCACGAGCATGCTCTACTGGGACCACGGGCTCGGGACGGACTTCGGCAGCTACGACCGCTACTTCGACGCGGGAGTCGACGAGAACGCCGTCAGCTACCTCGCCCTCGCCAACATGCTGATACACGAGATCAACCCCAACGCGATTACCATAGCCGAGGATGTCAGCGGCATGGCCGGTCTCGCGGCGCCCTTCGACGCGTGGGGAGTGGGCTTCGATTTCCGCATGGCCATGGGCATAGCCGACCACTGGATCAAATGGATCAAGGAGCTCAGCGACGAGCAGTGGAGCATGGGCGGAATATGGTGGGAGCTCACCAACAAGCGGGCTGACGAGAAGACCATCTCCTACGCCGAATGCCACGACCAGGCTCTCGTGGGCGACAAGACCATAATCTTCCGTCTGATAGACAAGGAGATGTACTGGAGCATGAACAAGGGTTCGCAGAATCTCATAGTCGACAGGGGGGTCGCCCTGCACAAGATGATAAGGCTCGTGACGCTGGCGACCTGCGGAGGCGGCTACCTCAATTTCATGGGCAACGAATTCGGCCATCCCGAATGGATAGACTTCCCGCGCGAAGGCAACGGATGGTCATACAAATACGCGCGGCGCCAGTGGTCGCTCGCCGACGACGGAAATCTGCGCTACGGCTGCCTGAGGGCGTTCGACGCCAGGATGATACATTATGTGAAGAAGGAGAAAATCCTGAACGCCTCTCCCGTCCAGCTCTATGTCGACGAACAGAGGAAAGTTTTGATATTCAGCAGGGGAAATAGTATATTTGCGTTCAATTTCAGTCCTACGACATCCTATGAGGATTTCAGATTTGCCGCCCCGAAAGGGGAATATGTCATGGCTTTCAGTTCCGACGACTCCGAATTCGACGGTTTCTCGCGTCTGCAATGCGGAGAGATCCATCCGGCGCCAGACGGCGAACTCTCCCTCTACCTCCCTTCAAGAGTCGCAATTGTGTTGAAGAAAACTATATAGGTTATTATGGCATTTTTAAAATTCAACAAGTCTGAGCTTGTGAACCTGGCTTATTCGCTGAAGCGGGAGATCATCTGCGCGAACAAGACGGGGGCGTATTGCAACACTTCGATTCTGACTTGCAACACCCGGCGCTACCACGGCCTCTTCGCCGTGACGCTCGACCGTTTCGGTGGCGACAGGTTCATGCTCCTTTCCTCGCTGGACGAAAGCCTCACCGTGAACGGCAAGCAGTTCAACCTCGGCATTCACTGCTATGGCGAGACCTATGAACCCAGAGGACACAAGTACATTGTGGACTTCGACGCCGACAGCATACCTCAGATCACCTATCAGGTGGGGGAGATGCTGCTGCGCAAGAGTCTTCTCCTCGCCCATGACAGGGATCAGCTGCTCATCAAGTATGAGCTCCTGAAGGCGCCTTCGGCCGTCAAACTGACGCTCAAGCCTTTTCTGGCCTTCCGCAACGTCCATGACCTGACGCACCAGAACGACGCCGCCAACATCCATGGTTCGGAGATACAGAACGGGATGTCGTTCAGGATGTATCCCAACTTCCCCGACCTCAACCTCCAGCTGAGCGATTCCAAGGCTCGTTTCGTGAGCTCGCCGAGCTGGAACAACAACATCACCTATTCCGACGAGCGCCGGCGCGGGTATGACTGCGTGGAGGACCTGCTGGTCCCCGGATGGTTCGAACTGACGCTCAAGCCCGGAGCATCGGTGATCTTCTCGGCTTCGGAGCGGCAGGAGGAACCGTCGGCCTTCAAGCGCGAGTTCACCGCCGGAGTCAAGGCCGAAGGTGAGATAACGAGCTACAGGGACCAGCTGCGCCGCTGCGCCGACTCCCTGATAACCAACCACAACAACCGCAAGAAAATCAACGCGGGCTATTCGTGGCTCTATACCGGGCTGCTGCGCGAGACTCTGGTTTCGCTTCCGGGGCTCACGCTCTACGGGCTCAATGACGCCAAGCTGTTCGAGGAGATACTCGACAACCTGATAGCCGACGAGCAGGAGAGGCTGTTCCGCCGCACCACCCAGGTCGAGGCTCCGCTTCTGATGGCCGGTGACCTGCAGCAGTATATAGCCTACGGGGCCGACGAGAAGGCCGTGTGGAAAAAGTACGGCATAATAATCCGCGGAATCCTCGAGAGCTATCTGCCGGGCGAGCGCCGCGAAATCTCGATGCAGCCCAACGGACTGCTCTGGGCCCAGAAGGACAACACGGCGCTGAGCTGGATGAACGCCTATGTCGACGGACATCCGGTCACGGAGCGCGCAGGCTATCAGGTCGAGACCAACGCCTTGTGGTACAATGCGATATGCTTCGCTGTCGAGATGGAGTCCAAGTTCGGCTCGAAGAAGAGCCAGTTCCTCGCCAAATGGACCTCGATCAGGGATCTGGTCAGGGAGAACTACCAGAAGACGTTCTGGAGCGACGAGACTGGCTGCCTCGCCGACTATGTCGACAACGCCGGGCAGCATCTCGAAATCCGGCCGAACCAGCTCTGCGCCATAGTGAACAAGTACATCCCCGTCGACGAACTTCTGGTTCCGGCCATATTGAGGGTCATGGACCGCGAGCTCGTGACTTCCCGAGGAATACGCACGCTGTCGCCCCGCGACCCCGCCTACAAGGGCGTCTATGAGGGCTCGCAGACCGCCAGGGACCTCGCCTACCATCAGGGCAGCGCAAGGCCTTTCCTGCTCCAGTCGTATGTGAGCGTCTCCTTCCGCATCAAGGGCGCCAGCTTCCTGAAGCGCGCCGAATGGCTGCTGGAGGGCTTCTACGCCGATCTTAACAAGCACGGCGTCGGAGCGTTCTCCGAACTCTATGACGGCGATCCCCCTCACGAGCCCCACGGAGCGATTTCGTCCGCGCTCAGCACCGCCGGACTTTTGACCTGCGAATATATCATGGACAAATACAGGGAGGGAAAGAAATGAGAGTACTGATGTTCGGATGGGAGTTTCCGCCGCATATCGCCGGCGGACTCGGCACGGCCTGTGAGGGCATAGTGAAGGGACTGGCCCACAACGGGGTGGAAACCCTTTTCGTGATGCCTCACGCCTATGGCGACGAGGACCAGAGCTGCGCTACCATCATCAACGCGAGCGATGTCCCGGTCGCGCACATCAGCGACACCGTGGAGGAGTTCATCGATCATGTCAAGTACATCACCGTGGACTCCAGCATCGTGCCCTATGTGGATCCGGATGAATATTACGAGGCCGTGGACAAGCTCCGCAGGGAGCATGTGCGCGAGGCCACGGTCGGATTCGGGCAGAAGATCAAGTTCTCCGGCAAGTACGGGGCGAACCTGCTTGAGGAGGTGTCCCGCTACGCCCAGGTAGGCGCCACGATTGCGATGGAGCACAAGGACGAGTTCGACCTCATCCACGCCCACGACTGGCTGACCTATCTCGCCGGCGCGGCCGCGAAGGAACTGACCGGCAAACCCCTCGTGGTGCATGTGCACGCGACATCCTTCGACCGCGGAACCGACGACATGGTGGATTCCAGGGTCTATGCGATCGAGAAGCACGGCATGGAGGCCGCCGACCGCGTGGTCACCGTCAGCGACCTTACGCGCAACATAGTGATCAACAAGTACGGAATCGATCCCGCAAAGGTGGTGACCGTCCACAATGCCGTGGATTTCAGCGGCAGGGACAACATCCAGGTCGAAAGGGGAGTACGCGACAAGGTCGTCACCTTCCTCGGCCGCATCACCTTCCAGAAAGGGCCGGAATACTTCATAGAGGCCGCGGCCAAGGTGCTCAAGCGCACGAAGAACGTGCGCTTCGTGATGGCCGGAAGCGGCGACATGATGAACCGCGCGATACGCCATGTGGCCCGTCTCGGAATCTCCGACCGCTTCCATTTCACCGGCTTCCTGAGAGGTCAGGAGGTGCAGAAGATGTTCGCGCTGTCGGATGTCTACATCATGCCCTCGGTGTCCGAGCCTTTCGGAATCTCGCCGCTTGAGGCCATGCGTTCCAACGTGCCCAGCATCATCTCCCACCAGTCAGGAGCCGCCGAGGTGCTGAAATACGCCCTCAAGGTGGATTTCTGGGATGTCGACGCGCTCGCCGACGACATCTACGCCCTTCTCAACTATCCCGCGCTCGCGCATTTCGCGACCAAGCAGGGATACGATGAAGTCAACGAGCTCAAGTGGAACAACGCCACGGCGAAGCTCAAGGAAGTTTATGAATCAGTAGTCAAATAGCAATATGAAGAAGTCAATCTGCCTTTATTTCCAGGTTCATCAACCGACAAGGCTCCGTCTTTACCGTTTCTTCGACATAGGTAAGGATTCTCATTATTATGACGATTTCACCAACAGGACCATTCTCAAGAGGATAGCCGAGAAGTGCTACCTCCCCATGAACGAGCTTCTGCTCAAGGCCGTCAAGGAGACCAAGGGGAAGTTCAAGCTCGCCTTCTCGATTTCGGGTTCCGCGCTCGAGCAGTTCGACCGCTATGCCCCCGAGGTGGTGGAGAGCTTCCGCCGGCTTGCCGAAACCGGTTCCGTGGAGTTCCTGTGCGAGACCTATAACCATTCCCTGGCGTCGCTTGCCTCCAAGGATGAGTTCAAGCACCAGGTGCTCAAGCACAAGGCCGCCATCGAGGAGCATTTCGGCGTGACCCCCAAGGTGTTCCGCAACACCGAGCTGATATATTCCGACAGCATAGGCTGCGACGTGCTCGGCCTCGGATTCAAGACCATGCTCACCGAGGGCGCCCGCCACATCATGGGCTGGAAGAGTCCCAACTATGTATATAACAACGACCTCAACCCCAAGCTGAAGCTGCTGCTCCGCAACTATTCGCTGAGCGACGACATAGCGTTCCGCTTCTCCAGCAGGGGGTGGCAGGAATGGCCTCTCACCGTCGACAAGTATCTTTCATGGCTCAAGTCCTCCGACGGGGAGATCATCAATCTCTTCATGGACTACGAGACTTTCGGCGAGCATCAGAGCGCGGACTGCGGCATATTCGACTTCATGGCGGCGCTGCCCGCGGCGGTCATCAAGGACGGCGACTACGAGTTCGTGACCCCTTCAAGGGCCGCGACCAAGCACAAGTCGGTAGGCGATCTCTCCGTCCCGGAGCCGATTTCGTGGGCCGACGAGGAGAGGGACCTCTCCGCATGGCTGGGCAACGAGCTCCAGCAGGACGCCTTCAACAAGCTGTATTCGCTTGAGGAGAAGCTCGCGGCCGCCGACGACGAGGCGCTGTGGACCGACTACGGCCATCTTCAGGAGAGCGACCATTTCTATTATATGTGCACCAAATTCTTCGCCGACGGCGAGGTGCACAGCCGCATGAACCCGTACTCCACACCGTACGAGGCCTTCATCAACTATATGAATGTGCTCAGCGACTTCATGATAAGAGTAGATAACGCAATAGAGGAAAAAAAGTAGCAAATGAACAGAAACGATTTGGGAGCGCCTTCCTGGAGAAGCGTGATGATAACCCGCCATCTCCCGGAGGAACTCTCCGGACTTGAACAGCTGTGCCATAATCTCTGGTGGTGCTGGAATGACGAGGCGAAGGCTCTTTTCAAGAGCGTGGACAAGGACATCTGGCACAGGTCCGGCCACAACCCCATGGAAATACTTGACAAGGTAAGCCTCAAGCGGTACATGGAGCTGGCCAAGGACCAGGAGTTCCTTGCCCGTCTCGGCAAAGTGATGGACGAATTCAACGCCTACATGGCGAAGAAAAGCGAGAGGACGGAACCCTCCATAGGATATTTCTGCATGGAATACGGCCTGGACACTTCGCTCAAGATATATTCTGGCGGACTCGGCATCCTGGCGGGCGACTACCTCAAGGAGACGAGCGACATGAACGTGAACCTCGTCGGAGTGGGACTTTTCTATCGCTACGGATATTTCAACCAGAGGCTGACTCCCCAGGGCAACCAGGTGGCCGAATATCAGGCGCAGGACTTCATCAAGACTCCTGCGGAGCCCGTCCAGGACGAGAACGGCGTGTGGAAGACCATCAAGGTCGCCCTTCCCGGCAGGGATATGAGCGCCAGGATATGGAAGGTCGCGGTAGGCCGCACGGATCTGTACCTTCTCGACACCGACTATGAGGACAATATCCCGGAGGACAGGCAGGTGACCCACCAGCTCTACGGCGGAGACTGGGAGAATCGTCTCAAGCAGGAGCTGCTGCTCGGTCTCGGAGGCGTGCGTGCTCTGCGCGCGCTCGGCCTGCATCCGACCATATACCACTACAACGAGGGACATGCCGCCTTCGCCGGACTTGAGAGGCTGCGCGAATACATGCAGGACGGGCATCTGTCCTTCGACGAGTCCATGGAGCTGATCAGGGCTTCCGGACTGTTCACGACGCATACTCCCGTGCCCGCGGGCCACGACGCTTTCGACGAGGGGCTTCTCGGAAAGTACCTCGGATACTTCCCCCAGAGCGTCGGCATCGACTGGCGCACCATGATGAGCCTCGGAAAGGTCAATCCTGACAACCACGACGAGAAGTTCTCGATGAGCGTGCTCGCCGCCAACATGTCGCAGAACGTCAACGGCGTCTCCAAGCTTCACGGCGAGGTCAGCCAGCATATCTTCTCGAACATGTATCCCGGCTATCTCCCCGAAGAGCTCTACATCAGCTATGTGACCAACGGCGTCCATTATTCTACCTGGACGGCGCGTGACTGGAAACCTCTGCAGGCCAAGGCCTTCGGCCCCGAGTTCAAGACCTCCCACTACGACAAGAAATGCTTCGAGGGCATATACAACATACCCGACAAGGACATCTGGGACACCAGGAGGCTGCTCAAGAGGGAGCTCATCAAGGCTATCAACGAGAGGCTTTCGGACCCTGCCCAGAGCGCGCACTATACGCCCAGTCAGATAGTCACCATCAAGGAAAACCTCAGGGACGATGTGCTCACCATAGGTTTCGCACGCCGTTTCGCCACCTACAAGAGGGCGACGCTGCTTTTCAGCGACCTCGACAGGCTCGACGCGATAGTCAACGACCCCGAGCGTCCCGTTCAGTTCATATTCGCCGGCAAGGCGCATCCCGCCGACGGCGCCGGCCAGGACCTTATCAAGCAGATAGTGGAAATCTCCAAGCAGGAGAGGTTCCTGGGCAAGATCATCTTCGTGGCGGGCTACGACATCACGCTCGCCAAGCGTCTGGTGCAGGGAGTCGACGTATGGCTCAACAATCCTACCAGACCCCAGGAGGCCTCCGGAACTTCCGGCGAGAAGGCCGCCATGAACGGCGTGATGCATTTCTCCGTGCTCGACGGCTGGTGGGTCGAGGGCTACAAGGAGGGCGCAGGCTGGGCCCTGCCTCTCGAAAAGACCTATGACGACCCCAACTACCAGAACGAGCTCGACGCATCGACCATCTACGCAACGATAGAGAACGAGATCGCCGAAATCTACTACGATGTCGACAGGAATACCGGACTCTCGTCGAGGTGGATCAGCTACATCAAGAACACCATCGCCCAGGTGGCATGCAATTTCACTACCAACCGCATGCTCACCGACTACTGCAGCCAGTACTACGAGCCTCAGGCCGCGCGTTTCAACGAACTGACGGCCGACGGCTGCCGCGAGGCCCGCGAGATCGCCCAGTGGAAGGAGACCGTCCGGGGAGAATGGAGCAACATAAGGATAATCTCATATACGCAGCCTGACGCTTCGTATGTGCTTTCGCCCAACAATCCTCTGAAGAGCGAGGTCGTGCTCGACCTCGGCCGCCTGAAGCCCGAGGACATAGGCGTGGAGATCATCTTCAGCTCCTCCGACTCCAAGGGCAGGACGCATCTTCAGAATATAGTGGAGCTCCAGATGGTCCACTATGAGAACGGCATCGCGACCTACAGCGCCTCCGTGCTGCCCGAGCGCTCGGGCATGTTCCAGGTGGGCATGCGCTATTTCCCGAAGAACTCAAGACTTCCTCACAGGCAGGATTTCCCTCTCGTGAAATGGCTGTAGTGGCCACAGGTTTTTTCGACGGTGTCCATATAGGGCACCGTCGTGTAATCACGGCACTCGTCTCCTCTTCCCGCAGCAGGGGGGAGGAGTCGCTTGTCGTGACCTTCGCGAATCACCCGCGCGCCGTGCTTCAGCAGGATGCGCGGAGTCTGCGCCTGCTGAGCTCGCCGGACGAGAAGAAGGAGATGATACTCGCGCTCGGAGTCGACAGGGTGGAAGTCCTTGACTTCACCCGCGAGTTCGCGTCGATGACGGCGGAAGAATATCTGCGCGGCACGGTCCGCGACGGACTCGGAGGCGACGCCGTGCTTCTGGGCTACGACAACCGGCTGGGATCGGACAATCTTCTTCCTGATCAGATAAGGCCCGTCGCGGGGCGTCTCGGGATGGAGGTCATCGTGGTCCCTCCGCTGATGTCCGGAAGTCAGGCCGTGAGCTCCACCTGCATAAGGAGGCTGCTTTCGTCCGGGGATGTCGAAGGCGCCGCTGCCATGCTGGGCTATGAGTACTCGCTGCACGGTGCGGTGGTCCCCGGAAAACAGTATGGAAGGGTGCTGGGCTATCCCACGGCGAACATGCAGATGTATGATCCTCGGAAGCTGGTTCCCGCGGCCGGCGTATATCTGACGGAGGTGCAGGCTCTTGGCGGTCGTTTCCATGGCATGACCAATGTCGGCCCCGTCGTGGAGACTCATATCCTCGACTTCGACGAGGACATCTACGGCCTCGACCTGCGCATAAAATTCAAGAAGCGCCTCCGTGACGAGAGACGCTTCAATTCAGGTGACGAGCTGAAGGCCCAGCTCGCTATCGACGAAGCAGCCTGCCGAGCTCTCGTCTCAGGCCTGCCTCGCCCTTGAGCTGGAGATTGCTGATTTCACCGTCGACTATCAGCATGGAAGTCGGGGTGGAAGTTATGTTGTAGAGCGCCGCGGCTCCGGAAGCCGCTCCGCGTCCGTCGTTCACATTTATCCACGGCAGTTTCTGGGCGTTGACCACGGTTCCCCATTCAGCCTTGTCGGGGGATACGCAGACTGCGAATATCTCGAAGCCTCTGTCGTGGAAGTCTTCGTATATCGGCAGAAGGGTGTCGATGTTCATCATCTTCTGCCCCGCATTCGACGCGTCCCAGAAATGCAGCAGTATCACCCGGGCGTCTACGGAGCTCAGGGACCTTTCCTTTCCGTTGATGTCGGGCATCACGATGTCGGGGAAGGACGCTTCGCCGGCAGCTCTGACGCGGTTCTCGATTTCGAGCTGGTTCATCCTCCTCTCCGCTTCCTGTTCGAGCGCGAGCACATAGCGTGACTCGGGGTAGACTGTCTTGAGCGAGTCGGCCGCATTCTTGAAGAACAGGGCGTCGGTGGTCTGGCTGAACACCGGGCTGACATCGCTGAGCCTCTCGAACAGCACGGGGACAGTGGTCAGGGAATAGGGGTTTTCGATGACATACTGTACGCAGGCGCGGTAATGGTCGAGATATATCTTCGCCATCTCCGGGCCTTCGGTTGCGGAGTAGATGTCGGCGAGGAACCTGGAGTAGGCCTTGTCCACCTCGGCGAGCTTCTCTGAGCCTTCGGAGCCGGTGACGCTGTAGTTGCCGAGCGTGTCGGCGCTGACCACGGCTTTCTCTCCGGTCTCAAGCAGAAGGCCGGCTATCCGGGTGTCCCCGTGGAACAGGTAGACGAATTCCGGCTGCCCCTTCCGTACATTCACCTTGTATCTGAAGCTTCCGTCCGGGGCGGTGCTGATGGTGTCCAGCACCGAGTAGACGTTGATGTCCAGCTTCTTCACTATTATTTCGCTTCCCGGCGCTTCCGCGACGGTGCCGCTGATTTCAGCCTTCTGGCCGCACGCGGCCAGGGACGCGGCGGCGAGCATCATCGCCAGTGACCTGTATGCTTTCATCTCGATATCTTTTCAAATTCGGCCAGAACCGCCGCCGCGGTCCTTTCCATTTCCTCCCTGGATATTTCGGGGCGCTGCTTGCGGAAGTCCAGGTCGCCCTCGGTCTGCAGGGGGACAAGATGGATGTGGGTGTGAGGGACTTCCATCCCCAGCACCGCCACGCCTATGCGCTTGCAGGGCACGGCGGCCTTGAGGGCTTCGGCGACCTTGCGGGCGAAGGCCCACAGACCCTCGTAGGTCTGTTCGTCGAGATGGAAGATATAGTCGTCCTCCACCTTCTTCGGAATCACCAGAGTGTGTCCGAGGGTGAGGGGGTTGATGTCAAGGAAAGCGTAGAAGTCCTCGCTTTCAGCCACCTTCCATGAAGGTATCTCGCCGTTTGCGATCTTGGTGAAAAGTGTAGCCATCAGAGTGAGATGTCAAGAATTTCGAACCTTATTATGCCTGAGGGGGCCTTCGCCTCCACCGTCTCGCCCTTGCCGTGTCCCATCAGGGCTTTCGCTATGGGGGTCGTGGCGGCGAGCTTCCCTTTCGAGAAGTCAGCCTCGCTTTCGCCGACTATCGTGAACTCCATGGTCTTGCCGGTGTTGAGGTTCTTGACCTTCACCTTGTTGAGCATCTGCACCTTGTCCGTGCTCACCTGGGAGCTGTCGAGCACCTTGGCGTTGGCCACCATGTTCTGCAGGTTGGCTATCCTCAGTTCGAGCAGGCCCTGGGCTTCGCGGGCTGATTCGTATTCTGCGTTTTCGGAGAGGTCTCCCTTCTCGCGCGCCTCGGCTATCGCCGCCGAAATCACCGGTCTCTGAGCGAGGGCTTCAGCGAGCTCCTTCTTGAGCTTGTCCAGGCCCTCCTGGCTCATATAATGAACTTCTGACATTATTTGTTTGGTTAATATTGGTAAACTAAAAAGGAGTCCCGCCGTTGCGGCGGAACCCTCATGCCATTGCAAATATACAAAAATTTGTGCTATCCCGCACTAAAGTTCGTCGAATTTCGGCTTCAGCAGTTCCGAATATATTATGAGTTTCTGGCGCTCGCTGAATTTCTTCCCGTTTTCCTCCGTCTCTGCCGGATTTCCGGGCTTCCCGGCCTCCCGGGTCCTTCTTCCCGCCGTTGCGGCCTGGTGTCCGTCTCTGGCGGCGGGCTTGTCTCCTGCCGTCACCGCTTCATATTCCGCCGCTGCGACGGCCGCGGACCGGGCCTCGTCCCCTTTCACCGGCGCTGCCGGCTTCTTGGGATTGACGGTCGTGCTCATGTAGTGTCCGGTCACGGTGGCCTTGCGCCTGGCCTGGGTGTCCGCGGCTTCGGGGCTGACCTGTCCCCCGGGCAGGACTATGCGCCTGGACTTGACTTTCGGCGTGCCGCTTTTCTTCTTCTTGTCCAGGATGACGGACAGAAGCGGAAGAGCGAACACCAGCAGGATTATCAGTATCTCCATATGTTTTTCAGAATATTTTCTTCTTGCTGACGGTGGCCTGGAACTGCTTGAGGTAGAAAGGCTCGAAGTAGGCGGTGTCCTTGAAGTCGCGGGCCGCGAGCGCCTTTTCGGCCGGCTTGAGCATTGACGCGGCCCTGGGGCATGCCTGCACGAAACGGGCGTTGGGGGAGCTGATCACCTGCGAGCACTTCTCCGCCCCGTCTCCGATGAAGAGCACCGGGCCTTCGGCGAGTATGTCCGCGAAGCTGTCCCCGTCGACGACCATCGGGCGGACGTCGTCCAGCCTGCGCATTTCCGTGGAGAATACGGCCGTGTAGACCTCCATTCTGCGGGCGTCCACCAGCGGGACTATGTGGCGGCAGCCTTCCGGCAGAAGCCCGTCGCAGACGGCCTGCCATGCCAGCACTTCGAGCGTGCCGACGGCGAGCAGAGGCCTGCCGGAGGCGAAGCACAGGCCCTTGGCCGTGGACGAACCCACCCTGAGTCCCGTATATGAACCCGGGCCTGCGCTTACGCAGACGGCGTCGCAGTCGGCCGCCTTGAGACCCTGCGAGTCGAGCATCTGGCTGACGAACACGGCCGTCATGGCCGCATGCGCCCTGGGCTCCCGGCTTTCGCGACTTTCCGCTATCCTCCCGTCGATTGCGAGCGCCGTGGAGCAGAGTGCCGTGGATGTCTCTATGAGTATGATCCTGCTCATCTGCTATTCGCTTATTCCGGCGACGAGGCCTTTGAGATAGGGGAATACGGCTTCGGCCGCGTTATGGAGCAGTTTGTAGATCTTCGAGTCGTCGAGGAGCTTGTCGTCCACGAGGTCGAGCGACGAGTTGAGGCTCTCGAACAGCATTATGAGCAGCCCGAGGATGAGTCCGACCTTGAGTATGCCGAACAGCACGCCGAGTATCCCGTTGAACCAGCCCAGCGACAGGGCGTGCAGGAGCCGGGTGAGGAGGTTGCCGAGTATGTTGAGTATGATGGATATCACTATGATCACGAGGACGAAGGCTATGACCTTGAGCACCGTCTCGTCGACGCTCAGGTACTGTCCGAGCCAGTTGCATATCACTGATGAGAAGTGGAATGCCGCCCACGCGCCTATTATGATGGCCGCTATCTGTACGACCTGGTTCACGAAGCCTTTGGAAATTCCGGTGACTATCGCCGGTACGAAGCAGATGAGCAGGATAATGTCGAGTATGGTCATGTCGGTTTTGGTTAAATTGGCGGAAATAGTTAACTTCGCAGTCTGTATATATGCGCAAAATTAGCAAAAATTATGACATTTAAAGAGTATGGCGGGCTGGATCTCGTGGCTGTCGCCGACGAGGTTCTCCAGGACTGGAAAAAGGACGGGGCGTTCGAGAAATCCCTCGGCCTCAGGGAAGGTGCGCCCGAGTTCATTTTCTTCGAGGGGCCTCCTTCCGCCAACGGCATGCCTGGCATACATCATGTCATGGCGCGTTCCATCAAGGACGCGGTCTGCCGCTACAAGACGCAGACCGGGTTCAAGGTGCGCCGCCGCGCCGGATGGGACACCCACGGTCTGCCCGTGGAGCTCGGGGTCGAGAAGAAGCTCGGCATCACCAAGGAGGACATAGGCAGGAAGATAAGCGTGGAGGAATACAACCGGACCTGCCGCGGGGAGGTCATGAAATATACCGCCGAGTGGCGCGCTCTGACCGAGCGCATCGGCTACTGGGTCGACATGGACGATCCTTACGTCACCTATGACAACCGCTACATCGAGACTCTGTGGTGGCTGCTCAAGGACATCTACGGCAAGGGGCTGCTCTACAAGGGCAAGTCGATACAGCCGTATTCCCCCGCCGCCGGAACCGGCCTCAGCAGCCACGAAATCAACCAGCCCGGCTGCTACCGCGATGTCAAGGACACGACCTGCACCGTGCAGTTCAAGGTCGTCGGCGAGGAAGCTCTGTATTTCCTTGCATGGACCACCACTCCCTGGACCCTGCCTTCGAATACCGCGCTCTGCGTGGGACCCAACATAGAATACGCGCGGGTGAAATCCGCGAATCCCTACACCGGTGAGCCGGCCACCTACATAGTGGCCAAAGACCTCGTCCCGGCGCTGTTCAACGACAAGATCCCCTACGAGGTGACGGGAAGCTGCAAAGGCTCGGAGCTCGTGGGCTTGCGCTATGAGCAGCTGATACCGTGGTTCCGCCCCGACGACGGCGCGTTCCGCGTGATAGCCGGCGACTATGTGTCCACCGAGGAGGGTACGGGAATAGTGCATATCGCGCCTACCTTCGGAGCCGACGACGCGAGGGTCGCCAAGGCTGCCGGCGTGCCCGCCCTGACCGTGCTCGACCGCGACGGCAATCCGCAGGCGCAGGTCGACCTCAAGGGCCGCTTCTTCCGGCTGGAGGACCTCGACCCCGCGTATGTCAGGGAGCGCGTCTCCGACGATTACCGCGAGTGGGCCGGAAGGTATGTGAAGAACGCCTACGACGACAGTCTGCCCGCCGACGCCCCGACGCTCGACGTCGATCTCTGCGTGATGCTCAAGAAGCAGGGCAAGGCGTTCAGGATCGAGAAGCATGTGCATTCATACCCGCACTGCTGGCGCACTGACAAGCCCGTGCTCTACTATCCCCTGAACAGCTGGTTCATACGCACGACCGCCGTGCGCGAGAAGATGATTGAGCTCAATTCGCAGATACGCTGGAAGCCCGAATCCACCGGCACCGGCCGTTTCGGCAAGTGGCTGGAGAACATCCAGGACTGGAACCTGAGCCGCAGCCGCTACTGGGGCACCCCTCTTCCGATATGGCGCACGGAGGACGGGAAGGAGGAGATATGCATAGGTTCGGTAGCGGAGCTGTATGCGGAGATCGACAAGGCTGTGGCCGCCGGAATCATGCAGTCGAATCCCCTGAGAGACGCGGGTTTCGAGCCTTCCGACATGAGCAAGGAGAACTACGACAGGATAGACCTGCACCGCCCGTATGTCGACAACATATTCCTCGTGAGCCCTTCCGGCAGGAAGATGACCCGCGAGACCGACCTGATCGACGTGTGGTTCGATTCCGGAGCCATGCCCTATGCCCAGACGGGGCTGCGCGGCAAGGACACTCCCGACTTCGGCTGCACTGCGGACTTCATAGCCGAGGGCGTCGACCAGACCCGCGGCTGGTTCTACACTCTGCACGCGATACATACCATGGTCAGCGGCACTCCCGCGTTCAGGCGCGTGATTTCCAACGGGCTCGTGCTCGACAGGAAGGGTGAGAAGATGAGCAAGCGGCTCGGCAATGCGGTGGACCCTTTCAAGGCTCTCGACAGCTACGGTCCCGACGCCCTGCGCTGGTACATGCTCACCAACGCGCAGCCCTGGGACAATCTGAAGTTCGACGAGGCCGGAGTGGAGGAGGTGCGCCGGAAGTTCTTCGGCACGCTGTACAACTCGTATTCGGTGTTCGCGCTATATGCCAACATCGACAGTTTCGACCCTTCGTCCGCGGCGGTGCCCGTGGCGGAGAGGCCGATGTTCGACCGCTGGATAATCAGCAGGCTCAACACTCTGGTGGCCTCGGTGCGCGCCGCATACGAGGACTACGACATAACCGCGGCCGGCCGTCTTGTCCAGGATTTCGTCTGCGACGATCTGAGCAACTGGTACATCAGGCTGAACAAGAAACGTCTGTGGGGCAGCGGCCTCGGAAAGGACAAGCTCTCGGCATATCAGACTCTGTACGAGGCTCTGAAGACCGTGGCCGTGCTGGCCGCGCCCATAGCCCCCTTCTTCATGGACAGGCTGTGGCATGACCTCGTTCCGGGTGCGGATTCCGTGCATTATGTACTCATGCCGTCTTCCGACGCCTCCCTCGTCGACAAGGACCTGGAGGAGAGCATGGCGTTCGCCCAGAAGGCTTCGTCCATGGTGCTCGCCCTGCGCAAGAAGGTGGGCATAAACGTGCGCAAGCCGCTTGCGAAAGTGCTCGTTCCGGTGCTTGACGATGCGGTCAAGGAGCATATCCTGAGAGTCCGTGACATTTTCCTCACAGAGGTGAATGTCAAGGATATAGAGTTCCTGCACGACACCACTGGCATCATCACGAAGAAGATGAAGCCGAATTTCAAGACGCTCGGCAAGATCTACGGAAAGCGCATGAAGGAGATAGCGGCCGCTTTAGCCGCCCTGTCGCAGGAGCAGATCGCGGAGGTGGAGCGGGCTGCAGGCGACTATGTGCTCGCCCTTCCCGGCGGCGACGTCGTGCTGCGCAAGGGCGACTATGAAATCAGCTCCGAGGACATGCCCGGCTGGCTCGTGGCTTCCGAAGGTGCGCTGACGCTGGCTCTCGATATCGTGCAGACTCCCGAACTGAAGCGCGAGGGAACGGCGCGCGAACTCATACATCCGATCCAGAATCTCCGCAAGGAGAGCGGCTTCGAGGTGACGGACAGAATAAACACTACTATATATGCTGACGGAGAGAACTATGGGGAGATCGAGGCTTCGCTCGGCGAATATGCCGACTATGTGGCCGGACAGACCCTGTCCCTCTCGCTGGAGCTCAGGCGGATGTCCGAGGCTCCTGCCGACGCCGCCGAGGTCGAGTGGGGCGGATCCTCAGTCAGGATAAAAGTTTCCAGAAATTAATCACACTTAAACTTTACTGTATTATGGCAGAAGAGACCAACAAGAACACGGCACCGGTGGAGAAGACACGCTATTCCGATGCGGAGCTCGCCGAATTCAAGGCGATTATCGAAGATAAGCTGGCCAAGGCCAAGGCGGAGTACAACACCCTTCGCGAGGTCATCATACATAACGGGACCAACGACATAGAGGACACCTCTCCTTCGTTCAAGACCGTGGAGGACGACGGAGCCAACCAGCTTTCGAAGGAGGAGGCGAGCCAGATGGCCCAGCGTCAGTACAAGTTCATCCAGAATCTTGAAGCCGCCCTCGTGCGCATCGAGAACAAGACCTACGGCATCTGCCGCGCCACGGGCAAGCTGATCCCCAAGGAAAGACTCAAGAGGGTGCCTCACGCGACCCTGACGGTGGAGGCCAAGGAGATGATGGCCAAGACTGGAAAGAAGTAATCCATGAAGCTTTCCAAAGGAGCCGGTCTGGCGTTGCTGGGGATAGTGCTTGTGGTCATTGACCAGGTCATCAAGGTCCTGGTCAAGACCAACATGTCGCTCGGCGAGCAGATTCCGCTCATAGGGGAGTGGTGCAGGCTGTGCTTTGTCGAGAACGAAGGCATGGCTTTCGGCCTCTCTTTCGGCAACGGCTTCGGCAAGCTGCTGCTGTCGCTGTTCCGCATAGCGCTCAGCGGTTTTCTGATATGGTGGATACACTCCCTGCTGCGCAAGGGCAAGGCCCCGACGGGCGTGCTCGTGGGTCTCACCCTGATAACCGCGGGCGCGATAGGCAATATCATCGACTGCCTGTTCTACGGCCTGATATGGGATTATGCCCCGTTCATGTTCGGCAAGGTGGTGGACATGTTCTACTTTCCGATCATCCGCGATGGCGCGAAGGTGATCTTCTTCAGTCCGGTGTTCAATTTCGCCGATTCCTGCGTGACCGTGGGAGCATTCTATCTGCTGCTTTTCCAGTGGAAATTCTTCTCCGGCCCGGAGAAGAAGCAGGATGTCGCGGAATAATTCCCCTCCAACGGCATCATGCGTCCGGGAGAGGTCAAGAAAATTTGAATTTTTTTGGAATATCCGAGCAGATTGCATAAATTTGCAGTCCCTTGACGGGAAGGAGGGTTGGCCGAGTGGTTGATGGCGGCAGTCTTGAAAACTGTTGACCTTAACGGGTTCGGGGGTTCGAATCCCTCACCCTCCGCGAAAGACGACAAAGAATCCCTTGCAGAAAAATCGTTCTGCAAGGGATTCTTGCATCCATCCGGTTTGTGCGCGACCGGCTGCAGGAAATGTCCAGGGTAAAGCGCCGCGGACCGTTGCGAGGGCACGTGCCCGAGCGTAGGCAAAAATTCTCCAGGCACCGGCTGGAGACAGCGGAAGCCGGGACAAAAAGACCTTTGCCGGGATGGAGATATTGTCTATCTTGTACATTGAATATAATTTTCTCGGATTATGAAAAAAGTGAAGATAACAGTCCTGAAAACGACATTGGACAAGGAATTGGCTGCAGAATATGGAGCAGAGGGGCTGAAAGAATGCCCGATGATGACCAGGGGCCAGGTCTTCTATGCCGACTATGCAAAGCCTGACGGATTCTGCGATGAAGCATGGAAGGCGATTTACCAGTATGTGTTCGCACTGGCTCATGGGGCCGGCAAGGAACTCTTCTATTATGGGGATTGGATAAGGAAGCCGGGAGTGGCGATCTGCAGCTGCAATGACGGACTCCGCCCCGTAATCTTCAAGCTTGAAGCTACTGAAGAAGAATCGGCGATTGACTACACACCTGTAAGATAAAGCGGCCAAAATCCCGCCACTCCAGGACGGCGACTGCGATTTGCAATTCACCTTCGCGGCCGATGTGCCATAGAACCGTGCAGGAGGCCCGTTGACGGGGGAAGGTGGAAAGGAAAAGTGTCCACCTTCGTCGCCGAACCCCGTTCCAGGCCCATAAAAGGCATTTCAGTCGCGAAGGTGAATTGCAAATCAGGCCTCATCAACCGGAAAACAAAATCAAGCCTCGTTCCATCAGCGTCGCAACGGAGCCTGCCGCCGTGTGCACCGCAGGGAGACTGTCCCCAGGTTCATCGTCTCCCGGAGGCGCACACGGCAGCCTTATTTTCCACAAGAAATTTCTTGGGCCTCATCTCGGTCAATCACCAAAAAATTGTATATTTGAAGATTGTTGGTTCGGAAATAAAACCGTTAATTCCTATAATGTAATTATGAGATCAATGAAATTTCTGTCGGCACTGTCGGTTGCGGTGCTGGGTGCGGTTGCGTGCACCAAGACTCAGGCCCCCGAACTGGAAGGGGTGACTGTTGAACCTTCTCAAATAACTATAGTCAAAGGAGAGACAGCCGAGCTGTCATTTGCCGTAACCCCGAAGGACGCTTTCTGGGAGGGCGTATACTGGCAGAGCAGCGACGAGACCGTGGCTACTGTCGACCAGGACGGGGTGGTCACCGCAGTGGCCACAGGTACTGCTGAAATCTCCGTGCATGTGGATTCTTTCAACGATGTCTGCACGGTTACCGTGAAGGGCGGACCGCTGGAATCCCTCGTTCTCAACGAGACTGCCCTGAGCCTTTTCGTGGGCGGGACCTCGCAGCTTTCTTTCACTTACAATCCCGAGGATGCAGACTTCGACCCTTCCTCCGCCAAATGGTCTTCTGCCGATGAAACGGTAGCAACCGTGGACGGAACCGGACTCGTGACAGCAGTCGGAACAGGAGAGACCACCGTGACTCTGACGGCCGGAGAGATTACCGCCGAATGCAGCGTCAGCGTGACGGGAGAGGCGAGTGTCGGGGATTTCTTCTATTCCGATGGAACCTGGTCCGCCGACCTCGATCTCGACAAGACATGCATCGGAGTGGTGTTCTACGCCGGACATCATGAAAACGATTTGTCCGACTATTCGTCTACAGGCATAGGGAGCGTGAAATGTCACGGATATGTCCTTGCTTTGAACAACGCGAACGAGGAAGTGTGTGCCTGGGGCCCCAATGCCGATCTTGGGAATTATCCTTTGGATGAAGACGGGGATGGCTACATGTTAAATAGCGGCAATGTCAAGGATGCCGACTATAGCGGATTCCTCCATACAATGAATATGAAGGCTGCTGCTGCCGGAGGGCTTTCTTCCGCTCTTGAAGGTTATCCGGCTGCATGGTATGCGCTTGGTTATGATGTTGATGCTCCGGAAAATACGAGCGACTGGTTCCTGCCGTCAATCAGTCAGTTGTACGCCGCGTTGACAGAGACGGTACTCGAAAAGGTAGAGCAGGCCAATGGTTATATGCCCCAGAATCAGGAATGCTACGCTTCGTCAACAGAAGACGGATCTTATCCTGAATCGTCTATATGCTATGTCTGGTATGGCATAAATATGTGCAGCTGGGATGCTAAGGATATGTCGAGATATTATGTCCGCTCCGTTCTTGCTTTCTGATTCACGAAGATGAAAAGAGGATATATTCTGACAGCCGTGTCGTCCGCCCTTCTCGTGCTGGGCGGATGTTCCATGGAACCGGACCAGGCCGTGAACGTTACCGGTCTGGTGCTGAATCACGATTCCCTCGAAATGGTCAGGGGCGAAGTGACGAGGCTGACCGCGGTGATTCTCCCTCAGTCTTCATCCGGCGAAAAAGTTGCATGGTACACATCCGACGGTTCGGTGGCTGTGGTTGACGAGAACGGTACAGTGACCGCGAGGGCTCTGGGCGATGCCGAGATCACGGCCATCTGCCACGACATCGAATCCGTCTGCACGGTCAGCGTGGTCGAGGCCCCGGATCCCGTGGCCGGGGACTGGTACTATTCCGACGGCACATATTCAGCGGAACTCAAAGCTGACAAGACTTGCATAGGACGGGTGTTCCATGTCGGACAGCATGAAAACGACAAGTCCGACTACTCGTCCACCGGAATAGGCTCCGCTTCATGCCGCGGATATGTGGTTGCCGCCGCCGACGCCGTTTCCGAGCCATGCATGTGGGGAGGATACGGCTATATGGTCGGGACCTTCCCCGTCAGCGGGACGGGCGAGCGGCTCGACAATTTCTCCGACAACGGCGGCGACACCGACTGGAGCGGATACGACTATACCGAGACGCTGAAGGCCTGGTCGGGAGCTTCCGGCACCGGTGAGAATGTCGCCGGGTCCTGGCCGGCTCTTGCGGGCGTGATGGCTTTTGAGGCGTCGTGCCCCGCCCCGCAGTACACCAGCGGATGGTTCCTGCCTTCGATAAGCCAGCTTTATGAGATGTATGAATCGACCCGCAGGGTGGATTCTGAATTCTTCGCCCCTTTTGCGGAGGACAGCTGGTATTGGTCTTCGTCGGAACTGTACATGGTTCCGGAATCCTCGGTGGTCTGCGTGGACACCGGATACGGGGCCGTGGGCTATCGCGGCAAGAATGAAAACATTGCGCTGGTCCGTCCCGTGCTGGCGTTCTGACATCATGAAAGAAATATGAACAGATACATGAAATTGCTGCCCCTTGCGGGCATCCTGCTGCTGTCGGCCTGTGTCGGGAAGGTGGATGCGGACAAGAATTCCGTGTTCGAGCTGTCCAGAAACAAATTCAGCGTGGCCTCGGGCGGCGCGACAGTCACGGTCGCATACAAGCTGGAGAATCCCGTTTACGACGGAACTTTCGAGTATTCTTCCGAACAGGAGTGGATAAGGGATTTCGACTTCTCCGTTTCCGGTGAGATTTCCTTCGCTGTCAGTGCCAACGAAACGGCTTCCGTGAGGGAGGGCAGGATAGTCCTGTCCTATTCGGGAGCTTCCGCACCGCAGGAGATAGAAGTGGTCCAGGACGCCTATGTCGAACCGGAGTTCTTCGCCTTCAATGTGAAGGACATCAGCTATACCGGAGTGGTGTTCGACGTGATACCTGCCGACAAGAACCTTACCTATGTCGCACTTGCCGTGGAAAAGGAATATTTCGACAGTTTCGCTTCCGATGAGGAATATTTCCAGGACGACCTTGCTTTCTTCAGGTCGGAGGCTGAGGCCTATGGCCTTGGACTGAGCGAGTTCCTCGGACAGTCGCTGCTGAAGGGCGACACCGAAAGCCGTTCCGTGTCGGAGCTCCTCCCCGGAGAGGACTACTATATCTATGCATACGGCCTCAATGCCTCCGGCGAAAGGCTTTCCGACATCTACAAGACGGAATTCTCGACATTGGCGATAGACAAGATTCCCATGTCGTTCGAAATTTCCACCGAGGTCAACGGGCCGTACATGGATTTGAGGATAAAGCCCGGAGATGATACCCAGACCTATGTCTGCGGAGTCTATCCTGCGGAGAGCGTATCTTCGCCGGAAGATGCGGTGCGTCTGTACCAGAGCTATATCAACGAGCAGCTGGCTCTCGGCGAGCTGACCGGACAGACGGCCGCCGAGGTGGTTGCGGGCCTCTCGTCCACAGGAACCATACGCCGCCAGTATCTCCTTGAACCTTCGTCGGACTATGTCGTCTTCGCCGCCGCCGTGAACAGCACCGGTCTCATAATTTCCGACGCGACGCTCAAGGAGTTCGCCACTGAATCGGAGATACATGCTTCGGACAATGTGATAGGCATAGAGGTGTCTGCCGTGACCGGAAGGTCGGCTTACTATGAGGTTTCCGTCACAAATGACGACCCCTACGTGCTGTTCTGCCTTCCGACCGCCGATTATGCCGGAAAGACCGACGAGGAGCTGCTGGAGTATTTTACCGGCACGGGTGACCTTTCCTCTCTGGTGTGGGCCGGCGATGATTCGGGCACAATCACTCATCTCTCGCCCAATACAGGGTATACCATTTTCGCTTTCGGCTATCTTGGCGGTCAGGCTACCACCGGTCTTTTCAGGGCTGAATTCGAAACGACCGATGCCGAGATGTCCGATGTGACAATAGCCGTACGGCATGACAAATACTACGACGGCACCGAGGCGGAGACAAGATATCCGGACCTGTATCCCGGAGCTTCCGGCCTTGCCGTCTTCCCTGTCAGGATAGAGACATCCGGAGACGTGCAGCACAACTACTATCATATCTTCGAAGGGGATCTTTCCGACGAGTCGGCATATCCGTATGAGGAAGTGGTCGCACAGCTGATGAACGACAGCTACTACGAGTCGGCGATGTATTTCTATCTCGAGTATGATACTGAGTACACGATCGTGGCGGTTTCGGAGGATCAGGACAGGAATCTCGGCCCGATGTTCCGTGAGGTGGTTTCCCTTTCTCCCGACGGAGTCTCGCCGGTGGAGGAAATCGGTTTCGGTATTGGCTCCTCTGCCATGGCTGCTTCTGCTGGCGCAGACTTGGATAGTTCAAGGATCATGGCTCTGGAGGACATGCAGCCGGAGTTCGGGGCCGGAAGGACTTTCTTCCGTGCGCTCCCTGCCGGAAGTGCTGCCTGTCGCAGATAGGCTCCGGTGACGGATGCCGTCAAAAAAATCCCGCTGCAGAAGTGAGCCTGCAGCGGGATTTTTATATATGCGGTAATGCCTGGGATCAGAAGTAGTATTTGACCCCGGCGGACATGCCGTAGTTGAAGCCGGCGGCGAAGTTTGTGGTGGCCGTCTTGCCGTTGCCTTCGCCGGTCGTGGCGTATGTGACGGAAAGGTCGAGGAAGTTCAGCGAGACTCCGAGGAATTCCAGAGGCTTGAACTCTACGCTTCCGAGTTCGGCGTCAAATCCGAAGGCGAACGGAATCTTGGTGTTTACGGTGCGGTCAGCCGATGTTTGGATTACGTTGGAGCCGCCGCCGAAGCCGAATTTCACGCCGGGAGTGTAGTACAGGATGCCGTCCACAAGCGGGATGTAGTAGTTCGCGCCTATCGTGAACATGGCGATGTTGGAGTTCATGTAGAGCTTTCTGTCACCGTCGTCGCCGATATGCTCGCTCTGGAGTGCGTAGTTGAGACCGGCGGAGAGCTCGAGGTTGTCGATGACGAAGTAGCTGAACTCAGGGCTGAACTCGAACAAGGTGGGGCTGGAGGACTTGTCGCTTGATGTCGTTCCGTTGTTTGAGTAGGATATTGTGGCCGAGCCTCCGCTGAGGCCGATCACTCCTCCTACCGCCATGTCGCCCTTGTTCTGGGCTGACATCGTGAAACATGCTGCCGCAAGGGCTGCAATCATAAATACGGTTTTTTTCATTGCAAAAGTTATTATGACAACATCTTGTGTTGTCTGTTCGGAAGTAAAGATAGCATTTTGTCGCCAAATTCTGCCGATGTTCGGCAGGAAATAGTTAACTTTAGCATCATGAAAGCTAAAACGATTCTGATAACCGGGGCGACAAGCGGGATTGGAGAGGCTTGCGCCAGAAGATTTGCCGGAGAGGGGCGCCGCCTGATTCTCAACGGCCGGAATACGGAAAAACTTGATACCCTGCGCCGTGAACTCGTGGCGCTCGGAAGCGAGGTGCAGACACTTCCTTTCGATGTGCGCGACAGGGAGGCGATGAGCCGTGCGATGGCTTCACTGCCCGAAGGCTGGGACAATATAGATGTGCTCGTCAACAATGCCGGACTCTCGCTCGGAGACGACAAGGAATACGAAGGTTCGCTCGAGGAGTGGGACACAGTCATCGATACCAATATCAAGGCTCTGCTGGCGATGACCAGAATGGTGGTCCCCGGCATGGTCGAGCGTGGACATGGACATATAGTGAACATCGGCTCCATCGCCGGAGATACGCCCTACGGAGGCGGTGGCGTCTACTGCGCTTCCAAGGCTGCCGTGAAGGCGCTTTCCGACAGCCTGCGCATCGACCTCGTGGACACCCCGCTGCGCGTGACCAACGTGAAGCCCGGCAAGGTGGAGACTCATTTCTCCGTTACGCGCTACCACGGCGACCAGGCCAAGGCTGACGCGGTATATGAAGGCTTCCAGCCCCTGCGCGGGGAGGATGTCGCCGAAGTCGTGTACTTCGCTGTCTCGGCTCCCGACCATGTGCAGATAGCCGAGGTGCTGGTCATGCCCACCGCCCAAGCCACCTCGACCCTCTGCGCCAGAAAGAAATAGCCCTACAGATTCAGGTATTTCTTCTGATTCTTTATTTGAAGAGGTATATATGTCCAATTGCGCAACCATTGGCTGCGCAATTGGAGAAATTGTATTTTCACCATCGTAAGACCTCGCCGATATCCCAGTATAGTCAAGTCATATAAGGTCAACGGCGAGTATAGTAAAATTATGTATCTTTGCGCCCGCAAATTTTCGGAATGTATGGGAAAGTTCAAGGGCGTTCTCTACGGAATGGCCACTTCGGTCACATTCGGCCTGATTCCGCTGTTCACGCTGCCTCTGATAGGCAAGGGGATGGGCTATGATTCGATTCTGTTCTACCGTTTCCTCTTTGCGTCGGTTGCGCTGGCCTGCGTGATGCTGGCCAGGAGGGAGTCGTTCCGCATAGAGGCGAAGGACATCCCGACCTTCGTCCTGCTGGCGGTCTTCTATACCTTTTCCTCGCTTTTCCTGCTCAGCGGCTATGGCTATATGGGGGCCGGAGTGGCCACGACCCTGCATTTCACCTACCCGGTGTTCGTGACGCTGCTGATGTTCCTGCTGTTCCGCGAGAAGACATCGTGGCTGACATGGCTCGCGATAGCGCTCGCTGTCGGAGGCGTCGCGATGCTTTCGCTGCCGTCGACCGGAATGCGTGCGGATATCAGGGGCGTCATCATCGTGCTGCTCTCCGCCGTCGCCTACGGCAGCTATATCGTCGGGGTCAACAAGTCACGGGTTCGAAATATGAACAGCCGCAAGCTGGCGTTCTATGTGTTCGTGATAACTACGCTGATATTCGGAGCGAAGGATCTCGCTGCCGGAAGCCTGCAGCTGCCTCCCGATCCGTCGTCGGTCGGCTGCCTGATACTGCTCGCCGTGCTGCCCACGGTAGTCTCCAACATCACCCTTGTGCTGGCGGTGCAGAATATCGGGGGCACGCTGACTTCGGTGCTCGGCGCATTGGAACCGCTGACAGCGGTGTGCGTCGGGGCATTGGTGTTCGGCGAGGACTTCACGTTGCGCGAAGGTTTCGGCATCCTGCTTGTGCTTTCCGCGGTCACGGTGATAATCCTTTCGGGCACTATCCGGCGCACCCTCGGCAAAGTCTTCCGCAAGACCCGCCCGAGGCATTCGTGAGTCTGCAGCCCTCAGAGAATCTGGCTGCTGTGGTTCTTGGTGTCCACCTTGCCGATGGCGTCGACGATGGTGCCGTCGCCGTCGATCACATAGGTCGTGCGCAGCGTGCCGACGGTCTCCCTGCCCATGAACTTCTTCGGGCCCCAGGCTTCGTAGGCCTTGAGTATCGTGCATTCGGGGTCTGAAATCAGGTGGAAAGGGAGGGAGTATTTCTCGATGAACTTCCTGTGCGAGGCCTGCGAGTCCTTGCTGACCCCGAGAATCTCATAGCCGGCGGCGAGGAATCTCTCGTAGTTGTCCCTGAGGTCGCAGGCTTCGGCGGTGCATCCCGGCGTGCTGTCCTTGGGATAGAAGTACAGCACGAGCCGCTTTCCGGCGAAGTCGCCGAGTTTCACCATATTGCCGTTCTCGTCGTATCCGGCGAAATCCGGGGCCTTTGTTCCTTTCTGAAGCATGTTATTGGTTTTGAAAATATGAATATCGGAAAATCATGGAGTTCCGCCATGCCTTTGAAGCCAGATGCGGGCATAGGAGCAGGTGGCGGCGGGTCCGAGCCCCTGCCGGCGGGCATAGTCATAGGCATATTCCACGAGTCTGGAGGCGATGCCGCGGCCTTCGACAGGCTTCGGGACCACGGTGTGCAGGATGTCCAGCATTCCGTCATGGATGCTGTACTCGACATGGGCGGTGTGCCCTTCGACCGTGGTGTGCACGATCCTCTTTTCCGGGTCATGCCGTATCTCCAGTTCCTGCATAGGCATAAAGGTACATAAATAAATCAAAAAGTGACCCCGGAGGGCCACTTCTTTTCGGGGAGACGCTCGTCGCCGGAGCTTGTCAGGCGGTGGGGTAACCTGGGTTCTGCTTGACGACGCCGTTGGACTGGAGCACTATCTTGTGGGGGATGGGCATCAGGTCACGGTAGTCGTTGGCGTCCCTGTCGGAGATCTTCTGCAGTTCGTAGGCCCTCTCCACGAACATCGAATGTTCGCCGTCGGGACTTCTGAACCTGTGCAGGTCCTCGTACCTCTGGCCCTCTCCAACCAGTTCGCGACCCCTCTCCCAGAGGATAAGGTGCAGGAAGGCGTCGGTGGAGACCGTGGGGTCGGAGCCCCAGATATCCACATAGTACCTCGTGTGGTTGGTCTTGAGGTCCCTGCCGAGGCCGGCGCGTTCGCGGATGTCGGACACGAGGTCCATGGCCTCCTGGGTCACTCCGTCCTGACGCACTATGCATTCAGCGAGGTACAGATATACATCCGAAAGCCTGTAGGCCGGCTGCTCCATCTGCCATTCGGCTCCGGAACTTCCGACCTCCTTGTAGTTGGTGAACTTGTAGGGGGATGCGCCCGGAAGGCTGATCTCTCCCGCGGCTTCGTCCGGGGTCTCCACCATCAGCGAACCGGACGAGCGGTTGTAGCCCTTGGTGTAGAACTGGCGCACACGGGTGTCGTTGTCGTAGGAGCCGTCGCCCTCATATCCGAAGAGATCATGGAAATGCTTCCATGGAGTGTATCCGAAGTTCCAGGCGGCGGTCAGCGTTCCGGCCGAAGGTCCGGGGAAATAGTAGATGCTGCCATCGGTGACCTCGGTTATCCAGATGTTGCCGTGGTTCGTGTCCACGGGGCAGGAGAAGATGGTCTCCTGGTTCGGGCAGGTGTTCACTGCGACCTCGAAAGGCGAATAGGTGTAGTCGTATTCGGGTCCGAACACGGCGCTGCCGTTTGATACGCCCACGACGTCGGCCGTCTTGACGGTCGCACCCGGTGAGGTTATCAGCGTGTAGTTGCCGGAGTTCATCAGATAGCGGCAGAGCTCTTCGGCTTCGCCCCATTGCTCCGTGGCCATGTAGTAGCGTATCGCGCACATCCTGAAGAAGTCCATGGAGACATAGCCGCGCATGTCGCCGGTCTGCACGTCGGGGAGGTTCGAAGTGAACACTGCTTCGAAGTCGCTTTCGATGGCCGCGCGGTACTCTTCATCGCTCATCCTGGGCTGGTACTTGGTGTCGTTCAGCTTGGCCGGGTCGATTATCGTGTTGACCGGGCCGAAGAACTCGTAGAGAGTGTACATGTAGAGCGCGCGGAGCCCCTTGAGCTGCTTGGAATATTCCTCGACGAGCTCGGGGTTGGTCTCGTTGACGGGGCAGTTCTTGAAGTCCTCCAGCAGGGCGGTTATCTTGGCCGCCTTCTGGTTGAACTGCCATACGGCCCAGTTGTCCTCGGGACGGCCGGGGCCGTTGCCCTCGCTGCCGGAGTTGGGCGTCCAGAGCCATCTCGACCAGTTCGAATACTGCCGGTAGAGTTCGTCGGTCATGCTGAGTCCGTAGACTCTCGGGGCCACCCAGTGGGAGGTCCAGAGGCCGTAGTCGGTGCCTATTCCGCGTCCGGAGACATATACCATCATCCCGACGACGGCCGCTTCGAGGTCGCTCTCGGTCTTGAAGAACGACTCGGGGACTATCTGGCCGTACACCTTCGTCTCAAGGGCCTTCTCGCAGGATGTGAAGACTGTCAGTGACAGTGCGCCGGCGGTCAGAACCGCGAGCAGAGTATATAATTTTTTCATATCCTCAATGACTTTTGTTGGGTTGGACTAGAAGCTGGCCCTTACTCCGATGGAGAAGGAATAGCAGATGGGATAAGGATAGTTACCGCGCATTTCCGGGTCGTATCCTTCGTAGTTCGAGAGGTAGCCGAGGTTCTCGGCGTCGAGGGTGACGGCGAGGCTGCTGAGCCTGATGGCTTCGGCGTATGATCTCGGCAGCGCGTACGAGAGCGACACATTCCTCAGCTTGATGTACCATATCTCCTTGAGGAAGAAGTCGTTGGTGCCTCCGGTGCGCTGGGTGGTCGAAGTCTTGTCGGTTCCGATTCCGGGCCAGTCGCCGTCCTGGTTGGCCATGCTCCATATATGCTCTATGCCGTTGACATAGGTGTTGTGGGGCGTGGTGCCTCCGAGGGCGCCTCCGCGCTGCGCGGGAGTGGTCACCGTATGGCCGGCGGCTCCGTACAGATAGAAGCTGGCGCTCCAGTTCCTCCAGGTGAAGGTGTTGTTGAGGCCGAACCTGAAGGGGGCCGTCCTTCTGCCGAGGAAGTGGTTGTCCTTGTCGTCGAGCACGCCGTCGCCGTTGTAGTCCTTGTAGCGTATGTTGCCGGGAACCGCCAGAGGCTGGAGAAGCTCGCCGTCGGCGTTCCTGTAGGCGTCGATCTCCTCATAGCTGTGGAAGATGCCGTCGGTCTCCCATCCGAAGATGGCTGACATCTCGTCGGTCGGGGACTCCCAGGAGTTGAGCACGAGGTCGGGGTTCCTGGTCTTCCATCTGAAGATGGTGTACGAGAAGTTGAAGTCGGTCGTCCACGAGAATCTGGCGGTCTGGATATTGGTGGAGTGCACCTCGAACTCCACGCCCTTGGCCTGCGTGGAACCTACATTGTAGATTACGGAAGTCACAGGCTGGTCGTAGGGCAGGGTCTTGTAGTCGAGCAGGTCCTTCGCGGTCCTGACGAAGAAGTCGACGCTTCCGGTCACCCTTGATCTCGCGAAGCCGAAGTCCAGACCGAAATTGACGGTCTCGTTGGTCTCCCACGAAAGGTCGGGGTTGGCCACGGTCGACAGCTGGATGCCGCCCAGATATCCTCCGTCGGTCATCACGGCGTAGGGAACGACCACGTTGGCTCCGGTGATTTCTCCGGTCGCATAGACCGAGAGGGCGTTCGCGGTCTTGGGCTCGTTGCCCGAAGTTCCGTAGCCCACCCTGAGCTTCAGGTGGGAGAGCCACTTGTCGGAGCTGCTCATCCACGGCTCGTCGGAGATTCTCCACGCGGCGGACACGGAAGGGAAGAAGCCCCATTTCTTGTTGGCGGCGAATACGGACGAACCGTCCCTGCGGCCGGTCAGCGAGATGATGTACCTGTCCTTGTAGGTGTAGTTGACTCGGGCGAACTGTGAATATTTGCTGATTTCGGAGCGGGCCGTTCCGGTGTAACGCTGGTCGTTGTCGGAGCCGGCGGCCATGTTGTCCGTCCCGAATGAGTCGGTCCAGAAGTTCGATGACTGGAGGATGTAGGACCGTGCGGAGGTGCCGTAGGCGCCGAATCCGAGCACCGCGTCGAAGCGGCTCTGGCCGAAGGTGGTGTTGTAGCTGAAGTAGCCTTCGAGCGACTTGTTTATGGACTCGATTCCGCCCACTGTCGCCATTCCGTTGGGAGCCAGATAGTTGCCGGCCACCTTCGGGATGTAGTAGTCCCTGCGGCTGGTCTGCGAGTCATACCCGCCGACGAGCCTGAACACGAGACCGTCGATGATGTCGACCGAGAGCGTCGGGTTGATGAAGATGCGGTTGTTCTTGTTCTGGTCGGAGATCTGGAGCTGGCCCGCGGGGTTGGTCTGCTGGCCGTCGGTCGCATGAGGATAGTAGCCGAGCACGGGGTCGATTTCGGTCGAGCCGAAAGGTGCGAAACCGTAGGCGTTCTGCACGAGCGACGCCGTTCCGATTCCGATCACGTCGCTCTCGCCGGACGACTGGTTGTTCGTGATGATGTTGGTGTAGTTGACATTGAGCCCGAGATTGATGCGCTTGCCTATCTTCTGGTCGAGGTTGACCCTTACGGAATTTCTCGTGAGCTTGGAATTCTTCAGGATGCCGTCGTTGAGGTAGAAGTTATAGGAAGCGTAGTATTTCGTGCTCTCGTTGCCGCCGCTCAGCGACACATTGTGTTCGGTGATGTAGGCGTTGTCGGTGATGAAGTCGAGCCAGTCGGTGTAGGGGGCGCTGGCTATTTCCTCGGGAGAGTACTGGTCCGACAGCGAGTTGAAGGCGGCGTAGTAGTCGTTGATGTCCACGGTTCCGTCGCCGTTGTAGTCCACGTCGCCGTAGGGATAGGTGTTGTTGTTATAGGCCTCGCGCTCGTGGATCCAGAAGTTCTGCTGCTCCATGAAGGTCTTGGAGTCCATCAGCTTCTCCTTGTAGGGCTTCTGGACCTGGAAGGTGTAGGAGCCGTTGTAGGTGACTCTGGGCGCGCCTTCCTCGCCCCGCTTGGTCGTGATTATGATTACGCCGTTGGCCGAGGCCGAACCGTAGATGGCAGCGGCCGACGCGTCCTTGAGTATGTCGATGGACACGATGTCGTCGGGGTTGATGGTGTTCAGCGGGGACTGGCTGAGGCCCGTGGCGAGGGACGCCGCTCCGTTGCCTATCGTGGACGACACGTTGGCGGTGTTGGTGGTGAGGGGCACGCCGTCCACCACATACAGCGGCTCGTTGTTGCCGTTGGGTGATATGGCGCCTCGTATGTTGATGTCGAGGGCCGCGCCCGGCTGGGCGGAGTTCGAAGTCATGTTCAGGCCGGCCACGCGTCCGAGCAGCATGTTGTCGATGCTCGACACGGCGGTGTTGTTCATGTCTTCGGTCCGGACGGACGACACGGAACTCGTGAGGTCCTTGACGGTCGTGCTGCCGTAGCCTATCACGACCACGTCGTCGAGCCTCGTGGCGGATTCGCGGAAGAACACGTCTATCACCGTCCTTCCGCCTATGGTCTCGCGAACGGTCTCGTATCCCACGAACGAGAACTCAAGGGATTCGGTGCCCTCGGGGACGGAAAGGGAGTATTTGCCGTCAATGTCGGTGATGACGCCCACGGTCGGGTTGTCGGGGTCGATCACGGACGCTCCGATGATGGGCCCGAACCTGTCGGAAACGGTTCCCTGTATGGTCACGTTCTGGGCGAACGAGGCGACGCAGGCGAACAGCAATAGGAACAGACTTGATATTGCTTTCATGATTATTGGCGTTTTAGTGTTCTGGGGGTGTTTACTGGTTGCTCTTGGAGATCAGGTCGTCTTCATTGCCCTGAAGTCCGGCAGGCTTCTCGGAATACGGTTCCTGGAGTCCGGAGTGGACGCGGTAGATGTTCTCCGACGCCGCCTTGATGCCGTCGACTATCTTGTAGGGAATGTCGGTGACGTCCACCAGGCCGATGTTGTACCTCTCGCCGTCGCGGCGGCCGAGCTGGCCCTGGTCGGTGTACTGGAACCAGGCGATGCCTATCAGAGCGGGATGCGAGAAGCCGTTCTCGGCGAAGTAGCGGAAGGCCCTGGCCCTCTCCTCCTGGTCGGCGACCTGCACGAGACCGGGCGCCATGCCCCTGTCTATGGTGCCGAAATGGAACTCGCCGTTGATCATCGGCAGTCCGGTGGCTTCGGACACGGCGTCGAGATACTCGACATTGGGAGAGAGACGGTAGGTGTTGAACGCGAACACGTCGCAGTTGTCCCTGACTATGTCGAGAATGTTCTTGTGAGGCACGTTGGAATGGCCGAAGCGTATGCCGAGGATCAGGTGGTTGGGGTCATACTTCCGTATGAGCCGGCTCAGCGTGGTGATGTGCTCGCGGAAGGTCCTGTGCACGAATTCGGTCCTGCTCGCGTCGCTGTCGCCGTGGTCCGCGAGCCATTTCACGAGAGCCTCCTTGATGGGTCTGTCGGTCGGGTCGTCGAGCAGAAGCTGGCATACGCGGGGCTCGGTCTCGAGCCACGAAGGTTCGTTCTGCAGGAAGTAGCCGAGGAGGTATTTGTCGTCCCTGGTCCTGGAGACCTGGTTCCTTATCGAATTCTCAAGATTGCTGCGGTAGTCGGGAGCGTAGATGTCCTGGATGCCGTAGATGGTTTCGATGCCCGTCCGGATGTGCCCGGTGTAGGGCAGGGTCCCGGGCTTGGGGGAGCCGGTGTTGATGCCCCATGAGCGCATCCTCTTGACTGCCATGTCGGCCCATTTGTCCCTCCAGCCGTCGTCGAAACCGTAGCGCCTGTGGAGATTCCATTCCCCGAAGGACATCATTCTGCCCGAGGCTTCGTCGGCGACGGGCGGATATGCGGCGAACATGTTCTCCAGCCCTTCGGCCTTCGACGCCTCTCCGCCTCCGCCGGCCACGGGAGCGCCGCCGCTCATGGACAGGAACAGATAGCCGTCAGGGTCGACGAACCACCAGCGCCCGTCGATCTTCTGCACGCGGAAGAATCCGGTGCCGCCGACATTCTTTTCGAGGAAACCGCCGTATTGCGACCTGTCGAGAGCCTGGGAGCTTATGGTCGCGTCCTCCTCGGCCCAGATGGCTTCAAGTTCGTCGAGGCTGTGGATCTTGCCTTCGAATTCGCCGAAGGCCCACTGCCCGAACTCGTCCACGAAGGGCTTCTTCTCAAGATAGGCAGGAGTTTCCGGGGTGTTGGTGAGCTTGAACGAGCGGATTTCGACCGTAGGATTTTCCAGAGGAGTGTAGTATTTGACGCTCAATCCTTTGACTCCTGTGAGCGGCCCTACGGTGCCGCCTTCGATGTGCTGGAAGCCTACGCCGTTCTGCGGCTTGTTGACCGTGGACGCAAGATCGTTGCTGGGGCGGGGCTTCTCGCGGTAATAATCAAGCGGAATGCAGAGCCTGACCCAGGCCTTGGGGAGCACATGGGTGCGCTTTTCGTGCAGTCCGTTGTCGGTGTCGATTCCGAGCAGGAATCTCTGGGGAGTGGAGGATCTGATATCGAGAACCATGTAATCATAACCCTCCCAGTCGTCGGTTCCGGCGAGGCCTAATTCATCGAGGGTGAATTCATGGGAGACGATTCCGCCCCCCCCCCTCCGCCGAATCGAAGGTGTGCTTCACGGTGCTGCTGCATGAAACTGCCAGCAATGCCGTGCAGAGAAGCATTAACAGATGTTTCATAAAGTCGGGTATTGTGGTTAGTGGTTTATGCTAAAAAAAAACCGGCCGCCATCACCGGCGGCCGGTGGACTTATGCACTACCTGTTCAATCCATTTCCCAGAAGTCCGGGAATGAGCCGCCTGTCCTTTCAAGTTCCCTGTAATAGGGAGCCTGCTTGCCTTCATGGACGGCGTAGCAGTCCCGGGATACGTCACGAATGGCTTTTACCATCCATTCGTAAGGTCTGTCCGTGGCGTCGATAAGTCCGATATTGTAGTTTTCTCCGTCGCCTCTGCCGAACAGCGGCTGGTCATACCAGGTGAACCACGAAGTTCCGATGAGGGCCTTGTGGGAGAAGGCGGTCTCGCAGTAGTTCCTGTATGCGGTGCCGCGGGCCTCCTGCGAGGTGACCCTGACCAGAGATTCGCCGAGTCCCCTGTCGGTGGTGCCGAAGTGGAATTCTCCGATGATCATCGGCAGTCCGGTGGCCTCGTGGATCTTGTCCATGCTGTCCATGTCGGGAAGTATTCCGTAGTTGTTGAAGCTGTAGACGTCGAAATACTTCTTGCACAGAGCCAGCACCTCCGCCGAAGGAATGCCCGTTCCGAAGCGTATTCCCAGATTGAGGTGGTTGGGGTCATGCTTGTCGAGGGCCTTCTGCACGGTTCCGAGGAAGAGGTCGAAGGTCTCGTAGACGAAGGCCTTGCGGCTCTCCGGAGTGTCGCCGTTCTGCTTGAGATATTTGACCATGGCCTTCCTGAGCGGCATGTCCTTGTCGGCTTCCATTATGAGGTCGCACAGACGCAGCTCGCGGTTGCTCCATGCTGGCTCGTTGCCGATGAAGTAGCCTATTAGCATCTTGTTGTCGACGAACGGCTCGACGGACTTCCTTACGCCCTCGTCGATAAGGGCCTCGAAGCCTTCGGCATAGACGTCGGGCATTCCGAGGATGCCGTCATGTATGCCTATTCCTCCGAGCGAGATCATGAAAGGCTTGCGTCCGAGAGCGATGACCTCGCGGCTCGACCAGTTGCCGATTGTGTTCATTCCCCATGAGTCCATCCTGTCCACGACGAGCTTCTCGGCCTTGTCGCTGACATCGCCCGCGCCGAAGCGGCGGTACTGGTTCCAGGCGGTCAGGGGGATGAGCTTGGTCTCAAGCTCCCTTCCGCGGCGGTCGACGCTGGGCCTGTCGCCCTTGCGCCCCTTGTATCTTTCGATTACGGACGCCGGGAGCTCGAAGCCTTCGGGAGCCTTTTCGGAATATACGCCCTTGAGGGGGTTGACTATCGTGCCGGCGCCGCCGGGGCTGATTCCGTTGGAGCTGATGGAGAGGAACAGATGTCCGTCGGGATCGACGAACCACCACTTGCCGTCAACCTCGCGCACGTCGAAGAAGCCCGTGGCTTCGGTGGTGCGGGAGAGGTCGCCTCCGTAGGCTGACCAGCCTGCCGGGCGGCCCTTCGCAAGTTCGCGGTCCTCACGGGCCCATTCGGCCTTGAGTTCGGCTTCGGAGTGCACCTTGCCTTCGAATTCGCCGAGATTCCACTGGCCGAATTCATCGACTGCGGGCTCCTCGGTCAGATACTTGTCGCCGGGGTCGCCCACTGTCAGATACACCTTCTCAAGCCGTATCTCCTCGTCCTTGACGGGGCAGTGCATGCGTATTCCCAGAGAGTCGACTCCCTTGAGGTCATGCCTGGTTCCGTGGTCGATGTTGATGTACGACATCGGGCGGCGGTGATTGTAGGTGGCCGCGAGGTCATGCGCCCCAGCGGGGAGATCCCTGAAGTAGGTCAGGGGAATCGCGGTGCGGATGCGGCCGTTCGGGGCATAGAAGATTATCCTGAGTTCGTTGTAGCCTTCGTCGGTGTTCAGACCCACATAGGCCCTCTGCCCGCTGGTGCAGCTCATCTCGAGCACGAGATAGTTGTAGCCGCTCCAGTCGGTGGGGAAGTCGGGGTCGAACTCGGTGAGGGCCACTTTCCTGCCGGGCATGGTCTTCGTCTTGTCGAAATGGAAGACCACGGGCTTCTTTTCGGGCAGTATCACGAGCCTGTCACCGGAGTCGTCGACATCCAGGAAGATGGGACGGCGTCCGGGGAACTCGTCGCGTTCGTCGACACGGTGCATGCAGAGCTTGAGGTCACCGTCGAAGGTCCTGAAGAGCATGCCGTGGCCTCCGTTGTCGGAATAGAGCGGCTCGTCCTCCTGTATCCAGGGTCCCTTGACGCTGCCGGAGGCGGAATATGCCGCCCCGATGGAATATCTCTGCTTGCCCCATGTGGACCAGAGCATCCCGAGCCTGCCGGTCTGCGTGCGGAACAGCCAGGGACCGTCGGTGACATAGCCTCCGAGGTCGAGGCCGTTGGTCTTCTCGCCCAGCTCCAGCATTTCTCCGGACCATTTGGCGTCGGAGGCCTTGAACAGGGTAACGGGCCGCTCGGTCGGTACTCCGAGGTCGTCGGGCAGCTGCACGAGCTCCATGGTTCCGTCGATGGTCTGGAGCCATTCGTGGCAGAAGATCATGTAGGGAATGCCGTCCTCCACCCAGAGAGTTCCGTCGAGAGCCGCCCAGTCATCGGGAGTGTGGGCCCTGCCGGTGAAGTCCTTGAAAGGACCTCTCGGGGAGTCGGCCACATAGATCTGGGTCGCGCGGTGGGGTATGTCGCATCTGTCGGGGATGGTCTCTATCACCTCGTCGCTGTGGGAAGTGGTGAACAGATAGTATTTCCCCTTGTAGTAATGTACTTCGGACGCCCAGCTGGCCGCCTTGTCGCCGGCCCAGTGCTTGTCGCTGAAGTTCATCACGGTGAAGGGCTCGGTCCAGTTGGTCAGGTCCTTGCTTGCGCGGGCCATCACCCGGCCTCCTCCGCCCGTGGAGTACATGTAGTAGGTGCTGTCGCTGCTGTCGGCATAGATGAACGGATCGCTGCATCTGATGCTTGTCAGCGGGACGTCGTATATATCCTTCTTCTGCTGCGTCGAGCAGGCGGCGCAGCAGAAGATGAACATTGACAGAAAGATGAATTTTTTCATGGCGGGGCGTTTAGCGTCTTGTCTCGGGAGTCTCCGCGAACGGAATCTCGAAGGACTCGGTGAACTTGCCCTTGCGGAGCTCCACCTTGAGCGTGGTGGCTTCCAGTTCGTCGGGGGTGGCCTTGAGCTTCATCACGAAATGCTGTCTGTCCCTGGCCTTCGCGAGGTCTACGGAGACGGTCTTCGAGGTCGCGGGACTGGTCCAGCTGATGGTGCCCTCGACGCCCTCGGTCAGAGGCTCGTAGAGGTCGATGGCCGTGGCTTCGGGGGTTGCCGTGGCGATTCCCAGGGGGAAAGACCACTTCGCCCATGCCACGTCGGAGGCGTCGCGCGCGTCCTTGTCCTTCTCGGCGTCGGATGCGGCGTCGGCGAAGATTCCGGACCCTATGGCTTCGAACGCTCCGATGTCGGGATGTCCGTCCTCAACGGCGTTGCCGAAGTAGTCCCTTCCTCCATGGTTGGGGATGTACATTCCGGCGTTGATGCAGGGGGAGTCAGCCTGGAGCATGTAGCCCTTGAGCGTGTTCAGCCCTATGCCGCCCGTGCCGGGGGCCACGAACTTCGGATCTGCGACCAGAGCCTCGGGATCATCGGGCAGGCCGTTCTTCCAGGGGCCGAAGTAGCAGTTGTTGAGGAAGATGGAGCCGGCGGGAAGGTTCGGTCTTGAAACCTCGTCGAACTTGCGGACCATGGTCTCTCCGAGAGAGTAGGCGGTCCTGAAGCGTCCCTGTCCGGTTGCATAGAAGATATTGTTGTAGAAGAGGGCGCCGAGCTCGTCGATGTCCTTGGCCCCTTCCTCATGGTCGCCCCTGAAGAAATCCAGGTCGAGAGTGCCGTGGTCGACATAGAACACGTTGTTGTAGAGCATGTTCCTGTCGTCCTTGAGGCTGCCCTGCATCTGCACGAGATGGGTGCGGTCGTTCTGGCTGATGTTGTAGCGCGCCACGTTCTCGAAGATGTCGTACATCAGCAGCAGGAAGCCGTGGTTGTTGCGGCTGTAGTTGTACTGCGCGATGCAGCGCTTGCAGTAGAAGTCGAAGTCGTAGGCGAAGCCGTCGCCGTTGCCGGGCTCGCGGCCGGTGTCATAGACCTCGTTGAACTGCATGATGGTCTCCTCGCAGCGGATGAGCCAGCATGCGGCCGTGTGGGGCCACCAGCCGTCGTCGCCGGGAAGGTCGAGATAGCCGGAGCGCAGGCATGACCTGTGGATTTCGTTGAACTCCACGAGGGCGCGGTATGAGCCGCCGACGATGATTCCGTCACCTCCGAGGTTCTCCATGAAGTTCCTGCGCACGAGCAGGCCGTTCACGATGTTGTCGGTCACGATGCCGGTCTTGTCCACTCTCTCGATGCGGTTGCCTTCGATTCTCACATTGTTGAGCGCGGGAGCGTTGGCTGAAGCCTCGCGGCTGCGGTTCCTGCAGCTCACGAGTATCGCGGAACTGCGTTCGCGCACTCCTCCGAGCTGGCCCCAGATGTCGTGGATGAAGCAGTTCTCTATCACCACGTGCTCCGCCTTGACGCCGGGCTCGTCCACGAGGACATAGATGCCCTGCCTCGTGACTCCGAGCTCGGGCGCGGCGCCGCTCGTGATTTCAAAATTGCTGATTTCCCAGCCTCCGTAGTTCTTGAGCAGTATTCCGGCTCCCTCGGCGTCGCCGATGTTGATCACCGGCCTGCCCTTGCCGAATGACGAGAGGATTATGGGCTGCTCAGCGGTGCCGGCTCCCTTGAGCACGAGCTGTCCGTGCCAGGTGTCGCCGCCCTTGAAGAGGACCTTGTCCCCGGGCTTGAAGGCGACGCTGCTGACCTTGTCCAGACTCTTCCACGCGGTCTTTACCGAAAGACCGTCGGCGCTGTCGTTTCCGGACGCGCTCACGAAATAGGTGTTGCCCGCAGAGGCGGCCGTGAGCGCGAGGAAAACCGCGGCTATGGTCAAAATGATTCTTTTCATCGTCTTCTGTAGTCGTTAATGTCCTTTACGCTGATTTCCCACTCTTCGGTGAAGTCGCCGTTGGTGAGGTTCAGCCTGACGCTTGACTTGAGCAGCTCGGCCTTGTCAAGCCTGGTCTTTATCTCGATGCTGCCGCGGTCCTTGAGCTTGTCGAGCGAGACGGTCTGGGTCTTGCCCTCCGCAGGCACGAGGCTCACGGTTCCGGATATTCCTTCCTCGAGCGGGTTCTTGAGGCGTATGGTCAGCACTGAGCTGTCGTCGGCATAGACGGCCTCGGGGAAGTTCCACTTCGCCCAGGTGATGGCCGACAGAGCCGCGGCCTTCCTGTCCTGCTCGGCTTCGGAGGCGCTGTCGGAGAACACTCCGGTGCCCACGGCTTCGAACGCGCCGAAGTCGGGATGTCCGTCCTCGACGGGATTGCCGAAGAAGTCACGTCCGCCGTTGAGCGGGACATACTTGCCCGTGTTGATGCAGGGCGAAGTCTCCTTGAGAGTGTAGCCTTCGAGCGTGCAGAGTCCGTTGCCGCCGGTGCCGGGGGCGAGGAACTGGGGATCTGCGACCAGAGCCTCGGGATCATCGGGAAGACCGTTCTTCCAGGGGCCGAAGTAGCAGTTGTGCAGGAAGAGCGAGCCGGCGGGATGCGTCGGCTTCGTGACCTCGTCGAAGGTGCGCACCATAGGGTCTCCGTGGGTGTATACCGAGCGGAAGCGGCCCTGTCCGGTGGCGTAGAAGATATTGTTCACGAAGAACGCGCCTATGTCGTTGATGCCGTCCTGCCGGCCCGTGATGAAGAAGTCGAGGTCGGAGGTGCCGTAGTCGACATAGAACACATTGTTGTAGAAGATGTTGCGGTCCTTGCTCAGGCTGCCCTGCATCTGGATGAGGTGCGTGCGGTCGTTCTCGCTGATGTTGTAGCGGGAAACGTTCTCGAAGATGTCGTACATGAGCAGCATGAAGCCGTGGTTGTTCTTGCTGTAGTTGTACTGGGCGACGCATCTCACGCAGTTGAAATCGAAGTCATAGGCGAAGCCGTCGCCGTTCTTGGGCTCGCGGCCGGTGTCGTAGACCTCGTTGAACTGCATTATGGTCTCTTCGGTGTTCTGTATCCAGCACGCCGCGGTGTGGGGCCACCAGTCGTCGCCTCCGGGCAGGTCAAGATAGCCGGAGCGCATGCAGGAGCGCCTGATTTCGTTGAACTCGATGAGGCCTCTGTACGGTCCGTTCACGAAGATGCCGTCGCCGCCGAGGTTGTCCATGTAGTTCCGGCGCACCACCACATTGTTCCTGGGACCCCAGCTGATGATGCCGCACTTGTCGAAGCGCTCGATGCGGTTGCCCTCTATGAGCACGTCGTTCATCTGCGCGGGCGTGAAGCCGGGAGTCCTGCGGAGCTCGCGGGGTATCATGACCCTGACGAGTATGCCGCAGCTGTAGTAGCCGGTGTATTCGGTGTTTCCGCCCATCTGCCCCCAGATGTCGTGGATGTAGCAGTCCCTGACCACGAAATGGTTGAAGACCTTTCCGGGCTCGGAGGCGGTCACGACTATGCCCTGGCGGCCTATGCCGAGTTCGGGGGCGGCGTAGCTCGTGACTTCGATGTTGCTGATCTCCCACCAGGATTCGTTGTGTATGCGCACTCCGGCCCCTTCGGCGGAGCCTATGTTGATGACCGGACGGGCATCCCCGCCATACGATGACAGTATGATGGGGCTGCCTTCCGATCCTGAACCCTTGAGGAACAGCTGTCCGTACCAGGTGTCGCCGGACTTGAGCAGGATCTTGTCTCCCGGCTGGAAGGTCATGCTGTTGACCTTGTCGAGAGACTTCCATGCTTCGGCTACCGACAGGCCCGAGGCGCTGTCGCTGCCGTCCGCGGACACGAAGTAGGTTTTATGCTGGGCCGCCACGGTCGTGGCGGCCAGCATAATGGATATAGCGGTCAATAATAGTTTGTTCATCTGTACTGACTATTAATAGTAGGGATTCTGTTCCATGGTTCCGTTGGAAGCCGTGATGGCCGCGGTCGGGATGGGCCAGATTTCGTTCTTGCCCTTGGTGAAGTTCTCTCCCTTGATGCTCGGCGATATCTGATCGCCGCGGACATTGACATAGCCGTCCGGCTGTCCGTCGGGGCCGTAGGTCTTGTAGTAGTTCTGCATCACGTCACCCACGCGGCTCTCGCTGTTGAGCGTGCCGTCCTTGTGCTGGCGGGCGAGGTCCCAGAATCTCTGGTACTCCATCGCGAGCTCCACGCGCCTTTCGTCCCAGATGGCCTGGCGCATCTGCTCCTTGCTGGAGAATTCGATCTTGGCCAGGGTGTTCGCAGGATCGTCGGAGCAGTTGCGGGCTCTTGAGCGCACCATCTCGAGATAGTTCACGGCTCCGTCGGAATCCCCGAGCTCGTTGCACGCCTCGGCCATGTAGAGCAGGACGTCGGCATAGCGCAGGATGATTATGTTCTTGGGAAGGTCGGACTGGTCCTCCTTGGAGCGGTAGTCGTAGGGAACATAGTATTTCTTGGACTGGAGTCCGTTGTCGCTGGAGAGATTGTAGTGGATATGTCCGTCGTAATCCTCCTTGTACTCGATGATGGTCGCCTCGCGACGGGGGTCTCCCTCCTCGAAAGCATTGTAGAGGTCGAGGGTCGGGCAGTGCATCGACCAGCCCACTTCCCACTTCTCGTACACTTCTTCTCCGGGATACTTGCCGGAGTCGATGTCGGCCTGGGTAAGGCCTGCGTCATGTTCGTAGAATTCGAGGATGCTGCCCTCGTTGGAGTCTGACCAGCCTGTGCCCGAGGTCATGTGCTGGATGGCGAAGATGCACTCGATGCCGTTCTCGTGCTCCATTGAGAAGATGTCCTCGTAGACGGGCTCGAGCTGATAGTATCCGGCAAGGATGACGTCTTCAAGAATGTCGTGGGCTTCCTGCCACTTGCACTGGTAGACGTAGGTCCTTCCGAGCATCGACATGGCTGCGCCCTTGGTCACGCGGCCCTCGTTCTCGGCGTCCCAGGCCTCGGGAAGCCTCTTGATTGCGGCCTTGAGGTCGTCCTCGATGAACGTCCAGGTCGTCGATACGTCGTCGGGACGGGGCATGTAGTACTCTTCGTACTCCAGAATGTGGTCCACTATGGGCATCCTGCCGTATTGGGTCACGAGGTTGAAATATGCGAACGCACGCAGGAAGTAGGCTTCTCCTATGTATCTGTCGGCGTTCTCGATTTCGCTCTTCTCGCCGTTGACTATGAGCTGGGTGGCGCTGTTGATCATGGACCATGCGAGGTTCCAGAGTCCGCCGGACTGGCCGTTGTTGGCCAGCAGGCTGAAGTTCTGGCAGTCCTTTGCGGCGCCGCCGAGCCATGAGTATGCCTCGGAACGGCTGTTGCCGAGATCGGCGTCGTCCGAGCAGGCGTCCCCGAGTATCATGTAGTGTCCGATCTGGAAGGTCTCCTGCTGCATCACCGCATATATACCCATCGCAGCATCGTTCAGCTCCTGCTCGGTTGAGTAGTAGTTCTCGGCGTTCAGATCCACGAGAGGGGTCTTGTCGAGGAAGTTGGCGCAGCCTGTGGTCACGGCAAGCGCTGCAAGGTATAGTAATATTCTATAGGATTTCATAATTCAGGCATGATTAAAAGTTTATGTTGGCTCCGAGCATGAAGGTGCGCGGCTGAGGATACTGTCCGCGGTCGATGCCGTTGTCGGGGATTTCAGGGTCGATTCCGCTGTAGCCCGTGATGGTGAACAGGTTCTGGGCGGAGAAGTAGACTCTGATGGAAGGCGCGAGCTTCTGCACCTTGAAGTTGAAGGTGTAGCCTATCTGCAGGTTCTTCAGACGCAGGTAGGATCCGTCCTCGATGTAGTTGGTGGACTGCCACCAGTTCTTTCCGATCCGGGAGTTGTCCTCCTCGTTCGCAAGCATGATGGGCACGTTGTTGGTGCTGCCCTCGCCGTCCCATCCGGTCATGTAGGCGTCGGCAAGCACGTTCTGGCGTCCGTCGAACTTGTTGAAGTAGAACTTGGATGCGTTGAATATCTGGTTTCCGGCCACGCCCTGGAAGAGCAGCGAGAAGTCGAAGTTCTTCCATGTCGCATCGAACGAGAGTCCGAACACGGCTTTCGGGTTGGGATCGCCGATGAAGTCCATGTCGTCGGCGGTTATCTTCCCGTCGTCGTTGCGGTCAGCGTAGATGGAGTCTCCGGGCTTCGCGCCAGGCATGATCACGGTACCGTCGGAGGACTTGTAGTTGTCAATCTGCTCCTGGTTCTGGAAGATTCCGAGGAACTCGTAGCCCCAGAACTGTCCGTAGGGATGTCCCACGGCGCTGCGGATTACGTCGTTGAACTGGCCCTGGAAGTCGATGAGGGCGTAGTCATACGCGAAGGAAGAGCTCAGGTAGCTTGAGGTTCCGAGGTCGGTCACGGTGTTCTTGTTGAAGGATACGTTGGCGTTGATGCTGTAGCTGAAGTCGCCCACGTCGTCCTTCCAACCGATTGCGAGCTCGACGCCCCTGTTGTCCATACCGCCGACATTGCGGGTCATGGAGCCGAAGCCCGAGAGTCTCGGAACGGTTTGGTTGAGCAGGATGTTGTCGGTGGTCCTGATATAGTAGTCGCCGGTGAAGGTCAGCCTGTCGTCGAGGAAGGCGAGGTCGAGTCCGACGTTGAACTGCTCGGAGGTCTCCCACATCACGGCAGGGTTGCCGAGGCCGCTGGGCCTGGTTCCGTTGACCCTGGTGCCGCCGTTGCCGCCCACGGTGTAATACTGCTGCTGTGAGATTCCGGTCATGTAGGGATAGTAGCCGCGTATGCGCTCGTTACCTATCTGTCCCCAGCCGATGCGGAACTTGGCGTCGCTGATCACGGACTTGCTTACGTTGTCCTTGAAGAAAGGCTCGTCGCTGATTCTCCATGCGAACGCGCCTGAAGGGAAGAATCCCCAGCGGTTCTCGGGCATGAAGCGTGAGGAGCCGTCAGCACGGAAGGAAGCAGTGAACAGGTATCTGCCGAGCAGGTTGTAGTTGATACGTCCGAGGTAGGAGAGCATCGCGAGTTCGGAGGCGTCGCCGCTGGCCTGGGGGTTGGAGCTGGCCGCGTCGAAGTACCAGTATTCCTCGGCCGCGTTGGGAAGACCCTGCTTGGTGGCCTGGTAGTACTCGGTCCTGAACTCCCTGGCCGACATCGCGGCCATGATGGTCAGGTCGTGGTTGTCGTTCCAGTTGTGGTGCCAGGTGAGGATGTTCTCCCAGGTCCAGTCGTTGGTCCTCGTCGTGCTCTTGGTCACGGTGTCGATGAGGTCGGAGATGTTGGCGGTCTCGTAATACTCGGGGCTGTAGTTCGTGTACAGGTTGGTGTTCATCCTGTAGCCGAAGCGTGAGGTGAAGGTCAGGTCCTTGTAGATCCTGAGATCGGCGCTGAAGTTTCCGAGCAGCGTGTTGCGGTCGGTGTTCGCGTTGTTGCGGGAGATCGCGCCCGCAGGGTTGGCGATGCGGAAGGCGTCGATGCCGGAATAGTAGTCGGTGCTTTCGTTCCAGACGGGCACGTCAGGAGGAGCGATCAGCGACGACAGGAAGACGGTGTTGTTGTTCATACCGTTGGCCGACAGCGAGTTGCTCTGGGCGAACGAGCCTGAGAGGCTGGCGTTCAGGGTCAGGAACGAGGTCACCTGCATTGAGGTGTTCTGGGTGAAGTTGAGCCTCTGGAAGCCAGTGGTCTTCACGGTACCGTCCCTCTTGAAGAAGGTCGCGGAGAACATGGTCTTGATCTTGTCGGTTCCGCCGGTGATGGTGGCGTTGTAGTTCTGGTATCTGCCGACGCGCATCACTTCGTTGTACCAGTCGGTGTTCACCGTGGGCATCTCGGTGTAGGGCGCTGCGAGGCCTGAGTTCTCGTATGCCTTGTTGGTCATTTCGGCGTACTGGGTGGAATTCAGCATCACGGGCCTGGTAGGCAGGGCCTCGATACCGTATTCAGCGGTTATCCTGGTCTGTATCCTTCCGGATTCGCCCTGCTTGGTCGTGATGAGCACGACGCCGTTGGCTCCGCGGGAGCCGTAGATAGCGGTCGCGGACGCATCCTTGAGAATTTCGAGGGAGGCGATGTCATTGGGGCTGAGGTAGTCGATGTCCTCCATCGGGAAACCGTCGACTACATACAGAGGAGCGCTGCCGTTGGGCGAACCCGTACCGCGGATCTTGATTTCGGCGGTGGCGGAAGGGTCACCGGTGGCGGTGATGACCTGCACGCCGGCTGCGCGTCCCTGAATTGCCTGAAGGGCGTCGCCGGTGGCCGACTTGGTCATCTCCTCGGCGGAGATGGAAGCCACTGAGCCTGTGAGGTCGCTCTTCTTGACGGTACCGTAACCGATGACCACGAGCTCCTCTAGCTGGGTGGTGTCCTCTTCGAGCCTGATGTTGATGACGGACTGGCTGCCGACGGTCACGCTCTGCGTCACATATCCCATGAAGGAGAACTCGAGCGTGGCTCCCACGGGAATGCCGCTGAGGGCGTAGGAACCGTCGGAGTCGGTCAGGGTTCCGGTGGTGGTTCCGGGAATCATCACGTTTACTCCGGGCAGAGGACCGGTGGCGTCGGAAACGACACCATGCACGTCAATCGTCCTCTGCTGATTCAGGACAACTTCCGCTGCCGTTGCGGATGCGGGCTGCCCGACAATCGCGAACGACAGGCATACCGCCAGAGCCGCGATTGCATGAACAAAGTTTGAAAGCTTTTTCATCCTTAATTAGTTTTAGTGTTCAAGTAGTATTTTGCCCAGACATTTGAAGGGTTCAGCTGGAGTGATTCGGCGAAGAATCCGCGGGCTCCGGCGGCGTCACCCTGGGCCAGCTTCACGAGTCCCTGCACATAGAGATTCCTGGCGTTGATGACATTGTTGGAGCCGTCCTCACCGAACTTGGAGTAGATGTCGACCACGGTGGTGCCGCTCTCGGCGAACTGCTCGTCGAGGTACTTCTGGACCTCCGCGAGGGTCGCCCTGCTGGCAGCCTCGTCGCCGAGATACTTCTGCGACATCGCCACGTAGTACTTGCTCTCGTCGGCCATGCTCACGCGACGGCGTCCGCCGCCCGCGGTGCTGATGCACTTGTTGAACGCCTCGGCCGCCTTGACCTCGTCGCCGAGAGCCTTGTACGCGAGACCCTGATGGTAAGCCACCTTGGCAACGGTGGGACCGGTGGAGAGCTCGTTGGTCTCAAGATTCCTCGGGAAGGTGCCGGCTGCAAGGAACTCGTCGAGAGCCTTCTTGTTCTGGTGCCTTGCGAGGAGCTTCAGGCCCTTGAGCAGGTGGGCGTCCACGAACTGGGTGTAGACGGTCTGTCCGCCTTCCCATACGCGGAAGTGGCGCACGTTGAGGATGTCGAGAGCCTTGTCGTAGTCGCCGTTGTCGACATAGAGGTATACCAGACGGGAGGTCGCGTCGTCGGACTTGAAGATCGTGGTCCTGTTCTTGACGAGTCTCGCGAGCCTGTCCTTCGAAGGCACCCTGAGGGCCTCCTCGAGGATGTCGAGCTCGGTGAAGAACTTGGGATCGGTGTTGTCGATCTCGATGGCCTTCCGGTAGTAGTCGGCCGCGAGAGCCTTGTCGTTCAGATACTTGTCGGCCGCGAATCCGAGATTGCGGTAAACCATTCCGTAGTCTGAAGAAACTTCGGCGGACTCGGTCCATGCCGCGATGGCGGCGTCCTTCTGGTCGTAGTAGTAGAGAAGATTGCCGAGGTAGTACCATGCCTTGCTGTCTTCGGGATTCAGCCTGGTCACGTCCTCAAGCATGAGCTTCTCCTCGTTCCTTGAAGGGAAGCAGTAGACGGGAGACATCGCGGCGGCCTTCCTGTAATATTCGAGGGCCTTGTCGGCGTCTCCTCCGAGATGGGTGTACCAGCCGGCCATGTAGTTGAGCAGCGGGGATGCCGTGAACGGCTCGACCGCGTTCTTCTGCATGGGGGTGGAGGCGTACTGAGGGCAGTTCGCCATCGTGTAGTCGAGGAGGTCGACGGCTTCGTCGTATGCTCCCACGGCTCCGTAGTAGGTGCTGACCTCAAGGACTTCCTGCAGGGGAATTCCCATGTGGGCGATGGCGTCCGCAAGGGCGGCCTCGTCATTCTCGAGCCTTGCGAGCTCTATCCTGCTCAGGAAGTCGAGACGGTCGAACGCGATGTTCTCTTCAAGAAGCTCGACGGCCTCGGCCTTCCTGCCCTGGCTGCTCAAGATGTAGGATTTCACGAACTTGGAAATCGTGCTCCTTCCGCTGAGCTCTATGGACTTGTCTATGGTCTCGAGAGCCTCCGCGATTCTGCCCTGCTTCAGGTACATCTCGGAGAGATAGAGGTAGGATGCGGACTGGAATCCGGGATACCAGGTGGATTTCCAGTAGTAGGCTTCGGCCTCCTCGAACTTGCCGAGCTGTTCGGAAACCACTCCGAGATAGTAGAACATCTCGCCGTCCTTGGGATTGGTGTGGTAGATTACGCCGGTCTTGTCGACTTCGGGCATGTAGTGGAGTCCGGTGAGTCTCATGTAGGCGTTCTGGAGATGCTTCTCGGCCTTCTCCCATTCTGCCTTGCGGGCGTAGTAGATGCCGAGGTTCACGTTCACGCGTGAATCGAGGGGATCCCTGCGGAGCGCTTCTTCGTAGTAGGGGAGAGGGTCGACCCTGGCGTTGTGGAACTCTTCGAGACGCTGGCCTGCGAGCAGGAGCTCCTCGATGGTCTCATACTCCGAAGGATCCTTGGGCCTGTCGGCGGGGTGGGGTCTCTCCACATCGGGCTTGGGAGCGGGGCTGTAGCTTACGAGCTCCTTGCCGTCTCTGTCGTAGAGTCCTGCGAACAGCTCCTCGTCAGGCGTGCCTGCGGGGATGCTGAAATCCTGGCGGAAAGGCGTGTCGGGGTCGATGTCGAGGGTCTTGTCGAGCAGGACCTCGTCGCCGGCCTTGACCAGTATGCGCGCGTTCTTATATAGAGAGGTCGCGTTGAAGCCGACCATCATGGAGTTGTCGGATTCCCTGACGAGATTCACCGCACCTTCGAGGGTCACGTTCTTGGCTCCGCCTATGCCCTTGATGGGATACCAGTACTGCTTGGTCTCGCGCACCTCGTTGGGGCCTATCCAGCTGTAGTCGGGCTGGTTGTCGGAGAAGGTCCCGACCATGAGCTCGAGATATGCTCCGTCCTCTTCGGTGAGCATCTCGTTCCACACGCTCTCGGTTCCCCAGAGGAAGAACTTCTTGCCGGGAACCACATGGTGGTTGGCCCAGTGGGCGGTTCCGGCGTCGCGGCCGAAGTCGTAGCCCACGAGGTAGTCGTCGGTGTAGTTGACAGCGAAAGTGGAGTTGCTTCCCGCGAAATTGGCCCACCAGCTGTCGTCGACAGGATTTCCGTTTTCATCGGTGCGCGCATACGGCCAGTCGCTGTAGTTGGTCTTGCTGTGGGTGGTCCCGTAGACGGTCTCGGGCGGGAACTGCACCTGATAGTTCTCATCGCAATGCACGGAAACATTGGCCCAGTACAGGAAGGACTGCATCATGGGGGTCCTGTTCTGTATCTGGAAGGTGGCCTCGACATAGGACTTTCCGGGATACAGGGTCAGACCTATGTTCCACTTCAGCCTCTGGCGGAGCTCCGTCTCGCCTATCCAGATGGTCTTGCTTCCGTCGGGATTCTCGACTATTTCATATCCTGCGTTGAGGGTGGATGACGCCCTGTGGTGATGAGGGATGTTCCACTCCACGCCTCCCGATATCCACGAGCCTATCATTCCGATCAGGGCCGGGCGTATCACGTGCTGGCGGTAGAAGAAGTTGTATCCCGTCTCCTTGTCGGAAGCCGAGAAAATTCTTCCGCCGATTTCCGGAAGAACGCCGATTTCCGTATATTCGTTCTCCAGAGTCAGATACTTGTAGTCCCTGTCGACGCGGTCGTCGGTAAGGATGTCGTAGATGGGATAGGGATATACATGCCCCGCAGCTCCCTGATAGGTCCGTCCCGTGAAGAAATAGGGGTCCGGCTGCGGGTCTCCGACGAGATATGTCGGGATCGTAGTGGTCGTCTCCTTCACTTCCACCTGCCCGTGCGCCGGGTTCGCGGCGCCCAGCAGGGCGGCAAGCGACAGGATGAAATAGATGTTTTTACTCATGTTGGTTATTGTTTGTTGTGCATTAGCGTTACGAGTATAATTAAAGTATGACCCGCAGACGGTCTGTAATAATTCAAACATGAGTCGTAAATCGGTCAGTGAATCAAAATCATATTCAGATTGAAGAATTTGTTACTAAATTGGTTTAAGAATTCAGTCGGAATCATGAAGAAATTTCTGGTATTGCTCCTGCTCGCCGCGGTTCCGGTCCAGGAGCTTGCGGCTTGGAACAGTCAGCGTCTGATAAAGATGATGAGGACTGAGAACGGGCTTTCCAATGACTATATAGTATCGGTGGACATCGACCGCGACGGCACGGTGTGGATAGGCACCGAGGAGGGTATGGACAGTTTCGACGGGGTCAGGATAAGGAGCTACACCAAGAGCACGGGGACGCTCTCCGGCAACGCCCTCAACGACGTGCTGCCGGACAGGAACGCCGACAGGGTCTGGGTGGCCACCCAGCGCTTCGGCGCCTCGGTGTACGACTATTCCGACGGGCATGCTGAGTTCTTCATTCCCGAACCCTCGGACAGCAGCTCCCTGATCTCCAGGGAAATCACCCATATCGAGCAGGACTCCGAAGGGAATATATGGTTCAGCACCTACAGGCGCGGTCTTGAGAAATACGACGTCGCGAGCGGAAAGTTCGTCCACTATAACTCCGACACCGTGGAGGGCATGGAGGACTGGTCGATCATCGGTTTCGTGCTGGGCAATGACGGCCGGGTCTACATGGGCCACTATTCCGACGGCTTCACGGTGCTGGATCCCGAAAGCATGACCGCCGTGCATTTCACCCACGACCCCGACGACCCCTCCTCGCTGCCGTCGAACGTGGTCGGCTGCGTGTACAGGGATTTCGACAACAATGTCTGGGTGGGCACGGGCCGGGGGCTGGCGCTCTACCGCCCCGTGACCAACGATTTCAAGGTCTACGACGAGGGTAACTCCGGCATTCCCTCCCGCATTATCTTCTCGATAATGGTCACCAGGGACAGGCATATATATGTGTCTCCGAACTTCATGGGCGTATGGACCGCCGATCTGGCGGATCTGTCCAGGCAGCCGCGTTTCACCCCGTTCGCGGAAGCCGCGGAGATATCCAGCCTTCCGGTAAGGGACATGTGCGAGGATGAATTCGGCAATCTCTGGATAGGCAGCTACGGCCGCGGCGTGCTGTTCGTGGGGAGCAAGGTCCCCGGCTTCAGCATGGTCTCCGCGCCCGACGTGCTGTCGGCAAAGAACGTCACGGCGGTCACGACTCTGGACGACGGAAACATCGTGGTCGGCACCCAGGGCGGCGGTATCGACGTGCTCGATTCCGAGCTGGCGCGGCTCGGGCGCGGACCGGCCGACAGGATGCTCACCGACAGGACCATAATGGGGCTGTTCCAGGATTCCGCCGGTGATATCTGGGCGGGTTCGTTCAGCGGCCGGACTGTGGTGACCGACAGCACTTTCACCCGTTCGGAGACCGTCGATATCTGGGAAGCCCGCTGCTTCCTCGAACGGAACGACACGATCTGGGTCGGCTCCGGCTCGGGACTGTGGACCGTGGACAGGGTGACGCGGCGCATACTCGACAGGTACTCCGTCAGGAACATTCTCCCGGAGAATTATCTGCGCTGTCTGTGCGAGGACGCCGACGGCAATCTGTGGGTCGGCTCGTTCGGCAGCGGCATACTGATCTATGATTCCTCCATGAACGAAGTCGCGAGGTTCAACACCGCAGGCGGCCTGCCGTCCGATCTGATATCAGCCTTGCTGTGCGTCGGCGACAGGATCTATGCCGCTACGGACGGGGGACTGGCCTGCTTTTCCGGCAGAGACGGCATATACAGGCTGACGGATGTGCTGACCATGGAGGACGGCATCTCCTCCGACGGCATCAAGGCCATGATTCTGGACGCCGACGGCAAGCTGTGGTTCAGCACCAATCTCTCGGTGTGCCTGCTCGATCCGGATGACGGTTCGCTCACCGAGTTCCGCAATTACAGCGACCGGGCATTCCCGACCGGTAACTTCAACGGCAACTCTTGCGCGATGGGGCTTGACGGCAACATCTTCTTCGGCAGCACCGAAGGTCTGGTCGGATTCGTCCCGGACGAACTGGAGACGCCGATAGCCGCGCCCGGGGTCTCCTTCAAGGAGATAATGATCTACGGCGACGACTCCGCCCATGAGAACGAGACCTTCTATGTGGCAGGCTCCGACAGCTACGGCATATCCTGGAAGTGCGGCGATTTCGGACTGACTTTCTCGGTCGACGACTACAGCCTGTCCGAGGTCGTGAATTATTACGGTAAGATAGACGGCAGCGCCTGGTTCCCGGTTGTAGGCGGCAACAGAATCAATTTCCGCGACCTGTCCTCCGGGCGTCACACCGTAATGGTCAAGGCGAGGATAAGGGACGGGGAGTTCGGACCGGTCTCGACATTCGGCATACATGTCCAGTGGCCTTTCTGGTGGAGTCCCGTCTCGTGGATCGTCTATGTGCTCATGCTGTCCGCCCTGATCTCGGCTGCGCTGATCCGTTACAAGCGCAAGAGCGAGAAGGAGAGCAATCTGCGCCGGGAGCAGGCGGCGCTCGCGCTGGCGAGGGAGGCCAACGAGGAGAGGCTGAGGTTCTACACCAACATCACCCATGAGCTGCGCACGCCGCTGACCCTCATCATAGGTCCGGTGGACGACCTCATGAACGACAAGGAGCTTCCCGAATCCGCCCGCGCCAGGATGGCCACGCTGAGCAAGAACGTGCACCGTCTGCTTGAGCTCGTCAACAGGCTTCTGGATTTCCGCAAGGTCGAGACCTCGAACTATGAGATATCCCTCCAGTCCGGGGATCTGAGCGCCACCGTGGAGACGGCCGGCAAGGTCTTCTTCGAGACCAAGACCAATCCTTCCGTCAAGTTCAGGATGAACATCGCCAAGGGCGTGTTCGGCGTCTTCGACCCGGAGATAGTCACGGTGATTCTCAACAACCTGCTTTCAAACGCCTTCAAGTTCACTCCGTCGGGCGTCATCTGCCTCAATCTCTATCCCGTCACGGTCAATGGAGTGCAGTCGGCCGAGATCATAGTCTCCGATACAGGCTACGGCATAGCGAAGGAGCAGATACCGAAGATATTCGAACGCTATTACCAGGTGAAGGACGGCCGTTGCGTCCAGGGCACGGGAATAGGGCTGTCGCTCGTGAAGAGCCTCGTCTCGCTGCACGGAGGCACCATCGAGGTGGAGAGCGAGGTCGGCCGCGGCAGCAATTTCAGGGTGGTTCTGCCGCTCGAGAGCGTCGAGACGGCCGCGGCCCGGCCCGCGGAAACCCAAAGGGGCGGGGTAGATGTATCTGACGACCGCAGGCTCGTGGCCGTGGTCGCTGAGGACAACGAGGATATCTGCGCCTACATAGCCGAGACCCTTGAGGAGGACGGTTTCTCGGTCTACAGGACGCACAACGGTTCCGAGGCGTACTCGCGCATCGTGGAATGCAACCCCGACCTGATCATATCCGACATCATGATGCCGGTGCTCGACGGTCTGACGCTCTGCCGTATGGTCAAGCAGGACATGAGGTTCAGCCACATCCCGCTGATACTTCTGACGGCCAAGGACTCCATCGACGACAGGAGCGAAGGCTACAAGGCCGGGGCGGACTCATATCTGATCAAGCCCTTCACCGGAGAGCTGCTCAGGTCCAGGATACACAATATGATGGAGTCGCGCAACCTGCTCGTCTCACGCGTGTCGTCGTCGATAGGCAAGGGCGCGGCGGCCGCGGAGGAGACGGGATTCAGCGATATCGACAACGAATTCCTGAAGAAGGTGACGCTGCTCGTCGAGGAGAACATCGCCTCCGAGTCACTCGACGTGTCCTTCCTTGCGGAGAAGATGAACATGAGCAACTCCACCCTCTACCGCAAGCTCAAGAGCCTCTCCGGGCTTTCGGCCAACGAATTCATACGCAAGATACGCATGCACAAGGCCGAGGAGCTGCTGTCGAAGGGCGGATGCAATGTCTCCGAGGCGGCCTGGAGCGTCGGAATCAGCAGCATAATATACTTCCGCCAGTGCTTCAAGCACGAATTCGGGGTGCTGCCGTCGGAATACCGGCGCAGCCGTCACGGCAAGCCTTCCGGAAGCGGCCGCTGAGATTTCAGAGGGCGACGGCGGCCTTGAAGCTGTCGTCCGTCTTCAGGAACAGGTGGTAGTAGGCGTTGTCGCCGAGCCGCGAATACCGGCCCACGAGCGCGCGGACCTGGGTCATCAGATACTGTCTGTCGGCCGCCCATTCCGCGGGCGAGGGCGTGAGGCCGTCCTCCCTGCGGGCGAAGTCCAGGAAATTCCTTTCCAGCCCGGCTCCGTCGAGATATTCCAGCAGGGAGGCATAGTCGTCTATCGCCAGGAGCTCGTCGCGGTGGGAGTCGAACCATGCGGACGCGAAGCGCATCGTCGTGGCCTTCCTGTTGCAGCTTATGTAGAAATTGCCGGCGCGCGTGGTGTCCACGGGCACGAAGACGTCGGGCAGTATGCCGCCGTCCTCTATCCTCATGCTGTCGGCGCTGACCATCTCGCCGCTGTCATAGCGCCTGAACACTTCGTAGTCGTAGTCTTCGGTGTAGGGCTTCTGGATGCAGCGTCCCGAGGGAGTGTAGAACCTCGCCACCGTTATGCGCATGCCCGAGCCGTCGGTGAAGTAGAAAGGCTCCTGCACGAGCCCCTTGCCGAAGGAGCGGCGCCCGACTATCGTGGCGCGGCCGTTGTCCTGCAGGGCTCCGGCCAGGATCTCGCTCGATGAGGCCGTGCCTTCGTTGATCAGCACGCTGAGCCCGACATCGCGGAGCAGCCCGTGCCCGTCGGCCTTGAAGTCTTCGCGCTTGCGGTGCAGGCCCTCCATGTAGACTATCGGGTCGCCCTCGCTGAGGAACATGTTCGACAGGGCCAGCGCCTGGTCCAGGAAGCCTCCGGAATTGTTGCGCAGGTCGAGAATGAGCCTGGTCATGCCCTGGGCGAGCAGCCCCGTGCCTGAGACCAGGAATTCCTGGGCCGTCGTTCTGGAGAACTTCGACAGCCGTATGTATCCGGTGGTGTCGTCGACCATGAAGGCCGCGTCCACGGAGTGTGTGGGAATCCTGCCGCGGGTGATTTCGAACGGAATGGTCTCCGCTCCGCGCTGCACGGTCACGGTGACCTTCGATCCGGCCTTGCCCTTCATCCTGCGGACCATGCTGTCCTGCGGGAACTGCACGCCGGCTATCACGGTCGTGTCGACCTTTATGAGCCTGTCGCCGGGCTGCAGCCCTATCTTCTCGGACGGGCCTCCCGGTATCACCTCTATGACCACGGCGGTGTCGTTGGGCACGTTGAACTGTATGCCTATGCCGTCGAAGTTCCCGGCGAGGTCCTCCTCGGAGGCCTCCAGGGTGCTGGGCAGCATGTAGACCGAATGCGGGTCGAGAGCCGAGAGCGCGGCTGAAGCCACGGCGTCCGTGACCTTGCCGTGGTCCACGGAGTCGACATAGTTCCTGTCTATGCTCTCGAGTATCAGCGAGACCTTGCGCCAGTCGCCGCCGGCGTCCGTCGCCGGGCCGCGGCCGAAGAAGAGTTGGAAGGCCAGCGTGGCCAGTATTCCTATCGCGACGCCGAGCAGCGCCACCGTGAGATTGCTTTTCATCTAATCCACTTTTTCAACCGTGATTCCGGCCTTGCGCAGCAGGTCGACCCCGTCGGTCAGCCGGTATTCATCCTTGTAGACCACGCGCTTTATGCCGGCCTGGATGATGAGCTTGGAGCATTCGATGCAGGGCGCGGCCGTCACATACAGAGTCGCCCCCTCGGAGCTGTTGCCGGACTTCGCGACTTTGGTGATCGCGTTGGCTTCGGCATGCAGCACATAGGGCTTGGTGATGCCGTTCTCGTCCTCGCAGATGTTCTCGAAGCCGGAGGGCGTGCCGTTGTAGCCGTCGGAGATTATCATCTTGTCCTTCACGATCAGGGCTCCGACCTGCCTGCGCCTGCAATAGGAGTTTCCGGCCCATATCTGGGCCATGGCAATGTATTTGTCGTCGAACTTGTTCATCATGATCTCTGGTACAGGTAGCGCTTGATGCTGCGCTTCGGCGTGCGCTCGAAATCCTCCGGCATGAACTCGATGCGGCGGATCTGGGCGTATGCGGGCAGCTGCCTGTTGATTTCCGGAAGGGCGCCGGCGAGCCTCTTCTCGAGAGCGTCGCTGTCGAGCCCGTCGAGCTCGCCCTGATGGTAGTCAGGGTATATCAGGGCGGTCAGGCCGCCATTGTCCTCGATCACGAGCGATTCCACGACATAGGTGACCGTGTTGATGACAGCCTCAAGCTCCTCGGGATAAATGTTCTGCCCGTTAGCTCCGAGTATCATGCACTTCGAACGCCCGCGCAGGAAGAGGTAGCCGTCCTCGTCTATGACTCCCATGTCGCCGGTCTTGAACCAGCCGTCGCCGGTGAACGAGGCCGCGGTGGCCTCCTCGTTCTTGTAGTAGCCGAGGAACACGTTGGGTCCCTTGACCTGGACTTCTCCGGGTATGTTGCGGGGATCAGGGGATTCGACGCGTATCTGCATGTTCATGGCGGCCTTGCCGCAGGAGAGCGGCTTGGCCTTGTCCCAGTGGGCGTAGGTGATTATGGGGGCGCACTCGGTCATGCCGTAGCCCACGGTGTAGGGGAAGCCTATCTTGTGGAAGAAGCTCTCCACCTCGGGGTTGAAGGCCGCGCCTCCGAGTATGATCTCCTCGAACTTGCCGCCGAAGGAGCTCACGAGCTCGTTGCGCACCTTCCTTTCGAGCACCTTGTCGATGATCGGCAGCTTGAAGAAGAGCCGGTTGCGGTCAAGTATGGGCTTGAGCTTGGACTTGTAGACCTTCTCGATGATCAGCGGGACCGCGATTATTATGTCGGGGTGGATGTCGGCGAAGGCCTGCATGATGATCTTGGGGCTGGGGATGCGCGTCAGGAAGTGCACATGCATGCCTATGGTCATCTCGAACAGGAACTCGAACATCATTCCGTACATGTGCGCCGAAGGCAGCATCGCCACGACCTTCGAGTTGCTGTCGAGCTGTGGCTCGGCTTCGAGAGTCGCGAACATGATATTGGAATACAGGGCCCTGTAGGGGATCATGACTCCTTTGGAGAAGCCCGAGGTGCCCGAAGTGTAGTTTATCAGGGCGAGCTCGTCGGCGCTGTCCTCGTAGTAGCTCACGTCCTCGCGCGTGAAACCTCCGGGGTACATGCCGTTGAATATCTCGGTGATCTTGTCCCTGACGTCCTGGAACTCGGTGCTCTTCGCATAGATGAACTTGAGGTTGTTCATCTGGACTATCACTTCGAGTCCCGGCATCTCGTTTTCCGAGAGCCCCTCCCAGATCACCTCGTCGACGAAGAGGACCTTGGCCTCGGAGTGGTTCACCAGATAATGGATGCTCTCTGCCTTGAACTCGTGGAGTATGGGCACGGGCACGGCGCCGTAGGTCGTGGATGCCAGGAAGCACACTCCCCAGTTGGCCTGGTTGCGTGAGCACAGGGCGACCTTGTCCCCTTTCTTGAGGCCGCATCTCTCGAAGGCTATGTGCAGGAACTTTATTCTCTGCGCGACATCCTTGTACTTGAGTGTGGTTCCCTGGTAGTTGGACAGGGCGTCCTTCTCCCAATGGTCCTTGACGCTCTTCTCTATGAGCTTGTTTACAGATCTGAATTCCATAAGTAGATTCCTTTTTTGTTCCAGCAGAGCAGCCTGCCGGATTTGTACATTACTATGTGATTTCCCCTCAGGGGCCATTTGATTCCGGACGGCTGCGCCAGAGCCTCGGTGAAGCCGTTCACCGCCTCCGCGCTTCCGTATATCCACCAGTCGCCGGCTTCCGCGCACATGCTGTCGTCGGGCAGGGAGAATGCGGAGCCGTAGAGCGCCCCGGCGAATCCGCGGTACGGGTTCTCCTGCGCCCCCGTGCCTTCAGGCGCCTCCCCGTGCCGCAGCGCCACCACCCTGCCGAAACTTCCGGCGATGATCCCGGCCTCGCAGATTCCGTTCTCCAGCTCCCAGTCGAGCGGGTTCACGCCGCTCTGCTTCTCAAGTTCGTCGAGACGCCTCGCGTAGGCTGTGTAGCGCACCGATGCGTCGACATATCTCCGGTAGGCTTCGCGGAACTCCGGCTGGGGGACGGGAAGCGATACCGCGAACGAACAGTCGGACGGCAGTATCTCGCCGAGCCGGCTGTCGGCGAACGGAAGCGCGCCGAACATGTTGGTGTAGTACGACGGCGTGTCGCCGAGCGTGGCGTCCAGACGGTATCTTCCGTCGCTTTCGGGGCATATCGTGATCCAGTCGGAGATTCTGCCGAGAAACGCCGCCGCGCTGCGCTGCGTGTAGAGCCCTTCCAGGAACTCCGGCGGAAGCAGGCGCCTGGCGCCGCTGTTGCGCAGTACGGTGAAGTCCTTCGACTGGCCGGCATATGAGACCGCGGTGCCGAAGCCGTCGGCGTCCATTATGGACCGTCCCTCCGAAATATGCCTCCGGACCGCCGTCATCAGGGCTTCCGATCCGGTCAGCACGAGCATGGCGTGCCTTCCGACCAGGCTGTCCGCAGCATACCATTCCGCATGCAGCCCGAGGCTTCCGGCGAGCTCCGCGGCCGCTCCGGCGGCTTCTGCCCGCGCCTGCGTCCTGCCCGCGTCCACCGCGAGCACGGGGGAGAGCTTTCCGTCGAAGGTCCATGAAATGACGGCCGGAGAATCTTCCAGGCCGCCGTAGCCGAGCGAACGCAGCGCCGTCGAGGAGTCCAGCAGCGAGACGGCTTCCGCGCAGCTGCGTCTGACCGCTACGGCCAGCGCGTCCGACGGCACCGTGCGCAGCAGCGCGCGGACTTCCTCCGAGGGCCCTGCGCCCGAATCGGAATCACCGCCCCCGCAGGAGACGAGAGCCAGCGCGGCCGCTGCCATGATTATTAGTGTGCGGAATGAGTGCATATTCAGCAAAGATAGCAATTTTGGAACAGCTTCCGAAAAATCGCTCCCGTTTGTTCCCTCCGGAGCGGCGTCCTCCGGAAGAATGCCTGCGCCTGCCGCCGGATTGTGTGGAATTCCGCAAGAAATCAGTATCTTTGCAGGATTCATTATGAAAAGTATGCAGGAAATCAGAAATATCGCAATCATCGCGCATGTCGATCACGGCAAGACCACGCTCGTGGACAGGATGATATACCAGGCGAATCTGGTGCGGCAGCCGGAGAACCTCAACCAGCTCATCCTCGACAACAACGACCTCGAGAGGGAAAGAGGCATCACCATACTCGCGAAGAATGTTTCCGTGACCTACAAGGGCGTGAAGATCAACATTATCGACACTCCGGGCCACAGCGATTTCGGCGGCGAGGTGGAGAGGGTGCTGAACATGGCCGACGGCGTGCTGCTTCTGGTGGACGCATTCGAGGGCTGCATGCCGCAGACCCGTTTCGTGCTGCAGAAGGCCCTGCAGCTCGGCAAGAAGCCCATCGTGGTCGTCAACAAGGTCGACAAGCCCAACTGCCGTCCGGACGAGGTCCAAGAGGAGGTGTTCGACCTGATGTGCAACCTGAACGCCAGCGACGACCAGCTGGACTTCACTACGGTCTACGGTTCGGCCAAGCAGGGCTGGATGTCTCTCGACTGGAAGAAGCCCACGAAGGACATAACTCCGCTGCTGGACACCATACTTGAGGTGATTCCCGCTCCCGAGGTCGTGGAAGGCACGCCGCAGATGCTCATCTCCTCTCTGGAATATTCGCCCTATGTCGGCCGCATCGCCGTGGGCAGGATAACCCGCGGCTCGCTCAGGACGGGGCAGCAGATAAGTCTCTGCAAGCGCTACGATGTCATCCAGAAGCAGAAGATAAAGCAGCTCATGGTCTTCGAGGGCCTCGGCAAGGCCAATGTCGACGAGGTCGGCTGCGGCGACATCTGCGCCGTGGTGGGCATAGACGGCTTCGAGATAGGCGACACGATAGCGGACTACGACAAGCCTGAGCCGCTTCCGCCGATAGCCGTCGACGAGCCTACTATGAGCATGCTCTTCATGATAAACAATTCGCCTTTCTTCGGAAAGGACGGCAAATATGTGACTTCCAGGCACATAAAGGAGCGTCTCGACAAGGAGTTGGAGAAGAATCTCGCGCTGCGCGTCAAGCCCGGACTCTCCGCCGACTCGTTCGTCGTCTACGGACGCGGCGTGCTGCACCTTTCGGTGCTCATCGAGACCATGCGCCGCGAGGGCTTCGAGCTGCAGGTCGGCCAGCCCAAGGTCCTCGACAAGACCATAGGCGGCCAGCGTTGCGAACCCGTGGAGGATCTTTCGATCGAGGTTCCCGAGCAGTTCGTGGGCTCGGCCATAGAGATAGCCACCCGCCGCAAGGGCGCCCTTCTGAGGATGGAGCCGCGCGGAGACCGCACCCTGCTGGAGTTCGAGATACCCACGCGAGGTCTCATGGGACTGCGCTCCAATCTGCTCACGGCGACCCAGGGCGAGGCCGTGGTGGCCCACAGGTTCAAGGATTACCAGCCCTACAAGGGGGATATCGAGCGCCGCACCAACGGTTCGCTCGTGTCGATCGAGACCGGAACCGCCATAGCCTACTCGATCAACAAGCTGCTCGACCGCGGCCGCTTCTTCGTGGAGCCGGGCGAGGAGATCTACGCCGGCCAGGTGGTGGGCGAGCACACTCGCGAGAGGGACTTGAACATCAACATCTGCAAGACCAAGAAGCTGACCAACGTGCGCGCCGCCGGCTCCGACGAGAAGATAGTCCTGCCGCCGGCAATCAAGTTCTCGCTCGAGGAGGCGCTGGAGTATATCCAGGAGGACGAGCTCGTGGAAGTGACGCCCCACCACATGAGAATACGCAAGATTCTGCTCGATCCGCTGGCGAGAAAAAGAAATAGCGACAACGAGGATTGACAACGAAAGAAATTTTTTATAACTTTGCAACCCTTTATAGTTGGACTGATTGGTCTGAAGCCGGGAGTGAGCCGCTACGAATGGCGCGCCGACGGCAGGTTCTTTGAAGAATTCGGCAATTCCGAGATACTCGGGGCCGACATCCTGGTGAACGCCGAGCTGCGTTTCCACGGCACCACCGCGGATGTCAGATGTGAGATTTCAGGCGCCGTGACCGTCGCCTGCGACCGCTGCCTTGAGGAGCTTGAGATTCCGGTGGAGACTTCCTTCGAGGAGAGCTACGCGCCGGAGGGAGCCGAGCTGGACCTGAGCCAGGATGTATACGACTACGTGTGCATCTCCCTTCCGCTGAAGCGGGTTCATCCCGACGGAGGCTGCAATCAGGAGACTGTGGGGTATTTGAGTGAATAATGATATTAAAAAGATAAAGAAATGGCACATCCGAAACACAAACTTTCAAAGCAGCGCAGGGACAAGCGCCGTACCCACGACTTCGCTCCCGTCCCTACTCTCGCTTCCTGCCCCAACTGCGGTGCGACCGTGATATATCACCGTGTCTGCCCCGAGTGCGGCTACTATAGAGGACGTCAGATAATCGTCAAGAACGCGGAGTAGGCTGAGCCTCTCCGGCAATGGTCCCTTAGTTCAACGGATAGAACGAAGGTTTCCTAAACGTATGGCAGGGGGCAAGGCACAAAAAAGATGAGGTGAGCCGGATTCACCAAGTAAACAAATCCGGC
>CALVAD010000001.1 GCA_944325495.1 uncultured Bacteroidales bacterium | reverse complement strand
TTGCAGGGTCTCAGGAGGCCGATTTCCGGAACGGCACTGCACACCGGTCGCCTTCCGGAACCCTACCGTTGTGCAGGTCGAACGCGCAATCGGATGATAATCAACTATTTGATAATCACCGCCGCACGGGCATTTTTCAATGCACGCCTACGGCAATGCCCGAAGCTCCGGCAACACACCACCAGCTGCCCGGAATGCGACCTCCGCACTGACCAGCATTCACTCAAAGCGGCCCGCCGGCATACTGCCAAGCTATCCGAATGAGCGGAGCAGTCATGTCATGGCGGATGAAATTATCTGGGAGCAATATATTTTGGAAAAACGCCCTTGCAGGGCTACAGAAAGCCGTTTTTCTGAAACCTGATGCTCCCAGGTCGGTATTTTTGTGGCGACTTGGGTGCAATATGTTTTGGATTATCGGCGATACAGACCGCTGCAGGGCCGATTTTGCAAAACTCGTCGCTCCCAAGTTTTCCGCCCCGCACTGTCAGCTTTTTCCGCCAGCCACTTTTGTCATTGTCACCAGCCGGAATCGTCAATTATAACCTCCAGACTTGGGCATGAGGAGGTTGCTTTTTTTTGGAGGGGGTATAATTGACATATTTTCGTGCGTGATGGATATCTGGGGGGAGCCAGAGACTTGTCTCGCCGGGAGCCACCTGAAAACGGGTGATGGCAATCTTTGTATTTATCTTGTTGTTTCCTGCTTTTCAAACCATATCGGGCCAGATGCGGAGAAGCGGCCCAGTCGACAAATACAGGACAAAATCTCCGTAAGGCATTGACTTAAATATTTGCAGAGGTTGTCGCCGATATGTGAAAGTGCTTTCTGCGGGTCTCCGAATGAGGTCAGGGTCGGATGAAATTCATCAGCTACGCCGGCATGCCATATGGCGCAGCGGGAGGGGTGCGGGTGCGCCCGGTGGAACCGTTTTCCTTCCACCAGTCGCAGCGGCCGATGTTCTGTACGGCTCCAGGGCGGGGTGGTGTAGCAAATGAATTTCATTACGCACCGGCACTCCTTCCGAATCCCGGTCATGCAGTACCGACACCAGTCCGTGCGGAATGAGCCGCCATCCTCTGTCGAGGCGGATTTGCAATCAGGCGCCTGTGCATCCGTGATGCCAGACCGGTGCGGTGACGACATGGGACAGGATACGGAATATCCCCCCGCATGCGGCAGGGATTTCCAGCATGCACGAACTTCCTTCAGGACAGCCGCCGGCTTTCACGGTTCGTGCAAGACACCAGTCACGGCGGAGCCGCCCGCGCGACCGTGACGTCGGACCGCCGGCCGCCGACAGGGTCAGCGACGGGGGGGGGGGGATCTGGCAATAGGCGGAGGACCATTCGAGATGCGGCCGCGAATAGCAAAGTTTTTCGTATATTCGCAATGTTTTTAAACTCAAGACCATGACTACCAAATCAAAAGTCATCACCTGGGTCGTGGCGCTGCTCGTGCTCGCCGCGGCCGTGTTCTGCTACATCAAGTTCTATTTCGTGTTCGGCGAGGGCGTCAAGGCCGGGGAGCTCAACCAGATAGTCTACAAGGGCTGGCTGTGGAAGACCTACGAGGGACGCCTGATCCAGACAGGATTCAACAGCCTGAGCGAACGCGGCAGCATCCAGTCCAACGAATTCAACTTCTCCGTGACCGACAAGGCCGTGGCCGACTCGCTGATGCGCTGCAGCGGCAAGCTGGTCGAGCTGCACTACAAAGAATATAACGGAGCGCTGCCCTGGAGAGGCATGCAGAGATACATAGTCGATGAGATAGTATCCGTGCGTCAGGCCGAGCGCGCCACCGAGATTCCCATAGTCACAGGAGGAGAATAACCATGCTCGGCGCCTTGATCCTTGCAGCCACGGTCATTTCCGTGCACCCGGAAGGCAATCCGAACGCAAGGCTGCTGACGGTCGAGGAGGCCGTCAGGGAGTCCGTGCGCCCGGTATACCCCGAAAAGGTTAAACTATGGTGGGACTCCGACAGCCGGCTCACTCGTGAGGAGTCGTCGGAACCGGAACATGACTGGACGCTCCCGGAAAGCCTTTCCCCGGATATCAGCTACGGACAGACCGTCAGCCGCAACGAGTTCGGCGGCACCCGGTGGGTGATACCCTCCCCCGACGGCAGCCTGCTCGCGGTGTACCGCAAGGACGAGTCGGCCGTAAGCTCGTTCCCGCTCTTCGACATCACCACGAGGACCGGAAGCACCAGGGAGATCAAGTATCCGATGGCCGGCATGCCCTCGGAGAAGCTCGCCATCTGCATCTGCCGCACCGACGGCAGCATAGTCTGCGAACTGCAGACCGACGATTTCGACGGCGAACGCTACCTGACCAACCCCACATGGTCTCCGGACGGCAAGTACATCTTCGTGCAGGTTCTCAGCCGCAGCCAGCATGACATGAAGCTCAACATGTACAGGAGCTCCGACGGCTCTTTCGTGCGCACCGTGCTCACCGAGCACAACGACGCCTGGGTGGAGCCGCTCGATCCTCTGTACTTCCTCAAGGGAAGCGACCTCTTCCTCTACCGCACCGACAACCGCGACGGGTACAGAAGCCTATATCTGTGCGACACGCTCGGGGTCATAGCCCGCGTGACGACATGCAGCGCGGACGTAGCCTATGTGGCGGACGACGGGAAATATGTCTACTACACCTCCGCGGAAGTCTCCCCCATTGAGAACCACCTCTTCCGGGTGCGCATAGACGGCAGGCGCATAGGCAGGCCGCAGCGCCTCACCTTCGAGGAAGGCTGGCATGAGATAGACATGTCGCCCGACTGCACCAAGTTCATCGACAGGTACAGCAGTTTCAACGTTCCGGGAGTCACGGTGGTAAAGAACACCGACGGAGAAGTGATCAACCGCATACTCACGGCCATAGACCCACTCGACGAATACGCCCAGTGCCGCGCCGAGCTGGGCAGCGTGCGTTCGGCCGACGGAAGGTTCAACAACTACTACCGTCTCTTCTACCCGAGGGGCTACAACCCCTCGAAGAAATACCCGCTCATAGTGTATGTCTACGGGGGGCCGCATTCGCAGATGGTCACCAACAGCTGGCTGGGAGGCATAAGGATGTGGGAGATGCTGATGGCGCAGAAAGGCTATTTCGTATATGTGCAGGACAACCGTGGCACGCAGAACCGCGGAGCGGCGTTCGAGAAGGCGATAAACCGACGGAACGGCGCGGCCGAAACCGAAGACCAGCTCGCCGGAATCTCCGAGCTGCTCAGGCGGATACCGGCGATAGACCGCAACCGCATAGGCGTGCACGGCTGGAGCTACGGCGGATTCATGGCCCTGACCCTCGCGACGGAACGGCCCGACATGTTCAAGGTCACCGTGGCCGGAGGTCCGGTGATCGACTGGAAGTGGTATGAAGTCATGTACGGCGAACGCTACATGGACACTCCGCAGACCAATCCGGAAGGCTACGAGAACAGCTCCCTGCTCAACAAGGCCTCGAGAATCGACGGCCACGTGCTGATCTGCCAGGGAGTGCTCGACGACACCGTGCTGTGGCAGAACGCCCTCAGCTTCCTCCAGAAATGCATTGAGGCCGAGCGGCCCGTGGACTTCTTCGCCTACCCGATGGAGAAGCACAACATGCAGGGACGCGCCCGCGTGCACCTCTACGACAAGATAACCGACTATTTCGAGACATATCTATGAACACCCTGAAAGTTCTGCCGTGCGCGGCGCTCCTCTGCGCGTCGGTCTGCATGCAGGCCCAGACCAGAAACGAGACCCGTCTCTACGAAAGGACCATCGGAAAGCCCTCGGTCGAAGCGTTCGACCGGTTTCTGCGGCGCTACCCGAATTCCGTCTACGCCGGAGACATAAGCGCCCGCAAGGACACCCTGCTCAGCATAAGCCCCTACAGCACGGCCGAAGCCGAGACGGTTCTCGCGGACTTCATGCCCGAAGGAGCCATATACGCAGCCTTCCCCGAGCGCAGGGACGCCGTGGACAGGATATACGGCGTCTGCATCTCGGCTCCGGATCTCGAAGAAAGCCATGTAAGGCTGTATGCGCTCACGCTCGGCGAGGACGGATGGACGCTGGACTATTCCTACGAACCTTCTGCCGGCGGACTCCGTGACGGCTGGACAAGGCAGTTCGCGGACAGCTGCTCGGTCCATGAAATCGCAGGGTCGAAATGCTTCCGCGTGAACTATATCGCGAGCTCCCCCGACGGCGGAAAGATGAACTACATAGCCTCCGCATGGTCTCCGGACAACGACAGCTTCGTCTCCCTGGTCTTCTCGGGGAAGAACATACTGCACCCCGGAGAAGACCTGCCCTATCACATCGAAGGCCGCATCGAAAACGACAATATGCTTGTCAACGCCGGGCGTCCCGAGCTGAGGCTCCTGACTGCCGGCATAAACGGGAACCCCTGCCTGAAGCAGATTCCGGCCGAAGACTACCTTACCGACGCCGCGATAGAATGGTGGCTGGAGCAGAACCCGGACGCCATGACTTCGGCCTCCAGGCTCAACTTCAACATACTCCCGGAGAACAGTTCGCTCGTCCTGCAGTTCGACGCCGCGGAAAGCAGGAAAAGTTCGACTCGCTACACCGCGGCCCTGTTCGACATACGGGGATATTCGGTGATAGTCGTAAGACAGAAGGCCGACGGGAAATATGTGCTTGCATGGGCGGAGCCCGAATGCGAGGACCACTACCGCGACCGGCTGCTGAACAGCATCAAGTTCGAGGACGCCAACACCCTTGAGATGTTCTATTATCACGGGAAGCGCCATTTCGACTACAAGCTCAATCTTGCGTCAAAGACGCTGAAGCGGTAGTTCCGCGGCTGCGCGGACATTGCCTGAAAGACGGCATTGGCTCCCGAAAAGGGAAGGGGCCCGCGAAGCGGGAAGGACCGTCGTCAGGCAATGTCCGCGCAGCCGTCACCTACAGTTCCACCTCGAACTCGTAACTGCCGGACTTGAGCTCGGCCACGGCCCGGTCTCCTGACATGCCAAGCGGCCCGACTCCCGCGCCGCCCTTGAGCACCCTGACAGACGATGCCGACGGAGCCTGGAGACGGAGCGTGGCGGTCGTGTTCGCCGGAACCGTCGCCCGGTAGACATATCCGCGGGAAGTCTTCTCCCAGCCGCTCACCACGCGCCCGTAGGGGCTTTCGAAACCTCCCTTCGCGAAACTCATGCTTCCTCCGACCTCCGGCTGGAGGATGATATGCCTGTAGGCAGGGGCCGTCTCGTCACGCTGTATGCCCAGGCTGTAGGCGAACATCCATTCCCCGATGGCCCCGTAGGCATAGTGGTTGAACGAATTCATGTCCACCGGGCCGAAGCCGTTCTCCAGAGTATAGGAATTCCACCTTTCCCACATGGTGGTGGCTCCCTGAAGCACCGGATAGAGCCATGAAGGATACTGCCGCTGCTCGAACAGCGTATAGGCGACATCCCCGCGCCCGTTCTCGGAAAGAACCACGTTCAGGTACGGCGTACCGATGAAGCCCGTGGTCAGGGTGTTGCCATGCTCCGCGATATCGTCGACCAGATGCTGCACGGCCTTGTCCCTCACGCTGTCGTCGAAAAGGCCGAACGCCAGCGGCAGGGCGTATGAAGTCTGAGTATCCACCTCCACGATGTCGCCAGGCCTGATCCCGTCGGGCGCGGGAGCGAATCTCGACGGCTTGTAGGGGGCGACCGTGACACCGTCCCCGCGCACATAGCGGGCGTTGAAGGCCTTCTTGATATTGTCGTACAGCGCGGCGAACCTGCGGCTGTCGTCCTCCCGGCCCAATGCGGCCGCAAGCTGCGACATCATCATGGCGTCGCAGGCATAATAGGCTGAATTGGTCAGACCGATATTCGTGCGTTCGAGGGCGAGATGGTCGCCTATGCCCGAATCCGGCTGCAGGAATCCCTGCGACTGGCGCTCCAGATAGTCCATATAACGCAGCATGGAGTCATAATGCCTCTCCAGCATCCTTATGTCGCCGTACTGCATATAAACCTGATAAGGCACGATGATTCCCGCCTCCATCCAGCCCATCCAGCCCGGCTGGTCGTTCCCGAAGCCGTAAGGCGGCTTTCCGGTGACGGGATAATAGTTGAAATAGCTGCCGTCGATGTTCTGGTTGTCGCGCATGGAATAAAGCCAGCGGTCGTAGAACCTGCCGACCCAGGGGCTGAAATAGGTGGCGGTGCGCGCGAAGACCTGGGCGTCGCCGGTCCATCCCTGGCGCTCGTCGCGCTGCGGGCAGTCGGTGGGCACGGACTGGAAATTCCCCCTCTGGCCCCATAGGATGTTCTCGAAAAGCCGGTTGACGAGCGGGTCGGAGCACTCGTATTCCGCAGTGGCGTCGCCTATCGACTCCAGCACCACGGCCTTCACGTTCCCTATCGGAAGTGGTTCGTCAAGCCCGGTGACGGAGACATAGCGGAATCCGTGGTCGGTGAACACCGGCTGATAGGTCTCGCCTCCGGGGTTCCCCCTCATTATGTAGTTGTCTATGGAAATAGCCCCGCGATAGTTCTCGACATACACCTGCCCCCTCATCTCCTCGTACATCTCCCTCGTATACGGCTCCACGGGGTCCGTGGGGATGGTCTCGGGGTATATCATCTCGCCGTAGCGCAGGTTCACGACCTGTCCGGCGCGCCCCTTCATGCCTTCGAGACGCGGAACGCCCACGACATTCTGGCCGAAGTCATACACGAAAACGCCTTTGACAGGCTCGGTGACTGAAACCGCGTCGAGAGTTATGTTGTTCCGTATGGGAAGCCCGACATAGGCCTGGATCCGCACTGCCGGCGCGGGTTTCTCGAAGATGTCGGCCGCATCCCACGACGAATCGTCGAATCCGCCGTCCTTCCAGCCGTCGACCTCCTTGCGCGCATCGTAGTCCTCGCCGAACTGGAAGCCGTTGCGGACCACGGGGCCGTGGTCATATTTCTTCCAGCTGCCGTCGCTGACGATCACGTCGCGCGTGCCGTCCTCATAGTCGATCACTATCTTGGCGAGCATCGACTGCCGTATGCCGTAAGGGTCGACATACGCCGAGGTGAATATGTTCAGATCGCTGTACCATCCGCTTCCGAGCATGGCGCCGAAGCCGTTCGAGCCGCGCCTGAGCATGCCCGTGATGTCGTAGGTGTTGTACATGATGCGGTAGCGGTAGTCGGTCCATCCGGGGTTGAACCAGTCATTGCCGACGCGGCTGCCGTTGATGTAGAACTCGTATATTCCGCGGGCCGTGACATACAGCCTCGCGGACTTCACCGGCTTCGTGATGTCCACGTTCCTGCGGAGCATCGGGGCGGACACCTTTCCATAGGGTTCCCACACATCCAGCCGTCCGGTGCCGGCCACCTCATGGGTCAGCTGCGGATCGGCGTACAGCAGCGTGTTCCAGTTGTCCTCGGTGATCCGTATGTTCGAGAACACGGCCTTCTGCCCCCTGGGCTGCCTGAACCCTATGGAATGCAGACGCGCCCAGTCGGTTATATATTCCCCGTCCGGATAGGGGGTGATGACCATCTGGCATGGATTCCCGGACGATACGTTCTCCACCGCGGGGCCGCCGGGCACTCCTTCGGACGGCCTGAGCATCTTTCCGTCCACGAGGACTATCAGGTTAGACTTCAGATGATAGCCGGGCGTGGAGACCTTCAGCTCGACGCTGTGCGTCTCATGGGCGTTTTCGGGAGTCACGATGTCGGAGATGTCGACGGTCGCGAGATGGCGCATGTCCCCATCCACGCAGTAGTCGACCGAGAAGCTCGCCCCGCCGTTCCTGCCGAGCTCGATTCCGGCGGTGATGAAATTGTCCTCGTCCTTCACGCTGTATGCGAACACGGCGCTGCGGCTGCCTTCCGGAATCCGCACGTCGTAGAGTATGTTGAAGAAGGTGCGGTATCTGGAGACGCCGACCGCTTCAGAGCCTATCCATTCGGCACGGCTCCAGCCTTCGTTCATCAGGCCGGTCTCGAACCAGCTCGGCTCCGATTCGAGCACCGTGCCGGTATCGTCGGTCACCAGCACTTTCCAGAAATAGCGGGTCATGCCTTCCAGAGCCCTGCCGCGGTATGGAACATTCAGGGACTGCCGCGACGCCACGGTGCCCGAATCATAGACATAGACGCCCTCCTCAAGGGCGTCCTCCCCTTCCGCGACCAGCACCCGGTAGGCGGTCTGGGCCGCGCCGATCCGGTCGGAGCTCATCTGCCAGCTGAAATACGGCCTGGGCTCGTCGATTCCGAGAGGCGTCTCCATTGATTCTGTACGGAGACTGACGATCGCCGTCGCCGCCGTAGCGGCATGGCCGGCGCAGAGCAGCGCAGCCGACAGCAAGACTAGTTTGAATTTGTGCATCTTGGTCATAGCGGTTATTGATCAATCAGGATAAAGTTAGGAATTTTCCCTAATTTTGGTGAGAAATACCGCTGATTTCCATGAAACACTTTCTATTGACAGCAACATTCACCTGCTGCATTCTTGCATCCGCAGGCGTATCGGCCCAGGACAGGGACGTCATAGCCGGAATCCCCGTGAACTATGACGAAAGCATGGCCGGAGACTGGCAGGCCACACTGCCCGACCTCCTTACTCTCAACAACGGAAAACCTGTCACCACGGCGAGACAATGGTACAGGCAGCGCAGGCCCGAAGTCCTGCGCATCGTGGAGGAGAACCAGTACGGCAGATGGCCGGCACGCAAAGCGAAAGTCCGCTACGAAATCGCCGAGGACCTCGGACTCGGAGGGACGGCCGTGCGCAAGCAGGTCACGCTCCATTTCGGAAAGGACGCCGACGGTCCGCGAGCCGACGTGCTGATCTATCTGCCCAAGGACGCCGAGGCTCCGGTGCCGCTGCTGCTCAACCTGAGCTTCACGCCCAACAACCTGACGGTCGCGGACCCCGGCATAAAGCCCGGACGCAGATGGGATGCCGCTGGCAGACGCTATGTCGAGGCCGAAACTCCGGCCGATGGCCCGAAGCACGGTCTTGACAGCACGATAAGGAAATTTCTCGACGCCGGCTATGGCTTCGCCACGGTATGCTACACCGACTTCGAGCCTGACGTCAACCATGCCGCGAAATACGGCGTGCGCGGCCTCTGGTTAAAGGACGGCCAGGAGGAGCCCGCCGGAGACGATGAATGGGGCGCGATTTCAGCCTGGGCCTGGGGTGTGAGCAACATCATCGACTATTTCGAGAAGGACGATGACATCGATGCTTCGCGCATAGCCCTCACCGGATGTTCGAGGCTCGGCAAGACCACCTTGTGGGCCGGCGCGCGGGACAGCCGCATAGCCGTGGTGATACCCAGCTGCTCCGGCGAGGGAGGAGCCGCGCTCAGCCGCCGCAACTACGGAGAGACGGTGGCCCACCTGACCGAAGGAACGCGCTTCCCCTATCAGTTCTCAAGAAACTACGCCGGCTGGGCCGGCAAGGTGGAGCAGATGCCCATGGACGCCCACTTCGTGATAGCGCTCGTCGCGCCGAGACCCCTGCTGCTCTCCACGGGAAGCACCGACAACTGGTCGGACCCCAGAGGCGAATTTCTCGCGGCCGTGGAGGCGGGACCGGTCTACGAACTGCTGGGCCGGGACGATCTCGGGACCAATGTGATGCCGGCGGCGGAGACACCAATCTTCAACACCCTCGGCTATGTGATGCACGAGGGCGGACACGGAGTGCTGCCCCAGGACTGGGACTATTATCTCGAATTCCTGAAACTCTACCTATAGGGACCTTGCCAGATTGACCATCTCGATTGCGGTGGTCATGGCATCGAAACCCTTGTTCCCGGCCTTGGTGCCGGCGCGCTCGACCGCCTGCTCGATGGAGTCCGTGGTCAGCACGCCGAAAATCACGGGCACGTTGCACTCAAGGCCCACATGGGCGATGCCTTTCGTGGCCTCGGACGCGACCATGTCGAAATGAGGGGTCGCGCCCCTTATGACGGCGCCGAGACACACTATAGCGTCATACTTCCCGGACATGGCCATCCTCTTTGCGGCGAAGGGGATCTCGAACGCTCCGGGAACCCAGGCGACCTCAAGCTTGTCAGTCTCTCCGCCATGGCGCAGGAAGGCGTCCTCGGCACCGCCGAGCAGACGCGAGGTGATGAACTCGTTGAAACGGGCCGCCACTATGCCTATCTTCTGGCCGGCAGCCGACAGATTTCCTTCAATAACTTTCATCGCAGTATCATTATCATTTGTTGTCATTTTCCTTCTTCGGGGCGTCCGCGAAATGAAGCAGATGCCCCATTTTCCGGTATTTCGTGTACATATAGGCCTCGTTGCGCTCGTTGCAGCCCATTTCGATGGGGTCGCGCCCCGTCACCTCGATGCCGTAGCGCTCAAGCCCGTCTATCTTCATGGGGTTGTTGGTCATCAGGACTATCTTCTTCACGCCGAGCCCCGCGAGTATCGCCGCCCCCGCATCGTAGTGCCTGAGGTCCGGCTTGAATCCGAGTGCTATGTTCGCCTCCACTGTGTCCATGCCCTTCTCCTGCAGCTCATAGGCTTTCAGCTTGTTGATCAGGCCTATTCCCCTGCCCTCCTGCCTCAGGTACACCAGCACGCCCCTGCCGGCCTTCTCGATGCGTCTCAACGCCTCGGCGAGCTGCTCTCCGCAGTCGCAGCGCTGCGAACCGAAGACATCTCCGGTCAAGCATTCGGAATGCAGGCGGCAGAGCACAGGCTCGTCTCCCGCCACGTCACCCTTGACGAGCGCGACATGATGCTCGCCGCCGAAGCGGTTCACGAAGCCGCAGATGCGGAAATGCCCGTACTTCGTCGGCAGGTCGGCCTCCGAGACTTTCTCCATCCAGACTTCCCGGGCCTTCCGGTATCTCACTATGCCGGCGACTGTGATTATCCTGAGCCCGTGCTCGGCAGCGAAGCGCATGAGCTCGGGCTCGCGCATCATGCTTCCGTCGGCGCTCATGATCTCGCAGCAGAGGCCGCATTCCTCAAGCCCGGCGAGACGCATAAGGTCGACCGTAGCCTCGGTATGGCCGGGACGCTCCAGCACGCCGCCGGAAGCCGCGACGAGCGGGAACATGTGCCCGGGACGCCTGAAATCCTCCGGTCTCGCGCCCGGTTCGACGCATTTCCTCGCGGTAAGCGAGCGTTCGGCGGCGGAAATGCCCGTCGTTACGGAGACATGGTCGATGGAGACGGTGAACGCCGTGCAGTGGTTGTCCGTATTTACAGCCGTCATCGGCGGCAGATCCAGCTTCCGGGCCAGGCTGCCGCTCATCGGCATGCATATCAGCCCCTTGCCGCAGCTCGCCATGAAGTTCACGTTGGCCGTGTCGGCATGGCGGGCGGCGCATATCAGGTCACCCTCGTTCTCCCGTTCGGCGCTGTCCAGCACCACTATCACCTTTCCGTCCCGGAGTGCTTCAAGAGCCTCCTCCACCGTATTGAATCTGTTCTCTTCCATATCGTCAGAATCCGTTTTCCTTCAGGAACTCCATCGTAAGGCCGCCCTGTCCGGCGGCGCCGCTCCCCGGAGCGGAGAGCAGTCTTTCCACATAGCGTGCGATCACGTCCACCTCCACATTCACCGGAGAGCCGGGCCGCAGCAGTCCGAGCGTCGTCGTCGCGCGGGTATGGGGTATCAGCGAGACCGTCAGGCCTGCGTCCTCCACTGCCGTCACCGTAAGGCTCACCCCGTCAAGAGCGACGGAGCCCTTGACCGCGACATACCGCGCGACCTCGGACGGCAGCCTTACGCGCAGCAGTTCCGCTATGCCGTCGCGCTCAAGCGAAATCACCCTACCGCAGGCGTCGACATGGCCGGAGACCAGATGCCCTCCGAGCCTGCCGCCCGCGGCGACCGCCCTTTCAAGATTGACCCTGGCGCCCGGGGCAAGGGCGTGCAGCGAAGTCCTGCGCAGGGTCTCCGGCATCGCATCGGCGGTGAAACGGCCGTCGCCCGGCGTCACGGTCAGACAAACCCCGTTCACGGCTATGCTGTCGCCCGGAGCCGTGCCTTCCAGCACCTTCGACGCCGCAATCTCGAGCCTGACTCCGGAGGAATCCCCGCGGACGGACAGCAGCGTCCCCGTTTCTTCGATTATTCCTGTGAACATTTTCCTGAAAATCCGTGTATCAGAATATCATCCCCGCTGCGGGAGACCGATTCTATCTCCATAGGCAGCGCCCCTGCCATCTTCTGCAAGCCTTCACCGCCCAGAGGCCCCGGGGCCGAACTTCCGCCGATGAACTTGGGAGCCACGAAAATATAGAACTCGTCCGCCAGTCCGGCTTCGACGAAGCTCCAGTTCAGTCCGGGACCGCCTTCCACCAGCAGGGAGTCCACGGACAGCGCCCCGAGCCTGTCAAGCATGTCGGCGACATCCACCCTTCCGGCCGGGTCCGGCGAACATTCGAGAGTGCGCACCCCCAGGGTCCGCAGAGCCTCAAGCTTCGCGGACGGCGCCGAGGGCAGATGCGCGAGCATGGCCGGGAAGCTGCCGGCCGATTTCGCGATGGCGGAGCCTGTCCGGAGAGCCGCACCCGAATCCACCACCAGGCGCAGAGGCTGGCGCAACCCTTCGATACGGCAGTTGAGCATGGGATCGTCGGACTCGACCGTGCCGCGGCCGGCAGCTATCGCCATGTTGGAACCGCGGAGCTCATGGACCAGACGGCGCGACTCCTCGCAGCTGACCCATTCGGAATCGCCGGAAGACGCGGCCACGCGTCCGTCCATGGTCATCGCCCATTTCAGCGTCACCCAGGGACGCCGTTCCGTGATGAATTTGATGAAGACGCGGTTCAACCGCCTTATCTCCGGCTCCAGAAGACCGTGCACGACCTCTATTCCGTGCTCGCGCAGAATCTTCAGGCCTTTTCCGGCCACCAGAGGATTCGGATCGGTCATTCCGAAGACCACCTTCGCGATTCCGGCCCTGATTATCGCATCGGTGCACGGCGGCTGCTTGCCCTGATGGCAGCAGGGTTCGAGCGTCACATACATGGTAGCCCCGGAAGGGTCTCCGGTGCATGAGGAAAGTGCGTCGGTCTCGGCATGCAGTCCGCCGTAAGCTCTGTGCCAGCCCTCGGCCAGCACCTCGCCGTCCCTTGCTATGACGGCGCCGACCATCGGATTGGGATTTACGCGGCCCCGGCCCCTGAGCGAAAGGGCGATCGCCCTCCGCATGAATTTGATGTCTTCTTCGTTCCACATATCGCTTCTCTTCCATCCGGACTTTACCGTCGGCACCGGAATCACACCGGTTCAGTCCCCGTCGCCGGGAAGTCGCGGGCTTTCACCGCCGGTAGGGAATCTCACCCTGCCCTGAGAATTCGTGTTCCGGCAAATATAGCAAATTATCCGATATCTGCGGAACACGGGCGGGAATATGTCATTCCAGCAGCCAGCGCGTCCAGAAATCCGCCTCGGCGGCCGCGTCATGCTCATGCTGGAGGCCGCGGTAACCGTGCATCCCGTCCGGATACAGCATCAGCTCGAACTGATAGCCGGCCTTCTGCAGCGCATCCATGAGAAGCAGGGTGTTCTGGTAATGCACATTGTCGTCGCCTGTACCGTGAGTAAGCCGCAGAGCCCCCGGAAGCGGCTTCGCGGCGGAATCATCCTGCGAAAACACCTTGGGCACCCAGTCCAGAACGCTCGCTTCGGCATAGCCCTCCGGATTGGCCTGAGGGGTGTCCATGAATCGCTCGGTATAATGCGAATCATAGAGCAGCCAGCTGTAGACCCCGCCGCCGGCTATGCCGCAGCGGAAATACTGCGGATAGCGCAGCACCAGCATAGCGGTGGTCGTGCCTCCGAACGAGAAGCCCTTGACTCCGATGCGGGCTCCGTCCACATAAGGCAGCGACTGCAGCCAGCGCGCCCACGCCGCATAGTCGCCGAGTTCCAGCACCGTCATTTTTCCGAACGCCTGATCCATGCCCCGGCGGCCGTTCTCCCCCGAAGAACGGGGATCGCAGACTATGTAGATGACCCCGTTGCGGAAGCACCATTCGTCGGAAGCGTCCCTGTCGCGCCACCTGTCGCGCACATAAGGAGTGCCGGGACCGCCGTAGAGCTGCATGACCACGGGATACCTGCGGGCAGGATCGAAATTCTCGGGCAGCGACATCAGCGCATAGAGGTCGAAGCCGTCGTTCTCTATCTTCACGACCTCCGGGCGCGGAAGACTTTCGGAATCGGCGGAAGTCGGCGAAGCGGCATCCAGCGGCTGGCAGTCAAACCTGTCGCTGCGTCCCCTTATGCCCACCGCCGGGGTGCGCGCGTTGGAGACAGTCGCGGTGAAGCTGCGGCCGTCGTCGGAGAACTCCACGCCGGAGACATAGAATTCCGGATCGGTAAGGGCGGTGACCTTCCCCCTGCGGTCAAGCAGGTAAAGCGCCGGCCGCAGGCGGGAGTCGCGCTTGGCAGTGAACCACACGCGTCCCCTGCCGTCCGTACGCAGCAGCCTCACATCCCAGTTCTCCCCTTCGGTAAGGCGCTTGAGCGAGCCGTCATAGCCGAGAAAATAAATCTGCTCCCATCCGGTCTCGAAATTGCGCGCCATATAGAAGCCGTCGTCGGTGAACAGCATGTCGTCTATCCATTCAACCCAGGTGGGATATTCCTCCCTGTAGACCTGGCGGAGCGAACCGTCGGCCGCGTCCACCGCATAGAGTTCGAGGATATTCTGCCTGCGGGGTTCGCGCGGGACGAAAAGCTCCCTTGAATCAGGAGACCAGAACGGCGTCCCGAAATACTGGTCGAGGGCATAATCGAAATCCGCCCAGGTAGTCTCCGCCGTGGCGAGCTCGACCACACCGACCCGCACGGAGGGGTTGGTCTGCCCGGCATTAGGATAGCGGGTCAGCGAAAGCGACCCGCTCTGGCCGAAGGGCGAGAATATCGGAAACACCGGGACTTCGGCGTTGTCGAAGCGGTAATATGCTATGCGGCGCGAGTCGGGACTCCACCAGAACGCGCGGTAGTTCGAAGCGCGCCCGAAAATCTCCTCGTAATACACCCATGACGCATATCCGTTGAGTATCAGCTCGGTGCCGTCGGAAGTCAGCCGGGTCTCGCTCGAATCGGCCAGACAGCGCACCCACAGGTCATTCCCCCGGGTGAACGCCACCATCGTGCTGTCAGGGGAAAGGGTCAGGTTCATGTCCTCGGCGGCCTCCGCAAGCGATGCCGTCAGAAGCAGGCAGATAAGGAAAATCTTCTTCGTCATATTCATGCAAACAGGGAAAAATCCTTTAAAATGCGGCTCATCCGAAGAACCTGTCCGGGAAATTGACCAGATAGACCTTCTCCACCGCGCGGGTCAGCGCAGTGTAGAGCCATTTGATGTCATCAGCGCTCTGTTCCGGCTGCCAGAACGGGCAGTCGATGAACACGCAGTCCCACTGGCCGCCCTGGGCCTTGTGGCAGGTGATGGCCTCGGCGTACTTGAGCTGCAGGGCGTTGTAGAAGGGGTCCTCGCGCACGGCCTCCCATATCTTCCGGCGGGTTCCGCGGTCGGAACAGTCAGTCCAGACTCCCTCGAACAGCATGTCCTGCTGCTCCCGGGAGAGCGACGCGCTCTCGGAATGCAGCGCGTCCAGGCATACCTTCGCGCCTATCTCCACATCGCCGTAGTCCGGAAACGACAGCAGCGCATCGGCGAAATGCAGGCCGTACCTCTCCTCGTAGCCGCCTATCCTCACGAGCTTCGCGATGTCGCCGTTCGCAATGTAGTCGAGTTCCGGCACATCCTCCAGGAACTGGTAGCAGTTCCTGACTATCATGAGCCTGTCGCCCCGCACGAGCTCCTCCTCCTTGTACTGCACCCGCGACCTTATGCCCAGGTTGTAGCGGTTGGCCCGCTTGTTGGAGCGGCAGAGCACCACGGTGCCGTCCTGCCCGTAGCGGTCGTAGGCGTCGCCGAGCGCGTCCATGAGCTCTCCCCCTCCTATGCGGCACAGGTCGCCGGCCCCGGAGAGATCGAGCCGCAGGTTCACCTGCCCGCCATGCTCCCTGCACTCCGCGAGCAGCTGCCTGAGCATGGTCGCGTTGCGCAATATCCCCGACTCGGCAGCCTGGCGCACGACCGAGGTCAGAGTGCACCAGCGCACCCCTCCGAACCATTTCATGGACTCCCTCGACAAGGCAGGGGAGGTCTCGAGACCGACCGGAGGCAGCTGCGCGTCGTCGCCTATGAGCACGAGACGGCAGTCGGCCCCGTTCCGGACGAAGTTCACGAGATCTTCGAGCAGGTTGCCGGTGCCGAACACCGCGCCGCCCTTGCCGGCGCTCTCGGTGGAGTCCGAGCCTATCAGCGAAACCTCGTCGACCACGAAGAGGGTGTCCCTGGCCTTGTTGGGCGCGAGCGAAAAGCTGCCGCAGCCGTCGGCGCCCATGGACTTCTGGCGGTAGATATGCTTGTGGATCGTGGAAGCCGGACGATGCGCGGCCGAGGAAAGCACCTTGGCGGAGCGGCCCGTCGGAGCCAGCAGAACCGACTTCGCGCCCATCTCGTCCAATACGGCGATCGCGGCCGCAATCGCCGAGGTCTTACCGGTGCCGGCATAGCCGTTGACCACGAGGATGTCCGCGTCGTCGCAGGTCACGAAATCGGCGAGGCTGCGGAAAAGCCCGGCCTGGCAGGGGGTGGGCTCGTAGCCGAAGCGCTCGATGAAACGCGAATGGAGGAAGTCCGCCCTGCTCATCTGTCCCTCTTGTCGAAAATCATTCCGAGCACCGCGAGGACGGGATATATCTCGACGCGGCCGAGGAACATGTCGAAGGAGAAGATCAGCTTCGCGAGCGTCGGAGCGCTGTCGTAGCAGCCGAGGCTTCCCATGAGCTCGCCGCAGCCCGGACCGACGTTGCCCATGCTCATGACCGAAGCCACGAGCGAGTTCTCGAAATCAAGCCCCGTGCAGAGACACAGCAGCATCGACACGAATATCAGGAACATGTATATGCTGATGTACAGCAGGTGGGGAGAGACCTCGGAGTCGCGAAGTATCCTGCGCCCGAGCCGGATCTCGTTGACCGACGAAGGATGCAGGATGGAGTTGACATAGCGGCCTATCGCCTTGAAGAAGATCAGGGCCCTGTCGGACTTGATGCCGCCGCAGGTCGAACCGGTCGTGCCGCACACTATGGCGGGGAAAAGCGTCAGCACGATCATCCACCAGGGCCACTGCGAGTTGTCGAGATTCGCGAAGCCGGTGGTGGAGGATATGGTCAGCGTGTTGAAGAGCCCGTCCCAGAGCGCGTCGAACCAGCTGCCGGAGAAGCCTCCGGTCTTGAGCCCTATGCCGAGGAACACGGCCACCACCGCCACGAACGCAGTATAGAACTTGATTATGGGGCTGCCGAGCGGCTTGAGCGAACGGGTGACCACGGTAAGGTAGAGCAGGCCGAAATGTATCGACGAAAGATACATGAAAAGCATGGTGATTCCCTCTATCCAATAGGAATCGAAGGCCGCTATGGACGCCGACTTCGTGCTGAACCCGCCCGTCGCGACCACCGCCATGGCGTGGCAGAGCGCGTCGAACGGCGACATGCCCGCAAGGATATAGGCTATCGCAGCGAGAGCCACCAGGGCGAGATACACATATGCGAAGATCGCGACCACGCCGGTCGTGCGCGATGAATAGCCGCTGCGCGAAAGCGAGCTCAGCTCCATGTTGGTCAGCCGCATGCGCATCTGGCTGGACTCGGGTATGATCAGCAGCAGGAAGACCACCACGCCGAGACCGCCTATGAAATGCGTCGAGGACCGCCAGAACAGCAGGCTGTCGGGCAGGGCCTCCACGTCGGCGAGAATCGTGGCGCCGCAGGTCGTATACCCGCTGACCGACTCGAATATCGCGTTCGAGAGAGTGAAGGGACCGCCCCAGAGCACATAGGGCAGCAGGCCGAACAGGAAGGACAGCAGCCAGGAAAGCGTGATTATGACATATCCCTCGCGCAGGGAGATGGAGGTGGTCTTGCGCACGAAGAAGAACGGGAAGATGCCGACAATGAAGGTGATGGTGAACGAGATCATCAGCGCCGCCAGCGCGGAATCATTGCCGTTGGCCATCGAGACGAAGACCGAGAACAGCATGAAAAGCGCATTGACGAGCAATGCGAAGCCTATGTTCCTTATGATTACCTTCCAGTTCATTTCCTTCTGAGCTCCCTGACCCTGCGGCGCAGCTGCTGGTTTTCGCCCGCCAGTTCGGAGATGCCCTCGTTGAGCTCCACCAGCTGGTCGTCGCCCTCGAAGCGGACGGTGTATTTCTTGTCCGCCGACCTGTATGCGCTGAGCCCCTCAAGCATCCTGTACAGCGGATTCACATAGTAGGAAAGGATGAAGAAAAGCAGCATGAGCACCAGCATGAGCCCCACGGCGACGGCCACGATGCCCGGTATGATGCTGCGGTAGAAGCCCCTGTCGAAGGTGGCGGAGTTCTTCTCCAGGTCCTCGTAGATGGTTCTGGTGAGGTTGTCTATATCGCTCTGCAGGCGGTCGAAGCGCGGCTGCAGGCGGTCGAAATACCATTCCCTGTTGTCGATGAAGTCCGAATTCACCACGCTTTCGAGCTCCAGCGAGGTCAGCATGTAGGCCGCATACGAATACATGACCGAATCCGCCATCGGATAGGCCTGGTTTATCGTATGGCTCATCCGCAGCCGCTCGCAGTTGGTCTTGAAGTACTCGTCGTCGAAATCGGGAATGCGTCCCGACGCCCCCTCGCCTATGGCCTCGAGAATCTCGAGATTGTAGGTGTTGCTCATGTCCGCGAGCCTGTTGGCGACATTGATGCTGCTTATGTCGTCGGCGATCAGCTCGGACACGTAGTTGCTCATCCTCGAGTACTCCATGACGGAGATGACGGAGGAGACGAGCAGTATCGCCACTATCGACAGAAGGCTCAGGACCAGCTTGGCCCTCAGCGAGAGCCGCATCGAACGGATCTTCTTGCGCAGTTTCGAGAAAAGCCTCATCGGTTCTCTGCAATTTGGTTAAATTCTCACAAAAATAACAAGTAGTTTTGATATTGCGAAACCGGAAACGACGGCAAATCCGTCCGGCGGACTATCTTCCACCGCCGCATTTTGTTAATTTTTAAGATTTTTCACAAAAGTCCCCTCCATATATCAAATATTTTGATATATTTGCATATAATATGAATTTTATGCTCCCTTCCTTCCTCGGCGAAACTTCCAGCAAGAACGCTGCGATCAAAAGAGAAATCCTCCGTCTGTGCATCACGCACACGAACTACAGCATTGCCGACTTCAGCCGCGCACTGGGCATCAGCGTGCCCACCATAACAAAACTGATCGCCGAGCTTATCGACGACAACTTCATTCAGGACGAAGGAAAGGTCGGCACCTCGGGAGGACGCCGGCCCAGCGTGTACGGACTCAATCCCGAGGCCGGATATTTCGTGGGCGTGGACATCGCCCGGCACCATTTCCATATCGCCATCAGCGACTTCAAGGGGGAGATAATAAACTTCATCCAGGACATAGAGTTCGTGCTTGAAGCCAACGAACTCTCGTTCCGGACGATATGCCGCATGGTCAAGGACGAGGTCACCAAGTGCGGGATTCCGTGGATCAAGGTGCTCGGCGTAGGCGTCAGCCTGTCCGGCCGCGTGAACCCCGAGAAGGGCTACAGCCTGAGCTATTTCGTGAGCGACGACATCCCCCTCAAGAGCATATTCGAGAAGGAGTTCAAGCTCCCCGTCAACATAGAGAACGACTCCAGGGCCATGGCCTATGGAGAATACATGAACCTCGGCAGGGAGGCTGACCCGAACATGATCTTCATCAACCTGAGCTGGGGTCTCGGCATGGGCATAATCGCCGACGGCCGGCTCTATTACGGCAAGTCCGGATATTCGGGCGAAATCGGCCACTTCCCCGCCCTGAACAACGACATCATCTGCCGCTGCGGCAAGGTCGGATGCCTCGAGACCGGCGCCTCCGGCTCGGCGCTGCACCGCATCATGGTGGACGAGCTCAAGCGCGGGCACTCCTCCTCCCTGCTGGCAAGCTACCAGAGGAACGGGGACATAGAGCTGGACGAAATCCTCAGGGCCGTCGAGGAAGGCGACGTGCTGGCCATCGACAGCATAGGCAAGATAGGAGACACCCTGGGCCGCGGCATCGCCGGAGTGCTCAACATCTTCAATCCCGGGCTCGTGGTCATCGGCGGACGGCTCATAGTCGGGAAGGACTACCTGCTGCTGCCCATCAAGACGGCAGTCAACCGCCTGTCACTGTCCCGCGTGTCCTCCGACACCAAGATAGTCCTGTCCAGGCTCGACCGCCGCGCCGCCTCGGTCGGCGACTGCCTGCTCTCGCGAGACAAGGTGCTCGGACTCGTATAGCCGATGGCCTGCTACCTGCAAATCGAGAACATCTCCAAGTCCTACGGCCCGAAAGTCCTTTTCGAGCACATAGGCTTCAATGTCAACGAAGGCGACAAGATCGCCCTGATCGCACCCAACGGAACCGGAAAGACCTCGCTGCTGCGCATACTGGCCGGCAAGGACAGTTCCGATTCGGGCGGCAAGGTCATGTTCCTCAAGGACATACGCATAGCCTTCCTGGAGCAGGACTACGACTGGTCACCCGGGCTCAGCATATTCGAGCAGGTCATCGCCCACAGCGGCCGCGACACCGCCGGCTTCCATGAGGAAGAGAAGGCGGCATTCCGCCAGAGGCTCGCCGAACTGCTCACGTCGTTCCGGCTGCCGGACTTCTCGAAGAAGATGGAGGAGCTCTCGGGCGGGGAGATAAAGCGCGTGGCTATCAGCGAGATGCTCGCGCTCGGCGCCGACTTCCTGATAATGGACGAGCCTACGAACCACCTGGACATCGAGGCGATTGAATTTCTCGAAGGATACCTCAGGCGCAGCCGCTGCACGCTTCTGATGGTCACGCACGACCGCTACTTCCTCGACCGCGTGTGCAACATCGTGATGGAGCTCGACCAGGGAGCCGTCTACAGCTACCGCGGCGACTATCAGAACTACCTCGAAAAACGCCAGGAGCGCATCGCCTCGTGGAACGCCGAGACCGACAAGGTGCGCAACCTGCTGCGGCGCGAGCTCGAATGGATACACGCGACCCCCTGCGCCCGCTCAGGCAAGGCGAAATACCGCATAGACGCCTTCCGCGAACTCTCCGAAAGGGCCGGGCAGCAGCGCGACGACCGCCAGATCTCGCTCGAGGGAATAGGCTCCGCCTCGCGCCTGGGCAACAAGATAATCAACTGCAGGAACGTGAACTACAGCTGGGACGGGCATACCATGCTCAGGGATTTCAGCTACAACTTCCAGCGCGGCGACAAAATCGGAATAGTAGGACGGAACGGCATAGGCAAGTCAACCTTCCTCGACCTGCTCACCGGGGCGATAGCTCCAGATTCCGGCAGCATAGACCGCGGGACCTCGCTGGTCATAGGCTACTACCGCCAGCAGGGCATGGAGTTCGACGGCGAAATGACCGTGATGGACGTGGTTTCGGACACCCGGCTGCTCTCAAATTTCATGTTCCCGAGGGACATGTACACGACCCGCGTCTCAAGACTCTCCGGCGGCGAACGGCGGCGGCTCTATCTGCTCACCATACTGATGCGGAACCCCAACCTGCTGATTCTCGACGAGCCGACCAACGACCTCGACATCGTGACCCTCAACATCCTTGAAGAGTATCTCGCCGACTACGGCGGCAGCCTGATAGTGGTCAGCCACGACCGCCACTTCCTCGACAGGACCGTGGAGCACCTGCTCGTGTTCTGCGGCGACGGTGTCGTGAAGGACTTCGTCGGGAAGTTCAGCGAATATCGGGCATGGATAAAGGACGTCGAGGCCGCAAGGAAGAAGGAGCAGGCCGCCGCACCCAAGCCCGCAGCGTCCAGACCCGCAAAGCCGCTGGCGGACGGGCCGAGAAAGCTCAGCTACAAGGAGAAAAAGGAGCTTGAGGCCATCGAGGCCAGGATGCCGGAACTCGAGCAGGAAAAAGCCGCGCTCGAAACCGAGATGAGTTCCGGCGGCATGTCCTACGAAGACCTGCAGAAATCCGGCGCCCGGATTCAGGAAATCATCTCCGAGCTCGACAGTCTGGAGACCCGCTGGCTGGAGCTCAGCGAATAAGCGTGCGGGATTCAACGGGCAACGACAATGTCATCGACATCCTCCAGATATCCGTCATCCGGGGCTTCGGTCAGATTATAGAAATCCGTAATGGTGTTCCGCTGTATACCCCCGTTTCCGATTCCGGAAGTTCCGCTGTTGGTTCTCAGGAATTCACCGCATATAGCTATGTCCCAGTCAGTCCTGCCGGCCCAGAGCGCATCCTGCTCGTCGGAGCCGAATTCACTGGTTCCGACGACCTCGGATTCACTGAAAGAGAAATAGGTCCAACGGTCGTCGCTCAGACCTTCGACGACGATGCCTTCAGCGCCGGAATCCACTCTTTCCTGAACAGGTTCCCGATTGCAGCCCCAAACGGAAAGAAGCATGGCGGCGCTAATGGCCGAGATGAGTGTCCGAAGTGTAGACATATCTTAGATTGATTTTACCATTTTCTCTATCATATTCCGAAAACCTGACCTTGGCATAGCCTCCGTCGGCCGTCCTGACAATGAAAGTCGCCTTCAGCGGCTGTCCGTCAGCCTGAAGCCATTCTACGGGCGAGGCGGAGGTGGTCTCCGGTTCGGTCGTCTTAAGCGCATACCAGTTAGTCCCGTTTCTGATTTCAGTATCCTCCGGCAGCTCCGCCGCAAGCACTACAGGATCATCCTCACCGTCTCGATAGTCATGGACCCTGAACGAAGTCACACGGCCGCTGCCGTTCACTTTGCCCCGGGCGTTCTTGGTCACTCCGAGGAACCATGTGACATCATCCATGGCGAAAGACTCATCGGCAATGGGGCTCGCATCAAAACCGAACTCTATGTCGGAATCGAAGCCGGAACCCTGCATGGGATAGTCCCCTCCCTGGTTCCTGGCAATGTTCACCTGCCATGTCACTTCGGGAGACTCCGCCCATGCCCCGGAGGCGGCACCGACCGAAAAGCTCAGATCGTCACGGGAGCTGTAGTCGACTCCCGCGCTGAAAGCAAGGACAGGCTCCACATATTCAACGTCTATCCCGACGACTTCCTTGGAAAGCACATACTCCGGATCCTGATCTTCCTCGAAGAAGCAGTACGGTATGTAATACCTGCCACGGTCGTGCATGTACGGGCCCCAGGAGTTCACGGCGATGAAGGCGCCGCAGGTGGTCCTGTCGTAGAACTCACATTCCACGGTATCGTCATAGCCTACTATGGTCATCGCATGCGCGCCGTCCACTGGCAGTTCCAGCAGTATGCTCCTGTATCCCGTAAGCGACGGGCCGTCATAATCATCGTCCATCCTCCAGCCCTCCGAGGCCGAAGAGAACACCACCACCCTTCCCCTGCCTCCTTTCTCGCCGCCGTCATAAAGATAGCGCTTGAGCGCCGACACACCTTCAGGTGAACCGGCATCCATGTATTCGAAAGACTTCACCCTGTAGTGCATGGCCCTGAAATACTTGTCGTAGCCGCTCGCCCAACGGAAGGAATATGCCGAAGTCTGGGTCGGAAAATCGGCCTCGGTCATCATACCCGAATACAGGGACAGCGCGATCCCGTCCCAGCTCAAGGAGCCTTCGTCCTTTCCTCCGTTGATGAAGTTCCACGAATAAAGATAGCTGAAACGGTTCTCCGGCACGTCAGCCTTGCGCCCCAGCAAGGAATTGACCTCGTAGGTGAACATGTAACCTATCGTCGCAGCCTGGGCGCAGGAACCGCCTATCTGGCTGAATATCGGGGGAAAGGCTTCAAGAATGCTGTTGTCCACCGCCTCGGGGAGGCTCACATCGTCGGCAGGAGCGGACCACGGACGCGCCGGAACGCCAGTCTGCGCTTCTACGGACTTCAACATGGCGAACCGGGGAAGCAGAGGGACGTTCTGCGCATTTATCGCAACCGCCTGTATGAGCAGAACGGCGGACGCGGCCATTTTCAATTTTTTCATCATGACGTCACTTCAGGCGTTTCAAGGTCTTGTTCAATTCCGCGGCATAGTCCGGATCCAGAGCGCTCATGTCCATGGACGAAATATAATCCGCTATCATGTCTCTGTTGACGGAAAGCCTGAACCACCCCAGGGCCTCGGCCATGCAGATCTTCACCTTGGTCGACAGGCTCTCGTCGGAGAGCATGGGCAGAAGTTCGGGAACCGCGAAATGCAGGTTGTAGTTGCGCATGAAGCGTATGGAACTGATCTTCGTCTCATCGGATTCCGACTTCAGGCCGTCGAGGCAGCTCAGGTTGCTCGGATCGCGGCTGTCCATTATCTGCAGGGCGTCGGAGGCAAGGAACTGCACTCTCTGCCTGTCGGCCGCCTCGTCGGCTATTTTCTGCAGTGGCGCGCGAAGCACGGGGTCGCCTATGAACATCGCCATTCTGGCCGCCATGCGGCTGATGCGCTCGTAGGGGTCGTCCAGAGCCTTCAGCACGGCAAGAGTGCATTCAGGTCCGGGATAGAAAGAAAGCAGATGCAGGGCTTCCAGACGCACCTGCCATGAGGGGTCACGGTCAAAAGTCCTGAGCAGCAGTCCAGGCATTCCGTCAGCTCGGAGCTCGTGCAGCTTCTTCAGGGCCGCCGCCCTGTGCAGGGATTCGGGCGAATCCAGCTCGCGCAGCCAATATTGCAGGTCCGGCTCCGGCGCTTCGTAGCGGGAAGCGAACTCCCCGTCCGGAGAGGAGAAACGGAATGTCGGATCTCCGACAAGATGAGATTCCAGATAAGGCAGCCCCTTCTGCCATGCTCCCATGCGGACTCCGGCGGCAAGGACGCCCATGAGTTCGTCTTCATACTTGTCCTGAAGCACATTGACGGTATTTCCCTGAACCACAACGCATTTTCCTCCGTTGAACAGATGATGCCCGGCCACATATCCTTCTTCATAGAAGGAGCCGTTGTAGCAGGCGTTCAGGACAAGCACCCTGGGTCCCGTACGCAGATCCGCTATCCTGTCGAGCCGGAGATTGTCCAATGCATCTTCCAGCGAATCCCGGACAGCGTCCCGGACATAGAAACTGTCGGTAAAGAACCTCAACCCGGTCCCGTAGTCGTTCTCGGCCTCCTCGAGGAAAGGCTGCTCGTCTTCGGTGCCGCGATACCTGCTGTAATATTGTCTGAGCACGCTCCTGATTCTCGTAAGATCCTCCCTCAGGTTGTCGGAACCTCCGGCGGAGGTGATGTACTGTGTGTCCGCGGCCCCGTGTTCGCTGAGTTCCATCAGGTCATAGCCGCTGTGCTGCATCTCCTGGAACAGCCTGAACATTATGTCCCGGCCGTAGCGGTAGTTGAGGAACTTGTTCGTGGATGACTTCCTGAAGGCTTCCGGAAAATACTCCCTCCACGCGAGGGGCTTCTGGCGCCATATAGTCAGGCAGTCGGAATTATAGCCGCTTCCGGCATAGAAGAACACGTTGTCCAGAGGATTCTCCTCGGAATGCGCGCGGACCACCTCTTCGAGATAGCGGTTCAGCCGGCCGTACCTGTCATCCATGCTCCTCGGCACAAGCATGCGCGCGGAATAGATGTCGGGTTCGACACGCTGAGAGCCTTTTTCGGTCAGGCGGTAGTAGAAACCGCTCGTGTCGCTGTCGACGAATCTGAAGTCAAGGTCGAAGTCGTCATAGAACCTGTCGCTGACGACCCAGGATTCGGTGCGGTCGTAGACGTCTTCGTTCATCTTGAAAGCCGTGGTCAGATGCTGCGCTCCGCCTATCCTGACCATAGGGATGTCCCCGACGAACACGGCCCCCTCCAACGGCTGTCTTCCGTTGTCGGCAAGCTTGAGAATTATATCCTTGATCTGTTCGGGAGACTCCCAGTCCGCATGATATATATGCACGCCCAGCCCCTCCGAGCCGAGGATGTCGCGGTAGGAGGATATCGCCTCCGAACAGTGCTCCCAGGTCGCGGCGTCGACGAAAAGGGCCAGTGAGGTCTCCGCAGACTTCTGCGCAGGGACATGCCCGGGCCTTGCGGCGGCACACACGGTCGCGGCCGACAGGACAAGGGCCATCGCTGATACTGTTATTTTCATCTTGAATACTCCTCCAGTCTGTTGATGGTCTTGTTGAGTTCATCCGCCAGTTCAGGCGCAATCGAAGCCCCCTGAGTCTCCAGAATCTCACGACATCCGGCGATTATCTCGAAGCGGGTGCCGCTGCGGACATACCAGCCCAGAGCCTCGGCCAGCTGCACCCGCAGGTCAAGAGGCAGAGACTCGTCGGCGGCATATTCCAGAACCTTCTCGGTGAGAAAAGGATAGGGCATGTTGCGCAGCACGGACACATAGAAGCGGGACTTCATCAGATTCTCCCTCGTCTCAAAAGTCTTCATCACGGACATAGGGATGCTCATTCCGTCACGCAGCGCCCCTACCATTTCCTCGAGTACGGCCTCCTTGTCGAAGATCTCGTCGGAGGCGGCGATCAGGCGCTCCACCGCATCAGGAACGGCGTCAACTCCCCAGAACGGAGCCGTGCTGACAAGATTGAAGTTTATGCGCTTCGAAGTGTGGTCCCTGAGATACATCCGGGCGACGGGCTCCACGAAACGCATGTCACCGGTGCGTCCGGCGTAATACACGGCTTTGCGGCGTATGAATTCATAGGGGTCGTCGAGAGCCTTGAGCAGAAGCTCTTCATAGTTGCCGTCGGCATAATGCGCCGAGAGGTGCATGGCCTGAAGGCGCAGCATATATTCATCCGCATCTTCAAAGACCTCCAGCAGCAGGTCGGAAAGCCCGTCATAGTCCAGCAGATAAAGCTTGTGCAGCGCGAGTCCCCGCATGTCGCAGCGGCTGTCGTCTTCAAGCACCGACAGCCAGTAGCCGGGGTCGGATTCATGGAAGTCGGGTTTGGGGGCGTCGGGATCCGAAGGCGCGAAACAGAAGGTAGGGTCCCCGATCACGTGCGACTCCAGGATATTGGTCATCTGCGCCAGCTGGCCCACGCTGAACCCGCAGGAGAGCATGCCGAGCAGGTCGGAGGAACTCTTGTCCTGCAGCACGTTGACGCTGTTCCCGAGAGAGACCACGCTGCGGCCGCTTCCGAAGATATAGCTTGAGGCCACGCAGTCCTTCTCGCGGAAATCCCCGTTGTAGCAGGCGTCGAAAATGGTGACCAGAGGGTCAGGGTTCCATTCGCGGATATCTTCGAGAATGATACCCGTCCTGAGGTCGTAGAGCGAATCCGCGGCAGCCACAGCCGGGTCATGAAGCCCGTCAAACCAGCTGTCGTCCAGGTCGTATTTAAGTTTCAGCGCCTCTATCGCCTCTACCTCGCCGCTGCCGTAGCGGATCCGAGTGGCCAGCTCGGAGCGCAGCCTTCTTTTCGCGTCTTCATAGTAGGCGCCGATTCCCTGAACTGGCGGATTATCGCTGAGATACTGCCTGTCAGGCACGCCGTGCTCGTGGAACAGGGCTATGTCGAGGTCCTCACGTGCAAGTTCCTTCCGTATCACGTCCTTGGGGAAAGGGTACATGGCATAAATGTAGAACCTGGCTCCGTCCGCGTCGACGAAGGCGTCCGGGAACTGCTCCCGCAAAGTCACGCTCTCGTCCTTCCATGCGACGAGGCTGTTGGAAAACGAGCCGCTTCCGGTATATGAGAGTATACGGTCGACGACGTTGGGCTCCTCCTTGATTCTGACGAGTTTCTCAAGATACGAGGCGATCTGCGCATACCCGGCCTCCCCGTCGAGAGTCGGCTTGATGCGCCCGGTATAGATGTCGGAAGCTATCTCCTGCGGGCCGTCGCCCCTGAGGTTGTAGTAGAAATATGAGAAGCCGAGGGTGTCTTCCGACGCGATATAGTCGAACTTCAGGTCGAAGTCGTCGTAGAACCTGTCGGAAGGGACGCTCGTATTGAACATGTCCTCCGGATCCTCCTGCATCTTGAATGCGGAGCAGAGATGCTGCGCCCTGCGTATCATCGGCACGGGGATGTCGCCTATGAAGACGGCGCCCTCCAGGTTTTCATGGAGGAATGCGTCGTGAAGCGCGCTCTTCACCTGCTCCGGCGCCGACCATTCATCCACAATGGTCAGCACCCGGAGCCCCTGGTCCCCGACAGCTTCGCCATAGGCGGCTATCTCTGCGCCGCAGGCCTTCCAGGTGCAGCTGTCGACGACAATGGCGAAGCTGTTCTCCGCTTTTCCGGCTGCATCCGGGAAGTCCGCCGCAAATGCCGCCGCCGGCAGAAGCGCGGCACAGGTCAGTATATTGTGAAACTTCATCATCATTATTCTCGAAAGCTGAAAAATCAGAACAGATAGGCGACTCCGAAGGCAGCCGTCAGCCTATGCTCGCGGAGACCGAAACTGTGGTCATAGCCTCCTCGCAGCGAAAAGCAGAGCGAGGACTTGTCTCTGACTCCGAGAGCCCAGGTCAGACCGAAAGATGTCTCAAGCCTGTCCGCCGTAAGAAAATTCAGCTCGGACGGATACATGTCCAGGACAATTTCGGAATCCCGGTTCATCGTGCCGGCATAGCTATATACGCCGGACGGCGACAGACGATATCCGGCACACAGCTCCGGAAGCAGGCGGCCGGAGACTCCGACGGGAATGTTCCATCCGGCAAAGACCCGCAAGCCCGCGTTCGATGCGTCGAAACGCGAAAGCGGCGCGACATATTTCTGCATCATCATGAACATGTCAGCAGAAAGACCGAGTCTGAAATCATACTCCCCGCTCCCGTCAAATCCGGAATACCAGACGTACGACATGTCCGCCTCAAGGATGTCGTATGTGCTCATCAGAGGATTGTTTATAGTAATCCAGTGCGAAACGCCCTGAGAAGTGCCGAGCTGCTGATTATACTCATATCCGGAAGTCGAACCCCAGTCCGCGCGGAGCATGACGCGATGATTCTTCCGCCTGCCGAGATTCGCCATGGCGTCGAGGGTCAGACCGAATTTTTCAGTCCGGCCCCTCATTCTGGGGAATTCGGGATTCTCGCTCACCAATGTCGTGGAGACATATGATCCCACATCCACGAGCAGGTCGGCGGGAGACGAACTGAAGGCGTACTGCAATGATCCGCCATAGCGGTTCGTCTTGTAATAGAATATGTCGAAGCCGAGATTCCCGCCGGCCGTACCCGCGGTGTAGAAGCCAAGGCCGCGCATGATCGCGACCCTCGGCGTCACCCAGTCGTTCTCGACCGACGGCGTACTTCTCTCGAAGCCGTGCATGTACTCCAGCTTCAGCCCAAATGTTCCGGCGCCGCCGAAGCTGAAGGTGAAAGACGGGGCGAGAAGCAGGTCGTATCTGAAGGTCTCCGTCCTCGGGTCGGTCTGCTTGGCTCCTACCATGGCCTTGTAGCGTGCCTCGAAGCCGAATGCCGCCCTGTCTCTCCAGAAAAGAGGAGTCGCACCGCGGAACCCCATGTCGTAGGCCTGCTTCTTCCAGCCAGAAACGGAATAGTCCGCCACATAATACGGCTGGTCGTATGCCGGCTCATACACGGAGGCGTTGTACCGGGCTCCGGAGATGTCGGTATAGTCGTAAGAGAAATCTCCGTACAAAGTCATTCCCGCAACCTTGGCCACACCTTTCGCCTCGACTCCCGCATCTGTCTCCCTCTCACCTGCCCAGACCGACTTGAGTCCTCCCTGTTCGAATGAGAAGCCAAGCGACAGATCGGACATCACTCCGAGCGAGTCCAGGGCGAGACCGGCGCTGTTGGAACTTCTGAGCCACAAGCTGGAGCCGACAGCAGTTTCCCTCGTTGCCGGAACAGCACGCTCCTGCGCCCCCGCCGCGAGGCAGAGGCACAGCAGCATAGTTCCTGCAAGAGCTGTTCTTGTCACTTCGGTACGCTTCATTATTCAGCCCAGGTGTTCCATGAAGGAATCTTGGCGCCGTTGCGACGTATCTCAGGCTTGTCCATGACCTCGAAGTCATTGGAGCTGTTGTTCGTATCCATGTAGATTATCCTTCCGTCATCGCGGGTTTCGGAAATCTTGCGGGCTATGCTCTTGCCGCAGTAGGCCTCGCCTGTCCAGACGGCGCCCGCGTCGATGTTGTCAGGCAAACCCTTATACTGGATCATGGTCTCGTCCGGCACCGCGTTCACTCCGTCGAGGATCCACTCGACAGGAATCTCGCGGGCTCCGCCGTAGAGCCCCTCTGCGGCGATCATATTCTCCGAATTGAGCTCATGCCCGGGATAGAATATCACCATGGTCGCCCCTCCTGTGGAAGTGAGCCATTGAGGCTGCGAATAGGCCATGACGGGGTGCTCCATGTCGATCGCCGCATTGTCCGTGATCACGGTAGTGCCGGCCGTGCTCTCACCGGTCAGAGCCTCGAATTCCGCGCTGCTGAGGTCGCCGATGGCGGAACCGGGATTCAGCGACTCCATGGAGTGGTCAGTCGCCCACTGGGCTATCACAGCACTCTCGCCGGGCTGCAGGGGATAGCTCGTGCCGTCGCCGGGAATCTGCCATACATCTCCGGCGAATACATAGTTCTGCGGATTCTCTATCTGGAAGTTATAGGGAGCCTTGTCGACCTGGTTGTAGTAATCGACTTCGGCGATGCACAGGTCGTCAAGATAGACCGTGGCGTCGGAGTTGTTGTAGACCTCGTAGAACTGCTCGCGGATGTAATAGTCTCCGGAGCAGGCGTAGTAGATTTCCTTGAGCACCAGTGCCGAAGATTCAGCCACGGTCACAGGGACCTTGATTGTCTGACCCTCGGCCGATATCTCCACGGAAGAGGCGGAACCGGAATAATTGTACGACTTGCCGCCATCGGAAGCCGTCGCCAGGACACTCACGCCATAAAGACCGGGTACCACGGACATGAAGCTTGCCGTGGAGTTTTCGGTTTCCGCGGTCATGACCTCCGCGGTGGAGAGATTCGTGAGGCTCACGGTATATGATTCGGGGGAAGGGACATCCACGAGAGCGGATTCATCCACGATTACGGAGACGGCGACAGGCACCACCTCTTCTTTCTGGCAGGAGACCGCCAGAGCGGCCATTCCAAGCGCCGCGACAGAAAGCAATATTGTCTTTTTCATAAAAACGGGGTTATTATATCGTTATTTTCATTTCAAAACCGAAGAAGATGGGGATTCCGAGCTCGTCGAAGGTGCCGGGGCTCCTTCTGGATTCATAGAGAGGCCTGTTGTTCAGCAGGTTATTGACATAGAAAGACGCCGTAAGCCAGTCTCCTATCTCCTTCGAGATGTTCAGGTTCAGAAGCAGGTAAGGCCGGGTCATCTCGACTTCTTTCCTGTATGCGGAACGCGTGGTGAACATATACGAGAACTCCGGGTCGTCCTTCATCGCAGGGTCGAAGTCATACACCTTTCCGTCTTTCCACGAGATATAGGACACGAACATCTCGTCGTCACCGTATTCCGTCCACCAACGCTCGAACCAGTTGACCTGTGCGGTGAGGCTGACCACGAAACCGAGCTCGGGAATGTTGTGCACCGCCCTGAAAGTGGTGAGGAGGTTCTGCCAGCGGTCGGTTGCGACAGCAGGTTCATAGATTCCTATGTTATATTCGAGAGTGGACTCAGAGCTCGCCCTTGCGGAAAAAGTGTCGCCCTTGTTGTACGAACTGCTTTCCGCGAATGCGCCGTTCATATAGAACGATGTCCTGATGGCGTCGAAACGCCCGAGGTCAAGTTCGAATTCGACTCCGCGGCTATGGTTCACATCGTTGTTCAACGGCTTGTACCAGCTTGCGAATGTGTTGTAGGTTCTTCCGGGAGTCAGAACCGGACGTTCTCCGGCCTCCTTGGAGGCCTGGACGTACTGGGTGAACGAAATCAGCTGCCAGCAGCTCAGATCCTTTCCGAAAAGATAGCCGTTGTCCATGAACTCGTCGTATGCGGTCACCGAAAGCCTGTATCTTCCGGCCAGCTTCAGGTCGAATCCTATCTCCGCCTTGCGGTTGGTAGCGATTTCAAGATCCGGATTCTCGGTGTCGAACACGAAAGTCCGCCCTATCACAAGTTCCTCCGAGGACTCCAGGCCCGAAAGCATGTTGCTGTAGAGAACGGCGTCGTAGTAGTATTTGTCAGGATACAGATAGATGGCAGTGGGGGCCTTGGCGCTGACTCCCCATCCGCCGCGTATGCTGAACACCTCCGGAATGATCTCGAACGACAGATTCGTACGCGGTTCCCACACCGTCTTCCCGTTTATCATGTCGAAACGGGCCCCTGCGACTATGTCGAGCTTCCTTCCGGCAATTTTCCACACCAGATTGTCTTCGGCGAATATGCCGAGCTGGCTGACAAAGGGTATGTCACCGTATCTCCTGTGCCTCACACGAGGCTCCAGAGGATACTCTCCTCCCGTATTCACCAGTCCGTCTCCGAGATTGCCGTCGGTTCTGAAGTCGGCCCCCGCGACTATGCCGTTGTCCGCATGTTCTCCGATGCGCGCATAGAAATTGGCCACCAGTTTACCGTAGGCGTTGATCTCCTTGCCGTATATGTCGTATCGTGCCACATAATTGGAAGGCGTCACCGTGGCGGACGCATGCTCGTCTCCGGGAGCAAAGGAGGTTATGGTCTCTCCGTACTCGTCTCTGATGACAGCTCCGGGAATATTGCTGACTATGGAATTTCCGAGAGCCGTGGTGTAGAGCTGCATGGAGTTCGCCTCCTCCTGCTCCCGGAAGGAATGCTTGTCGGTATAGCCGCCCGCTATATTGTAGTCCAGCGACTTGAGCCATCCGGCATTCTGAAGGTTCAGATGTCCGTTGGTCGAGAACCTTGCTCCGATGCCGGAGGCCCCGGTCATGACGTTCCTCTCCTCCATGTCGGGATTGTCGCCCTGGAAGTCGTTGCTGTAGCTGAAATCAATGGATGTATTGGTGTTGAGCGGGCCGAAATTCTTGCTCCACAGGAGCTTGCCGTTCAATCTGCGGTACGATTCGTATGCTGCGGTGAGCTTTTCCGTACTGTATGCGTAGTCAACGCTGAAATTGAAGCTTCCGGCCTTCCGCGTCTGGAACCCCTTGCTGGCCGAAAGCTGCCAGATGCTGGGATTCGTACGCACCCTGACGATATAGGGCGAAGCGCCTGCGCGGGACTTCACTATCACCGCTCCCGAAGTCATGTCTCCGTACTGCACGGACGCTATTCCGCGTATGACCTCGACCGATTCGATATTGTCGGTGGATATGTTGCGTATGTCGACTCCGGCCGCCGGTGAAGCTCCTCCTCCCGTCATATTGTTTGAAGTCGAGAGATTGCCGGAGTTGAGCGCCGGCGAAAGCACTTGAAGATTGGCGTTGTTGGACAGCGGGGCTCCGTCCACGATGACAGCCGTCCCCAGACTGTTCATCGAGGCGTCACCGTATCCTGGCCCCCTGAGGGTCAGGTTCTGGACCCCGCTGATGCTCGAATTCGAAATCGCGACGCCGGGCAGCAGCGACATCACGTCATTCAGGGAAGAAGCCTGAAGGTGATCCATGGCCTGGCGCGAGATCATCGAGGCCGTCGCCTTGCCCGCTTCGTCGCGGGTAGCCGTCACCGTGACCTCCTGCATACGGAAACTGATTTCAGACAGAGTGAAATCGAGCACATAATCCTTTCCGCCCGTAATAACGAGATTCTTCGACTCCGTACTCATGCCGAAGAACGACGCCTCGACGGTCACCTCGCCAATCGGAATGTTTTCAATACGGTAGTTTCCGTCGACATCAGTCGTCGTATATATTTTGGACGGAAGCAGACTTATGACCGCGAATTCTATCGGCCGCCCGTCTTCCGCCGAAACGACCCTTCCCGAAATCGCTCCGTCCGGCTCAGCGGCCGACACCGGCGCCGTCGAACCGTACACGAAAGCGGAAACCGCGCAGAATAGGATTGAAATGAATCTGTTCATGCCTTACATTTCAGGAGTGCAAAGATATATCGGGGGGATCGCTCGCGTCAATCACAATAAATGATGATTTTGAATCCCACCATCCCCTTATCCCGCCGCACGGTGACCGCAACCATATCAGCCCCTGCGGCATGTCCTGCGACGCCCTGCAACAAGCCGGCGCCCGCATCCAGGAAATCATCTCCGAACTCGACCGCCTGGAGACCCGCTGGGCGGTACGAGATGAGCAGAGTCTTCAGTCACGGCCGGGGACAGGAAAACGGATACGCGGCAGTATCATTGGACCGCCTGAAAAACACGCTGTTCCATATTTTGGAAAAATGCGGTGACGTATGGTACACCAAGATGAACAAACTGCTGTTCTACACTGATTTTCTGGCGTACCGCGAACACGGGATGGCAATCAGCGGCCTTCGTGCAAAACACCGGTCACAGCAGCCGTGTCCTGACAAGGTTTCGGGACATGACGGTGCGACAAATCACCCGGAATCAGTGTGACTGGTTACGAGCGGAGACGTTTCACGCGCACCACAGGCCCATTAGCGCGACAAGTGTTTATCACCAACGAGCCCGGCGCAGTGCTTGATCTTTAGCCGCCGGAGATCGTATAGTCCGGCGCCGGCGTCAATAATGTTTTCTGATGTATTGCAATCGAGCAAAGCAGTTTGAAGGCGGTTGCCTCCCGGCAGGCTTTTTCCAAGATTCACCGCCTGCCGGGAGGCAACCGCCTTCTGAAATATAGCCGCGAAACTATTCCGGCCTGTACGAATCCTTGAGCGAAACCGTCTTGTTGAAGACCGGCTTCTCCGGAGTCGAATCCTTGTCCTTGACATAGTAGCCCGTGCGCTCGAACTGCACCGCGATGCCGGAAGCGTCGTCGAGCAGGGCGGGTTCGGCAAGGCCGGAGCCGACGACGAGCGACTCGGGGTTCAGGAACTCCTTGTAGTCCCTGTCCTCGGGCACCTGACTCATGTCGGCGAGCGTGAACAGCCTGTCGTAGTTGCGGATTTCGATTTCCCTGGCATAATCGGCCGAAACCCAGTGGATCGTGCCCTTGACGCTGCGCCACTCGCCGCCTCCGGGACGGGTCGAGGGATCGTAACTGCATTCGAGAGCCACGACCTTGCCGTCAGCGTCTTTGATGACCTTCCCGCACTTGATGATGTAGGTATATTTGAGACGCACCTCGCCGTCGGGCTTCAGGCGGAAGAACTTCTTCGGCGCGTCCTCCATGAAGTCGGCCCTGTCTATCCACAGCTCCCCGGTGAAAGGCACCCTGCGGGTCGCGCCCTCCGGCTCTGCCGGGTTCAGCGGGCAGTCGAACCACTCCACCTGACCGGCGGGCCAGTTGGTGATGGTGACCTTTATCGGATCCTGCACGACCATGTAGCGGTTCGAGCGCGCGTTGAGATCCTGGCGCACGCACCATTCGAGCAGCTGTATGTCCATGAGCTGGTCGCGCTTGGAAACGCCTATCTTCTCGCAGAACATCTTGAGCGCCTCGGAGGTGTAGCCGCGGCGGCGCACTCCGCAGAGCGTCGGCATTCGGGGGTCGTCCCAGCCGGCCACGAAGCCCTTCTGCACGAGCTCCAGCAGCTTGCGCTTCGACATAAGGGTATATGTGAGGTTCAGGCGCGCGAACTCGTACTGATGCGACGGGAAGATGTCCAGCGTCCGGATGAACCAGTCATAGAGCGGGCGGTGCACGTCGAACTCGAGGGTGCAGATCGAATGCGTGATGCCCTCGATGGAGTCGCTCTGTCCGTGAGTATAGTCATACATCGGATAGATGCACCATTTGTCACCGGTGCGGTGATGCGAGGCGTGCTTGATGCGGTACATGATAGGGTCGCGCATCAGCATGTTCGGATGGGCCATGTCGATCTTGGCGCGCAGCACCTTCTCGCCGTCGGCGTACTTGCCGTCGCGCATCTCCCGGAACAGCCTGAGGTTCTCCTCGGGGGTGCGGCTCCGGCAGGGGCTCTCCACGCCCGGAGTGTCCACTGTTCCGCGGCCGCGCGAAATCTCCTCCTGGCTCTGGTCGTCGACATATGCCTGGCCCTTCATTATCATCTGCTCGGCCCATTCGTAGAGCTGGTCGAAATAGTCGGAGGCGTAGAGTTCCTTCTCCCAGCTGAAACCCAGCCACTTGATGTCCTCCTTGATCGCGTCGACATATTCCGTGTCCTCCTTGACGGGGTTGGTGTCGTCATAGCGCAGGTTGGTCTTGCCGCCGTATTTCTGTGCAAGGCCGAAATTTATGCATAGCGACTTGGCATGGCCAAGGTGCAGATATCCGTTGGGCTCGGGAGGGAACCTGGTCAGGATGCTCTTGACCTTTCCCGATTTCAGGTCGTCTTCGATTATCTCCTCGAGGAAATTCAGTTTTCTGTTCTCTTCCATTGTATGTGTACAACTCGTTAAGCGGGACAAATTTATAAATAATTCGTATATTGCGAACTGAAGTCGCTCCGAGGCCGCTCAAAAAATTAATATGGCCTGCCTCTTTTTATGCGAGGAAGAGCACCACGACTTTACATGATTAAGGCAATAACCGATGGCTCAGGAATTATTCAGACAGAAAGACAGGTCACAGGTCAGAACCTCTGAAAAAAATCTTTCGCGGACCGCGGACGGCGCCTGCCCTTACTGCGGCAAGCCCATCAATGGCACGGAGGAATTCTGCCCTCATTGCGGCCGCCCTCTTTCCCCTTACTGCACCTTCTGCGGCGCCGAGATGTCTCCGGGAGAAGAAACATGTCCCGAATGCGGCATGAGCCGCCGGGGCGTCGTATGCCCGCGCTGCGGCACCCTCAACGCGAGAGCCTACTGCCGCAAGTGCAACGAGCCGCTGACGCCGGCGGCCCGCAAGGAGGTAGAAAGGGCCATGAAGGACCCGGTGTATCTCAAGGCGGCCGAACTTGCGGTCAGAATGGCGGAACTCCAGCAGCAGATAGACGACACTCCCGAGGGCGGGCTCATCGACCTCGGAGGCGACGGAGACGGCGAAGCCGAAACCCCGGGGCCTGCCAGGGAGCTCCCTCCCGACATACTCAGGCTCAAGGAGATGCTGGCCGCCGTGAAATCAGGAGGCTCCCCCACACCGCCGACGACGCCTGCGGCTCCCGCCCCCAGACAGCAGACCGCACCGGAACGGACCAGGCCGAAGCGGAAGTCGAAGGCCGAACTCCAGGCGGAATACGAAAAGATGAAGGCCGAGCTGAACTCCACGCTCGAGCACATGGTGCCTCCCGCCGGCTCCACGCCGCAGGAGCAGCGCAACTATTACTCCGCGCGCAAAATTTCGGTGATACAGAAAGTCAGGAGCGAGAATCCCGTCGCATGGGTGTGCAACTACTGCGGCTGCTGGCACAACCAGCCGAGCGAATGCTGCGAACCCTGGAGGGGAGGAACATGGATATATGAAGAACAGACAATAACCGTTACCAAGGAACTATGACAGATTCCAACACGACAGTCGCATCGGGCGCCACGCAGGCGGCCGGAACATCGACACAGACGGCGGGAGGAAACGCGGCGCCTCCCCAGCAGATAGGCGGCGACGCCGGAGGCACGATCAGCGCGGCGCACCCCGCTCCCGGCAGCACCATAGCCGCCGGAGCAGCTCCAGGAGGCACGGTGACCGCAGGCAATGTCCAGGCGGCCGCGGTGATGAACGGCAGCGCGGCCGGCATGACCGCAGTCGCGAGCGCGACCGCAGTGGCGTCGCAGGCCCAGGCCGCTTCAGGCCCCCGGGCCACTTTCGACCTCTCGCAGCGCAAGAGCATCACCATACACGGCAGGACCTACACCATCGACAAGCTCATAGGCAACGGCGGCGAGGCCGAGGTCTATGTGCTGGTGAGCGAAGGCAGGAAATACGCGCTCAAGCTCTACCGCGGGGTGCACGGCTTCAACAAAGACCTCATCGGCCGCCTCGCCAGGCTGCGCGGCATGGCCGCCGTCACGGACATCTACGGCTACGGCAACATCACGATAGGCTCCGAGAAGCGCAGCTTCACGCTCATGGAATACTGCCAGGACGGCTCGACGGCGTCCTGGGACTTCAAGGGCAACGGCGACGCCATACTCCAGATAGTGACCCTCACGGCGCGCAACCTCAACGAGCTGCACAAGGCGGGAGTGCTCCACAAGGACACCAAGCCCGAGAACCTGCTGTTCACCGACAAGCAGAACTGCCTGCTCCTGCTCTCCGACTTCGGCATCTCCGACATCCTCGGAGCCGACGGCAGCGTGAACAGCCTCCAGGACCGGACCCCGATATACGCGGCCCCCGAAATATACACCAAGGCGTCGATAATCAACGGCGCCACCTACGCGATCATGACCAGCGCCTACGACTTCTACGCGCTCGGCATGACCGCGCTGGCCCTGTGGATGGGAGCCGACGCCTTCAAGCGCAAGGAGACGGAGCTGGTGAAGCTCAAGCTGGAAGGCAAGATCGACGTGCCGAAATCCATGCCCGAGCCTCTGCGCACCATAGTACGCGGCCTGCTGCTCAACGACGTGGAGAACCGCTGGGGCTTCGACGAGATACAGCGCAAGCTCTCCGGCGAGGACGTGCCGGTGGGAGAGAACGCGGGCGCGCTCAACGTGGTCTTCGACTCCAGCAAGAACAAGACCGCCCGGAGCACCGCCGAACTCGCGAGGTTCATGATGGAGGACCAGGAGCTCGGAATCAACTACCTCTACAAGGGACGCGTCTGCGAATGGCTGCGCAAGTCCATGCCTGAGGTGGAGATAAGAATCAACGACATAATCGAGACCCGATATCCGAAGAACCGGGTCGCCGGCCTCTACGCCGCCGCGCTGGTGCTCGACCCCGACCTGCCGTACTACGACACCGAGGGCAAGATCCACGACAGCATAATCCCCCTGCTCAACGCCGAGCCCGGCTTCAGCAACAACCTCACCGACCCTGACAACCCGATCTATGTCTACTTCAGGCACAGCGAGGGCAGGCAATGGACCGACCAGCTCTTCCAGAGGGTCAAGGCGGCGGCCGCCGACCAGTTCGGGCAGGCCAGGAGCACCCTTATCTGGGCGGTACACGACTCGGAAATATACAGAAACTTCTCCGGCAAGAAAAGCGCGGACGAACAGAAGTTCACCGAAGTTTCCTGCCACAATCCGGCCGAAGTGCTGAAATTCTTCTCGGACTACCGCATAGTCTCCGACGACGACAAGAAATGGATATGTTCCCTAGCGTTCGTGGAGATGCTCAGGACCTACTCGCCCGACGACGCCGCGAAGGTGGAGAAATTCAGGCAGCAGAACGCGTCCGACGGCTTCCAGAGGCTGTACCGCTACATAATCCAGCTCCTCAACCCGGCAGCGGACATCAACCTCTGCGCCAACCCCGGGGATCCGTGGTACGCGATGACGGGCCAAGGTCTCGGCAAGATCATAAACATGGCCTTCAACGCCTACTATGTGCAGTTCGAGGGCGACAGGGACAGGCTCTACGACCAATGGAACTCCGCCGACAACCCCTACAGGAACCTGTGTCAGGCCTCCTTCGTGGACCTCGTCATCATGTCGTTCAGGGGCGGGTGGAAGGACTCCTACCTGCAGAAATCGTTCAGGACCAAGGGCAGCCGTTTCGACGCCCATGACAAGTGGGCCGCGTACTGCACGGACTACAAGAGCACCGACAACACGAAGAAATACGGCCCCTACGATGTCCAGATTGCCATAATGAAGACGATAGCCGGCTTCCGCCACACTCCGGAATACCGCTTCAGGGGCAGCAGCGAGACCGTCAGCGACATCTCCGGGCTCAAGGCCCTCGCAGGTTCGCGCAAGGAAAGCAAGAACTGGAAGGACGAGATAGCCCGGGCCGTGAAGACCCGCAGCCTGCATGCCTGGCTCGCCGTGCAGTATCAGGAGAATCCCGATGCCGACCTCAAGCCGAAATACGCCTACGAGAAGCTCACCGAGCAATATGTCGAAATGCTCGGCAAATGCGACCCCGACAACAGGGAATACCTGCGCTACACCCAGGCGCACGGTTCGATACGCAAGGACGCCAAGGCACAGCCCATATTCATACTCGGCGCATTGCAGAACATCTTCGTGGTGGCCTGCGCGCTTTTCTTCTTCGTCAGCATCGCCTCTCAGGTGCTGGGCATCATCCAGATGCCCTGGCTGGACTACGGGCTCAAGAAAGAAATATATGTGCTCTTCGGCCCCATAGTCTTCTGCCTGCTGCTGTGCCAGTTCTTCAGCGAAGACAGGGTGTTCGGGTTCTTCCAGTCCATCTTCGCCTTTTTCGTCTTCATGCTGATACTGTATTTCGCCAGCAGATGGTTCATATGGCGGCTCGTGCCCTACATCGCCCTCGCGGCCACCGGCCTGTTCGCCTGGTACTTCCTGAGCCGGCTGTTCAAGCCCAACGAAGGGGCCTCGGGCCTCAGGTCGCTCGGCAGTCCGGACCAGGACATGCTCATACTCGAGCCGCTGCACTTCGCGTTCAAGAGCTCCGCGTCCACTTTCCAGTCTTCCAACGCCGCCAACGAGGATTTCTACAAGGAGCAGTACAAAGACTCGCTCAAGGACAAGCTCAGGCCCATGATACTCGGATGCATCACAGGTTTCATACTGATGGGCAACGGTGCCGCGGCATATTCCATGGTGGAGAAGGAACAGGCCGGGAATGAAGCCGAGTCCGTTTCGGTAACCACCAAAGCGCTCACCGTCGACGGCAATGAATACGAAGTCATGGCCACCTGCTCGGCCCAGAATGTCCACGCGGAATTCATAGGCAGCCGCAGGACGGCGGAGGACAGCCTGCTCGTGCGTTTCCGGCTCATCAACGGCGGGGAGCATGAAATCGCTCCCGACATAAGGGCGTCCATACCGCTGCAGAAGACCGGCCGCATCGAAGCCGAGGACAACGCCGGCAGGATCTATCGCTTCAGGGACGGAGAGATTTCGGTGAGCGCACCCGGCGTCACCATAGACAATTCCAACAAGAGCGGATTCTTCGCGCTGCCCGCCGGAGAGACCGCCGAATGCTCGGTGACGCTCTCCAATGTGGGACCCGACGCGAGCCGGCTCGAACTGCTCACCATACCGGCCAGAGGCCTCGAAGGAGGCACCAAGAGCGGATACATAGCATTCAGTGACATACCCATACCTAAAAACATATCCAGATGAGAAACTGCCAGAACTGCAACCGGCCCAACAGGAATGAGGCCAGATACTGCAAATGGTGCGGGGCACAGCTCACAGACACGGCCAGTCCGGGAGCTGCGGGCGGAGCCGGCGCGGCGGACAGTACGGACTTCATCGCCAAGGACAACATCCTTCCGCTGTTCAACAGCTTTGCGGTGCGCTGCGAACATGCCGCCGAATTCATGCAGCTGTCCGGAGGCACGACGCGGCCCGGTCTCGACTGCGTGATCACCGGAGGCGCCGGCACGGGCAAGGTCTACCTCGCCGAGCAGCTGTGCTCGCTGCTCTTCCGCTACAAAATCAGCGACGGGATGAAGCCCAAGCATGTGGATGCGGCCGACTGGGAGGAATTCAACGGCAAGCTGGACAACAACCTGGCCAAGATCAAGGGAGGCGTGCTGCTCGTCACCAACTGCCAGAACCTCGTGGGCGACGGCATGAACGGCCTCGACAAACTGTTCGCGAGGATGCGTCTGGACAAGGAGATGCCCGTGGTCATACTCTGCGGCCTCGAAGACGGCTTCGGAGGCTATATCAAGGCCAACAAGCATGTCTCCTCGCTTTTCGAGTTCAATTTCGGACTGCTGCCCTTCAACGACGTCCAGCTCACCAGGCTCTGCACCTCCATCATCACCGACAAGCTTAAGACGGCCATATCCCCCGAGGCGGAGAAAAAGCTCGGCCTCGTGTTCAAGAAGAAATTCCGCGACGGCCAGTCCGGCGAGAACGGAAAGCTCTCGTGCAGACTCGCCGAAGCCTACACCCTCAACAAGATAGAACGCTGCGGGAAGAACGGGCCGCTCGAAGAAGCCGACATCCCCGACGAGCCCTTCAAGGAACTCACCGAGGAGGAGATATTCGAAAAGCTCGACTCCTTCGTAGGCCTCAAGGAGGTCAAGGACGAAATCCACTCCATCATCAACGGAATCAAGAGGGAGAAGCGCGAGAACCCCGACGCCAAGGTCAAGCTCAAGTCGCACTTCGTGTTCCTCGGCAATCCGGGCACCGGAAAGACCACCATCGCCCGACTGTTCGCCGAAATCCTCAACAGCCTCCAGGTGCTGCCCTGCGGCCACCTCGTGGAGGTCACCCGCAAGGATCTCGTCTCCCAGTATGTCGGCGACACGGCCCAGAAGACCGAGCAGGTGATAAACCAGGCGATGGGAGGCATACTCTTCATCGACGAGGCCTATTCGCTCAAGCAGAGCGACGACGACAAGTTCGGGCAGGAAGCCATCGACACGCTGCTCCCCTTCCTCGAGAACCGGGTCGGGGACTTCATCTGCATCATCGCCGGCTACACCCGCGAGATGACCACCTTCCTGCGCTCGAACTCCGGTCTCGACTCCCGCTTCAAGCGCAAGATAGACTTCAAGGACTACAACGGCAAGGAGCTCAAGACCATCTTCATGAACATGGTCGAGAAGAACAGGCTGAAGCTCGACGAGGAGAGCGAGTCCAAGATAGACAAGTACTTCGAGCGCATGTATCTCTCGCGCACCGACACCTTCGGCAACGCCAGGGCCGTGCGCAACGTGTTCGACGCATGCATATCCAGGCAGAACAGCAGGATAGTGGACCTCGACGGCGACGAGTACCAGAAGCAGAAGAACCTGCTGATATGGAGGGACATAGTCGGCGACGAGGAAAGCGAAGACATCAGCGTGGAGCAGGTCATGAAGGAGCTCGACCAGTTCGTCGGCATGGGCTCGGTCAAGGCGGCCATCAGGAGTCTCGCCGAGGAGATGCGCTTCCAGCGCAGGCGCATGGAGTTCGGCGGCAAGGCGACGATACGTCCCGTGAACATCATCCTGACCGGCAACCCCGGCACCGGAAAGACTACGGTGGCCAGGGTGCTCGGCAAATTGTTCAAGGCCATGGGCATCTGCTCCACCGACAGGGTGATCGAGAAGAGCCGCAAGGACATAGTGGGCCGCTACGCCAACGAATCCGACAAGGAGATGGACAAGGCCGTCAACGAGGCCATGGGCGGAGTGCTCTTCCTCGACGAAGCCTACACCCTGGCTCCCTTCGACGACATGGGGCAGTGCAACGACAGCGAAGGCCTCAAGGCCCTTGAGCGGCTGATGACCCGCATGGAGAACGACAGGGGCAAGTTCGTGCTTGTCTGCGCGGGCTACAAGGCCGAGATGGGCAACCTGATGAAGGCCAACCCGGGCTTCCAGAGCCGCTTCACCCACAGCATCAACATCGACGACTACACCCCCGAAGAGCTTACCGAGATATTCAGGCGCAACTGCGAGAGCCAGGGCTACACGCTCGCCGACGGCGTGCTCGAGAAGGCTCTGAGCGCCTTCCGCAAGATCATCTCCGAGAAGTCCGGCAAGTCGTTCGGCAACGCCCGGGAGGCCCGCAACATGCTCGACCAGTGTCTCGGCATGCTGGGCACGAGGGTCAACGCCCTGCCCGATGCCGAGGTCACGCGCGAAAGCTTCTTCACCATACTGCCCGAGGACATCCCCTACGAGGAGCCGAAGGTGGTCAGCGAGGAGGAGTGCATGGCCGAACTCAACTCGCTCATCGGACTCGACGGAGTCAAGGAGGAGATACGCCTGATGATGGAGGAGCTCCGCCAGCAGAAACTCGAAGCCGAAATCAACGGCACCGACTTCAAGGGAATCAGCGGCGACCACTACCTCTTCCTCGGCAATCCCGGCACCGGAAAGACCACTGTGGCCCGTCTCATGGGAGGCATGCTCCACTCGCTCGGCGTGCTGCCGAGACCCGACGTCATCGAAGTCTCACGCAGCGACCTTGTCGCCGGATACAGCGGCCAGACCGCGCCCAAGACGCGCGAAGTCGTCAACAAGGCCATGGGTGCCATACTCTTCATCGACGAGGCCTACTCGCTGATTCAGGGGCCGCACGACAACTTCGGAACCGAGTGCGTGAGCGAGCTTCTGAAGCTGCTCGAGGACCGCAAGGGCAAGTTCGTCTGCATCGCCGCCGGCTACACCCGCGAGATGCAGCAGTTCCTCGACTCCAACTCCGGACTCAAGTCGCGCTTCAACAAGGTCATCAACTTCGAGGACTACAACGCCGAGCAACTCATGGACATCTTCCGGCTCAACTGCCGCAAGGGTGGCTACACCCTGGATCCGGAGGCCGAGCAGCTGCTCGTCCGGAAATTCTCCGACATCTATGCGAACCGCAGCTTCGACTTCGGCAACGCCCGCGAAGTGCGCAACATATTCCGCGAGGTCAAGTCCGCCGCCGCCAGGAGAGCCAACGCCCGCATGGCCGAACTCGTGGCGGGAGGCATGGACAAGACCGAAGCCTACAGGCAGGCACAACCCAAACTCATAATCAAGGAGGACATACAATGAACAACCAGGACATTTTCAAGGAGCTGGATTCCCTCATAGGGCTCCATAACGTCAAGCATGAAATACATGCGGACGTAAAAGAAATCCTGCTCCGGAAGCAGGCAGGGACAATTCCGGCAGCTCCGGCGACAAGGAACTATGCGTTCATAGGCAATCCCGGCACAGGGAAAAGCACCGTGGCCGGAATCTTCGGCAGGATACTCAAGGACATCGGTGTCCTGTCAGGAGGGCAGGTCGTGACCGTGACCCGGGCGGACCTTGTCGGCAGCTATTTAGGAGCTTCGGAGCAGAAGACCCGCCAGGCCGTCGAAAAGGCACTCGGAGGAATACTTTTCATCGACGAGGCGTACACGCTCGGGCAGAGCGACAACGACTTGTTCGGACGGGAGGCGCTGGACACTCTGCTCATGCTCATGGAGGTCCGCAGGGGAGAATTCGTCTGCATACTCTCAGGCTATCCCGATGAAATGAAGCGCTTCCTGGACTCGCTCCCCGGCCTGAAATCGCGTATCGGAAGGATACTGATGTTCGAGGACTCCACGCCTTCCGAACTGAAGTAGCTCTTCAGGAAATGAAATGCACTCGCGCTGCATGTCGGGCGCCCCGTCCGATAATGCCGTCGGCACGAACATGATGGACGGATTTCCATCCGGCTTGAAAATAACAAAAGAAGACATAATATGAAATGCCCGTTTTGCCAAAGCATAATCGAGGATGACAGCCGCTGGTGCGACCAGTGCGGACAGGAGCTGAAGTTCTGCCCGTCCTGCCGCGCTCCGCGCAAGGGGAACTCCTGCCCCGCCTGCGGAGAGTTGCTCGTGAGCGGGGACCAGTTCTTCGGAGCCGGACTGCCCGACTCTCAGAGCAGCACGGCACCGCAGACCGCAGCCAGTCCCGCAGCCGCGCCGCAACCGCAGCCACAACCGCAACCGCAGCCGCAGCCGACACCCCGGCCGGCAGTTCAGCAGGCATCAGGACCGGCACCCTCGCCCCAGTCGACCATAGCCCAAAGCGCTCCCGCCCTGCCCGGACTGACGCTCTCCGGAAACGGCATGCGCCTCACCGTCCGCGAAGGCGTCTTCGGACGCAAAGGCGGAATCTTCCCGGAGCTCGCGAGCTGCGGCTATGTCTCCGGAACCCACGGGGAGCTGAAGTTCTTCCCCAACGAGGACTGCTGGGGAATCAGGGACTGCGGCTCCACCAACGGAACCTTCCTCAACGGCACCCGGCTCGAAAGGGACAAATGGTACATACTCAAGGCCGGAAACCGTCTGCGCATAGCCACACTCGACTTCAACGTAGAATAATACAGCCATGAAACTCGACATCTTCTGCCTCTCCGACAAGGGCTGCGTGCGCAGCGGCAACCAGGACATGGCCGGAGCCGGCCTGCATCTGATCCGTGACGACCAGACGAGCTTCGTACACGACCTCGGCGACGGGAAGAGCTTCTTCCTGCTCATCGCCGACGGCATGGGCGGACACCAGCACGGTGAGATGGCCAGCAGCTACACCCTGGAGGAGCTCAGGGACATGCTGTTCGACGGCAGCCGCGACTGGAGCGCCCCCGAGCAGCTCCTGAGCGGAGAAATACGGCGCATCAGCGACGACCTCAACCGCAAGTCGGCCGAAATGCAACTCGACAAGCCCATGGGCTGCACCCTGACAGGCTTCGTGCTGGCCGGAGGACGCACCCTGCTCGTGAATGTCGGCGACAGCCGCAGCTACAGGCTCCGCGCCGGAATGCTGCGCAGGCTCACCGTGGACCAGACCATACATGAGAGGGACATGGTGCCCTTCCCGCAGGGGAAGGCAATCTACAGCTGCATCGGCGGCGGAATCAGCCCCGAGGCCGTGATCGAAGACTACGCCGGCCGGCTGCTGCCCGGCGACAGGCTGCTGATATGCTCCGACGGACTCACCGACATGGTCAGCGAGAACGACATCGAGCTGTTCCTGGCAGAAGGCCGGCCCACCGAAGCCGGCAGCCTGCTCGTGGAACACGCCAAGGCCGCCGGAGGCCTCGACAATGTCAGCGTCATCGTGGCCGACCTTATCGAGGACGAACCTGACGCCGGCGACACCGCACATGCCGGAAGCGTCGCCTTGGATGCAGGCGCCACCATCCATTCGGCGGCGGAATCCCTTGCCGCGCCGGTGGAACTGACCGGACCGGCGGAAAACGGCGCTCCCGCGCAACCCTCCGGCCCCGTCGCCGTCGTGCAGGCTTCCGACGCCGCCCGGACGGAGGATATCGAGGAAATCCCCGATGAAAGCCGTGCGGAGGACCTCTCCGGCACCGGAAGCGAAGAAGCCTGTGAAAACTGCTGACAATCTCCAACAAAAACTGATAGCCATGGACAATCTCGAAATGACAAGAATCCTGATCAACCTCCAGTGGGGGCAGGAACTCGGACAACAGATATACAACTCCCTGCAGGGCAATGTGGTGGAAGTGCTGCTCAAAAAGGCGAACCTCATCCAGAACAGCAACTACTACAAGAACCTGCTCGACGGCCACAGCTTCAAGGTCGGCCCCGAGACCCTCGCCAACTACTGGAACATTTTCCAGGAAGTGAGGCGGACCACCGGATTCGACGAGGAGATAGACTTCTACATCACCGGCGACGCCACCATCAACGCGTTCTGCATACCCTCCGAGAAGGAAGGCCGCAGCCACATACTCAACATCAACAGCGGGCTCGTCAACATAATGAGCGACGACGAGCTGCGCTTCGTGATCGGCCACGAGTTCGGGCATCTCATCGACTCCTCGCGCAAGACCAAGGAACTCATCTCCTTCATCTACCCGGAAGGGACCGTCACCCCTCTGGCCCTCGTCAACAAGATAAGGGTATGGCAGCAGCTCGCCGAGATTTCGGCCGACCGCTGCGGCTTCATCGCCTGCCGCGACCTCAGGGCCTGCGTGTCCGCATTCTTCAAGATGTCCTCCGGTCTCGATTTCGAGAAGATGGGGCTCAACTTCGAGAGCTTCATCGAGGACAACGGCCGCAAGCTCAAGACCTTCAGCGAATCTGGAGGACTGAACCTCGCGACCCACCCCAACAACCTGATAAGGATAGAGGCGCTCAAGGCCTTCTCGGAATGCGGAGCGTTCCACGAGGAGGGCGGCCTGACCCCCGACGAGCTCAATGAAAGGATGCTGCCCCTGGTCAACCTGCTGGGCAGGCTCAGCGACAACGAGCTCGAGTACGACATAGCGAACTACGCGGCCACGATGGGCCTGATTCTCGGCCAGATCGACGGTCAGGTCGACGAGAAGGAAATCTCGATGATACTCAACTTCATCTCCAAAGTCCACCTCTTCCCTCTGGACGTGCTGGCCGGATACTCCAAGATGAAGCAGGAGGAGCTCTATGAAATCTGCGCCAGGAGCGTGGCACGCATACTGGAGACGCATCCGGAGATGCGCGTCGAGCTCCTGAACTACGCGATCGGGCTCGTCATGACCAACAACGAGATAGACGAGAAGGAAGTGGACTTCGTGTTCAGCGTCGCAACCGGAAGCCTCGGTTTCAGCGAGCAGGAGGTAGCCCAGCACTTCGCCGCGGCGATCCAGGCCAACTTCAACCCTTCGCTGCTCTCAATAGGATAGCCCATGGCCGAGAAGTTCCTGTTCAGCAAAGGCTTCGAGGTCTTCAGCACCGAGGAGTACGCGGTGGCCAACCCCATCGCCAGAAGAGAATATTCCGAAACCTACCGCCTGACGCGCAGGAAGGACGGCAGGCCGTTCCTGATGAAGGTCTACCTTGCCGACAACATGCCGCAGGACCTCAAGTTCGGGAACGAGCCGCGGCTGATCTCCTACCTCAACACCTCGGGAATATCCAGCCTGCTGTCGATAAACTCCTGGGGCGAGTTCCGCACGCAGGAGGGGAAGCTGTTCCCCTATGTGATATCCGACTACTTCGAGCGCGGCCTGCTTTCCGACAGGCTGCTCACCGACGGCCCGATGAGCGCGCTCGAATCGATAGGGATATGCCTTGACATCGCGGGCATACTGCTGAACCTGCGCACGCCCGACGGAGGGAACTTCGTACACTGCGACGTCTGCCCCGACAACATAATGTTCGGACGCAACGAGAACGGCGACCTGCACGCCCACCTTATCGACAACGACCATATCGTCCACCTCAACGGACGGACGGCCCCGGAGAACTGGTGGGAGGACGTCGACCTGCGCTACACCGCCCCCGAAGCCTTCTGCAGCGAGGGAGTGAAGCGCAACTCCGACGTGTACTCGCTCGGGGTGATACTCTACCGCTGCTATTACGGGCGCTATCCCTGGAAATTCGACAGGGAGCGCTACGAGAAGCTCGACTGGCGCAAGAAGATGGGAGTGCTCATGAACGCCAGGAACGAGGATTTCCCGGAGGACGGCAGGAAGAGCGACAGATGGAGTCCGCTCGTCAGAACCCTCGCGGAGAAGATGACGACCTTCGACTACGACGAGCGGGAGTTCACCGAGGAGCTGCGTCCGCTGCTGCTCGAGACCTGGCAGATGCTGGTCGCCGCGAAGACTGCGATACTCACGGCCGGACCCTCCGAAGACCCCCTCGCGGCATATTCGAGGACTCTCGGCTACCTTGACTCCCCGGAGCGGAACGGACTCTACGGCGAGGAGGACGGAGACGGCCCCTCCGAACCACAGGCCGGAAAGGCCACGGACCTGCCGGCGGAAGAGTCCGACGGAGGCACCGGCTCCAGCGCGCAGAAGATAGAGACCTCCGGCGCCGACGACTCCGAGTTCACCAACGCGGAGCTCGGCTACACGCCTCTCGTGAAGATGCATGCGCCTGACGCCGCAGGGTTCAGGGACGTGGCCGGCATGGAGAAGCTCAAGGAGCAGATGCAGAAGAAGCTGCTGTACTTCCTCAAGAACCCCCTGCTCGCGCACCAGTACAAGATAGACCTGCCGAACGGCATGCTGCTCTACGGGCCTCCGGGCTGCGGCAAGACTTTCTTCGCCGAGAAGTTCGCCGAGGAGAGCGGCTTCAACTATGCCGTCGTAAAGGCCTCAGACCTCGGCTCCACCTGGGTGCACGGCTCCCAGGGCAAGATAGGCCTGCTCTTCAAGGAGGCGAGGGCCAAGAGCCCCTGCATCATCTGCCTCGACGAGTTCGACGCCTTCGCGCCGAAAAGGGAGACCATCACCAACTCCAGCCTCTCCGGCGAAGTCAACGAATTCCTGAGCCAGCTCAACAACTGCGGACGCGACAGGATCTTCGTGATAGCCACTACCAACAACCCCGAAATCATAGACCCGGCGATGCTGCGCTCAGGCAGGATAGACCGCTGCGTCTACATCCCCGCCCCCGACTCGCAGGCGCGCAGGGCTGTGTTCCGCCTCTGCGTGGAGAAGCGGCCGCACGACGGCGACATCGACTACAAGCTGCTCGCCGCGAGGACCGAAGGCTACGTGACCAGCGACATCTGCGGCATAGTCAACGACGCCGCCATCAACGCGGCCTACGCGAGGACGAAAATCTCGATGGCCATGCTGATGCAGGCCATCGACAACTGGAAGCCCACGGTAAGCAAGGCCGTACTCGAGAAGCACGAGGAGATACGCCGACGCATGGAGTCGGAAGTCACGGCCGAGATACCCGTTCCCATCAACGACAAGATACTCAACTGACCAGGCATGACATTCCTACGGAGCTACAGCACGGCGCAGGAGGAGGAACTCCGGCGGCTCGCGGAACAGAGCGTCTCAAGGCTGCCGTCGACCCTCTCCAAGCCGGTCGCGTCACTGATTCGCGAAGTGGAGAAGGAGAATTTCTCCGCAGGCATGAACTACGCCCTCGATTTTCTCGAAATCAGCGTGCAGTTCGCGAGCTGCTGCCTGTTCGTGCTGCTGCAGGAAGCCGAGAAGGAGCTGCCCGAGAGCGCCAGGGCGATGAAGGCCATAGTCGACAAGATCGACTCCAAGCGCTCGCTCTCCTTCGGCGACTGGGTGAACGACATCTTCAATCCCGTAGTCAGGGCCGCGGTCAGGGAGCTTCCCGACAGTCCGCTCGTGCGTTCGATCAGTTCGGCGCTCTTCAACAGAAGCGCGAACCGGCTTCTCGGCACCAAGACCGAGCCGAGCGTGGTGAGGGTGCGCAACGAATACAAGGGCCACAGCACCACGCTCTCCAACGAAATCTACCGCAGCGTGGTCTTCACGCTGGAGCCGCAGATATTCGCCATGCTCAAGGCCCTGGAGCCGCTTCAGGAGTTCAGTTTCAGCTTCGGGGAGGGCCGCAGCGTGTTCCGCTCGCCCGACGGGACGGAAGCCGACCTGTATCCGCTGGTGTTCCGCAACGACAAGGGCTTCGTCTATGTGTTCCAGTCGCTCAAGGACGAGGAAATCTCCTTCATCTCCTCCGACGAGGAGGCGGTCACCTACATAGGCGACAGCCTGAACGCCGACTTCGACCGCCTGCTCCAGCGCAGCTGCCGCTCCTTCGACATAGCGAAGGAGATGAACTGGCCCGAGATGCGCTCGCTGATGCTCGACGAATCCGCCCGCTTCCTCGGCCGCGTCTACCGCGAGAAGAAATACAACCGCGAGCTCTTCGTGGAGCGGCGGGTGCTCAGCGCGCTGCTCGAAGAGTTCAGCGCCAGCAGTCTGACTCTCTTCCCCCTGCTCGGAGAAGCCGGACAGGGCAAGACCAACCAGCTCTGCTGGTGGACCGAAGAAATCTCGAAAGGCGACGACGCGGTGCTCATTTTCAGCAGTTCCGACTTCGCCGGCGAGAGCCTCCCGGACGCGCTGCGCCGCATTTTCCGCAGCTCCCCGCGGAAAGACGCCGCGAAGATAGTCCGCGAGCTTCACAAAAGGGCGGACGAGGAAGGGCGCAAGGTCTACATCTTCTTCGACGCCGTGAACGAATGCCTCCGCTACAAGGACGCCCCCTCCGACGATCTCAACGGACCTGCGGCGCTGTACGAAGCTTTCAGGGAACTGTTCATCCGCCCGGAATATCCGCGTTTCAAGCTGCTTTTCACCTGCCGGAGCTATTCGTGGAAGACCCTGTTCCAGCTGCAGATGAAGCGCGACGCCGCGCTGATGTTCGGCAGGGACGAAGGCCAGGACTCCGAGGTTCACGGATTCAGCGACGAGGAGCTCGGACGCGCCTGGGACATCTACCAGAACCTCTATCAGATGAGCGGGGACTTCGGCTCCTTGTCCAAGGTCTCGCTCGTCCGGCTCAAGGACCCCCTGATACTCAAGATAGCCTGCACCAACCATGTCGGGACGGCGCTCCCCCGGGAGCTGCAGGCGTACACTTCGATAGCCCTGTTCGCCGACATGACCGACAGGATAGCGCATTCCTACGCCGGCCGGCAGCAGCACGAGATAATGCTCACGATAGCCGGCTACATACTCGGCGAGTACGAGCACGGCAGACCTTCCGACCGCATCGACAGGACGGAGCTGCGCAAGGCATGGGACGACCCTTCGGCACCTCTCCACAAGCTCTCGCGCCTCATCTACAAGCAGGGAGGGCTCACAGTCGCTTACACCGAACTGCTCAACAAGCCCGAACGCCCTATACTGCGCTATATCGAGACGCCCGACGGCCGCGCCGAGATACAGTTCATCTACGAACGCTTCCTCGAATACCTCATGGCCGTGGAATTCATCCGCAGGAACCGTCGCGCCGGCGGCGCGGCCATACCGCCCGAAGCCTATATACGGGCGCTCGAAGAGGAAAGCGGCGCGGTGGTCTACATGGGCGCTCTGCGCAACGCGCTGCTGATGGACTGGACCGAAACCGGCGACGGAGGCACCATGATCTCGCTGATGCGCGACTACGGCGACAACTACGAAGTCACGCTGCTCACGGGCGAGGTCCTCAACGTGCTGATACGCGAGAACTGGGAGGACCAGCTCTTCAGCCTGATGCGCCGGATGCTCGACGAACCCATGCCTGGAAGGGACGAGCTCACGCGTCAGTTCAACGAGCTCACCCGCAAGATCCAGGGGAACATGGCCGACGAATTCGTGATCGCGCGCCACAAGGCGGTGAAGAAGGAGCTGTGGCCCATACTGCATCTCGGCCAGACGGCGTCGGCGAGCATAATCAACGGGATGTTCCTCTCCGACTGGTTCAACGGAGGCCTCTACACGCAGGATCCGTATGAGCTTCTGTGGAAGCTGGTGGACAACCCCCTGCTCGACATAGGCAACGACGCGTGCATGTACATATACTACCTGCACAACAAGCGCCATACTCTCGAATTCACCCCGCTCGACGGGAACATCCCGGCCCGGATAGTCGGCAGGATGTTCTCCACCGTGATGTCGAAGAGCCTCGTCTCCACCGTAGCGGACGCCAGGCTGCGCTCGCGGGCCGTCTCCTTCGTGGAGACCGGCGCCCGGCTCGCGGTGATGCTCATGATAGACGAAATGCTCTCCGGAAGGCCCGGCGCGGCCGACAGGGCGGCAGCCATGATGCGCGAGCTGCGGGGGCTCGTGTCCTGGCTGACCTGGAAATTCCGCCTCGTCAGGCTGGTCATGCCCTTCTTCAGCATGATACTGCGCCGCCAGATCACCTTCCAGTCGTCCTACGTGAACAACGCGGTGGAATACCAGACCTTCTGGGACGACTCGACAGTCCCTGCCGACGACGGAGGCGAGGGGCGCTGGTGCAGGAAATACGCCGCCGAGCTGGCATCGTGGTTCGTCAGCGGCCCGTCGGACGGATTCAGCGGGTTCAGCCGCGAACACGGCAAGGTGCTGCTGGCATACAGGAGCGGAGACAGCTTCTCGTATTTCATCCTCGAGCGGCTGCTGGCCGTGGCGGGCATAGCCGGATGGGAGAACATCGCTCCCGTGGTGCGCGGCTTCTTCAGCGACGAATACCGCAGCGGCGAATGGTTCGACTATTCGCAGATGTCGATGCTCTATGTGCTGTATCAGGTCCAGAAGAAGTCCGAAGCCTACAACCCCGAGCTAATGGAGATTTATTCCCGCGAAGCCGCGGACTGGACCAGGCGCTGCAAGGGGTACTTCAAGGGGCGCAACAGCCACAAGGCCAACACCACCGGGCTCTACAAGCGCAACGTGATGAACTGGTACTGCGACGTCTACTGCACCCACAGAGGCGACAATGTGCCGCACGAAGGCGACGCCCGGGCCGTGCCGGTGTTCCATGAGCTTATAGACGAGGCGGTGCGCACGAAGGACAAGCCACTGCTCTACCATCTTATTGCGAACATCTCGGAGCTCGTCTCCGACAACGGCTTCGTGCTCGCGGCGCTGGACCTGCTGCTGCATGTGATGAACCTCTTCCCCGACGCGGAGTCAGTCGCCGCGTTCGACGCAATGGACGGAGGTCTCAACGAAAACGCCTCGCAGAGCCTCGTGCAGGCGATAGGCAACGTGCTGTCGACGGCGAAGAACTATTTCCCCTCGGAGGTCGACGGCTTCCTCAAGCGCGAACTCGTCGGGGTGGCCTTCCCTGGAGTGTCCAGATACCGCGACGAGGTGCTCAACTACAGCCCCGGAGGCGAGACCCTCTCCGACCTGTTCACCCACAGCTTCGGGAATTTCGTGATATGGTCGCTTGTGAACCTCGACCCGTTCAAGGAGTTCGCGGCAAGGGTCGTGGGCATGTCCGTCCAGGCCTCGGACTGCTTCGAGTGGTACGACATGGCCATACGCGAAGGATTCAGGACCCTGTTCAACGTGAAATTATGATGCATATTATCAGAACAACGATTATTTTTGTCTCCGCGTTGCTGCCCGGTCTCTGCTGCCGGGCTGCAGGAGCCGATGATAAAGCCATGGAAACGGACAAGGAACTCATAGTGGTCGCCCATCGCGGCGGCGCCGCGCTCGGACCCGAGAACTCCCTCGGATGCATCGCGAAAGGCATCGAGGCGGGCGCGAAGTGGATTGAAGTCGACGTGCATCTGTCAGCCGACGGGGAGATAGTGGTCTGCCACGACACTTCCGTCGACCGCACCACGGACGGCAGCGGCTACATCAGCGAGACCGGCTACACGCAGCTGCGACGGCTCAGGCTCAAGGACGGCGACGGCAAGCTCACGGACGAGCATCTGCCCACGCTCGACGAGGTGCTCGACCTGATCGAGGGCAAGGCCGGGCTGCTGCTGGAGATCAAGCATTCCAGACATTCGCGGCCCGGAATAGAGCAGGCCTGCGTCGACTGCATACGCAGGCACGGGGCCTCGGACCGTGTGGTGATACAGTCGTTCGACGACGAAGTCCTCGAGGAAGTGCACCGTCTCGCACCGGAGATAAGGCTGGAGAAGCTGCTGTTCTTCGCCGCGACCGGCCTGGGATTCGAGTTTGACGGAGGATTCTCCAGCTTCGACTTCGGGAAATACGACTACATAGCCTCCTTCAATGTATATTATCTCGCGGCCACGCGCTCGTTCGTGGAGAAAGCCCACGCCCACGGCAAGGAGGTCAAGGTCTGGACGCTCGACAAATACGACGCCGACCTCGTGGAGCTGGTGGACGGCGTGATCACCAACGACCCGAGACTGTTCATAAGCACTCCGAGGACATGGAATATATAGGCTATCTCTGCGGAGGCTTCTCCCTCGCGGCCGGCAGGGACGAATCCGCCGGCAGGCTGCCTTCCGGATGGGAGCCGGAGCTGTTCACCCCCGAGCAGCGCAGGAACTACGAACTCTACTATCTGCCCGACTTCGTAAGGTTCAGCCTCTGTCCCGAAGCCGGGGAGAACCTCTCGATGAGGCGCTATGTGATGCGCATGGACGCCACCGTGACACTCCCCGCCGCGCTGGCGCACACGGCCGCCGACCTCACGGTGAGCATACCGGAGCTCCGGCTCTACCTGTGCCCGTTCCGTATCGCGATGTTCGCAGTGCACATCGAAATGCGGAGCGACGACGGAAACGACATCACCGCGGCCGCCGCGCTGCTGCGCAACCTCTCAAGGCTGGGCGCACCGGGGCTGGAGGATTTCCGCAAGGCCGCCGCGGATCCGCTTCTGGAACTGTGGAGGACACTGTCGCAGGCCGCCGCCGGCGGAACCGAAGCCGGATACGTGCGTCTGGTCGAGGACGGCAACAAGTTCAACATCTTCCAGATAATCCGCACCGGCACGGACCGCTGGCAGGAGGGAGACATCGACAAGCTGCTCTTCGAGACCGCCACCGTCGCCCCTGTCGGCTCCTACGACGCCAAGTCGCTGGACTCCCCCTCCGAGACATATTTCAGGAAAATTCTCGACGAGAACTCGCTCTCCATCTACAACAACTGGAAATGCCTGTCGCTCTCGGACACGCTGACCATACTCTGCTCCGACTGCCCCGACTGGCTGACAGCCAACTGGAAGAACGACTACTTCGGCCTGATCTACATCTGGCAGCTGTTCCGCAGGAGCTACCTTTACCGTCTGACGCGCCGCTTCCGCTACGAGCGGGAGAATGTCGGACGGCTGGAGCGCGAGTCGGTGGACTTCGAACGCAGCTGCTCCTTCCACCGCATCTCCTACAACTTCCTTCCGGAAGAGTTCAGCGCCTGCACCGCCGGCGGACTCAAGCTGGAGAAGGAGAAGAACGAACTCTACCACATGATAGCCCAGGAGGAGAGTGACAGCGAGAAGAAGGCCGACAACCGTATGAACAGCCTGCTGTTCTTCATGACCTGCCTGACCATGGCCTCGACCATCTACGACACCTGCTGCCTGCTGCAGGAGGTGCTGCCTTACGATTCAACCGTGACAGGCTTCCGCGTCGTCGGCTCGGCGATGCTGACCATCGTGCTGGCCGCGCTGCTGGCATACAGATACAAAACCAGAAAATCATGATACATTTCTTCAGAACCGCGGCAGTCTTTGCCGCAATCCTCGGCGTGGCGCTCCAGGCCGCAAGCTGCTCCGGCAGTACGGAAGACGAACTTGTCGTGGTCGCCCACCGAGGCGGCGCCATGCTCGGCCCCGAGAACTCCCTCGGATGCATCGAGAAGGGCATCGAGTCCGGAGCCGGATGGATAGAGATCGACGTGCACCTGTCGGCCGACGGGGAGATAGTGGTCTGCCACGACCACAGCATAGACCGCACGACCGACGGAAAAGGCCTGATCAGCGAGATGAGCTACGACGAGCTGCGCAAGTTCAGGCTGCTGGACCGCGACGGAAAGCCCACCGACGAGCATCTTCCGACGCTCGAGGAGGTTCTCGGCCTGATAGAAGGCCGCGCGGGACTGCTGCTCGAAATCAAGTACGGAGGCCCCTCTCTGCCGGGCATCGAGCAGGCGTGCATCGACTGCATACGTCGCATGGGGGCCGAAGACCACGTGACCATACAGTCCTTCGACGACGAGGTGATCATCAAGACCCATGAACTGGCGCCGGAAATCCGGGTTGAGAAGCTGCTGTCGTCGCCCGAGGAGTTCGATTTCGACAAATACAGCTTCGCCGCCTCGTTCAATATCTTCCATGGCAACGCGACCCGGGAGTTCATCGAAGAGGTCCACGGCCTCGGAAAGGAGGTGAAGGTCTGGACGCTCAACGAATATGACGCCGAGCTGCTGGACATGGTCGACGGAGTGATCACCGACGACCCGAGGATATTCACCGGCAAATCCGCAGAATAGATGGCGGGCATGGGCGAACGCCGGCTGTTCGAGGTGGCCGGACACCGTTTTGAAATCCTCCCTCCCGCCGGCGCCGACGCGGACACCGTGCTCAAGGCCTACCTGCCTTTCGAGCTCCGGTCCGACGCCGGAGCCGCTCCGCTGTTCACCCTCCGCTCCGCCTGCGACGGAGACTTCGGCGGGAACTACGGCAATCCGCTCGGCCGCTTCAACGACGAGCCGCCCTACATCTGGATCTACGACAGGCAGGACCTGCTGGTCTTCGGGTTCTCGCTGTCGACCGACAGGCCGGACTTCATGCTCTGCATATCGCCCGACTTCAGCTGCGGAAGCATGGTGCTGCCGCAGGACAGCCCCGATGCGCTGGCCTCGTTCGCGGTCAGCAACTCCGCGATGATGATGTACATGCTGGCCACCGCCGGCCTCGACACCCTGCTGATCCACGCCTCCACCGTGATCCTCGACGGCTGCGGCTACGCCTTCACCGGACGCAGCGGCAGCGGGAAGAGCACCCACAGCCGTCTGTGGCTGAGCAACATCGACGGCTGCATGCTGCTCAACGACGACAATCCCGTGGTCCGCATCATCGACGGCCGGGCATTCGTCTTCGGCTCCCCCTGGAGCGGCAAGACCCCGTGCTGGAAGAACATGAGCGCTCCCCTGAAAGCCGTGGTGCACATATTCCAGGCGCCCGAGAACCGCATCGAGAAGCTCGCCGGCATACAGGCCTACGCCTCGTTCATCACCTCATGCTCCTGCATGAAATGGAACAGGAAAGTATGCGACGGAGTCAACGCCTGCGTCGAGAAACTGATAGGCCTCTGCGGCTTCTACAATCTCTACTGCCTGCCCGACCGCGAGGCTGCGCTGCTCTGCCGCGGCGAAGTGTCCGGAAACTGAAGCCCCGCGGCCATGAAGCAGATCTCCGTCCCAAACGCCGAGCTGTTCTCCGAAGCGGGCCGTCTTCTGTCCGAAGGAAAGGAGGTGACCATACTCGCGCGCGGGAACAGCATGCTCCCGTTCATCAGGGGCGGCGTCGACAAGGTGACGCTCGCCTCCGTACCCGCGGCCGTCAGACTGGGCGGCGGTGGCGTTCCGTGGACGCAGGGCGGCGAGGGCTTTCAGGAAGCTCCGTCCGGCATAGCCCCGGGCGACATACTGCTGTGCGAGATCTCCCCGGGGCATTTCGTGCTGCACCGCCTCGTCCGCATCGACGGAGAGCGGCTGACGCTGATGGGCGACGGCAACCTCAGGGGCGTCGAGCGCTGTTCCCGCGCGCATGTGATCGCCCGCGCCGTCAGGATCATCCGTCCGGACGGCTCATCCGCCGACTGCTGCAGCCCCTCGGAACTCCGCAAGGCCCGTCTCTGGCGCCGCCTGCTTCCGCTGCGCCGCATCCTGCTCGCCGTCTGGCGCCGCACCCGCTGAGCGGCAGGAATTAATTTGCAAATGAGCGGCGCTACCGCTAAATTTGTCAGGATTGAACCACACAGCATGAAAATCAGGAAAGGATTCGTCCTCCGGGAGATGTGCGGGGAGCACATAGTCTCCGCCGAGGGCATCGACAATTTCGACTTCAACAAGGTCATCAGCCTCAACGACACCGCCGCATGGCTCTGGGACGCCGTTGGCGACAGCGACTTCAACGCGGACACCCTCACGGAGCTGCTGCTCTCCAGATACGAAGTCGACAGGCAGACGGCCGCCGCCGACGCAGCCGCCCTGTTCGGGAAATGGCAGGACGCCGGACTGCTCGAATAAGCCGCACCCATGCCAGCCGACAGCCGGAACGGAACGCAGCCGAAGGCCGGAAGAGCCTCCGGCGCCGCAAGATACCTGCGCTGGCTCGGCCGGGCGACCCGCGGGCAGAAGTCCGCGCTGCTGCTCGGCGTGCTGGCCAACCTCGCCGGTGTCGCGCTGTCGCTGTTCTTCGTCTATGTCTGCAAGACTCTGATAGACATAGCCACAGGCGACTCCGGCCGCCGGCTTCTCTGCTGGTCGCTCATAATGGTCGCCACCATGGCCGCGCAGACCGGCATCTCCCTGATGCGCACCCGCCTTGCCGCGCAGACCGACATACGCATCAAGAACAGTCTGAGGCTGCGGCTGTTCTCGCGCCTCATCTACATCTACCACGGAAGCCGCGGCGAGAAGCACAGCGGCGACATCACGAACCGCCTCGAAGAGGATGTCCGCGTGATCTCCGACTGCCTTAGCGGCTCCATCCCCGCGCTGCTCTCCGCCATGGTGCAGTTCGTCGCCGCGTTCTGCTTTCTGCTGGCCCTCAACGGCGCCCTTGCATGGTCGGTGGTCGGCATAATGCCGCTCGCGATCATCCTCAGCAAACTCTTCTTCCGCAAGCTGCGCAGTCTCACGCGCGACATACGCGACACCGACAGCAAGGTCCAGTCGCACCTGCAGGAGAACCTCCAGCACGCCACGCTGATCCAAAGTCTCGAACAGGAGAACCGGGCTTCCGCCGGCCTCTTCCGGCTCCAGTCCGGGCTCTACGACAGGGTCATGCGCCGCACTCGCTTCACCATAGTCTCCCGGACGGTCATCAGCCTGGCCTTCGCCGCCGGATACGCCACGGCCTTCCTCTGGGGAGTGAACGGCCTGCTCTCCGGAACCGTGACCTTCGGCGTCATGACAGCCTTCCTCCAGCTCGTGGGGCAGATCCAGCGCCCGGTGCTTGAACTGAGCAACTACATACCCTCGGTCATCCACGCCGCGGCGTCCGCCGACCGTCTGATGGAGCTCGAAGGCGACGGGACAGAGGCCGACGCCGAACCCCTGCACCTGCACTCCCCCGCCGGCATACGCATGGACCGAATCTCCTTCACCTATCCCGACGGCACGCACAAGGTGATAGACGGTTTCTCCCACGACTTCAGACCCGGCAGCCGCAGCGCCATAATAGGCGAGACCGGCGCCGGCAAGAGCACCCTGATACGCCTGATGCTCGCACTGCTCAGGCCGCAGGAGGGCAAGGTGCTGCTCTACGACGACGAGACAGCCGCCGAAGCCTCCTCCGCCACGCGCTGCAACCTCTGCTATGTGCCCCAGGGCAACTCCCTGCTGAGCGGCACCGTCCGGGACAACCTGCTGCTGGGCGATCCGGACGCCGACGAAGCCCGAATGGAGGAAGCCCTGCGGACGGCCGCCGCCGAATTCGTGTTCAGCCTGCCCCAGAGACTCGACACTCCCTGTTCGGAGCAGGGCGGAGGCCTCAGCGAAGGACAGGCGCAGAGAATAGCGATTGCCCGCGCGCTGCTGCGCAAGGGCGGCATTCTGCTGCTCGACGAATTCAGCTCCTCGCTCGACCCCGACACGGAAGCGCGTCTCATGGAGAACCTCACCCGCGCCATGTCCGGCCGCACCATGATCTTCATCACCCACCGCCGCAAGATCACCGAATACTGCGATGACGTCATCGAGCTGCAGCATACCTGATTCCACTCTTTATTCCAGACAGCGCATGAACGCACAGACCCTGCCGCAATTCTTCGAACTTATACGCTCCGGACTATGGGGCGCCAAAGCCGATGCGTCCCTTTTCGAGGGTGGCGCCGACTGGAACTCCCTCGCACGCATAGCCTCGATGCAGTCGCTCAGCTGCATCTTCGCCGACGGCGCCGGCACCCTGCCGAAGGCCTTCCTGCCGCCCGCTGACATCGCCCGGAAACTCTATGTGGTCACCGAAGGCACCCGGCGCGCCAATCTGCAGCTCAACGCAGTGCTCGGAGAACTTGAGTCGATGCTGCGTTCCGAAGGCATCGAAGGCATTCTGCTTAAGGGCCAGGGCGTCGCGCGCAACTACCTCGTACCGGAGCACCGCATGTGCGGCGACATAGACCTCTACACCGGACGGGATTACCGGCGCAGCTGCGAACTTGTCAGGAACTTCGGCGAACAGGAAGGCAGGGAGGACGAAAGCGAGAAGCATTTCCACTTCAAGCGCAGGGGCTGCACCATAGAGATCCACAGATATGTGACCGTGTCGCCGGATCCGTTCAAGAACCGGCGGCTGCAGGCATGGGCGGACTCGCAGCTCGGCGACCCCTCGAAACTGCGTTCGGCCGAAATAGGCGGCAGCATGATAAACCTGCCGCCCGTTTCATTCGACAGCGTGTTCCTGCTGCACCACATAGCCGGTCACCTGATAAAGGGCGGTATAGGACTGCGCCAGCTCTGCGACTGGTGCCGCCATCTCCATGTCCACGCCGCGGAGATCGACCGCGCCGCCCTTGAACGGGACCTGCGGTCGCTGGGCCTGATGAACTGCTGGCAGCTGATGGGCTGGCTGGCTGTCAACCGGCTCGGCCTGCCCGAGGAGGAGATGCCCTTCTACTCCGCCGCCCACGGCAGGAAGGCCCTGCGCTGCCTCGGGATAATCCTCCGCAAAGGCAATTTCGGCCATTACGACAAGGCCGCACGACGCAATACCGACATCCATTTCGTTCTGCGCAAGATCCAGAGCTGCTTCATAGTGGTCAAGCAGGAAGCCGAGCTCCTGACCATCATCCCCTCCGAGGTGCTGCGCTACCTCCCCTGGTACCTGCTCGACGGCATCAAGCGGCTGTTCACGGGGAAATAAGGTTTCACAACCACGCCTTCCGCCAATGCCGCCCGGACGCCATCCGGCAAAGCCGCGAACCGCACTCCCGTCCTGTAATATTATTTTAACAATTTCTCAACAATGGTATTTTTGCTATTGATATTTAAAATTGTTAACTTTGAGAGTTAAAATTTTTTAAATAATAAGCAAGCTGATGCAACAGTACGAAGCTCCGGAATGCCGGACAATTGTTCTTGACTATGAAGGAGTGATCTGCTCCTCCGACCGCACCTTCTACCCGGGAGGCGCCGGCCAGTACGACGACATCTTCGATAATGGTTCATATTAGGCTATGAGCGGCACAGGCAGAATTCTCATCTTCGCGGCTCTTGTCGCAGCTGCAGCCGCATCGGTCTCCTGCAACAAGCAAAGCCTCGGTCCCGGGCCGGAAACGGTGAAACTCAGCGTCAGTCCGGAAGTCGATCCGCTCCGCGGATCCGAAACCAAGACCTATATAGATCCCGAGTATAAAGTTCATTGGGGAGGGCAGGAGCGAATGTCCCTCGGAATCGTTGACGGTTCCGAACTGACAGAGATCATAGAATCTGAAACCGTCGACGGCGGCGGCTTTCAGACAATCACCTTCACTTTCACTCTCCGTGCCGGACTCGTAAGTCAGAGCACGGTCATCGGAGGAATCTATCCCAGTTCGGCAGCCGGATCCGACAGTTACGACGGGTTCCAGATAGAACTTCCCGGCACGCAGAACGCCACTACCGACAGCTATGATCCTGCAGCCTACCTTCTTGCTCCCAGGCCATCGAGCATAGAAGAAATACAACAGCAAGACGGAAGCTACACATGGAACGCATCCTTCCGCAGGGCCACAGCTCTCAATGAGCTTACCCTCAACGGGATAGACGAGGGCATACATTCTGTTGAAATCAGTTCCCCCGGAGTCTCGCTCGCAGGAAGCCGCGAACTCGACCTGCTGACCGGTTTCTCCGGCGAGATGATCCGGAGTCTCGATGCCATCACCGTCAGCTATGCTTCTCCCATCCCTGCCAGTGAATCCTGTCACATATGGTTCACCTCATGGCAGGCCGAGATTCCCGCAGGAGGAACGCTCACCATAAAAGTCACCACCGACAACTACGTCTGGACACGCACCGTCACCGCCCGTGACGGCGGAATCAATTTCTACGAAGGCCGGCTCAACAAGCTGGCGGTGGACATGAGCGGGGCGGAGAAGACGAAGATAGACCGCCTTCCCGGCGAATATCTCATAGGTGCCACGGCAAGCAAGGGCGGCGAATGGATTCTCATGACCTCCAAGTGCGCCGGAAAATATTTCGAACCGCTTAAGTCAGGAGTCTCCGTGCCTTATGAAAGTCTTGCAGGCTCCGAATTCGATGCAGTCGCAGGCATAGAAAACTGCGTCTGGACAATTGCAACATACGGCGACTGGTATTCACTGGAATGCAATGGCGAATACTTCCAGATAAATGGGGAGAAGAACGTCTCGGCCGGCAGCTTTCCGTCTGAACTGTCCATATCCATCAATGCCGACGGCACTGCCACCATCATCCATTCAGACAAGCCGGACTATCGTCTGGAATACAATGCCTTGGACCCACGGTTCACCACCTACAAGGAATCCAGCAACCAGATTCCTGTATACCTCATCCCCTGGAACCAGGCCATCACCCCTTCCATAATCTTCGAGACCAGCAGCAGGACCGTTGCGGCGAACGCCCCTTCCGTCGTATTCAACTACAGGACATACAATGTCGAGGGCCAGATATCCGCGGCCGCCACGTCAGACCCCGACGGAATCGTCAAATCACTCTCCGCATCCGACGGACGCCTGCAAGTCTACCTGAACGCCAACGAAGATGACATCCGCAAGCAGGCGACGATCGCCCTGTCTTCCTCCTCCGGCGTCTCGGCCACAGCGACCATCATCCAGCTCGCCCGCAGTAGCGGCGGGGAAGGTGACGGCGGAGAGACCGGCGACCAGCCCGGATGGCTCGAACTGCCGGCATATCAGGGCACCGAAGACTACCTGCTGACATTCCGTGCGGGCGGCAAGCGCAACTACAGCTATTACTACGACACCGACTGGTACTCTTCCATGTGGGTGGCGTACCCGCTCTACGCCGACGCCATCGGCAGCGGAAGATCCGATGAATGGGCGCCCAACCCCGACATCCCCGAGAGCGAGCAGATCAACGTATGGGACGGCAGCTACGGCGTCAATGTCAGCGGGACCATCTACTCCCGCGGCCACCAGATAGCCAACGGCGACCGCAACGGTAACAGCGCGATGCGGCGCCAGACCTTCTACGCGACCAACAGCACCCCGCAGATACAGGACAGGTTCAACGGAGGGATATGGAACAATCTCGAAAACGCCATACAGGGACTGGCCGAAGGGCGTGACACGGTCTATGTGGCCACGGGCCCCGTGTTCCGGACCGTCGGAGGCTCCGAGGACATAAAATGGATACAGCCGAGCCACGACAGCAAGAAGGCCCCCGTGCCCAACTACTACTGGAAGGCCGTGCTCAAGGTGAAGCGCAGCGGCGGGACGGTCACCGGCGCCATGGCCGTGGGCTTCTGGTTCGAGCACAGACAATACAGCGACAGCTACGAGAACTACACCGTGAGCGTCGACGAGATCGAGCGCCTGACCGGCTTCGACCTCTTCAGCAACCTCCCCGACGCCGTGGAGTCCGCAGCCGAAACCAACACCAGCTGGACGACATTCAGGAACTACAAATAACCAAAATACTAAAATTTCTACACCATGAACAAACAAAACTACTCAGGCTGCGCCATGCAGCCGTACACCGCCCCCACCTGCGAGATGCACGAGATGGTGCCGGAGGGAATGCTCTGCGAGTCGAATCCCGGAACACTCGGAGATTTCACGAATAACAGAAATGATTATTTCGATCCCTGGAGATAGACCATACCGCGCTATGAAAGTATTGTATAAATCACTCTGCTTCATCGCAGCCATAGCCGCGATGTCGCTGACCTCCTGCCAGAAGGAGAGTCTCAAGCCGGCTGAAGGAAGCACGACGATAACCGTCCATGCGTCAGTGGAGGATGTCGCCAACGCCACCAAGACATATATTGAAGGCAATCAGCTCTTTTGGAGTGAGAATGAGCGGATGTGGGTCGTTACATTCAATGACGACGCAGAAGCCAACGCCGCCATGTTCGGTTCCGACAGCTTCACACGAAGTGAAGACGGACTTACTGGAGACTTCACCGTCAAAATAAATGACACCAACACCAACAAGTACATCGTTGGTATAACCCCGCAAAGCACTTCTGTATCTTCCGACAACAAAAAGGCTTATGACTACAAGATCCAGTTGCCTGCAAAGCAGACGGCGACAGCCGCTTCCTACGACCCGAATGCCTATCCTCTGATTACTCGCCCTGCAGATCTGCCTCTCGACAACAATGCGTGGAGAGCATCATATGTCCGCGTCGCCGCTCTCAACCTTCTGAATATCACAAATCTGAACGATGATATCAGGTCCGTTGTCATCACCTTCCCCGAAGGGCAGGATGCTGCAGGAAACAGGAAATTCGACCTCTCGAAAACCACTCCCGGCGAGATCTACTCCGGAGGGACCAACGAAATCACCGTTTCCTACGGAACAGCCATCCCGGCTGCCACCGTGACCAAGACTGTATGGTTCACCTCTTGGGGAGTCACGATTAATTCCGATGAGAAGATTACGGTGAAAGTAGCGTCTGACACCAAGACCTACACCAAGGAATTCACTGCGAAGGAGGAAATCGTGCTCGAAGAGAATTTCCTCAACATTCTGCCCATAGACATGAGCGACGCCATTGATGAAGAGATTCCTGCAGGAGAAGATCTGAGCGGAGAGTATCTGATTGTAGGTCCGAAAAGTGAGGCATACCATTATATGCTGAATACCACAGGAAAAAATTATATTATTGGCAGCACTAACGGCATTTCAAAAAATATAGCTGACCTGACTTGCGCTGATTTCTACGGAGAAGCGGGTATCGAAAATTATGTATGGGTCGTCAGCTCCACAAATGGTGGCTACACCATTAAGAACAAATCAACGAATCAGTTCATCAATATCAGTAGTGATTCCGCTCAATTAGAGTCCGACGAGGCTGTTCTAATTCTTGACAAGCAAGATGACGGTTCTTATAAAGTCCAAGAATCTGCAGGAAGTGAGTATTCTCTCTGCTTTAATTCTTCTGCAAACCCTGTAAGATTTAAGCCATACAAACCATCATCAGATCAGCAGCCGATTTATTTCATACCTTGGGTTGAATCTACCGAACCCACCCTGATTGTATCAGAAAGCTCAAAGACCGTCGACGCAGCCGCAGAGAGCGTAACATTTGAATACATCGCAAGAAACCTGACAGGGAAGGTAACTGCTGATGAAGGCTCTGACCCTGATAACATCATCAGTTCTATTTCCGTAAACGAAGAGGCTTCTACCGTAACTGTCGAACTTATTGAGAACCTTGACGAAAAAGAAAAGACAGCTACCGTCATCCTCTCGGCAGACGGTGTAGATCCTGTTACATTGACAATAAAAAAGAACGGAGTAATAGTAATACCTTCTGAAGGAACAGAAACCATAAAGATGAGCGATGTCCTCAACAATGGCGAAAGACTTACTAACGGTCAAACATATGATTGGGGTTATCTATCCGTACTATTTGAGCAAAAAAATAGTTCCAACTCATATTATGACGGGTCAGTTCTCAGATGGTACAAAAATGATAATTTAACCTTCAGCATAGCCGGCAGAACTATCACCAAACTTGAGTTCAAAGCAACAAGAGGTTCAATCTCTGCTAATGTTGGAGTAGTAAATGGCTATGTATGGACAGGAGAGTCATCTTCAGTAACATTAACGGCCGACGATCAAGTTCGCTTCTCTGAAATTACAGTGACATATAAGTAATCGATTTCCTGATTCTGTCAGAGTTACAATCCGACAACCCATAAACAACCGAAAGCCGCCCCGGTTCCAATCCCGGAGCGGCTTTTGTCTTGCTTCCTCTCTCATCCGACAATTCATTTTCCATCTCATCCCCCCCCCTCCCGACTTGATTCTGCAATTGTGGGTTTAACCGACACCTATGGATAGTCAGCAAAATTCATGATGCTGACGCCAATAATACCGGGATATGTATTCGCCGACAGGCTTCATCCAGTGCTATATGGCGGGTACGCCGTGAACCCTTGTTGCTGTTGACCTGATGCCGGAGGACGCCGCCTCCGCATCGGCACGCATTCATTCATAACGGCTTCAAGATCACTGTTGCCATGTCCGCTGGCACCGGCATGTCGGATGGAACCATTGCTGAAATTCATCAGCTACACCCGCCCGGCGCATGGCGCGGCGGAAGAGGTGCGGGTGAATCCAGTGGAACCAATTTCCTTCCATCAGTCGCGACAGCCGATGTCCTGCGCTGTTCCGGAACGGGGTGGTGTAGCAGATGAATTTCATTATGCCGATGATGATTTGCCGTCTTCGGCTTCTCTGCATGAATGAGAAGGTCCGGCCGGCGGGACGTATGGGAGGCGCTCGGGATGAGCAGGTTGAAAACAGCCTGTGCGGCGGATATTCGGAAACCGGCCATGCAAGCCCATGGGAGGCGCATTTGCCGGAGGGCGGTGCACACAAGACGGCCCCAGAAACCCGACTGATGTGCAGTCAGAAAACGCAGCGGCCTGACTGTCAGAGCAATGACGGGCAGAAGCGCACAGGCATTATTTCAACTCACGAACGGAGAGGCAGGGCAAAGTATGGACAGTGCGGGAAGCTGAGACGGCCGGACCGGATCAGGACGCGCCGGGTCTTCCACAATGGCTGTCCGGTTGCAGCGTCAAGTCTTACGCAATAGCCGCCGGGGTGCCGTGCCGGGAGCCACCTGAAACCAACGGCGGCCTCATCCTCATCGGCGACCTCCGAGAGGACCACCCTGACCCTGCCCTTGACACTCGCCTCCAAAAGTACCCAAGAAACTGCCGAAGGTACCCAGGAAAGGGGTGTCCTGAAAACTTCAGAGGGTACCCTGAAAAAAGGTGTCCTGAAAAATGGCTCCGTTGAGTTTGGAAAGACAGTCACCGCCATCCTCAATGCCATCATAGTTCAACCTACGGTAACAAGAGAAATGCTCGCTGAGCAATTGAAAGTATCTCTGTCCACCATAAAAAAACACCTCAAACGTTTCAAGGATCTCGGCCTTATCGAACGCATCGGCCCCGACAAAGGCGGTCACTGGAAAGTGAAAAAATAACCCTGACCTATGGGATAGACAAGAAGCAAATATTTCTTAAAAGTCAAATCGCCAGGTCTCAGAATTTCAAGAACTTGACGATTTTAAAAGTGATCCTGTTGTGCCCCCGTCCTGCAAAACATCGTTTGCAGCGACATCGGAAATATGCTGCAGAAAGAACACAATTACGGCCGATCTCCCGGAAATCGTGTGACCGATCGCAGAAGATGCCCTATATCAGCTGTCAAATGCCTTCTGCTGCAATCGGTGTTTTGCAGTATCAACAGCATCCGCTCTAACATACATGGTCAGCTGTCAATAAAACAGCCGCGGCAGGTGCCCAAACGCACCCGCCGCAACCACTTGTCGTCACGGATTCAGAGCCGCAAAGGCTGCCGCCCCTGTCGTAACTTTATTTCAGTTCCTCCAACTGCGCGGCCGTCAGGCCGGTGAACTCGGAGATCTTGTCCATAGGCTCTCCTGCCGCCAGCATTGCCTGCGCAACCTTTCCGATTCCGGCGGCCTCCCCTTCGGCGAGCCCGGCGGCTCGTCCCCGCTCCTCCGCGGTCCCGATGATGTTGTAATAGTCCCTTTCAGTTATCATGTCGCTCTCGTATTTCAGCTTCACCTCCGGGCTGAACTCCGCCACCTCGCACGCCCTGAACAGCCGCTCGAACGCCTTCACCCTCAGCCCCTCCGGCAGTCGCTCCAGACTCCCCACATGCTTCAGCGCATAGCACCACTGCTCCACCAGCCCCTCGCACTCCTCCAGGCGCTTGCCGAACCGGTTCAGCTCCAAAAATAAGAAATTTATCGTCTCGTCCGGCACCCTCCCCGTCTTTTTCTCCCGGAACGTGTACTCCGACACCCAGCGCCCCGGCTCCTCCAGCTCGAACCCCTGCCTCGCCCCCGACAGCAGCCCCACGAAGTACACCGGCGGGATGCCGTACTCCCCGCCGTCCCCGGACCTCGACCCCGCGTCGTACGACTTCGCCGCGTACAGCACGCTCCGCCGGAAGAAGTTCCGCTGACCGTAGTTCTGCACCTCCACGATGAACGTCGTGCCGTCCTCGCCCCTGCACCGCAGGTCCAGACGAACGCTCTTACCATACGGGCTGAACTGCGGCAGCTCCGTGGTCATGTATCGCAGCTCCCTCACCCGCCTGCGCTCCGGCAGCAGCACGTTCAGCAGGTCCTTCAGCACCTCCCCGTTCCTCCCGTCGCCGAACACCGCCTTGAACCCGGCGTCCGACAGGATGTCCGCATACCTGCGGACCACTCTCTCGTCATGACTGTCTTCCATAGCCTCAAGTCTGTTGTCTCACTTTCGTCCTGCCGGCCGCCGCGCCCCGCAGGAGCGCCTGACGGAAAGGCCCGTCCGGCCGCCCCTTGTCCGGACCGGTTTGAAATCCCGGGCAACAATTTCGGAGGGGTCCGCGCTTCCGGCACGCGACAAAGTTGGCATGCGGAAGCCGCAACGCCAAGCTTCATTAAGAAACTTTCGTCACTTTTTTATGTTTCTTATGCCGGATCATTCTTCCTGCCATCCCGCAGCCACATCGCACCATCCGACAATCATCACCGGCAGCCTCCCTGCCTCCCTGAACAGCCCCGCCGCGACTGATGGTTTTCACGAACAATTCCGGCGGGACAGCCGGTGGATGAATGCCCCGGGACAAATGTCCACTTTGGAAAGATTCTGCCGCGTCTACTTTTTTGGCTGATGCACCAGATACCGCCTTATTTGAAATATTCGTATAGGAACAATGGGAATGAGTTCAAAATCGATATCTCATCTTTCGTCAATACATACTTTGAGACTTGCGACTCGAAGATTTTATCTTGAGAAACATCAGATTTCGATACAGGGAGCTCCAAGACACCGTTGCAAATATAATTTGCCTTTGAAGTATTCTGTTTTTTCAGAATCTTCCAGTTTTGCCGGGCTTTTTGAAAATCTTCTTTTGTATTTCTTTTGTAGCTGATGAAGTCAAGATTCCCGTAAAAGGAGAAATCCCTTGCCGTCTTTTTAAATTGCGAGCAATCTGATACCCGAACTACATATCGCCAATAATCCTTGCCGGTTTCATCGTCAAAAAATGCAAGCATATCACGAAGCACACTGTTCTTTTCATCGATCGTCATATGAGTTGCGTCATCATGCAGATCATAGTCAAAGAACAAATACACCTCGGAAAAGTCTGATGCTTTATTATATCCAGTCAAAGGATTACCCGGCTTGTTTTTTAGAATCTCACTCATCAGAGCGACGATATCTCCATCTCCATCCAACGCTTTCATTGCGCCATACAACTTGTAAATGTTGTTGCCAAATGAACATACGATAGACTGCTCCTTGTGTTGAAAGTACAGGGAGTTGATGGTCCTGAAGATAGTTGGCTCTCTTCTTTCTCCTTCAAAAACAAACAGAATCATACTCTAAATGTTCCGCCACGATACATCTTCTCAATATTGTGGCCAAACCTTAATTCTTTTTCGCTGCAGTCAACAAGTGGCTTGATAATATTACGATCCAGAATAAAATTACAGTCAGGTCTCAGCAAGTCATTGGTCATCAAGTATGTATTATGCGATGTTAAAAACACTTGACATTTCAGATCAAACAGTTTCTTGCAAACCTTGAATGAGAGATCAAAATGATAGAAGGCATCAAACTCGTCAATAAATACAAATGAAGCGCTTGAAATCTTTTTGTACCAGTAGTACAAGAGCTCCAGGGCCTTTGTTCCTTGAGAGGCAATCTGCAGAAAAGGAATCGTGCCACCACCAATCTTACATACCAAGAATTTATCACCTGGGTTCGGCTCGACAAAAGTAAATTCCTGGTCGCTCACATTCTTTAAAAAGTTCTGAAAGTCTTTCACAAGATTCCTTTTTATGATTACTTCCTCAAGACTGTCGACATGATTTTCGAACCCGATGAATGAGCGCTCTTCAAGACATTGATACCACAGCATGGAATCCACGAATTGCCTCATAAGAAGGATATAGTGTTCCTTCGGCAGGGGGTATGTCGAAGCCAGATAGTTGAAAATTGATATGTTATTTGCACTATGAGCGATATTCTTTCTAATATTGGCATCCATTGGATATTGCTTGGTGTCAATAGAAAAGATGTTCTTTACCTTACTGAAAACTTCTTCTCCATTTACCGACATAGCCTCGCTCATGAGAATTCCCTGATGATTCTTCGAATATGAATAATCAACAACTGTATCGCCAAATCTGAACTCATATTCAAATTCAACATCGTCATTCTTCTTGCCTGCGTAAGGGAAATTGACATAATAATCACCTCGTTTTACTTTTTGACTAAGGTGATTTACGATGTCAAACATGGCAAGGCCGAAATTGGTCTTTCCAGATCCGTTCGGACCATAAATAATTCCATTCTTAATAATACCGCCACGGATAGCAAATGAATTGTATTCATAGCTGTTCGGATGAGTCAGATCAAGTTCAATCTTTTCAGGAAAGCCACGAAAGTTTTTGACGGAGAATTTGGTGAGCATGCAGTATTGTGTTGTTTTTACGGACAAAAGTAAGAATAAAATCCATTATTCCGTAAAAAAATTACGGTCGACTCTCAAAATACCACCTGTACCGCCGTAGAAAGCCGATATTTTATACCAATAGGCACACTCAACTCTCCGGCAGCACAGATTGACATGTCCCGCAGCCGCGACGATACCCCATATTTTGCCGAAATTCAAAACAACTTGCTATCTTTGTAGTCTTTATGAAAGAATTCTGGCAAATTCTCAAGCGGTACGCCAGCCCCTACAAGGGCTACCTCGGCGGCTCGATACTGCTGAACATACTTTCGGGAGTATTCAATGTATTCTCCTTCTCTCTGCTCATACCCATACTGCAGATACTCTTCAATGTCGGCGGCGTCAGCTACGAGTTCATCCCCTGGCACAAAGGCATGCCCTTCAACGAGATCACCAACAACATATATTGGTACATAACCCAATATGTGGACATCTGGGGTCCGGCGCACGTGCTGCTGATGCTCTGCCTGGTGTTCTGCGCGATAGTGGCCGTAAAGACCTCATGCTACTTCGGCGCGGCGGCGGTCATGGTGCCCATACGCACCGGAGTCGTCAAGGACCTGCGCACCCAGATCTACAACAAGATAATCCTGCTGCCCCTGGGCTTCTTCAGCCAGGAGAGGAAAGGTGACATAATCGCCAGGATCAGCGGCGATGTGCAGGAGGTAGAGAACTCCATCACCAGCACCATCGAGATGCTGATAAAGAACCCCATCCTCATAGTCATCTACATGTCGGTGCTTTTCCGCATGTCGTGGAAACTGACCCTGTTCACGATCATCTTCGCCCCGATAATGATAGGCATAATGAGCATGATCGGCCGCAGGCTCAGGGCGACTTCCATCGAGGCGCAGAAATACTGGAGCGACACCATGAGCCAGGTCGAGGAGACCCTCGGCGGACTGCGCATCATCAAGGCTTTCCTCGCCGAAAAGAAGATGACCCGGCGCTTCGACGGCGTGACCGAGAAGATGAGGAACAAGTACAACCAGGTGGCGACCCGTCAGGCCATGGCCCATCCCGTGAGCGAATTTCTCGGCTCCGTGATGATAGCCATCGTGCTCTGGTTCGGCGGCACCCTCATACTCGGCGACAACGCCATCATCGACGCTCCGTCGTTCATGGCCTACATGGCAATTCTCTACAGCGTGATCCAGCCCATAAAGGACCTCTCCAAGGCCGCCTATTCGATACCCAAGGGACTCGCTTCGATGGAGCGCATCGACGTGATACTCGACGCCGAGGACAACATCAGGGAGCCCGCGGAGCCCAGGCCGCTCAAGAGCTTCGAGAGCGGCATCAGGTTCAGCGGCGTCAGCTTCCGCTATGAGGACGGCCGCGAGGTTCTGCACCACATAGACCTCGAGATCCCCAAGGGAATGAACATCGCCATAGTCGGCGCCAGCGGAGCGGGCAAATCGACCCTCGTCGACCTGATACCGCGGTTCTACGACCCCTGCGAGGGGAGCATCTCGATAGACGGCACCGACATCCGCGAAGTGAGCACCCGCGACCTGCGCTCCCTGATGGGCAACGTGAACCAGGACCCCATCCTGTTCAACGACACCATATTCAACAACATAGCCTTCGGAATCGAGAACGCGACCGCCGAGCAGGTGGAGGAGGCCGCCAGGATAGCCAACGCCCACGACTTCATCATGGAGAAGGAGGACGGCTACCAGACCAACATCGGCGACAGGGGCGTGAAACTCTCGGGAGGCCAGAGACAGCGCATCAGCATAGCCCGCGCGATACTGAAGAACCCTCCGATCCTGATTCTCGACGAAGCCACCGCATCGCTCGACACCGAATCCGAAAGACTCGTGCAGGAAGCCCTCGACAAGCTCATGCGCAACCGCACCACCATCTCGATCGCCCACAGGCTCAGCACCGTGCGCAACGCCGACGAAATCATAGTCATGGACGGCGGGCGCATAGTCGAGAGGGGCAGGCACGAGGAGCTCATCGCCCTCAACGGATATTACAAGCGGCTGTATGAAATGCAGGCTCTCTAACATACTGTTCAGAGCTTTTCTGCTGCTGTATATCGCCGCGGTCGCGTTCCTGTGCTTCGCAGACTTCAACGACCTGCCCGACATACAGAAGACCATCTTCGGGCTTCCGGCCGACAAGGTCGTGCACTTCTGCATGTTCTTCCCGCTTCCTCCCATAGGCTTCATGGCCTTCGGCAGCGAACGCGGCAGGACCGCCGGGACAGCCGCCGCGATACTCAACATCTGCGCGTTCAGCTGCATCTTCGCGGGCATTACCGAAATAGTGCAGGGCTCCCTGCCCTACCGCAGCGAGGACATAGGCGACTTCGCCGCCGACTGCCTGTCGATCTGCATCTCCGGGCTGCTGACCTTCGCGTGGGCCATGATATTCAGAAGAAAACGGAGGCGCGCATGAAGGCGAAGCTGCGCATATTCTCAACCGCGCTGCTGCTCCTGGCGAGCACGGCGGCATACTCCGCCGTACCGCGGGCCAGGGATTTCCAGCCCGTGTGCGACTCCCTGAAGACGCTGCTGCTCGAACGCACCGGAGTCATGCAGAAAGACCTCCGCATGACGAGAGTGAGAGTCCGGGGCGGCTCCACGCTCGACCTGTATTTCTCATCCGAACTGTCCTATTACCCATGGCACCGCGGCGACGTGGAATGGTTCCGCGACCGGCTGCGCAGCCTCTGGGATGACGTCGCAGAAGGCTACAAGCCAGGCAGGATATTCACCAACCGCTACGAGCTGCAGCAGCTCGTGCTGCCCCGCGAAGGCAACGACGGAAGTCCGGCCGGCTACAGCCACAGCATTCCCGACCCGCGGAAGGAGAACGGATATCTCGTGTCGCGGGCCGGTGCCCGCCGCTACCCTCTCGGCCTCGACGGCCGCCATCTGGCGGTATGGCAGAGCCACGGCAGATACTACGACGAAGCCACCGACAGCTGGCTCTGGCAGCGCGCCTGCCTGCACCGCACCGTGGAGGACATGTTCAGCCCCTCCTTCGTGCTCCCCTTCCTGATGCCGATGCTTGAGAACTCGGGGGCTTACGTGCTCACCCCGAGGGAGCGCGACACGCAGTGGAGGGAAATCGTCTGCGACAACGACCCGGCCTTCAAGGGCCGGCGCGAAGGCCGCATCCGCCGCAGCGGCAGATACGGCGAGAGCGGGCGATGGAAGGATGCGGGCGAAGGCTTCGCCGACTTCAAGAGCAGCTACGCCTTCTCCGACAACCCCTTCACGGCCGGAAGCGCCCGCATGGCCGAATGCAACGGAAAGAACGCGAACGCACGCGCCGTATGGACTCCGGTCATAGAGGAGCGCGGCGAGTATGCCGTCTATGTCTCCTGGAAGACTCTGGAGAACAGCAGCGACTCGGCGCACTACACGGTGCGGCATCTCGGCGGCACGACTGAATTCGTCGTGAACCAGAAGCGCGGAGGCGGCACATGGATATACCTCGGCACCTTCGAGTTCCCCGAAGGCGACGGCTGTTCGGTGATGCTGGACAACAGGGGGCCTGAAGGCAGCGTGGTGACGGCAGACGCGGTCAGGATAGGCGGCGGAATGGGAAAGCTCGAACGCGGCGGACGGACTTCCGGCGTGGCGAGCTGGGAGGAAGGCGCGCACTACTGGATGCAGTGGGCGGGTGCCGACAGCACCATAACGCGCAACTGGGACACCGACTACACCAACGACTTCGCCGCGCGCGGGCGCTGGACAGCGATGATGAAGGAACAGAAGGACATACCCATAGACCTATCGCTGGCCTTCCACACCGATGCCGGCATCGCGCAGGCCGACAGCACCATAGGCACTCTGGCCATATACACCCTGCGCTGCGACGGCGAACGGGAGTTCTCCGACGGCAGGGACAGGATAATCAGCCGTCTGCTCTGCGACTATGTGCAGACCCAGGTCATTGAGGACATACGCGCCGGATTCGACTCCACCTGGACGCGCCGGGGCCTGTGGGACAAGAGCTACAGCGAAAGCCGCACCACCGGAGTCCCCGCGATGATACTCGAGCTCATGAGCCACCAGAACCTGGCCGACATGAAATACGGGCTCGACCCGTCGTTCCGCTTCACGGTCTGCCGGGCGGTCTACAAGGGCATACTCAAGACGCTGAGCGAATACTACGGCTGTCCCTACATGGTCCAGCCGCTGCCCGTGCACGCCATGTCGCTGAGATTCTGCAGCGAGGACAGGGTGAGGCTCGAATGGAAGCCCACGCCCGACCCTCTCGAGCCGACGGCGGTCAGCAGCGGCTACACCGTCTACACTCGCATTGACGGCGGAGCCTTCGACGCAGGCGTCGAGACGGACTCCACATGGATAGAACTTCCCGTCCGGCCGGGACATGTCTACAGCTTCAAGGTCGAGGCGTTCAACGCCGGAGGCAGGAGCTTCCCGTCGGAGACGCTCTCCGCAGGCGTGGCCGAGAATCCGGTCAATCCGAGACCGGTGCTGATAGTCAACAATTTCGACAGAGTCTCCGCGCCGGCATGGGTCGACACCCCGCAGTATGCCGGATTCGATTCGCGCAAGGACAGCGGCGTGCCCTACATCAGGGACATAGGCTTCGTGGGCGAGAACTACGAATTCGACCGGACCTCCGGATTCGTCGACAACGACTACCCGGGATTCGGAGCGTCATACGGCGACTACGCCGGGAAGTTCGTGGCCGGCAACAGCTTCGACTTCCCCGCAGTTCACGGGAGGACGCTGCTCCGCGAAGGATACAGTTTCTGCTCGATGTCGAGGGAGGCGTTCTGCAGCTCTCCGGAGGCCGTCGACGCCTTTGCGCTCGACCTGATATGCGGCAAGCAGCGCCGGACCAGGATAGGCCGCGGAGCAGTGCCCGACAGGTTCGAGGTGTTCCCCGGAAAGCTCTGCGACGCGCTCGCGGCGTTCGCCGGAAACGGAGGCAACATCTTCATCAGCGGAAGCGACATCGCTTCGGACTGCGACGACGCCCAGGCCGGGTTCGCCGCCTCGCTGTTCGGATATTCGCTCGCCACTCCGGATGCCGGACGCGGCGGCAGGGTCGGAGGCATGGAATATTCCCATGAAATCAACCCGGACATCTACTGCGTGGAGAACCCGGACGGACTGAGAGCCGCCGACGGGAATGCCCGGGTATGGCTGAAACACGACGGCACGCATTTCGGCGCCGCCGTATGCAAGGACTCCGGCGAGTTCAGGACGGCCGCGCTTGCGGTGCCGGTCGAGACCTTCCTTTCCGAGTCCGACCGCGCCGCCGTCTTCAGGGCCGTGCTGCGCTGGTTCAGCGGAGAGGGTTCTTGTCCGACCTGTACCAGTCGATGAACTTCGCTATACCCTCATGCAGCGTGACTCCGGGCCTGTAGCCGAAATCCCTTTCGAGCTTCGAGGTGTCAGCGTAGGTCTGATAGACGTCGCCCGGCTGCATGGGCAGCATTATCTTCTCCGCCTCGCGTCCGAGGGCGGTCTCTATCTCCCTGATGAAATCCATGAGCTTCACCGGGCTGCTGCATCCTATGTTGTAGACCTCGTGGCCTGCGGGAGCATGGTCAATGACCCTCACGACCCCCTCGACGATGTCGTCGATATAGGTGAAGTCGCGCATCATGTCGCCGTTGTTGAACACTTTTATCGGCTGGCCGGCGCTTATGGCCTTCGCGAAAAGCATGGGCGACATGTCAGGCCGTCCCCAGGGTCCGTAGACGGTGAAGAAGCGCAGGCCCGTGGCTGCTATGCCGTAGAGCCTGCTGTAGCAGGACGCCATGAGCTCACCCGATTTCTTGGTGGCGGCATAGAGGCTCACGGGGTTGTCGACCTTGTCGTCCTCGCTGAAAGGGACCTTCTCGTTTCCGCCGTAGACGCTGCTTGAGCTCGCATACACGAGATGGCCCACCGGATAGTGACGGCAGCATTCGAGTATGTTCGCAAAACCGACGAGATTGCTGTCCACATACGCCCAGGGGTTGTCTATGGAATAGCGCACCCCGGCCTGGGCCGCGAGGTTGACCACGCAGTCGAAGCGCTCGGCGGCGAAGAGCCCGGGCAGGGCCTTCCTGTCAGCTATGTCCATTTCGATGAAGCGGAACGCCGGGTCCTGTATTTCGGCGAGACGGGCGCGCTTGAGCTCCACGGGATAGTAGTCGTTGAGATTGTCGATGCCGACCACGCTGTCGCCCCTTCCGAGCAGCCTCCGCGCGAGCGAGAATCCGATGAATCCGGCCGCGCCGGTTATCAATATCTTCATAATATTATTTATTATCGTATTATCAATTCTCTTTGGCTGCGGGTGCAGGCAATTATCCCGTCGAGGTTCCGCTGCGCTCCATCGATGCTTCGCATCGCCCGCTCACTGCCGCGGGCGGCAAGCCTCTCCGGGACAACTGCCTGCACCCTTCCGTTAATCACATATCACGATTTTTGTTCAGCCGGCTTCGTCTCAAAATCTGAACGCCAGTCCCATGCAGAGCGCTCCGCTGTACGGATCCACCGAGGAGACCACCTCGGCGGAAACTGCCGGCCTGTCCTTGCGGCGGCCCGAGCCCCACTCCGTGTCCGGAATGCCGAACAGGTTCTTGGTCGGCTCCAGCAGCCAGCGTCCGACATGGGCGCAGAGTATGCCTATTCCGGCTCCGGCAAGCACGTCGCTCAGCCAATGGGCCCCGTTGTACATCCGCATGACAGCCGTAGCCGTCGCGACGGCATACGCCCCGGCGCCCCAGCCCCATCCGTATTCCATCCTCACGAGCTCGGCGCCCGTGAACACGGTGCCGCTGTGGCCCGAGGGGAAGGACCTGGCATCCCCCATCGGCCTCGGCGAATGAATCACGGCCTTCATGGTCCTCGTGACGGCGGTGAGAGCAATCACGGAAATCGCGCACTCGATGGTCCTGTCGAGGAAGCTGCTTTCGGCCGGAACGCCGGTCAGGGCGAGACCGAGGTCCATCACATAGGGGGCGTACTGTATCCAGTCGTCGACTTCAGTAAGGGGGGAACTTCCTCGCCATTCGCTGAAACGCCCGTTCACGGCATAGTCCCAGCTCTCGTGGGCGAAGCAGTGGATCGCCACACCGGAGCCGACCAGCACGCCGGGAGCGATGAGCTGCGAGGCACGGAACGCAGGTTCCGCGACGGCGCTGCTGTCGGCGCCGCTGCGGTATTGCGCATGCGCCGGAGCCGCAAGGCACACCAGCGCCGCGAGCAGGAGAGGCAGCCGTCTCATCTTCCCTTGTACATCTGTTCGTAGTACTTCTCGTACTCTCCGCTCGTCACGCGGTTCATCCACTCCTCGTTCTCCAGATACCACCTCACCGTCTTCTCTATTCCCTCTTCGAACTGAAGGCTCGGCTCCCAACCCAGCTCCCGCTGGAGCTTCCGGCTGTCGATCGCGTACCTCATGTCATGGCCCTTCCTGTCCGTCACATACGTGATCAGCCCCATGTCCTCACCCTCGCCTCGGCCCAGCAGCCTGTCCACAGTCCGGATCAGCACCTTCACTATGTCGATGTTCTTCCACTCGTTGAACCCGCCGATGTTGTATGTCTCGGCGACCTTCCCCTCGTGGAATATCAGGTCTATCGCCCTCGCGTGGTCCTCCACGTACAGCCAGTCGCGCACGTTCTCTCCCTTCCCGTATACCGGAAGCGGTTTCCTGTGGCGGATGTTGTTGATGAACAACGGTATCAGCTTCTCCGGGAACTGGTACGGCCCGTAGTTGTTCGAGCAGTTCGTCACTATCGTCGGCATCCCGTAGGTGTCGTGGTACGCGCGCACGAAATGGTCCGACCCGGCCTTACTCGCGCTGTACGGGCTGTGCGGACGGTACTTCGTCTCCTCCGTGAAGAACTCCTCCCCGTATGCCATATGCTTTCTGCCCGAAGACGCAGCGGTGCTGAACGGAGCCTCCACTCCTTCGGGACGCGTCATCTCCAACGCGCCGTACACCTCGTCCGTCGAGATATGGTAGAAACGCTTCCCTTCGTACCCCTCCGGGCGGCCCTCCCACCATCTGCGGGCAGCCTCCAGAAGGCTCAGCGTACCCAGCACGTTCGTCCGCGCGAAGGTGAACGGATCCCTTATGCTCCTGTCCACGTGGCTCTCCGCAGCAAGGTGGACCACTCCATCGACGGCGTATTTCTCCATCAGCGCGCCCATCTTCTCGAAATCGCAGATATCCGCGCGCTCGAACACGTAATTGGGACTGTCCTCCACATCCTTCAGGTTCTCCAGATTCCCGGCATATGTAAGCTTGTCCACGTTCACAACCTGATATTCCGGGTATTTCGTCACGAACAGCCTCACCACGTGCGACCCGATGAATCCGGCGCCGCCCGTGATCATGATTCTTCTCTTGTACTGCATTTTCAGGTAGAATTACAATGAGTCACCCGAATTTTCAACAAAAACCCCAGGCGGCTCCGTTAATCAGACAAAATTAACTATTTTTGCGACAATGGCAACCAGAGAGCCTATATATCTTTACACCGACGGTGCGTCAAGCGGCAACCCGGGACCGGGCGGCTATGGCGCCGTCCTGATATGCGGCAGCCTGCGCAGGGAACTCTCCGGGGGATTCGCGCTCACGACCAACAACCGCATGGAGCTTCTTGCGGTGATCATGGGGCTGGAGGCCATACGCTGGAAAGGGGCCGAAGTCAGAGTCTACAGCGACTCCACCTATGTGGTGGGCACCGTCACGAAGAACTGGAAACGCAAGAAGAACCTCGACCTCTGGGCCAGGTTCGACGAATTGAGCCGGGATTTCGAACTGAGCTTCCACTGGATAAAGGGCCACGCAGGCCATCCCGAGAACGAACGCTGCGACAGGCTCGCGGTGGCGGCATATTCCGCGCCGGACCTGCCCGCGGACGAGGGCTACACCCCGGATGAGACATTATTCGCCGGAAACAGACAACAACCATAATATATGCAGAAAGATATGCAGAACGACAAGATAGTAGTGGGAATCACCCAGGGCGACTCCAACGGAATCGGCTATGAGGTGATAATCAAGGCCCTTTCGGACCCCAGGATACTCGACCAGTTCACGCCGGTGGTCTACGGCTCGTCCAAGCTCTTCAGCTTCTACCGCAAGACCATTCCGGAGATAGAGCAGATGGACACCTATGCTGTCAACTCGGCCGCCGAGGCCAGAGACAGGCGCATCAACATCGTCAACTGCCTCCCAGAGAACAGTTTCGCAGAGCCCGGACAGGCCACGGCGGAGTCGGCGCGGGGAGCCATGGCATCGCTTGAGAGAGCGGTAGCCGAACTCAAGGAAGGCCTGATAGACGTGCTCGTGACCGGCCCCATCAACAAGAAGGCGATGGTGAACGAGGGCTTCGGCTTCCCCGGACACACGGAATACATCCAGGACGCCTTCGGAGCGCGGGACGTGGCGATGTTCATGGTCAGCCACAGGCTCAAGCTCGCCGTCGTGACCGGACACATCCCCCTCAAGGACGTGTCGTCGCAGATAAGCGAGGAAAAGATACTGAGCAAGCTGCGCCTCATCCATGCGTCGCTTCGCCAAGACTTCATGGTCGACCGCCCCATGATAGCCGTGCTGAGCCTGAACCCCCACAGCGGCGACGGCGGACTGCTCGGGACCGAGGAGCAGGACATAATAATCCCCGCCATCCGCAAGGCTGAAGAGGAGGGCATCCTGGCCTACGGGCCCTTCTCTCCCGACGGATACTTCGGACTCGGGCACTACGAGAAGTTCGACGCCACCCTTGCCATGTACCACGACCAGGGCCTGGCTCCGTTCAAGGCCCTCTCCTTCGAGGACGGCGTGAATTTCACGGCCGGACTGCCCATAGTGCGCACCTCCCCCGACCACGGCACCGCATACGAGATGGCCGGACACGATGAAGCCGACCCGCTCTCGATGCGCGCGGCCATATTCACCGCTGTGGACATCTGGCGCAACCGCCAGGCATGGAAGGAACTGCAGGAGGGCAGGATGGAGAAACGGGAGCTCGCCGACGCCCCTCGCAAAGAACGTCCGGGCAAGCCGCAGATCGCCTGACGCGGCCGCGTCCCACCAACACGACAAGACTGGAGACATGACGATACGGAAAATCGCGGCCGCGCTGGCGGCCATCGCCCTGCTTCTGCCGGCAGTCCGCGCCGACGAAGGAATGTGGCTGCCCATGCTGATCTCGCAGCGCATAGAACACATGCACGAGAAGGGCTTCACCCTCGGAGCCGAGGACATCTACAGCATCAACCAGGCTTCGCTCAAGGACGCCGTGGTGCTGTTCGGCGGCGGCTGCACGGGCGAGGTCGTCTCGCCTGAAGGCCTGCTGTTCACCAACCACCACTGCGGCTACGGCCAGATCCAGAAGCACAGTTCCGTGGAGCACGACTACCTGCGCGACGGATTCTGGGCCCTCAGCCGCGAGGAGGAGCTGCCGAACCCCGGTCTCAGCGTGAAGTTCCTCGAATACATGCAGGACGTGACCGCCGAAGTATCGTCGGCCTCCGACGGACAGGCTGCAATCGACAGCCTCGTGACAGCGGCCGAAACCGCAGGAAAGGGTCTGAGCGCCTCGGTGGAGGAATTCTACTACGGCAACCAGTACTTCCTCTTCGTCTACAAGGAGTTCACCGACGTGCGCCTGGTGGGTGCTCCGCCCTCCTCGATAGGCAAGTTCGGCGGCGACACCGACAACTGGATGTGGCCGAGGCATACCGGAGACTTCTCCATTTTCCGCATCTACGCCGGCCCCGACAACGAGCCGGCCGAATACAGCGAGGACAACGTGCCCTACAGGCCGAAGAAATATTTCAGGATATCCACCGCCGGCGTGCAGGAGGGCGACTTCACCTTCATCTACGGTTTCCCGGGAAGCACCCGCGAATACGTGACTTCCGACGAGGTGCGCTACATAGGCGAGATTTCCGATCCCGCCAAGATCGCGCTGCGCACCATGAGGCTGGAGATAATGAAGAAATACATGGACAGCAGCCAGGACCTGCGGATACGCTACTCCTCGAAGTACGCCAGCGTGTCGAACGCATGGAAGAAGTGGCAGGGAGAGGCCGGCGGAATCGAAAGGAACGGCACCGTGGCGGAGAAGGAGGCCTACGAGGCGGGATTCGCCGGATGGGCGGCCGGCACGCGCTACGACGGCCTGCTCGACAGGCTCGACTCGCTCTACAAGGTGCTCGAACCGCTGAACTTCGCCCGCGAATACACCTACGAGACGGCGCTGACCGTGGAGCTGCCCGGGTTCGCCACGGCATACTGCAACGCCGCGGAGGAAGACAGGGAGGAACTCGCCTCCGACTTCTACAAGGACTGGTGGCTGCCGCTCGACAAGGAGTGCTTCATCGCTGTAATGGGCGCCTATGCCGAAAATGTTCCCGAGAAGTTCCGGCCCGCATATTTCGATTCCTCCATGGTACGCTACGGCAGCATCCCGGCGTGGGCCGACGCCGTCTTCGGCGGGGATCTTTCGAAGGGAGAACTCACGGATGCGGCGGACGATCCGGCATACGCTTTCCGCAAGGCGTTCGCGGACCACTACAACAATGTGCTGCTGCCTGAATACAGGCGCATCAACGGCGAAATCACCGCCCTCTACAAGGACTACATGCGCGGACAGATGGAATTCGAGCCCGACAAGGCCTTCTATCCCGACGCAAATCTGACCTTGAGGGTGGCCTACGGCAATGTGGCCGGCTACGCGCCCGCCGACGGCGTATGGTACAAGCCCGTGTCGACGCTGAACGGCATAATGGAGAAGGACAATCCCGACATATTCGACTACGACGTGCCGCAGAAGCTTCGCGAGCTCTACGCCACCGGGCTTTATGACGATGTCCCTGTCTGCTTCATCGCGACCAACCACACGAGCGGAGGCAACTCGGGCAGCCCTGTCATCGACGCCGACGGCAACCTCATCGGCCTGAACTTCGACCGCGTATGGGAAGGGACCATGAGCGACATAGCCTTCGACCCGGCCTTCTGCCGCAACATCTGCCTCGACATACGCTACCTGCTGTTCGTCATGGACAAGGTCTGCGGCGCCGGAGCCCTGCTCAACGAACTGGAATTCGCAGAATAATCGGAATGCGGAAGCGAGAGCCTCCCCGGCAGGCAAAGAATTTGGGAAAAGCCTGCCGGGGAGGTTCTCGCTTCCGTGCCCTTGCGGACCGTATGGAAAATGCCTATCTGTATTTCTCGCTCTGCTCGGCGGTCAGTGAGGCCAGCACTTCCGGGTCGAAGTAGTTGATGCGCATGGCACGCTTGACGTCGGCAAGAGTCCGGGCAGCCACCTCACGGGCATGCTCGGAGCCTTTGCGCAGAACTTCGTAGACATAGGGTATGTCCTTCTCCAGCTCCTTGCGTCTCTCCCTGATGGGAGCGAGCTGGCATTGCAGCACCGAATTGAGGAACTTCTTGATCTTCACATCCCCGAGTCCGCCCCTGCGGTAGTGGTCCTTGAGCTCGTCGAGCGAAGCATACTCGGGCCAGAACTCGGCGAAATGCCCGGGGCAGCAGAAGGCGTCGAGATAGGTGAAGACCGTGTTGCCCTCGACATGGCCGGGGTCGGACACCTGCACATGCAGCGGGTCAGTGTACATGCCCATGACCTTCTTCCTCACTTCCTCCTCGCTGTCGGCCAGATAGATGCAGTTGCACAGCGACTTGCTCATCTTGGCCTTGCCGTCGGTGCCGGGCAGACGGCGGCAGGCATCGTTGTCGGGAAGCAGTATGTCCGGCTCGACGAGCACGGGCGCATATACGGAATTGAACTTGCGGACTATCTCCCTGGTCTGCTCTATCATGGGTTCCTGATCCTCCCCCACGGGAACCGTGGTGGCCTTGAACGCCGTGATGTCGGCAGCCTGACTTATCGGATAGCAGAAGAAGCCGACGGGGATTCCGGGCCTGTTCTCCCCCGCGTCGTTGTTCTCGGCGAAGCCTCTGAGCTGTATCTCCTGCTTGACCGTGGGGTTGCGCTGCAGCCGCTGCACCGTGACCAGATCCATATAATAGAAGGTAAGCTCCGTGAGTTCGCTTATCTGCGACTGGATGAACATGGTCGATTTCGAGGGGTCCAGCCCGGCGGCCATATAGTCCAGGGCCACCTCGATGATGTTCTGCCGCACCTTTTCGGGGTTGTCGGCATTGTCCGTCAACGCCTGCGCGTCGGCGATCATGATATACACCTTGTCGTACTCGCCGCTGTTCTGCAGCTCCACCCTGCGGCGCAGGGAGCCGACATAATGTCCTATATGGAGACGGCCGGTCGGCCGGTCGCCGGTAAGAATTATCTTTCCCATCAGTCCTTGACGCTTTTCAGAGCCTCGCGCACCTTGGCCTCTATCTCGTCGCAAAGCTCGGGGTTGTCCTTGAGCAGCTGCTTTACCGAAGCCATGCCCTGGGCCAGCTTCTCGTCGTTGTAGCTGAACCAGCTTCCGCTTTTGTGGATGATGTCGAACCCGACGGCGAGGTCGACTATCTCCGCGACATGGGAGATGCCCTCGCCGTAGACGATGTCGAATTCCGCCTTCTTGAACGGAGGCGCCATCTTGTTCTTGACGACCTTGACCTTGGTGCGGTTGCCGAGAGCCTCCTCGCCGTCCTTTATCTGGGTGGTGCGGCGCACGTCGATGCGCACCGAAGCGTAGAACTTCAGCGCATTGCCTCCCGTGGTCGTCTCGGGATTGCCGAACATCACGCCTATCTTCTCCCTGAGCTGGTTGATGAAGATGCAGCAGGTGTTGGTCTTGGCGATGTTGGCGGTGAGCTTCCTGAGCGCCTGGCTCATCAGGCGGGCCTGCAGCCCGACCTTGTTGTCGCCCATCTCACCCTCGATCTCGGCCTTGGGGGTCAGCGCAGCCACCGAATCTATGACGATGATGTCGATTGCGCCGCTGCGTATGAGATTGTCGGCGATCTCGAGCGCCTGCTCGCCGTTGTCCGGCTGGGATATGAGCAGAGTCTCGAGGTTGACTCCGAGGGCCTTGGCATAGGAGCGGTCGAAGGCGTGCTCGGCGTCTATCATCGCCGCGATTCCGCCGGCCTTCTGGGCCTCCGCGATGGCATGTATGGCCAGAGTCGTCTTTCCGCTGGACTCCGGGCCGTAGATTTCAACTATCCTTCCCCTCGGATACCCGCCTATGCCGAGAGCATGGTCGAGCGCCAGCGAGCCGCTGGGAATCACCTGCACGTCGCCTTCGGGCTGGTCGCCGAGCTTCATTATCGTACCTTTGCCGTAGTCCTTCTCTATCTTGTCCAAAGTAGCCTGCAAAGCCTTGAGCTTCGCGGCGTTGACATCCTGTCCCTGAACTTCTGTGTCTTTAGCCATAATCGTTTGTTGTTGAATAAAAGTTTTTAATAGTCAAGTTTTCCGGCACCGCGCCGGCCAGGACAAAGATAGGGATTTTTTTCCTTAGAAGCCGGCCGCGGCCGATGTTTTTGGGAAAATAGATTTTATGAGGTATTTTTGATGTTATGAAAGAGAAACTGCTCGGAAAGACACTGAAGGAACTCGAAACCGCCGCAGTCGCGTGCGGGCTGAAGCCGTTCGTCGGCAGGCAGCTGGCGGACTGGCTGTACTCGAAGCGCGCACGCAGCTGGGACAGGATGGTGAACATCTCCAAGGCCGCACGCGAAGCCCTCTCCGGAGCGTTCGAGCTCGGGACCTGCGAGGCGACGGCGTCCGTCACCTCCTCCGACGGCACGAGGAAGTATCTGTTCCCCGTCGTCTGCGGGCGACCTTCCGGACCCGAGGCGTCGTCGGTCGAGGCGGTGATGATTCCTGACGGCGAACGCAGGACCCTCTGCGTGAGCTCGCAGGCCGGCTGCCGCATGGGCTGCCGCTTCTGCATGACGGGCAGGCAGGGCTTCCACGGCAATCTCGACGCCGCCGACATCCTCAACCAGTTCATCAGCATCGACGAGAGCGCAGAACTGACCAACGCCGTGTTCATGGGCATGGGCGAGCCGCTCGACAACTACGACGCCGTAAGCCGCGCCATCGAGGTGCTCACGGCCGGCTGGGGTTTCGGCTGGAGCCCTAAGCGCATCACTCTCAGCACCATAGGCGTCATACCCGTGCTGCGCAGGTTTCTTGACGGGCAGAGCTGTCATCTGGCGGTCAGCCTGCACGACGCGTTCCCGGAGGAGCGGCTGGAGCTGATGCCTGTCCAGAAGGCGTACCCGGCCGAGGAGGTCATACGGCTGATACGCGGCTACGACTTCAGCGGACAGCGCCGCGTAAGTTTCGAATACACGATGTTCGCCGGATTCAACGACGACAAGAGGCACGCCGACGCATTGACGAGGCTGCTGCGCGGGCTCGAATGCCGCGTGAATCTCATACGCTTCCACAAGATTCCCGACTTCCCCTACGACTGCAGCGCGGACGGGGTCATGGAGGCATTCAGGGACAGACTCAACAGCAACGGAATAACATGCACGATCAGGACATCAAGAGGTCAGGACATCATGGCGGCCTGCGGAATGCTTGCCGGGCGGCACTCGCATCGGGAATGATGCTGCTGTGCTCCCTCGGAGCCGCCGCCCAGGAATATCCCAACGGACTGACCATGGACAGCGTGACTCCGGGAGCCGATTCGGCATTCTTCCGCAAGGTGCGCGCCCGCATGGATGACATACGCCGCCGCGAAGGCAGGCCGACCGTCGGCCTCGTGCTGTCGGGAGGCGGCGCGAAGGGGGCCGCACAGGTCGGCGCGCTGAAATATCTCGAGGAAATCGGACTGCCGGTGGACTTCGTCTGCGGCACGAGCATAGGCGGAATGCTCGGAGGCATGTACGCCGTCGGCTACAGGAGCGGCGAGCTCGAACAGCTCTTCCGCAGCCAGGACTGGGACGTGATGCTCTCCGACTATGTGGACCCCGTCTACATCCCCTACTCGATGAAGATGTACAATTCGCGCTATGTGGTCTCCATCCCCTTCGACACCGCCCGCGAAGTGTTCGACAGCCGCATGGCGGAAGGTCCCGGATACCGGCGGCAGACTTTCCTGGGTTCGCTCCCTTCCGGCTTCGCCTACGGCTTCAATGTCAACAATCTGCTGTCGAGCCTCACCGTCGGCTGGCAGGACAGCCTTTCTTTCGCCGACCTCCCGGTGCCTTTCGTCTGCGTGGCCACGGACGTGGTCTCCAGGAAGGCCAGGAACTGGAGCTCCGGCTCCCTGAATACCGCGATGCGCTCCACCATGTCCATCCCCGGACTGTTCGAGCCGGTCAGGACGGACGGGATGGTGCTCGTGGACGGAGGCACGCGCAACAACTTCCCGACCGACCTGGCCAGGGCCGCGGGAGTCGACTGCATAATAGGCATAGACCTGTCCGACAGCAAGCCTGGCTACGAGGAGGTCAACAACATAGTGGACATCGTATGGCAGTTCATCGACATGCTGGGCGGAGACTCATTCCAGAAGAACATAAGGCTGCCGGACATCCTGATCAAGCCCTCCATCAGCGAATACAACATGATGAGCTTCAGCCGCGACGCGGTGGACACGCTGATACGGCGCGGCTACGAAGCGGCGGTGGCGGAATCCGCGGAGCTGCTGCGGCTGAGGGATGCCGTCGGGGCTGCGGACGCTCCGTCGCCGGACCGGGCAGTGAACCTTGCAGAGACCTCCGTCCTGGTCGGAGACATCTCCTTCCGGGGCGTCAGCGAGAAGGAAGCCGCCATAATCTCCAAGCTGCTGACTTTCGGCGAAGGGGACGAAGTGTCGAAGCGCGAGCTCGACGACGTGATGAGCAAGTTCCAGGCGACCGGGGCCTTCGCATCCGTGACCTGGTCGATGCTCGGCGCCATGGAACCGTACAGCCTGGTGTTCGACTTCGTCAAGGCCCCGGCCCACAACATAGGACTCGGGGTCCGCATCGACACCGAAGAATGGGCATCGGTGCTGTTCAACTTCGGTCTCAACACCAACAGCATGACCGGCTCGAAACTCAACTTCACGGCCAAGCTCGGACAGAACCTCAAGGCCGACCTCCACTATTCGCTCGATTTCGCCCGCTTCCCCGCCATCAACGTGAAGGCGTCCGTATCGCGCTACAAAGGCAACCTGGGCACGCCGGGCGACGACCTGAGCTACGACGCGTCCTACTGGACCCACAAGGAGATGGTCTATCTGACCGACGTGCGCTGGACCAGACTGAATTTTGAAGTCGGCGTCAAGAACCAGTACATCAACCTCAACCGTAACACCCATCTCGGCTCGGTGATAGAAGGGGCCCTGTCCGAGAAGGCGCTCAGGGGCGACTACATCGGAGCGTTCGCGACCGGACGCCTCTATACCTTCGACGACTTCTACTATCCCTCGAAAGGCACGGACCTCTCCTTCGGCGTCAACTATGACTTCCTGAAAGCCGGCGACCCTTCGTTCAATCCGGTGATTACGGCGGCCGCGAACCTGAGGACGGTCCTGCCACTCTCCGACAGGTTCGCCATAATCCCCAAGGCCGGAGTCAGGACCGTATTGTCAACCGGCAGCACCGTGGACAGCGAAGGCCATATCTACAAGGATCTTTCGGTCCTGCACACGAACTTCGTCGGCGGGGCCATCGCAGGCAGATACACCGACAGCCAGATTCCGTTCTTCGGCATAGACAACGTGATGATGGCCGACGAATATCTCGTCACCGCCACCTTGGAATTCCGCTTCCGCCCGGCAAGGAAATTCTATGTCTCCGCTCTCGCGGGCATAGTCGAGAGCAACGACAGTCCGGCGCGTTTCATCTCCGAGTTCGCCCCGGACTGCTGGGCCTTCGGCGCGGAGGCGGCCTACGATTTCGTGGCGGGGCCCGTCAAGTTGAACTTCCACTGGTCCAACAGCCAGAAGTGGGGCATATACGCATCATTCGGATTCGATTTCTAATGGAAGATAAACATAAGAAAATACTGGACCGTCTCGAAAGCCAATGCGCAAGGCGCGAATACTGCAGCTCCGACATGCTGAAGAAGGCTGCGGAACTCCTCGAGGGCGACATGGAGGCGGCGCAGGAGATTCTCGGCAAACTGATCGCCGGAGGCTTCGTCGACGACAGACGGTATGCGGCCGCATTCGCGAGAGAGAAATCAGGCATCACCGGATGGGGGCCGCTGAAGATACGCTTCGCTCTTGGAGCCAGGCACATACCCGCGGACATCATCGCCGAGGCCGTCTCTGAAATAGACGGCGACCGCGCCGGCCAGAAGCTGCGCAGGCTCATGGAGTCCAAATGGAAGAGCCTTGAAGGCGACCCCGCAGCAAAGCTCAAATTGCTGAAATACGCGCTTTCCCGCGGCTACGACTACGAACAGGTGCGCCTCATCGCCGAAGAAATCTGCCGCCAGCCGGAGGCGGACAGCTGCCGGCAAACGGAAACTGACGGCTGAAATATTTGAAACAGGGCGGAATCAGCAGCAGGCATCTACTGATAGAATATTTGCAACAGGAGGCGGAGGGTGCCCGCTCCTGGCAGGCTCTCCCCAAATCCCCTGCCTGCCAGAAGCGGGCACCCTCCGCCGACCATATCAATTCAATATCAATATTCCGGCTCCACCTTCAGCCGATACTTGATATTCCGATGCCCCGCACGCTCGACCATGCCTTCTGCCACGAATCCGAGCCGGGCGTACACCTCTCCGCCGTCGGGATAATCAGCATCGGCATAGCTCATCACATCATCGGGATGCACCTCGTCCATGAATGCCTGCAGCAGCTTCCCCATGCCTCCGGTCACCCTGATTCCTGGCAATGACGCATAGCGTATCCACTCGTAGGAGCTTATGCGGCGTCCGTCCTTGAGCCAGCGGCGGGCGTTCGAGAACACCGCCACAGCAACGAGGCTCCCCGCCGGAAGTGAGGTTTCGGCCGCACCCGTGCTGCGCTGCACGAAAAGGCCGTAGCGGTACCGGCCTCCGGTAGCGCCGAGCCTGTGGTTCGCATTCAGGAAAGCGTCCGCCGCTGTCTTGTCTATGCGGCGGACCGAGCAATTGCGGGCGAAGATGCCGGACAGATTGTCCATCAGCAGCCTTCCTCCTCCGCCACCGCCTTCAGATAGCAGTCGCGGCACAGAGGCTCGTAGACATCCTTTTCCCCGAGCAGCACGAGGTCCTCGCTCTTGCTGAGCCTGTGGGAATAGTTTGCGAGACTGCCGCACCTGACGCAGATCGCATGGACTTTCTGTACATCCTCCGCCACGGCCATCAGCATTGGAATCGGGCCGAAGGGCACGCCCTTGAAGTCCGTATCCAGTCCCGCGACTATGACCCTGACTCCCCTGTTCGCAAGAGTCTGGCATACATCCACGAGGCTCTCATCGAAGAACTGGGCCTCGTCCACGCCCACGACCTGGATGTCTTCGGGGACATCCAGCATCTCGGACGCCGAAGACACCGGAGTCGAACTTATCTTATGGAAATCATGCGAGACCACCTCGACGTCGGAATACCTCCTGTCGATGGCCGGCTTGAAGATGGCTATCTTCTGATTGGCGAACTGGGCCCTGCGCAGGCGGCGTATGAGTTCCTCCGTCTTTCCGGAGAACATCGAGCCGCACACCACCTCGATGCAGCCCGACTTCCTGTGTCCTTCTGAATACATTATTATAAAATATACTTAAGCTATTGCACCAGTCCGGTGGCCTCGTTCCATCCGAGGGTGCGGTAATATCCGTTCAGCTTCGGCCAGTCTTCCGACGGGAAGTACACGCTCAGCCCGCAGCAGCGTTCGAGCTCCAGATTGAAGAACGTCGGAGTCTCGGCATGATAGACCACGCACCTTTCCAACGCCGCATCGAGTTCGTCGAGCAGCGCGGGATCTGTGCCCATGGCCAAGGCCAGGTCGCGCAGGTCATAGAAGAAATAGAAACTGCCGTCGTCATAGAAATACTTCTGCACCGAATCCCTGTCAATCCGCGGCAGCTCGTTCCGGCCGTAGGTCACAATCAGCCTGAAGGTCTCCGCAAGAGCGTCGAGCTCTGAACAGTCCACGAGGGTGACCGTAGCGGAGCGGTACAGGCCGTCCATCCTGTCGCGCATCTCGAAATAGTCCCGGCATACGGCCTCGATATCCGGTTCAGTCCCGGCCATGAGGTTCTTGATCAGGGTATCGTAGGCAAAGCCTCCGGCCAGCACTTCGGTCGGGGAGAAGGCGACCAGGTCGCACACGTCCTTGAGTTCCCACGCCACCTCGACGCAGCCCAGCAGGCAGGCGTCGAATATCATATAGTCCAGATGCATGGGCAGCGCCTCCGCGAATTCCTGCACGTCGATTTCGATGGAATTGGTGTAGGAGCCTGCATACTGCGCCCCGAGCGTCTTGGTGAGCGGCAGCGACGGATCGGGCTCACGGCTCGTCAGCATGACCCCGGCGCGCTCCCCGGCACTGCCGTAACCTACGGGAATCCAGCCGCTGGCATGGGAGGAGAACAGCATCCCGTAGCTTTCGGACGGGAACAGCTCCTTGACATCGAGCATCATCTCCCGTATCGAGGCCGCGGATGCGCTGACCATGTCCTCCGGATAGACCTTCAATGTGTCCGCATGCACGGCTCCCCTGTCACGGTACAGACGCAGCAGCACCGGGGCCGAAGGCGTGCTGAAATCCGAAGGCGCGGCGGTGTTGTGGCAGAAAGCCACCACGGCGAGGTCCCGGTTCAGATCCGGCAGAACAGAGCCCCTGATGTCGGCAAGATCGTCGTCAAGATACCCGCTGAGATTGTTGTACCCCAGCCCGCAGTAGATGAACACATGCCTGTAGCCTTTCTCCGGGTCGAATTCCCCGTCCCGGCTGCAGGACGCAGCCAGCAGGAAGCACAGCACGAATGCCAGTATGGGCGCGAGTCTTTTCATCGCAGCAAAGTTAGATGTTGTTTTATTCTTCCGCAAAGAAATCCGTCCGAAAATTACAATGACGGCACCAAGACCGCCCGGACCGGCATTCGCGGAAATATTGTAATTTTGCGTGTCATGAAGGACACGCGGCCGCAAATAATCAGGGACTTCGCCTACCATCTCGGCATGGAGAGGCAGATGTCGCCGAACACGGTGGCCTCCTACTGCTCCGATGTCATGGAATTCCTCAAGGCGGGCGGAACGCCGGCGGAACGCGTCACCCCCGACGAGGTCGCAGCCTATTTCGGCAGGATTTCAGGCACCCTGTCGCGCCGTTCCCAGGCAAGGGCCCTGAGCGCCCTGCGCTCCTTCTTCGACTGGATGGTGACCGAAGGCGGCAGGAAGGACAACCCGTGCGAGGGCATGGACTCCCCCAAGCTCGGCCGCTATCTGCCCGAGGTCCTGTCGGTCGGGGAGGTCAATGCCATAATAGGCTCCGTCCGGACCGACAGCTGGACCGGCCTGCGCGACAGGGCCATACTCGAGATACTCTACGGCTGCGGCCTGCGCGTCTCGGAGCTATGCTCCCTGAAGATTTCTTCAGTCTATGTCGACGAAGCCTATGTCCGCGTCATAGGCAAAGGCGACAAGGAGAGGCTGGTGCCGCTCGGCGAGATGGCCGCGGAGGCCTTCGTCAGCTACCTCGAAGCCCGTCCCGAAGCCGCCCTGCCAGCATACGACGACATCGCCTTCCTCAACAGGTTCGGCCGGCCGATCAGCCGCGTGGCCGTGTTCAACATGGTCAGGAAGCAGGCCCTGCTCGCAGGCGTACGCAAGGAAATATCCCCGCACACCTTCAGGCATTCCTTCGCCACCCACCTCGTGGAGAACGGAGCGGACCTGCGCGTGGTGCAGGAGATGCTCGGCCACGAGTCCATTCTGACCACGGAGATCTACACCCACATCGATTCGGCAAGCTGGCAGAGGGAGATTCTCAGCCACCATCCGAGGCCCTGACCTCCTCTATGCGGCAGCGCGCAAGCTTTCCCGCGTCCTCCGGCGACAGTATGCCGGCGGAGGCGAGCCCGCGGACCGACAGACTGTCGGGAGGATTGTTTTCCCTGTAAAGCACTATCGCGTTCGCGGTCTGCCAGTTCCGTATGTACGGATGACGCCTGAGCTCCTCCGCGGGCAGCGTCCACAGGCCGAAGGCCTCGGGTTCCGTGCAGCAGACAAGGTCCTTGAGGGCCTCATAGCGCTCCTCCCCGAAATTGTATATGTCCATGAGCTGTTCCGGGAAGGAATAGCCGCCGAGCCGCTCGCGGTATTCCACCATCTTCGCGGCGAAATACGGCCCTATTCCGGGCAGGCCGTCGAACTCCGCCGAATCCGCGGCGTTTATGTCCACGAGCGGGATGCGGATATAGGGTTCGAGCCTCCGGAAGATCGAATCGGAAACCACGAAGGACCTGGCGAAATCGCTCTTGCGCCTGAAGCGGCCGCCCTTCGAGCGGTAGTTGTCGATGGCCGCGGCCTGCTTCTCGCTGAAGCCCAGACGCACCAGGTCCGCCACGCTCACGGCATTCGGGTCGAAGTCGAACGACTCCACCCTCCGCGTCCGCCTGCGGGCCTCCTCTATGCGCGGCGAATGGGCTGCGGCGCGTCTTACGGTGTCAGTCCTCAGGACATGTCCCGCCACGCCGCCGCCCTGTCGGGCGGTCGGGACGTCCCCCGCGCTTCCGTCCCCGCCGCCGGAGCCGTCGTCAGGCAGGACATGCCTGACCACATAGACCGTATCGGGATGGTCCCTCGCGGCCTCTATGCCCAATATGGCGGCCCTGTTGATGAAAAGGGCGGCCTGATAGCCTATCACAAGAAATACCAGCGAGATCGCGCCTGTCTTGAACACGGCCGAGCTCCTAGAGCTCCCCTTCTCCGGGCTGTCCTTCCTCTGCATCGTCATGGCTGCGGTACTTGTTCCTGTGGACAGTGTTCCTGGCGCGTTCCGCGCCGGCTACCGTGATGACAATCTCGCCCTTGGGCGGACATTCGCGGAAATGCCCGAGCACTTCAGCGAGAGTGCCCCGGACATGTTCCTCGTGCAGTTTGGAAATTTCCCGTGAGACGCAGCAGGCGCGCTGCTCTCCGAAGGCCCCGGCGAACAGTTCCAGTGTCCTGACGAGCCGGGCCGGCGATTCATAGAATATCATAGTTCGAGTTTCGTTGGTCAAGTTGTCCACCTGCGTCCTGCGTCCTTTTTTATGGGGAAGGAAGCCCTCGAAGCAGAAGCGGTCGCATGGAAGTCCGGAAGAGACCACGGCGGGTATGCAGGCTGTCGGTCCCGGCAGGGTGCGGACTTCTATGCCCTCCTCGGCGCAGGTCCTCGAAAGCAGGAAGCCGGGATCCGAGATTCCGGGCGTGCCGGCGTCGCTCACGAGCGCCACGTCGGCTCCGGCCAGCAGGCGGTCGCGCACCATCGCCGCCGTGCCGTGCTCGTTGTACTTGTGGTGGGGAAGCAGCTTCCCCTCTATGCCGTAATGCCGCAGCAGGACGCCGGTGGTGCGCGTATCCTCCGCGAGTATGAGGTCGGCCTCCCTGAGCACCCTGACAGCCCTGTATGTCATGTCCTCGAGGTTGCCGACAGGAGTCGGCACGATGTAGAGTATGCCCCGTCCGTTCGCGTCCATACTCCGCAAAGATAATAAGGGGAATTGTTATTTCGCAATCTTCTGCGTATATTTGCGCGCATTTTAAAACCCCAGGGTTTTGGTGCAATGGGATCCGGCCCGGCGCCGGATTGAGTAACACATTTTCAATTCAGACAAAATGCAGCATTTCGAACTCAAGGGCCAGGCCCGCAAGGTGGGCAACAAGGCCGTGATCAAGGCAATCCGCAGACAGGGGCTCGTGCCCTGCAACCTCTACGGATGCGGAATCGACAATGTCCTCTTCACCGTGGACGCCAAGGAGCTCAAGCTCCTCACCAATTCTCCCCGCTCATATATCGTGGACATCGTGATCGACGGAGGAGCCAGGCAGACCGCCATCCTTCATGAGATGCAGTGGCATCCCGTTTCCGACGAGTGCCTCCATGTGGACTTCCTCGCGGTGAACGAGACAAAGCCCGTCAGCATCGACGTCCCCCTCGAGATCACCGGACACGCCATCGGTGTGCAGCAGGGTGGAAAGTTCTACCAGAGAGAGCGCAAGATCCGCATCAGCGCGCTGATCAAGAATCTTCCTGACAAGGTTACCGTGGACATCAGCGACCTCGGCCTCGACAAGAGGATCAAGGCCGGCGACATCAAGGTCGACAATGCAGCCGTGCTCACCGACGCCGACACCATAATCTGCGGAGTAAAGGCCACCCGCAACTCGGCCGCAGCCGCACAGCAGTAAAACACGACCGCCGTGTCCGAGAGATGTTTTCTCGTGGCGGGTCTCGGCAATATCGGCGCCGAATACGCAGCTACGAGACACAACATAGGATTCATGATATTGGATGCCTGGGCTCAGGCATCCAATGTCTTGTTTCATACCGACCGCTACGGTGATCTCGCCGAAGTCAGGGAGAAGGGCAGGGTGTTCCATCTGCTCAAGCCGTCCACCTACATGAACCTCAGCGGCAACGCGGTCAGATACTGGACGCAGAAGCTCGGCATACCGGCCGGGCAGCTGATGGTGGTATGCGACGACCTCAACCTGCCTTTCGGTACGCTGCGCATGAGGAAATCGGGCAGCGACGGAGGTCACAACGGGCTCAGGAACATCTGCGAACTGCTCGGGACGCAGGATTTCCCCAGATGCAGGGTGGGCGTCGGCCATGACTTCGCCTACGGCGGACAGATCGATTTCGTGCTCGGAGAGTTCAGCGCCGAACAGAAGGCGGAACTGCCGGAACTGGCCGCCAAGGTGATAGGCGGCATCAGGACCTGGGGGCTCGCAGGCATGGAAAAGGCCATGAATCAGATAAATTCCCGCCCGAAAACTCCAAAATCTTCGGAAGAAAGCGCCTGAAAGCGATTTTTTCTTGTGTAATAGATTTTTCTTTCTTATCTTGCGGAGTGATAGTAAGTTATTTCATTACCAATTAATATTTTTTACCATGAAAGATCTTGTAAAGAGAATCGAAGAGAACTACGCTCTCTTCAAGGAGAATGCGGATGCACAGGTTGTAAAGGGGAACAAGGCCGCCGGCGGAAGAGCCCGCAAGGCCGCTCTCGAACTCATGAAGGACCTCAAGGAGTTCCGCAAGGTATCCGTTGCAGAGGCGAAGAAATAATTTCAATTATTTTCAAGTTTTTTTGCAACGTTGCTGAAACCTCCTGCATCTTCGATATAGGTTTAGGTTTTAGTACACGTCCAAGAGTCGGAAGCCGCGAGGTTGCCGGCTCTTTGCTTCTTTGAGACCATGCCCGCCGCCCTTGCAATATTCCTGGCCGCTTTCAGGATGATAGTGATTCCCGTCCAGTTCCAGGACAGGCAGTTCAGCTGCACCGAAGCCGAACTGTCGGCGACCGTGCTGTCGGCCCAGGAATACTGGAACGACCAGCTCGGCCGCTACACCGGCTTCAGCTTCGACCTCGCCCCCGTGGTGACCCTCTCCCGGGAATACTCCTACTACGGCAGAAACTACAGCGACCGTTACGACGCCCAGCTGTACGAGGCCGTCAGGGAGGCATGCCGCCTGTCATCCGGAAATGTGGACTTCTCCCTGTACGACAACGATTCCGACGGCGAAGTCGACAACGTGTTCATACTAGCCGCGGGAGTCAGCGAGGCCGACGGCGCGGCGTCGGACAACATATGGCCCCAGCACGGCAGGCTCCAGGACTCCGGGCAGACCTTCAGCATGAACGGAAAGACCATCAACGGCTATGCTGTGTCGTGCGAGCTCACTTCCGACGCCGGACTCAACCCGCGCCCCGCGGGCATAGGAGTATTCTGTCACGAACTCGCCCACTCGTTCGGGCTGCAGGACCTCTACGACACCGACGGCGACGGAAGCGGAGGTCTGTCGGAAGGCCTACGGAGCACTTCCCTGATGGACATGGGCTGCAAGAACCGCGACGGACAGCTGCCTCCCAACCTCAACGCCCTCGACCTCGAGACCATGGGGGTCGGGAACTGCCTGGAACTCGGCCCGGGAGACTACACCCTTGAGCCGATAGACAGAAGCCATACCTATATCAGATATGCCACGGACACGGAAGGAGAGTATTTCCTGTTCGAGTGCCGGGCGGCCGAGGGATGGGACGAGGCACTCGGAGGAGGAGGCCTGCTGGTCTACCACATAGACAGGTCAGCGAACCCCGCAGGCTATTCCGACTACTACGGCCGTGAGCTTACGGCAGGAGAGCGCTGGGAGCTCGGGCAGATCAACTGCAGGCCGGACCGCCAGTGCGCGGAGATAATCTGCGCGGATTCCGGGACGAACGACCCGGCGGGCATGTTCTTCCCCTTCGACGGCAGGGACAGCTTCGGTTCGGACACAGAACCGGCATTCCGCAAATGGGACGGAGGCGCCTCCGGACTCGCTCTCATAGACATCACGCGCAACGGCGACGGGAGCGTCTCGTTCAGCGTGGTCGAGCCCGTCACGATCAGTTCGACCACCGTTTTCCAGGATGCCGCCATCATCAGCTGGGACATCGACGGGAGGCTGTCCGAGAATCTCGGCTTCGAGATTTCCTGGACCGACGGCACCGACAGCGGAACCGCCAGGACGGAAAGCGGGGCCAGAAGCTACACCATCGAGGGGCTGAAAGCCAGGACGACATACGGAATCGGCGTCACGCTCATCCTCTCCGACCACCAGAAGTTCTCCACGTCGACCAGGCTCCTCACCAAGGTCTACCGGGACGGGACCTACCCCTTCATCTATCTGACGGGGACGCAGCGCAATGTCGACGGGAGCTTTCCGGCCGGAGCGAAGATACCCCTGCGGATATTCAACGCAACCGGGGTGGCCGGAGTGGAATGGTATCTTGGAGATGAACGCATAGAGACCGGCGACGACGGGTACTACACCATAACCCGCGACGGCACGCTGAAAGCCGTCATCATGTACGAAGACGGAAGCACGGAGCAGATAATCAAGGAAATCAGCATAAGATGAGGAAACTGGCAGCACTGGTCCTGGCCGCGGTACTGCTCTGCGGCTGCGACGATTCGAGACGCATCAACGCCTTCGTGGAGAACAACGACATACGGCTCCAGGTCGGCAGCACCGTGAACTTCCGCTATGACCCGCTGGAATGCCAGCTTGCGTTCAGCCGCGACCGCAGGGAGTTCCGCGCCCAGACCGACAACACTTCGGACTACTATTCCATCGTGTTCTCCGAAATCCCCTCGCAGCACGGGCAGCATGTCTCGGCGGACCTGACATGGACCACCCCGACGGACATACTGACAAGGGACAATCTCTCTCTCGAAGTAGTCAGGATCGAAGGGGACATGGTATGGCTCTGGAGCAGCTCCGGGCGCATAGGGGTCAGCATAAAGCTGCTGGAATAGCATTATGGAAACGGGGTGCTCCGCCATTCGGAGCACCCCGCACACATTCTTGACGCGCTGTCCGTCAGAAAGACAGGGCTATCTGGATGAAGTCGTCGGCCTTGAGGGCGGCGCCGCCGATGAGTCCGCCGTCGATGTCGGGCTGGGCGAAAAGCTCCTTCGCGTTGGAAGGCTTGCATGAGCCGCCGTAAAGTATCGTGGTGTCATCCGCCACCTCCGCGCCGAACTTGTCGGCAAGCACCTTGCGGATATGGGCGTGGATTTCCTCGGCCTGCTCAGCGGTCGCGGTCTTGCCGGTTCCGATGGCCCATACCGGCTCATAGGCTATGACCACCTTCTTCATGTCCTCCGCGGTGAAGTTGTAGAGCACGTTCTTCACCTGTGCGGAGCAGACGTCGAAATGCTTTCCCGCCTCTCTCTCCTCAAGATTCTCGCCCACGCAGAGAATCACTCCGAGTCCGCCGGCCAGGGCGAGCCTGACCTTCTCCACCAGCTTCTCGTCGGTCTCCCCGTAATACTGGCGGCGCTCCGAATGTCCGAGAATGGTCCACTGGCAGCCTACGGCCTTGAGCATGTCGACCGACACCTCTCCGGTGTACGCCCCCTTCTCATGATCGGCGCAGTTCTGGGCCGAAAGCTCCACTCCGGAACCGGCGAGAGCCTTGCCTACGGCGCAGAGGTGGGTGAAGGGAGGAGCGACGATCAGTCCCACTCCGGCCGGAACCTTCGAGGCGCCGGCGGCCACAGCTTTCGCAAGTTCAACTCCATCGGGCTTGGTGGTGTTCATCTTCCAGTTGCCCGCAACGATTTTCTTTCTCATCTTGAATATTTTTGTTTATGTAATCAGACAATTGAGGATTGTGCAAATCCTTGCGAATTTCGTCATTTTTCATGAAAAGAAAAAGTATCTTTGCGGAGCAGACGGAAAAAACAGACAATGACCATATGAAAAATTTTGTAGAAGAACTCAAATGGAGGGGTATGATACACGACATCATGCCGGGCACCGAGGAGGAGCTCATGAAAGGGCCGGCCTCGGCCTATGTAGGCATTGACCCCACCGGCGACTCGCTCCATATCGGGCATCTCGTCAGCATCATGATACTCAAGCATTTCCAGGCATGCGGACACAAGCCTTACGCCCTCGTGGGAGGCGCCACGGGAATGATAGGCGACCCCTCGATGAAAAGCAAGGAGCGCAACCTGCTCGACGAGGCCACGCTCGCCCACAATGTCGAGTGCATCAAGGCCCAGCTCGCGAAGTTCCTCGACTTCAATTCGGACGCGCCCAACAGGGCCGAGCTCGTCAACAACTACGACTGGATGAAGGACTACAGCTTCATCGACTTCACGAGGGACATCGGCAAGATGATCACCGTGAACTACATGATGAGCAAGGACTCCGTGAAGAAAAGGCTGAGCCGCGACTCATCCGAAGGCATGTCATTCACCGAATTCAGCTACCAGCTGCTCCAGGGCTACGATTTCCTTTACCTGTACCAGCACAGGAACGTAAAGCTCCAGCTCGGCGGCGCCGACCAGTGGGGCAACATCACCACCGGGACGGAGCTCATCCGCCGCAGCTGCGGAGGACAGGCCTACGCGCTCACCTGCCCCCTGATCACCAAGGCGGACGGAGGCAAGTTCGGCAAGACCGAGAAGGGCAACATCTGGCTCGACCCCGAGCGCACCTCGCCCTACCAGTTCTACCAGTTCTGGCTCAATGTGAGCGACGAGGACGCGGAACGCTACATCAAGATATTCACCATGCTCGACCGGGAGACCATAGAGCAGGCCGTCGCGGCCCACAGGGAATGCCCCGAGCGCAGGGAGCTCCAGCAGCTGCTCGCGAGGGAGGTCACGGTCATGGTGCACGGACAGGAAGGCTACGACATGGCGGTCAAGGCCAGCCGCATGCTGTTCGGCAAGTCCACGGCCGAGGAGCTCCGCAGTCTCGACGAGAAGACCTTCCTGGCGGTGTTCGACGGCGTGCCGTCGTTCAGCATCGACAGAGGCAGGCTGCCCGTCGGCATACTCGACGCCCTGGCGGTCGAGACCTCGATCTTCCCCTCGAAGGGAGAGGTGCGCAAGATGATCCAGCAGAACGGACTCAGCATCAACAAGGAGAAGTTCACGGACATCGCCGGGCAGCTCACCGAAGACGACATCATCGACGGCAAGTACATCCTGGTGCAGAAAGGCAAGAAGGACTACTATATCATCAATGTCAATGGATAAGCCGGCAAGCACGAGACAACTCAAGGTCGCGAGGGAGCTTCAGCGCGACCTTGCGGAAATAATCCGCGGGAAGGGCATGGCCATGTTCGCCGGAAGCCTGGTGACCGTCAGCGAGGTGCGCGTCAGTCCGGACCTGAGCATAGCCAGGGCCTTCGTGAGCATATTCCCGTCCGACAAGGCCGGGCAGGTGCTGGAAATACTCGAGGAGAACAAGCGCGCGATACGCGGGGAGCTCGGCCGCAAGGTGGCCTCCCAGCTGCGCATAGTTCCGGAACTCGACTTCCTCCTCGACAGTTCGCTCGACTATGCCGAACATATCGACGAGCTGCTGAAGAAATAAGTGAACACGGCATTATACATAGCCGTCCGCTACCTGTTCGCCAGAAAATCCCACAATGTCATCAACGTGATTTCGGCAATCAGCGCGGCCGGAATGGCGATAGGGACGGCGGCGCTGATCCTGATCCTCTCGGTGTACAACGGCTTCGACCGCATCATCGAGAGCAATCTTTCCGACCTCGACCCGGACCTGCTCGTGGTTTCCGCGGACGGCAGGCGCTTCACCCCTGACGACGGACTGCTCTCAAGCCTTGAGGAGAACGCCGGCATCGACGGCGTCTCCATGGTGCTCGAAGAGCAGGTGCTTCTGGTCTACGGCGACCGTCAGGGTCTCGCGCTCGCGAAAGGAGTGGATACGGACTACGAACGGAACTCCCCGCTTCACGGGCATGTGACCGCCGGAGAATTTTCACTGCATTTCGGAGATGTCCCCCAGGCCGCAGTAGGTGTGGGCCTGGCGCACGAAATGGGTATCAACCCGCGTTTTCTGGAGAAGCTGCAGCTATGCTATCCGCGCCCCGGGGCCGGCAACCCGCTGGCCGGACCGGCGTCGTCGCTCGGAAGCGTCAGCGTCAGACCGACCTGCCTGTTCAGCATAAACTCCGAGGCCGACGCCGGCACCGTGATACTGCCCATAGAACTCATGCGACAGCTTCTCGGCGAGGAGACGGCGGTCTCCGGAATCGAGCTGCGCACCGCGGAGCCGGCGGACGGGAAACTGCTCAGGCGGATAGAGGCGGCCGCAGGACCGGGATTCAAGGTGCTTGACAGGGAGATGCAGCGGCCTGCGATATACAAGATGATGAAATACGAGAAACTGGCCATCTATTCCATACTCATCTTCGTGGTCATCATCGTGGCATTCAACATCTTCGGCTCGCTGTCAATGCTCAGGATAGAGAAAAGCGACGACATGCGGACGCTCGGGGCGATGGGTGCGACCGAGAGTCTTACGAAACGCATCTTCGTGCTCGAAGGCTGGCTGATTTCCCTCGCGGGGCTCGCGGCCGGGCTTCTGCTCGGCACGGCCGCGGCAATTGTCCAGCAGCATTGCGGTCTCATAAAGATGCCGCAGGGCTTCATGATCTCGGCCTATCCGTGCATGCTGGAGACCGGCGACGTGCTCATGACCGCCGCGGGCGTGGCGCTGACCGGCTTCCTGATCTCCCTGCTTGCGGCAGGCGGGAAGCACTAGGATATTGACAAAATTCAAACAGTTTCTTATCTTCGTTTTTTTCAATGGAAGAGGAAAGGAAAATATATCCGCTGAAATTCTGCACGATATGTGACGAACGCCCCTGGGGCCGGGAGGAGTTCAGGCTCGCGGACCTCGGCTACAGGGATTCCCTCGTGAGGGACGGCTGGCTCGCGGGAAACAGCATGGGCGAGCTCATGGACACATATATCGACAGAATAGTCGGCGACACGGTCTACGAATACTACGGGCGTCAGTTTCCCGTCTGCGTCCGCTATCTGAAAGTCGACGGGAAGATGCCCCTCCAGGTGCATCCCGACGATGAAACCGCCGAACAGCGCTACGACCTGCTCGGCAAGGAGAAGATCTGGTATGTGCTGCGCGCGGGAAAAGGTGCGAAGCTGCATATAGGATTCCGCAGGAACACCGATGCGGGCGAGTTCTGCAGGCGCTGCGCCGAAGGCGATGTGGACGGGCTCCTGAGCGAAGTCGTTCCGGCCGCCGGCGAGAGCTTCCGCATCGCTGCCGGAACACCCCACTGCGCGGACGGAGAGCTTGAGATACTCGAGATCGCCGAATCCTCCCCTCTCGACTTCTGCCTGCACGGGCGCGGCGGCGAAGTCTCCGAAGACCAGTTCGACCCCTCGCTGGACTTCACCGACGCCCTCGACTTCATCTCATACGGAAAGCATGTACCGGCATGCAGGAAAGACGGCGTCCTCGCCGAAATCCCGCAGTTCACGATAAAGAAGATGCACCTTACGACCCCCTTGGTGCTGAACGGCAGCGGCGAGGGCGACTCGTTCGTGCTGTACAGCTGCGTCGGAGGCAGGGCCGAACTTCAGCTGCCGTCCCCCGACGGGCGTCCGGAGCGCTTCGTCATCGAGAAGAACGACAGCCTGCTCGTGCCCGCCGAGTGCCGTGACTACAACCTCGTGCCCATGGAGAGGGACACGATCCTGCTCGAAACCACGAACAGCAGGGTGGAGCCTGACAGGTACATCGACCCGGACGTACCCGCCAGCCTGCCCGGACAGTCATAAAATTTCAAATCATGAAAGGAGTCAACATATTTCTGGCCGACGGCTTCGAGGATGTCGAAGCCCTTGCCACCAACGACGTTCTCCGCAGAGGAGGAGTCGGCACGAGACTGATATCCATATCCGACGAACCTTTCGTGCGGTCTTCGCACGGCGTGACCATAGGTGTGGACGAAATGCTTGCGGACATCGACGCGGACCACGACGGCACCTGCGCCACGGATGTCATGATATTCCCCGGAGGCATGCCCGGATCCACCAATCTCGCCCAGTGCGAACCCCTCATCGAAATGATGAAGGCGCATTATGCCGCAGGCGGCTCGCTCGCCGCGATCTGCGCCGCTCCCGGTCTGGTGCTCAGCCAGCTGGACGGGCTGCAGGGCCTCAGGTTCACCTGCTTCGAAGGCTTTCAGGACGCCCTTATCGCAAAAGGAGGCGAATATCTTACGGAGCCGGCGGTCCGCTGCGGACGCATAGTCACCGGACGCTCGGCCGGACATGCGGTCAGCTTCGCCCTGGAGATACTCGACCTGATCAAGGACGAGGCCACGGTGGACTCCGTGCATCACGCGATGTATCTGTACTGACGATGGACACTGTCAGGATCGACAAATACCTCTGGGCCATCCGGGTCTTCAAGACCCGGAGCGACGCCGCTGACGCCTGCAACGGCAACAAGGTCAGGCTGAACGGAGCCACCGCGAAGGCGGCGAAGGCGGTGAAGCCCGGCGACACGCTCGAAATACGGCGCGGCTCGGCGCTGCTGAGCTACAGGGTGCTCAAGCTCAGCGAAAGCCGCATGGGAGCGGCGCTGGTCCCCGAGTTCGCGGAGAACCTCACGCCGCAGGAGGAACTGGACAAGCTGCGTCCCCCGAGGGAGACCATAGTCCTTCAAAGAGACAAGGGCAGCGGACGGCCGACGAAGAAGGAGCGCAGGCAGCTCGAGGATCTGATGGACACCCTGGATTTCTGACGCGCCTTCCGATACCAAGACAACAAACGAACAGAAGAAAACCATGTGTGGAATAGTAGGATATGTGGGAGGCCGGCAGGCCTATCCGATACTCATCAAGGGCCTCATGAGGCTCGAATACCGCGGCTATGACAGCGCCGGAGTGGCGCTCATCAACGACAACTCGGAGCTGACGGTCTACAAGACCAGGGGCAAGGTCAAGGATCTGGAGAACCTCACGGCGGGCAAGGACGTCAGCGGAAGCACCGGCATAGCGCACACGCGCTGGGCGACCCACGGCGAGCCCAGCGACGTCAACGCCCACCCGCACTGCTCCGAGAACCGCAGGATAGCGATCATCCACAACGGAATCATCGAGAACTACCTCTCGCTGCGCACCGAGCTCACGCGTCTCGGCTACCACTTCACCAGCCAGACCGACACCGAGGTGGTCGTCCAGCTCATCCAGTACATGATGGACTCCCACGGCATCTCCCTTGAGGAGGCCGTGCCCCTCGCCCTCAGGAGCGTCATAGGCGCCTACGCCATCGCCATCATCGACAAGGACGAACCCGACAGGATGATAGCCGCCCGCAAGGGCAGCCCCCTGATCATAGGCGTGGGAGAGAACGAGTACTTCGTAGGTTCGGACGCATCGCCCATCATAGAGTATACCAACAAGGTGGTATATCTCGGCGACGAGCAGATAGCCTTCATCCAGCGCGGCCAGGAGCTCCGCATCACCGACCTGCGCAATGTCGAGCAGACCCCGGTCGTCCGCCAGCTCGAGCTCAGCCTCAGCGAGATCGAGAAGGGAGGCTTCCCTCACTTCATGCTCAAGGAGATCTTCGAGCAGCCCAGGACCCTGCGCACCTCAATGAAGGGGCGTCTCCACCCCGAGCTCGGCACCGTCAAGCTCTCCGGCATCATCGACCACCGCGAGAAGATGCTCCACGCCCGCCGCTTCATCATCTGCGGCTGCGGCACGTCCTGGCACGCCGGGCTCATAGGCAAGTACATCATCGAGGACCTCACGCGCATCCCCGTCGAGGTCGAGTACTCCTCGGAGTTCCGCTACCGCAGGCCCGTCATCTTCCCGGACGACGTGGTCATCGCCATATCGCAGTCCGGAGAGACCGCCGACACCCTCGCCGCGGTCAACCTCGCCAAGGAGGCGGGAGCCTTCCTCTTCGGCATCTGCAATGTGGTCGGCTCCTCCATCGCCCGCGCGACCGACACCGGCTGCTACACCCATATCGGGCCCGAAATCGGAGTGGCCTCCACCAAGGCCTTCACCGCCCAGGTGACCGTGCTCTTCCTGATCGCCCTCAGCATCGCAGAGCAGCTCGGCACCATATCCGACAGCCGCAGGGCGGAGCTCGTCCGCGAGCTTCAGACCATCCCCGACAAGATAGCCGCCGTGCTCAAGCACGACGACGAAATCGCCGAGCTCGCCAAGACCTTCACCTACGCCCGCAACTTCCTCTACCTCGGACGCGGCTACAACTACCCCGTCGCCCTGGAAGGCGCGCTCAAGCTCAAGGAGATCTCCTACATCCACGCCGAGGGCTACCCCGCCGCGGAGATGAAGCACGGACCCATTGCCCTCATCGACGATGAGATGCCGACCGTGGTCATCGCGCCCAAGAGGGGAAACTACGACAAGATACTCAGCAACATCCAGGAGATCAAGGCCCGCAGGGGAAGGATCATCAGCATCGTCACCGAAGGCGACACCGACGTGCGCGACATCTCGGACTTCTCCCTCGAGATTCCCGACACCGAGGAATGCTTCGCGCCGCTCCTCTCCGTCATACCTCTCCAGCTCCTCGCCTACCACATCGCCATCGCCAAGGGACGCGACGTGGACCAGCCCCGCAACCTTGCCAAGTCCGTGACCGTGGAATAGGGATTGTACATTTTGACAGCATTGGCGGCATGGCGAGAATTTTGTATATCGCAAGTCCTGACAAACAAGCAAGAATATGAGTATTTGGGTTATAATCATCGGAGTGATGCTGCTCTCCTTCGTGATCCAGACGACGCTGAACAGCAAATTCAACAAGTATTCGGCCGTTCCTTCTCCGCACGGCCTAACGGGAGCGGATGTCGCAAGGCTCATGCTCCAGCAGAACGGAATCAACGACGTGACGGTGCAGTCGGTGCGAGGCAGGCTGACAGACCACTACAATCCTGCGGACAAGACCATAAACCTCAGCGAAGCGGTCTATGGAAGCGCCTCGATAGCCGCGTGCGCCGTCGCCGCCCATGAAACCGGCCATGCGATCCAGGATGCGCAGGGCTACGCACCTCTGAGGCTGCGGTCAGCTCTCGTGCCGGTGGTGACCTTCGCCAACAACACGGTGCAGTGGGTGCTCCTCCTCGGAGTCCTGCTGCTTCAGGTCTTCCCCGCCCTCCTTTGGATCGGCATAGCCCTGTTTGCGATGACCACTCTGTTCAGCGTGGTCACCCTTCCGGTCGAGATAAATGCGAGCCAGAGAGCCGTGGAATGGCTCGACGGGGCCGGAGTGGTGGATTTCGAGACGAAGCCCATGGCCGTGGACGCCCTCAAATGGGCCGCATACACCTATGTGATCGCCGCCATCGGCTCGCTCGCCACCCTGTTCTACTACATAGGTCTGGCAAGCGACCGCAGGTAGGCGCGGACCGGACTGTCCGACAAGACTGAAAAAGCCGCCGGAGACGATTCTCCGACGGCTTTGACTTGTCCGGCGCTTCCGGCTACTTGCCGAAATACCTCTTGAGCAGGCCCTGGAACCCGGCGCCGTGACGGGCCTCGTCCTTCGCCATTTCATGAACGGTATCGTGGATGGCGTCATAGCCGAGCTGCTTCGCGCGGGTGGCGATGGCAAGCTTGCCCTCGCAGGCACCGCATTCGGCCTCGGCGCGCTTCTCGAGATTGGTCTTCGTATCCCATACCACCTCGCCGAGCAGTTCGGCGAACTTGGCGGCATGCTCGGCCTCCTCGAAAGCGTAGCGCTTGAAAGCCTCCGCAATTTCGGGATAGCCCTCGCGCTCGGCCTGGCGGCTCATGGCGAGATACATTCCGACCTCGGTGCATTCTCCGTTGAAATGGTCGTGCAGGCCCTGCATGACTTCCGCATCGTCGACCTTTCCGTCTCCGAGGTGGTGCTCGCAAGCCCATACGAGCTTGCCCTCGTCCTTCACTTCGACGAACTTATCCGACTTGGCATGGCACTGGGGGCATTCTGCGGGAGGATTCTCACCCTCATACACATATCCGCAGACAAGGCATCTGAATTTCTTTTTCATAACGAGACAATTAGTGAGTTATTTTGAATTATTCCAAATTATATCTGCAAAGATAGGAATAATTTTCACTCCCGCAAGCCCGTTTCCGATTATTTTGCCTATCTTTAACCTGAATTAACCACTCATTATGAAAAAGACACTGATATGTTCCATCTGCGCCGCAGCAGCCATCGCATTTAGCGCATGCGGCACTTCTCCTGCAGGACAAGGCGGTCTGCCGGCTCCCCATCTTGAAAAAAGAGGCGACGTCACCCAGCTGATAGTGGAAGGCAGGCCCTATCTCGCACTTGCCTGCGAACTCGGCAATTCATCCTCATCGAGTCCGGACTACATGTCCGACTACTGGCCGCAGCTCAAGGAGGCCGGAGTGAACACCGTCCTGGCAGTAGTCAGCTGGGAGCAGGTAGAGCCGGTCGAAGGCAGCTTCGACTTCAGCGTGCTTGACGCCATGATAGCGGATGCCAGGGCCAATGACCTCAAGCTGTCGGTTCTATGGTTCGGCAGCTGGAAGAACGGAATGAGCAGCTACCATCCGGTCTGGGTCAAGGAAGATCCGGAGAGATTCCCTCTCGCGCTCACCAAGGACGGCAGGAGACTCCCCATACTCAGCACGCTCGGCACCGAGACCCGCGATGCCGACGCCAGGGCCTTCGCCGCGATGATGCGGCACATAAGGGAAGTGGACGCGGAGGAGCAGACCGTGATCATGATACAGGTGGAGAACGAAGTCGGGCTTCACGGCTACACCAGGGACTACTGCCCTGAAGCCGAGGCGGCCATCGCCGGCCAGGTTCCCGCCGGGCTGACGGAATATCTGCAGAACAACCGCGACAGGCTGCTGCCGGAGACCCTCGAAGCCTGGGCCAAAGGCGGCTACATGACCTCTGGAACCTGGAAGGAAGTCTTCGGAGAAGGCGACCGCACCGACGAGATCTTCATGGCATGGAACTATGCATCATACATGAACACAATAGCCGCGGCCGGCAAGGCCGAGTACGACATCCCGATGTTCGTGAACGCGTGGATAGTCCAGCCCGAGGACAGGCGTCCCGGAAATTATCCTTCCGGAGGCCCCCAGGCGCAGAACCACGACATCTGGAGAGCCGCGGCGCCCGACATCGACATGCTGTGCCCGGACATCTATCTCCCGGAATTCCCGGATATACTCCGGATGTATTCCCGTGCGGACAACCCGGTGTTCATCCCCGAGTCCAGAGCCGGACAGAACGGAGCCGCCAACGCCGCATTCGCGATCGGAGAGATGGGCGCCATAGGCTATTCCCCCTTCGGATTCGAGAACGGGGCCCTGTCCGCCGCGAACGAGACCTTCAATTCGTTCTACCATAAGGCCGGCTCCGCGGCGGACATCATACTCGAAGCCCAGGCCACCGGAAACATCGGCGCGGCATGGGTGAAAGGCTCCGATCCGGCGGTCTACAAACAGGAGATCGAACTCGGCGGCTATAAGATAGGCGTGGAACTGGTTTCCAGCGGAATGCGCAACGGAGGAGCGCCCCAGCTGACCGGAGGCACTTATTCACCCGATGCCGTCGGCTATGCGATAGCCATACGCGAATCGGAAGACAGCTTCCTGTTCCTCGGCTCGAATGTCCGCATCACCTTCCTGCCGGCGGACGGCAAGGGGACGGTAGGTCTGGCGAAAGTGACGGAAGGCGAGTTCGCCGACGGAAAATGGATAGAAGGCCGCTGGCTCAACGGAGACCAGATCCAGCTGCGTTACGACGTGCTCTATGCCGTGGACGAGGGCTATTCGGGCCAGGGACTGAATTTCGGCACTCCGGAGCCTGGCTTCATCAAGGTTCAACTCTACAGATATTGACGATATGAAGACCCTGGCAGCCGCAGCGCTGCTCTTCGGAGCGCCGCTGCTATACGCCCAGACCGCCGACCCCTATGCAGGGCATGTCCCGGGCACGTCCTCGGAAGTTCAGGTCACCGAACCCGGCTTCCAGGTTTTCCAGTTCCCGAAGAACATGATTCCCAGAATAGACGGAAACTTCTCCGACTGGGACATGGTCCCCGACAGCTATGCCGTGGGAATCGAGGAGATGTGGGACGACAGCGGGAAGCACGAAGGCATCGACAGGTCCACGCTCGACATAAAGGTCAAGGTCGGCTGGGTAGAGGGACTGAATCGCCTGTATTTCTATTACGAGGCCTATGACGACTACTGGGACTTCGACCAGCTTGCCCTGAGGAACGACACGTTCGAAGTAGTGGTCGACGGAGACCTGTCCGGAGGTCCGCATGTGGACGAATTCAGACTGAACTCCGAAGTCCTGAGCAGGTTCGACGCATTCTTCCAGCTGCAGAACGTGCACGCCCAGAACTATCACATAATGACCCCTCCCACCCCCGGAAAGGACTGGACCATGGTATGGGGCACGCAGCAGTGGCTGAAGGAACTCCCGTATGCCAACTACGCCTATTCCTACGATTTCAGCCACGGCGAGTCCGGGACCCTGAAGTTCGAGTTCTACATCACCCCGTTCGACTACGCCAGCCCCGAAGGCCCGCAGTATTCCAAGGAAACACGCCTGTACGAAGGCAAGAAGATCGGTCTGTGCTGGGCCGTGATAGACTACGACGGCGGCCGTGGCAACAACGGATTCTGGAATCTGTCGGAGCATCACAGGATGTTCGGCAACGCCTCGATGCAGCGGCTGTTCACACTGATGCCTCTCGAAAAGCAGTTCCGCAAGCCTGTCGAGGCCGACTGGACTCACCAGGTCATCGACGGAAGCCGCCTCGTGGCCTTCAGGGACCGCAGCTACGGCGACATCACATCGTGGAAATGGGATTTCGGCGACGGGACCACCTCGACCGAACAGAACCCGGTGCACGAATACGCCAGAGACAACACCCACTATGTCGTGACCCTGTATGTGTCGGGGCCCGAAGGCGAAGACCTGCGCTGCAAGGTATGGACAGTCAACGTCTACGACCGCAACAACCCTGCAGGCAGCTACGAATAGCCCTTGCAGGATTCACCCTGCCGGATGCCGTCCGCCGTCAGATTCATGACCCCGGACGGCATTCCGTTTCATCCCCGGTTCCTGCCGGCGCCTCTGACCTGGCTGCAGCATTTCTGCTTCAGCGCCGCAAGACTGCTGGCGATATGCGGGCCAAGCGGACTCCCCTGCACCTCTGACTTGACCGCACCATTTCTGTTTCAGCGCTGCAAGACGGCCGGCGGTATGCGGGCGAGGCAGACTTCCCCTGCTTCCCTGACTTGACCGCACCATTTCCGCTTCAGCGCTGCAAGACGGCCGGCGGTATGCGAACGAGGCAGACTATTCCCCAACCCCCGTCTGCCTCGCCCGCATACCGCCGGCCGTCGTCCACACTACAACAAGAAACTGGCGGGGTGGACATTTGGTAGGATGAAATCGTTGTAATAGGTTGAAATCCATGTCTTTGTGAAGATTATCACCGATATGGTCAAAAAATGCTTTTTCTGCGGGTCTTCGAATGTGGTCAGGAACGGTTTCAGAGGCAGGAAACAACAATATAAATGCAAGGATTGGCGCCGCTGATTTTTAGATGACCCCTGGTGCGACAAGTCATATGCCGTCACCCTAGATGTCCACCCCGCCGCATAGTCGACATTTGGAGGTGATAGCCAGCAACTTGTCGCGCCGGGAGCCACCTGAAAGCCGACCATTGAAAATAGCCTGTGCGCTGGAATATCATGAATCGGCCTTGCAGGGCCTCAGAAGGCCGATTTCCGGAACGGCACTGCACACCGGTCGCCTTCCGGAACCCTACCGTTGTGCAGGTCGAACGCGCAATCGGCTGACAAGCAGCCATTTGGCAATCACCGCCGCACGGGCATTTTTCAATGCACGCCTACGGCAATGCCCAAATTCCAACGGCTTGCTGACCGCACCTCTTTCCAACTTCGCGGCTGCCCACATCCGAAGTTCAGGCAACACCATGGGACACTCATCAAATGTTGCCAGCACACCACCAACGGCATCCAAAGCCCGACGACTCACCCACCGCACTATTTTCAGCTTCCGCCACCCACCATATCGGGCCCGCGACACCGCCACCAGCACCCCTCCTCGATCTTCAGCACGGGAGTGACGCCGGCACCGCCGCCGGAATATACGACCTCCGGCGGCTAAAGGCCAGGCACTGCTCCGAGCCCTTGAGAGGTTCGCTCCGCGCTTGACTTTTGCCTTTCCGTCCTGCTTTTTGTCCATTAGAAGTTTTTGGGCTCATTTCATCCTACCGAATGTCCAGGTGACCAAAAAAGAAAAGGCGCTCAATCAAGCGCCTTCCCCGTTTCATCACAGATTTCATATTGCAGAATGCTGTGGTCCGTCATCTCCTCGACCCTCAGCTTGCACTTGTATTTGCGTTTCCATTTGCGGACATAGGAGTTGAAACCCCGTGTCAGATAAGAACCCAGAATAGGGCTGAGCCTGAGCACGAAAGCCTTCACGCCCCTTTCGGCATGAAAAGCCAGCTTGCGCTCCACCTCCTCGTCGATGATCACCGTGGAAGCTATCTTGCCCGTGCCGTGGCAAAGCGGACACTTCTCCGTAGTGTTGATCTCGGTAATCGGACGGATGCGCTGACGGGTGATCTGCATCAGTCCGAACTTGGTCAGGGGCAGCACATTGTGCTTGGCCCTGTCCTTCTCAAGCAGCTCCTTCATGTAGTTGAACAGCTCGTTCCTGTGTTCAACCTTGTCCATGTCGATGAAGTCGACGATTATGATTCCGCCCATGTCCCTCAGCCTCAGCTGCCGGGCGATTTCCTCGGCGGCGATCTTGTTGACCTCGAAGGTGTTCTCCTCCTGGTCGGTGGTCTTGGCCCTGATGCCGCTGTTGACGTCGATCACGTTCAGAGCCTCGGTGGGTTCAATCACTATGTACGCTCCCTGTTTCATGGGCACCACCTTGCCGAACGAGCTCTTGATCTGGCGCGTGACCTCAAAATGGTCGAAAATCGGATCCTTGCCGTCGTAGAGCTTCACGATTTTCTCCTGCTCGGGAGAAATCAGCGAAACATACTTCCTGACCTCGTCGAACACCCTCGCGTCGTTGACATAGACGTTCGAGAAAGAATCGTTGAGGAGATCGCGCAGCACGGCCGTAGTCTTGTCGTATTCGGTGAACAGAAGCTTCACCCCCTTGGACGAGGCGAGCTTCGACCATGAAGCCTCCCACTTCTCTATGAGCGAACGAAGCTCGGCAACCAGCACTGCGGCGTTCTTCTGTTCGGCCGCAGTACGGATTATGGCTCCGTAGTTCGGAGGGAGGATGCTCCTTACAAGAGTCTCCAGCCTTTTCTTTTCCTCTCGCGAGGCGATTTTCTGGGAAACGCTTACCTTCTCTGCAAAAGGCAGCAATACAATGTTGCGTCCTGCCAATGAAATCTCCGCAGTCAATCTGGAGCCCTTCGTGGAAATCGGTTCCTTGGTGATCTGCACCATGATCATCTGCCCGAGCTTGAGATGCTCCTCTATCCTTCCCTCCTTCGGCAGAACGGGTCCCAGCTTTATCCCCGAGAAGAGCTTTCCGAGCTCCCGGTTGGGATTGCTGCCCTTGACGAAGGCGTCGAACGCATCGAAATACATTCCGAGGTCGAGATAGTGGACAAATGCCTCCTTGGTGTCGCCGATATCCACGAAAGCGGCGTTGAGGGCGGGAAGGAGCTTCTTGACCTTGCCCAGGTAGACATCCCCCACCGAAAATCCGTGGCTCTTTGTTGACTCCCTGTCAAGCTCGATCAGGCGATGGTTCTCCATCAGCGCTATCCGAACTTCAGAGGCGGTCACATCGACCACCAGATCCTTTTCAAGTTTCGCGGTATCCATTGAACATACGATTAAGAAAAAGCCCGCCGGATCCCCCGTCGGACTTTTCTCGACTACTTCTTCTTATGTCTGTTCAGGCGCAAGCGCTTCTTGCGCTTGTGCGTCGACATCTTATGTCTTTTATGCTTCTTACCGTTTGGCATAATATGAATGGTTATTGTTGATTTTCCTTCTATTCACCCTTATTCTTCACCGCGTTGACGAAAGACTTGGAAGGCTTGAACGCGGGGATGTCATGCTCGGGAATCGTCATCGTGGTCTTCTTGGTGATGTTGCGGGCAGCCTTCTGCGCGCGGTGCTTCACGATGAAGCTTCCGAAACCGCGGAGGTATACCGGATTGCCCTTGATTATGGATGACTTCACGCTGTCCATCACAGCCTCGACAATATTCTTTACGACCACTTTCTCCACCCCGGTCTTCGAGGCAATCTCGTTGACGAGATCGGCCTTGGTCACGCTGCTGGCCTTGTTTCCTTCTTTTGCCATATTATATATAATTACTTGTCAATAACAATTCAGTGAAAACAGAAGACAAAATTAGGTTAATTTTTTTATTATTCAAAATCATTTGCCAGTTTTTGCGATGGCACGGAGATTGACTATATTCATGGCCTGGATTATCATGTTAATTTTACTGACATTTTGGCAGAACTATGAAATTGGATAAAGAATTCACCTTGCCTTCGGGAGCGGAGGTAAGCATCATTCCGGTGCTTCAGGGCGAAAATGCGATAAAGATAGACGAGTCGGAGCTTCCCGACGTGCTCCCCATCCTGGCGCTGCGCAACGCGGTGCTGTTCCCGGGAGCCATCTTCCCCATAACGATAGGACGCGAAAAGTCCATCAAGCTGATCCACGACGCGGAGAAGGACGGCTTCTTCATCGGAGCCGTGCCGCAGGAGGACGTGATGGTCGAGGAGCCCCAGGAGGAGGATCTCTTCCGCTACGGCTCCGTCTGCAAGATCATCAAGACCCTCGACATGCCGGACGGCACCATCACCGCGATACTCCAGGCGTTCAAGAGGCTGGAGGTCGACGGAGTGATAGCATACAACCCGTATATCAACGCCAAGGTGCACTATCTTCCCGACATACTCAGGGAGGACAACCACAGCACTGACATAAAGGCAATAAGCGAAGCTCTCAAGGACAAGGCCGTCCAGATTCTCCGCAGCTCCAACATAGGCACGCGCGAGACCATCGGCGCCGTCAAGGCGATCGACGACTTCCGCTTTCTCGTGAACTTCATCGCGACGACCATCGAGGTCGAGAATTTCGAGTCGAGGATGCACCTGCTCGAATACGACGACGTCAAGGTGCGCGGACTCAAGCTGCTCTCCGTACTGGACATGCAGATCGAGCTCATGAAGATCAAGCAGGAGATCAACCAGAAGGTCAAGAGCGAGATAGACCAGCAGCAGAGGGAATACTATCTCAACAACCAGCTCCGCACCATCCAGGAGGAGCTCGGCATGGACGACGCCGAGGAGTTCGACCGCTTCAGGGAGAGGGCGGCGGAGAAGAAATGGCCAAAGGAGATAGCGGAAGCCTTCGACAAGGAGCTTGCGAAACTGGAGAAGTACAATCCCTCGTCGCCGGACTACAGCGTGCAGTACAACTATCTCGACTTCATGCTGCAGCTGCCGTGGGAGGAGACGAGCAAGGACAACCTCGATCTCAAGCACGCGCAGAAAGTACTTGACCACGACCACTACGGCCTGGACACCGTCAAGGAACGCATCATCGAATATCTGGCCGTGCTGAAGCTCAAGGGCAACATGAAATCGCCCATACTGTGCCTCTACGGCCCTCCGGGAGTCGGAAAGACCTCCCTCGGCAAGTCCATAGCCAAGGCCCTCGGACGCAAATATGTGCGCATAGCCCTCGGCGGCATGCATGACGAGGCCGAAATCCGGGGCCACAGGAAGACTTACGTAGGGGCGCTGCCCGGACGCATACTCAACGGAATCGCGAGGGCCGGCACCTCGAATCCGGTCATAGTGCTCGACGAAATCGACAAATTGAGCTCGGACTTCAAGGGCGACCCTTCATCAGCCCTGCTGGAAGCCCTCGATCCAGAGCAGAACAAGACCTTCCACGACAACTATCTCGACCTTGACTACGACCTGAGCAACGTGCTCTTCATAACCACCGCCAACAGCATATCGCCCATACAGCCGGCGCTGCTCGACCGCATGGAAGTCATAAATGTCACCGGTTATCTGGCCGAGGAGAAGATGGAAATCGCAAGGAAGTTCCTTGTACCCAAACAGATAGCAGAACACGGCCTGCCGAAGGACAGCCTGAGGATAGACAAGCCGGCGCTGGCCATGATCATAGACGAATACACCCATGAATCCGGCGTGCGCGGTCTCGAGAAGCAGATTGCGAAGATCGCCAGAGTCACGGCGAAGAAGATAGCCCTCGGCGAAGAATGGCCGAAAGTCATAAAGAAGGAGCATCTGAAGGAATATCTCGGACTGCCGACCGCCTTCCATGACAAGCAGGCCGGCAACGAGGCTCCCGGAGTGGTGACGGGCCTCGCATGGACCCAGATGGGAGGCGAGATCCTGTTCGTGGAGAGTTCGGTCTCCAACGGAAAGGGAGTGATGACCATGACCGGAAATCTCGGCGACGTGATGAAGGAGTCGGCCACGATAGCCTACCAGTACATCAAGGCTCATCCCGAGATGGCGAAGATGACTTCGGAGGAGTTCGCGGCCAAGGACATCCACATCCATGTGCCCGAGGGAGCCACCCCGAAGGACGGACCGTCGGCCGGCATCACGATGGTGAGCTCAATGATCTCCGCACTGCGCGGCGAAGCCGTGAAGAAGGGCATAGCCATGACGGGAGAGATGACCCTGCGCGGCCGCGTGCTTCCGGTAGGAGGCATCAAGGAGAAGATTCTCGCCGCCAAGAGAGCCGGAGTACACACGATAATCATCTCCGAGGACAACCGCAAGGACATCGAGGACATCAAGGAAATCTATGTCAAAGGTCTTGCATTCACCTATGTCAAGACCATAGACGACGTGATAGCCGCGATATTCTAGAAAAGCGTCGGATGGTTCTCCTCCAGGCCGGCCATCACATGGGCCATGAGAGCCTGGCGGATCAGGGCTGAACGCGAGGAGACCTTGAAGCGCCTGCAATATTCATCGATTGCCGCAAGTTCCTGCTGATTGAACAGCACCGACTTGCGGTAAATTCGTCTTAGGGAGTCCCTGTGCCTTTCCAGATATGCAGGGTCGACTCCGCTGTATTTCTTATTCTTCTTCCGGGCCATTCTGCACCAGTGTAACGTAATGGATGATCTCCTGAAGATTGACGACCTCCAGCCTGCGTCCGATGATTTCCCCGTCCTCGAGGACAAAGAACATCCTCGGAGTGGCGGTGACGCCGTACATCAGCTGGTAGTCCGAATCCATCTCGGGGTCCCAGAGATGGATGAGCCTGACATTCCTGTTCCTGAGCCTGAAGCTGCTGCGGACATCGCGCCATTCGCCCCGGTCCGCCCCGGTATACACGGCGTAGAAGTCCACGGGGAACTCTATGTCCTCCAGCACCGGAGGCAGCAGCTGCAGCTCGAGACGGCATTTGGAGCATGAGGTGTCATAGAAGAAAATCACTCCCTTCCGCCCTTCGGCAGGTATGGTCATCCTGCCGCCTCCGGGTTTGCGGAGCGTGACTTCGGCCGCCTTCATGCCGAGCAGGGAATTGCGGTTGAACGTGGCGAATATCTCCGCCTCCATCTGCTCGAACTCGCTGCGGGTTCTGACCCTGCCGGTAGCTATCCACTCGTCGTATATATGGACCGCCACCGCCTCCTCGCCCATTATGCGGGCATGCCTGTAGTGGTCGAAAATCTGCAGCGTGACATGCTGGCGCGTCAGCGAGTCGCGGCAGGTCTCTATCAGCCTGTCCATCTCGGCGTTCTTGACCTCTATGTCCTCAGGGACAAGGGCCGCATAGAATTCGGTCAGAAGGCTGTCCAGCCCGGCGTAGCGCTCAGCAGGATTCTGCCCTGAAGTGAGCGGCGACAGGGCAAGCAGGAAAATCGAGAGAAACAGCGTCTTCTTCATGGTCTCCTTTCTGCGGCGGCGGGCAGCCTGACCCCTTCCGGAAGGAAAAGGCTCGTGTCGCCCCGATGCCTGATTATGTCCCTGACTGCCGAGGAGGAGATATGGGCGAACTCCTGGGCCGTGGGGATGATGATGGTCTCTATGTCCGGAGCGAGCCTGCGGTTGGCGTCGGCGATCGCCCTCTCGTTCTCGAAGTCAAGCATGTTCCTGACTCCGCGGACTATGTGCCGTATGCCGAGTTCGCGGCAGACATCCACCGTAAGTCCGTCATATTCGATGACGCGCACGTTTCCGATGCCGGAGACGGCCTGCCGTATTATGTCCTTCTTCTGAGGGTTCGTGAAGAAGCCGACCTTGTCCTGATTGAGGCCGACCGCGACCACGATCTCATCGAACATGGTCAGCGCCCGGACAAGAATGTTCAGATGTCCGGCCGTGAAGGGGTCGAAGGACCCCGGGAACAATGCTGTCCTGCTCATGATTACAAATTTAAGTATTTTTGAGTAACTTCGCGTCATGACCGTAAGAATAGAACAAAGCTGGCGGGACGCGCTGCAGGACGAATTCGACAAGCCGTATTTCAGCGAACTCGCAGCCAGGCTGCATGCCGAGAAGGCGGCGGGCAGGACCATCTTCCCTCCCGGCAGCCAGATATTCAGGGCTTTCGACCTGTGCCCCCTCGACAAGGTGAAGGTGGTCATACTCGGACAGGATCCCTACCACAGGCCCGGCCAGGCCATGGGACTGTCCTTTTCCGTCCCCGAAGGCGTAACGGCCCCGCCCTCGCTCAGGAACATCTTCAAGGAAATAGAGGACGACCTCGGAATAAGGATGTCGGGGCATACCGACCTCAGCAGGTGGGAGGCTCAGGGAGTGCTGCTGCTGAACGCCGTGCTCACCGTAAGGGCCGGGGAGCCCACCTCGCACGGGGCCATAGGATGGCAGACATTCACCGACGCAGTGATAAGGACGATTTCCGACCGCTGCGAAGGGGTGGTCTTCCTGCTCTGGGGCAATTATGCCAGAAGCAAGGCGCCGCTGATCGACTGCAGCAGGCACCATATACTCGAAGCCGCCCACCCTTCGCCCCTGGCCAGGGGCGCATTCTTCGGCTGCCGCCATTTCTCCAAGACCAACGCCATACTCTCGGCTGAAGGCAGGACCCCCATAGACTGGAGGCTGTAAATCAGCGTCTGGGAAGGAAGGCGCGCACGAGAAGCAGCACGGCAAGCAGCAGGGACACGAGCGTGCTCACCCCTCCGACCATGTCTCCGTTGCGCACATAGAAGGTTTCCTCCGAATTCAGATTGAGTCCGCCGCACAACACGGCCGGCTCCCACCAACGGGTTTCCGTCAGGATGTCGCCTCTCTGGTCGATGAAGCAGGATATTCCTGTGTTGCCGCAGCGGGCGATGTCACGCCTGAGCTCTATGGCGCGGAGGCAGGAGAAGCGCAGATGCTGCCTGTATCCCGGAGTATCGCCCCACCATGCGTCGTTCGTGATGACAGTCATGGCCTTCGCTCCCTTGCGCACATATTCCGTACAGTAGTCACCGTAGACCGATTCGTAGCATACCGCGCAGCCGACAGGTATGCTGTCCCTGAAATGCAGCAGGGACACTTCATCCTGGCCTACGCAGCGTCCCATGAGGCCGGGAAGTTTGAATATCCCGGAAAGCCAGTCGTCTATGGGGACGAAAATCTCGGGATACGGCGTAAGCTCCGTCCCGACGACGAGCTTGCTCTTGTGGAAAAGCTCGCACCCGCCCGACGCATCCTCAAGCACGGCGCTGTTGTGCGAGACTATCCAGCCGTTGCCGTAGGGCCTCGCCAGTATGGTGGGAGGGTCGCCGGCCGGAAATATCTCGAAGGTGCTCGCGCCGAACAGCAGCTCCGATCCGGGATATGATCCGAGGAACTCCTTGAATCCGCGCACCGTGGGCGAAGCCTGCATGTCATTGACCACAATGTCGGAGGTGAAGGTTTCAGGAGCCAGCAGCAGCGCGGTCTTCGTGCTGTCCCCCCGCAGGCCGCTCTCCATCAGGCCCAGCAGCACCGAATTCTGCTCCGCCTGCGACATGGACTCGAACTTATGGTAGGGGTCGAAGTTCGGCTGGGCGATCACGACGTCCAGCGTCCCTTCGGACTTCTCCTCGTAGCTGTCGTATATGGACTTGGACAGCACGAGAGGGGCGGCGACCGCGACCAGCAAGGCAAAGGCCGCCGAAAAGCGGGCGACATTGTTCCACTTGCCCCAGTTGCCGTCGGACACTGCGGCTATCAGGCCGAAGAAACCGAGATTGCACGCCCATACCCATAGAGAACCGCCCATCACGCCAGTATATTCGTACCATTGTACGCTGTGCGTGCTGCCGGCGAAGGCATGGCCGAGCACCAGCCAGGGCCAGGATATGTCCGCGTCGAAGTATGCGGCCTCCCATGTCATCCAAAGGGCGGCAAGGAAAATATAGGGAAGGGGCCCGCGCTTCAGCACTTTGGCGGACAGGCGGTAAAGCCCCCATATTATGCTCATCTGCAAGGAATTGGCGAGTATCGCGAATATTCCGCCGCCCACTGTCGCCTCACACACCCAGAAAGTGGTGGCCGCGTTCCAGAGCACGAAGGTCAGGAAAGGACAGAGCCAGAAATGTCTCGTCCGGTACTGGCGTGACAGCGCGTCGGCGCACAGCAGGGGCACGAACGCCACGAGAGCGAGCGCTCCGGTATGCGGCACGAGCCAGGGGATGCTCAGCAGCACGGAGCTCAGCACACAGAGAAGCAGGATGATAATGGATGTCCGTTTCATTCTTCCGACCTGAGACCGCAGTATTTACGCCATTTCTCCAGAAGTGCGGCCATGTCTTCCGGAAGCGGTGATTCGAACTGCAGCCATTCCCCGGTCCTCGGATGCGCGAAGCCGAGAGTGGCGGCGTGCAGCGCCTGCCTGGGGCATATCTCGAAGCAGTTGTCTATGAACTGCCTGTATTTAGAGTATATGGTGCCCTTGCGGATTTCGCTGCCGCCGTATCTTGCATCGTTAAAGATAGGATAGCCAAGACTCGACATGTGGACCCTTATCTGATGGGTCCTGCCCGTCTCAAGACGGCATTCTATGAGCGTGATGAAGCCGAAGCGCTCCAGCACCCGGTAATGGGTCACTGCGTGCTTTCCCTTCTCCGGATCATCGCAGGCCCTGAACCTGAGCCTGTCGTTGGGGTCGCGGACGATGTTCGCGTCCACCGTCCCTTCGTCGTCCTTGACATTGCCCCAGACTATCGCCACATAGCGGCGGTCGATGCTGTGGTCATAGAACTGCCGGGCGAGCCTGAGCTGCGCCTCGTCGTTCTTCGCGACCGCCAGCAGCCCGCTGGTGTCCTTGTCTATCCTGTGCACGAGTATGCCCATGCGCTCGTCTTCGGCATCCGGGCCCTGGGAGATTCCGAGATGGTGCGCGAGGGCGTTTATCAGGGTGCCCTCGAAATGCCCGTGTCCCGGATGCACCACCATTCCGGCAGGCTTGTCGACGACGAGCACGTCATCATCCTCATAGACTATGTCCAGAGATATCTCCTGCGGAAGAATCTCGAGACCGCGCCGCCTGTACGGCATCACGAAGCGTATGACATCCCCGGGACGGACCATATAGCTCGCCCTCACGGTCTCCTCCCCCACTTTCACATAGCCTTCCTTCAGGGCCTGCTGCACATGGCTGCGCGAAGTGTCCTCCATATGCGTCGACATGTATTTGTCTATGCGCATGGGCGCCTGCCCCGCGTCGACCTCCATCCGGAAGTGCTCGAACATCTCCTCACCCATCACCTCTTCTCCGGAATCCTGGTTCTGTCGACGGTAAGATAAAGAGTCACCGAGGATCCCCGGCGCAGCGAATTGGCCACGAGGGTGTCCCTCATGGTCACTGGCTCCACAAACGGGACATAGGCCCCGGGGTTCTGGGAATATACGACGGCGGCCGTCGAGTCGGCATAGTCCTTCACGCTGGCGTCGAACACGAGACGCCCTACATTGAGAGAACTCTCCTGCAGCACATCTACCGCCCGCTGATACTGCTGCCCGACGAGGTCGGGCACGAAGGTCTTCTCGTCGGTGACGCTCAGTCCGAGCACCAGGTCCACCGAAGACCCGCTGGGCAGCTCCCTTCCGGGGGCTATCTCACGGCCGAAGCGCTGCTGCGAAATCACATTGTTCGTGGCCAGGTCTCTGACATAGATCAGTTTCCCGAGCCGCAGACCGTTGCGCTGCAGTTCCGCCTTGGCCTGCCTCAGAGAGAAACCCACCAGCGAAGGCATCGGCACCTGCTTCGGCCGCAGGGTGTTGATGCTCAGACGAATCTTCCGTCCTTCCTTGACATGCTCCCCGGCTTCGGGACTCTGCCTGTAGACGGCTCCCGGCTTCATCCTCCGTATGTACATCGAGTCGCTCACCGCCAGCTCGACGCCTGCGGCCGAAGCCACCCTCGAAGCCTCCTGGACCGTAAGGTTCGTGAAGTCAGGGACGATGATCTCCTTGCCGTGCTGCGTGATCACGCCGAGCAGCACATTGGCCGCCAGCACGAACAACGCCACGAAAATCACGGCCAGAAGCAGATTTCTGACTATCCAGTTGGTGAAGAATTTCTTTATGCTCATGTGCGTCAAAATAATATTCCCTTTACGGCAAGCACCACGCCGAAACACATTATCCCGGCGCCGGCTATCCTGCCGACAATCACCAGGGTCCTGTCGTTGAGATGGAGCCAGCGCGAAACAGCCAGCGTCAGCGCCGTCCAGTATGCGATCTCCCCGCAGGCGACCGCCGCCAGCACGGCCCACACCGGAGCCTTGATCCCTCCTGCCACCAGGCCGAGCACGGAAAGGAGTCCGAGCATGTAGGCCAGCGCGGCAGGATTGGAAAGCGCCGTTCCGGCAGCCTGGAGAGTGCACCCGAACAGGGACAGGCCGCTGTTCTCGTCAGTTCCGGCGGGATGTATCTCCTTTCCCTTGAGGAAGATTCTCAAACCTATCAGCAATATCAGGACTCCGCCGACCTCCATTATCAGGGACTCATGCCTCGTGATGAAGTCATCGATGAGCGACAGGGTGAAAAGACCCGCAGCCGCAAAGAGCGTGTCGGCGAACGCGGATCCGAGCCCGGTGAGGATACCGGCGGCACGGCCGTGGCCGAGCGTCTTCTGCAGCACGAGAAGCAGCACGGGGCCGGCCGGCACCGCTGCGCATATCCCTGCAAGGAAGGCTCTTGTGAGTTCCATACCCATATTCTTGCAAAGATATGGATTCTCGCCGAATTAGCGAAAATTATCTTCCCGGAGGAGGGGGTCCGCCCGGACCGCCCGGAGGAGGACCGCCGCGGAAGCCTCCGCGCCCGCCGCCCATCGTGCCGAAGCGCCAGGTCAGAGAGACTATCACATAGCGGCCGAGAGTGTTGCTTGTCACCTCGTTATGATAGTTTGAACTGTCAGAGACAGTGAGGTTCTTCGACTGCCCGAGTATGTCATAGCCGCGTATCGCGAGCGTGAGCTGGTCGTTGAAGAGCAGTTTGGAAATCTCGGCGTTCAGCACATGCTCGGAAGGCTGCGGGGTCGAATATCCGTCATACCAGTTGAAGTCATAGTCGCCCTCGACGCTGACTCCGGCCGCATTCCAGTTCCAGGTCAGGCCGGCTGAAAGCCGGTTGTTCCAGGTCGTCGTATTGTCCCTGGCGTCGGATATCGAATACCATGAGCGGTTCATCCTCGTGGAGCCCCCTATCGTGGCCTCGAAAGCTGTACCGCTGTATCTCACCCTAAGTCTTTCGTTGAGGCTCAGGGTCTTCGTGGAGTTCTCGGTCACATGCGCCGCATACCAGCCAGGATCGCCGAAATTGCCTATGAGCTCGTTCATGAAGTCATAGTACCCGCCGTCCTCGGCATAATAGGTCGACATGTCGATGTCCTCGCCGACATAAGACGCGCTCTGGCGCCAGTTGCCGCTGAGGGAGTTGTTGATCGAGAAGCCGCTGCTTCCGATCGGCAGGTTCATGAAGGTGTTGACTCCGGCATTGAACGAGGCGGGTCCGTTGAACGGCATCGTGAACTGGCCTCCGTTCTCGCCGTACCATATCGTGTTCACTATGGGATTCTGCACATAGCTGCCGTTGAAGCGAACGTTGAAGGAACTGAATTTCTCCCTGTTCGAATAGCGGTAGTCGCCACGCAGGCTGTGGGTGAAATACGGGGTCAGCGAGGGGTTTCCGAAACTTATGTTCATCGGGTCGCTGTTGTCCGGCACGGGAATGAGCTGCGAGGTCGAAGGCTGGCTGGAAGTGCCGCGGTAGAACAGCCGCATGCTCGAATAATCGCTGAAATCGGCGAACATCGATATCTGGGGCGAGAAGTTCCAGCGGAAGTCGTCATAGGTGACAGGACTGTAGTCGCCGGTCTCGGAATTGTAGCGGGTGGTGCTGTTGTAGGTCTGCGTAGGCATGGCGGCGAACCCGAGCTGCGCGCGGAAGTTCTCGTTCTGGAACAGGGCGTTCACGCCTATCTCCTGCCTGTTGCTTTCGTTGATGATCTCGTTGGAGTACTCGGGGTCGAATTCTCCTCCGGCCGCAAGGTCGTAGGTCTGCTTGTCGGACGCGGACCTGTTCCATCGGTAGGCGTAATTGGCCTCAAGGTAGAAGTGGTTGCCGAGGGGTTCGGTGTAGGTGACGTTTCCGCTGAGCGAATACGAGCGCTGGCTGTTGGTGAAGTTCTGGTTCACGGTCTCCTCCTCCGTGACCTGACCGTATTCGTCGAACGAGGTGGTCCCGTTGTTGTTGAATCCGTCGAGCACATTGTCGGAGATGTCGAAATTGACCATGGCCGTCAGGGTGCGCCCCGGAAGCCCGAGTCTCTGGCGGAACAGCAGGAAGCCCCCGGCGGACACGTTGCGGTTGCTGCCGCTGTTGTCGGTGAAGGACTCGCTGAGCTTGGCGACGTTGCCCGCCAGGTCATCCCTGAAAGTGGCGTCTTCGGTGGACTGCGAGTACCAGCCGCGGCCGAAATTCACCTGCGGCTGGAAGAGAATGGAGGTGTTCTCCGAGAATTTGTGTTCGAGCCTGAGGCCGAAGCGGTGGCCGTCCGAGTGCGTGCTGGACGCTCCGTTGCTGTCGTATAGCAGGTTGTAGTCAGAGAGATAAGTGGTCCTGGCGCTGCTCTGGGACACTACATTGTCGCCGGCATTGAACAGGTAGTTGCCTCCTATCTCCATCCTGTCGTCGAAAAGGTCGCCCGCGGCATTGAGACCGGCCATGTATGAGGTGGTTATTCCCCCTCCGCTCATGCCGCCGCTGCGCATGCTCCGCATCATGTTGCCGGAGCGGTTTGTCCCGCCCTGGTTGTTGACATTGTTGCCGTTGAGGATGAGGCTTATCTGCGACTTGTCGGTGAAGCGCCCGATGAAGGCGTTGCCCTGATATCTGAGTTCGCTCGGAGTGCCGTCGGAAGCCGGCAGATCGGCGCCCGCGCCCGCAAGCACGTTGCCGAACAGACCGCGCATCATTCCGGGCTGCACCGAGAGATCTATCACGGTCTCCTCCTCTCCGTCGTCGATTCCGGTGAATTCGGCCTGCTCGGACTTCTTCTGGATGATCTTGAGCTTGTTGATCATCTTGGCGGGGATGTTCTTGGACGCCAGCTGGGGGTCGTCGAGGAAGAAGGTCTTTCCGTCTATCGTGATCTTGGAAATGGTCTCGCCGTTGGCGGTTATGGAGCCGTCCTCCGCCACCTCCACGCCCGGGAGCTTCTTGAGGAGGTCCTCGAGCACGTCATTGTCGGTGGTGTTGAACGCCGTGGCGCTGTATTCAATCGTGTCCTTCTTGATTATCACGGTGTTCCCGACCGCCGCCACGGTCGCCGCGTCCAGCTGGGTGGCGTCGGGGCGGAGCTTGATCGTGCCGAGGTCGACGGTGGAGTTCTCGACCTTGACGGTCGCGCTGTGCGTCTTGTAGCCCAGAAGCTCGGCCTTGAAGACATAGGTGCCCCTGCGCACGGAAGATATGGTGACATTGCCCTTGTCGTCGCTAAGGCTGTATTTGTAGGGCCGTTCCTGACCGTCGCGCGTCAGGGAGACGGTCGCGAAACCCACGGGTTCGCCCGTGCCGGAATCCACAAGCACCGCCTTGACGTCAATATTGCCCTGTGCCGAAACGGCAATGCAGGGCAGCAGGCAGAACAATGCAATCAAGCATCTGAAAAACGTCATCGGCAATTCTTTAAAGTATCCTTTCGGGGTTGTCCGCCACGAACTTCTCCCATGAAGACGCCGTATCCTTGCCCGAAAGGGGGTTGCTCAACTGGTAGAAATGGCACAAGGCGAGAGCCAGTGCGTCCGTCGCATCCAGGAATTTGTTGGCAATTTTGATGCCAAGCATATTCTGCGCTATGCTGCACACCTGCTCCTTGGATGCCGCTCCGTTGCCGCATACGGCTATCTTCGCCTTTCTCGGGGCGTATTCGTGAACCTCCACCCCCTTCTCCAGCGCCGCCACGATGGCGGCTCCCTGAGCCCGGCCGAGCTTGAATATCACCTGCGCGTTGCGGCCGTAGAACGGCGACTCGATTGCAAGGAAGTCTGGACGGTGGAGTTCGCAGAGCGCTTCGGTCCTGTCGTGGATTATCCTAAGCTTCTCGTAGGGAGAGTCCACCTTGCGCAGGTCGAGGACTCCCATGTCCACATACTGCGGCTTCAGGGCGGAGTCCACACGCAGAATCCCGAAACCGAGTATGTTGGTTCCGGGATCTATGCCTATGATTACTGTCCCCTCCTTAATCAATTCTGTCGAATCCGGTGTAGGGACGAAGTATTTCAGGGATTATGATGCCGCTTTCGGTCTGGTTGTCCTCAAGGAGCGCGGCAACCACGCGGGGCAGTGCGAGCGAACTTCCGTTGAGCGTATGGGCCAGCTGGGTCCTGCCGTTTTCGTCGCGGTAGCGCAGATGCAGGCGGTTGGACTGGTAGGTCTCGAAATTGGACACGGAGGAAATTTCCAGCCAGCGCTGCTGGGCCGCGGACCAGAGTTCGAAATCGTAGGTGATCGCGGAGGTGAAGCTGAGGTCGCCGCCGCAGAGCCTGAGTATGCGGTAACGCAGTCCGAGCTTGTTCACCAGGCTTTCGACATGCGCAATCATCTCGTCAAGGGCGGCATACGAATTCTCGGGCTTCTCCACGCGGACTATCTCCACCTTGTCGAACTGGTGCAGACGGTTGAGGCCGCGCACGTCCTTGCCATAGGAGCCGGCTTCGCGGCGGAAGCAGGGCGTATATGCGGTGAGTTTCTGGGGAATCTCACCGGCGGAGAGTATCACGTCGCGGAAGATGTTCGTCACGGGCACTTCCGCCGTAGGCACCATATAGAAATCGTCAAGATTAGCATGATACATCTGGCCTTCCTTGTCCGGCAGCTGGCCCGTGCCGAAGCCTGATGCGGCGTTGACCATCACGGGAGGCTCGACCTCCCTGTAGCCGGCCGCCGTGTTGCAGTCGAGGAAGAAATTGATCAGCGCGCGCTGGAGCTTCGCACCCTTGCCCTTGTAGACCGGGAAGCCGGCTCCGGTGATCTTGACTCCGAGGTCGAAGTCTATGATGTCGTATTTCCTGGCGAGATCCCAGTGAGGAAGGGCGTTCTCGGGCAGACGGACCTCGGGTCCCCCCATCTTGACGACCTCGTTGTCCTCGGCTCCCTTGCCGGGCTTCACGAGAGGGCAGGGCGTGTTCGGCAGCAGCACGAGCTGGCTTTCGAGCTCCTTTGCGGCTGCGTCCATCCTTTCAAGCAGTTCGCCGGACCTTGCCTTGAGTTCCGCCGTCTCGGCCTTCGCCGCGTCGGCCTCGTCCTTGCGGCCTTCCTTCATAAGAGCGCCTATCTTCGCCGCTATCTGCTTCTGACGTGCAAGGAGCTCGTCGCTTTCCGTCTGCAGATTCCGGCGGAGCGAGTCGAGTTCCAGAATTTTCCCGACTATGGACTCGGCGTCAAAATTCTTGATTTTCAATTTTCCGACAACTCCCTCGGGGTCATCGCGAAGCATCTTGAGTGTCAACATATTGCCTGTATGGATAGATTAAGGAGGGCTTACACTCTGCTCGAAGTGCAAGTCCTCCTGTCCGACATTCCGTCCCTCCGAGCTAATTCTCAAACGGGACTACCGACACGTAAGATTTGTCGTTCTTCTTGCGTGTGAACTTTACCGTGCCGTCGATGAGGGCGTAGAGCGTATGGTCCTTGCCCATCCCGACGTTCTTGTCGGGATTGTGGACGGTTCCCCTCTGACGCACGATGATATTTCCGGCCTTAACTGCCTCGCCGCCGAATTTCTTGAGGCCGAGTCGTTTACTTTGCGATTCACGACCGTTCTTTGAACTTGATTGACCTTTCTTGTGTGCCATAACTCTTAAGCGATTTCGTTAATTCTGATCTTGGAAAGTTTCTGACGATGTCCGTTGAGCTTCTGGAAGCCCTTGCGGCGTATCTTCTTGAACACGAGTACCTTGTCAGCCTTCACGGCGTCATCGAGCACGGTAGCCTTCACCACTGCGCCGTCTACATAGGGAGCGCCCACCTTCACATTGGCGTCGTCGGCGACGAGAAGCACCTTGGTGAACTCCACATCAGCACCTTTGGCATCGGCGAGCCTATGCACAAAGATTTCATTTCCAGCCTCGACTTTGAACTGCTGGCCTGCAATTTCAACTATTGCGTACATTTAAAACTTGTTTAAAAGTTCCGACCGCAAGCGTCCGTCTCCCGGACGGCTCTTTTCAGGCTTGGCGGCCATCAAAATTTTGGACTGCGAATTTAGACATTATTTCATTCATGTACAAATTTTTCTGAAAATTCACCTGCTCCGCGCCCATCCTGAGGAGTGCCGCCGACAGGGAGGCTTGCCGCCCGCGGCAGTGAGCGGGCGATGCCCGGAGCGCAGCGGAACCTCCCGGGCGGCGGCACTCCTCAGGACGGGCTATTGCGAAAACAGAATTAATAAGGTAATTTTGATGTCCGTTGCGACATGGAAGAATCCTTCATCTACAGCAAATACGTGACCGGCAGGAATTTCATCGGCCGGCAGAACGAAGCCAGGGCTTTCGCCAACCTGCTCGCCCAGGGCGAGAACATCGTGATATACGAACCGCCGAAAAGCGGGAAGATGTCGCTGGTGCGCCAGGCCTTCTACAACATGCAGGTCTCCGGCGTCAATTTCCGGGCGCCGCTGGTAAGCCTGCTTGACATCCGCTCCCTGCGCGACCTCACCCTGCGCCTCGGCTCCGAGATACTGCGCTGCTTTTGCAGCACGCCGGACGAATTCTCGAACGCCGCGCAGGCCCTCCTGCAGGACAGCGGTCTGCATTTCGACGGAGAGCTCTACAGCAACGAGGGAACCATACTCCGGCCGGGGGACGGATTCGGCGAGAACGACATCCTGTCAGTGCTCATGCTGCCATACAGGGCGGCCGCGCGCATAGGAGGGAAAATCTACGTGCTGTTCACGGAATTCCAGAACGTGATGCTCACGGAAGACGGCGACAGGTTCTGCCGCCTGCTCCAGGACTGCTTCATGAGACTCGACCCGGCAGATCGCGGCAATGCCGCCTATATATTCAGCGGTTCCGCGGTGAATGCGATGCATGACATATTCGGACGCCGCAAGCTGTTCTTCAGACAGGCCGAAAGGATAAGGCTCGGCGAAATAGAGACCCGGGAGATCATCGAGCATATCAGCAGGGCGCTGCTCTCCAGCGGCAAGGTCATAGACCGCGACCTGCTCCTGGGGACCTGCAAGCTGTTCCGCAACAACATCTGGTACATCAACCATTTCTCCGCCATCTGCGACTCGCTGTCGAAGGGGTACATAATGGAGAACACTCTCACGACGGCCCTCGAGGCCCTGATATCCATACACGAACCCAGATTCATTGCGGTCATGAACGACCTGACGACCTTCCAGGTCAACATGCTGAAGGCCGTGCTCTGCGGACATACCAGGTTCACGAGCACTGAGGTCATCGAAGAATTCGGCCTGAGCTCCTCGGCGAACGTCCGAAGGCTGAAGGACGCCCTCGCGAAGAAGGAGATAGTCAATTTCGAGACGGGCGGCGCCCCCGAGGTCATCGACCCGCTGTTCGAATACTGGGTGCGTACGAAGTATTTCGGAATGAAAATCTGACAGAACATGCAGACAAGGAAGAAGATAGCCGTGCTGACAGGAGCCGGCGTCAGCGCGGAAAGCGGGCTGGGGACCTACCGCGACAACGGCGGGCTGTGGGAGAACTACGATCCGATGGAAGTAGCCTCGATCGAAGGCTGGCGGAAGAATCCGGGCCTGCTGCTCGACTTCTACAACGCCCGTCGGGCGCAGCTCGCGGAAGTGAAGCCGAACGATGCCCACAGGATGATAGCGGAACTCGAGGACAGCTGCAAGGTCAAGGTCATCACCCAGAATGTCGACAACCTCCACGAAAGAGCCGGTTCCAGCTATGTGCTGCACCTGCACGGGGAGCTCACCAAGATAAGGCCGGAGGACAGCTGCAACGAAGCCGACGGCTACTCCGAGAAATATGTCATAGACATAGGTTACGACCCTGTACGGCTCGGGGATCTAGCTCCGGACGGCTCGCAGTACCGTCCGCACATAGTGTTTTTCGGCGAGGCGGTGCCCAAGATAGAGAAGGCCATCGACATAGTCTCCGGGGCCGACATCCTGCTGATAGCGGGCACCTCGCTGCAGGTCTGGCCGGCCGCCGGGCTCTACCGCTACGCGAAAACCGACACCCCCATATACATCATAGATCCGGCCGGCGTCCCCGTCCATGACAAGCGCATCACCCACATACGCAAGCCCGCCACCGAAGGAATTCTGGATTTTGTTGCAATGTTGAAATAAATTGCTAACTTTGCGACCTCGATAAGAAAAGGAGGTGATTAAGCATGATTATCGTACCCGTAAAGGAAGGTGAAAACATCGAACGCGCGTTGAAGAAATTCAAGAGGAAGTTCGAGAAGACCGGTGCCATCCGTGAGCTCCGCGCTCGCAAGAACTTCGAGAAGCCCTCGATGAAGCGCCGCATGGCCAAGATGAAGGCCATCTATGTGCAGCATCTTCGCCTTCAGGACGAGCAGTAAGAATCACCGCTGCGATACACGACGAAGCCCGGCCAACCATGGTCGGGCTTCATTGGTCTATGTCCGCAGCCAGACTGCAAATCTGGCCGAACTGCGGGCGGAAGCCGCCGGCGGAGTCTCCGGCCGGCAGTATAGGGCTGCGCGGGGGTTCCTACTGCCGGAGGGCGGGCTCCCGCCACGGCGGCATAATGGCAGTCAGATTGCAAATCCGGCTGAACAGTGGCTATTTTATGGCGACCATCTCCACCGGCTGCTTCTGCTCGGGGTCGAGAGGCGCCTTCTGGAACTTCACCTTACCGAAATCTATGGACCCGAGATCGATGCAGCGTATGTTGGAGTTCCATGCCGTCCTGTAGTAGAACTTCATCGCCTTGAGGTCGGCGGCCGAGGTGAACTGCGTGGCGCTCTGGAGATTGGCGGGATTGTAGTCCTGCTGGCCGTCGGCCGACACATTGTTCCTGCCGCGCTGGACTCCGACCGGAACATCGAAATTGTTCAGGATGTGGAAGGCCTGGCATACGGTATCGAAACCCGTGGGCCACACCGGAGCGGAAGTCTGGAAGAAGGCCGCGCGCACGAACCTTGAAGGCGGGGTGAAGTCTCCTGGAAGGCCGAGCATCGCGCTGTTGCCGCCGAACTGGTTGAGCACCACGCCTTCGGCAAGCCTGTTCGCCCCGACGGAGCCGGGCACCAGATTGACATAGTTGTTGAGATTCAGCATCTGCCACTCGAAGCCGGGCGAATTTGTCAGCACTCCGAGAGGATTCTCATAGAAATGCGGTTCTCCTCCAGTAAACTCGAGCACCACCACGCGGCCTCCCGGTTCGGAGATTCTCCAGTGGACCGTGCCTATGCGGCTGTCAAGCCCGGCCACCCGCACCTTGGAAACAGCCGCCTTCACCTCGTCTATCGTCGAGAACTGCGAAAGCACCCACGACACGAGCTGCATGTCGCTGAGGGTCACCGACTTCTCGGCGGCGGAAAAATCAGGATACTTGCCATAGTTGGGGAAGAAGAACAATCCGGCGGAAAGGCCCTTCTCGTTCACGCCCTCCACCACGATGGCCTCATACTCGGTCCAGATACCGACATAGCCGTACTTGGATGTGAAGCTCAGTCCGTCCTGGCCCTGCGGGGTCAGTGACTGCTGCCTGTAGCCGCGCGGAACGACTACATAGCCGCACTGCATGGGAGACGCAGCCCATTCGACCGTCCTCGCAACCACACGGCTGCCGTCAGTGGCCGTAAGGGCTATGCCCGTGCAGGCAAAACATTTGGCCGACCCGAGCAGCAGCAGAACCGCGCCCAGAATGAAAGCCGTAACAAATCGTTTCATGACAATATGATATTATTATTGACGTTGTCCAGCAGGTATATCCACCTCGCGGCGCCGCCTATTCTCTGACACAGCGCACCGAATAGGCGTCGGCGCGGGACGCGGAGGCGGCAAGGGAAACCAGGCTGTCATTGAATGTCAGGGGACTGAATCCCGTGCCACCGTATCCATAGTCGGCAGATCCCGGGGAATTGCTCCAGTACGCACCCCAAAGTCCGCACACGCTGCCCATGAGCATCGCATAGCTTCCGTCGTACCTTGCGGCCGCGGGGAAGAACATGGATCCGTCCTCCACATTGAATTTCCAGCCGTGGGCGAAATCATCGATGTTGATAAGCCCGTCCCCGTTCAAATCTTCAACATTGAACTCCTCGTAGGTGAAGGCGGGAGACGTCTGTCCCGCGGAAGTGAAACTTGCAAAGACATCTACGGGGGGAACTCTCCAGCCCGCGGGGCAGGGGTCATAGAGCGACTTGAAACCCTTGTTGACATATTCCAGATTCTCGTCGCGGTCACGCCCGTCCGGATTGCCCCAGAGGGCGTCGTCCGATACGGCAAGCCAGTCATGGGACTCGGCGAAATGCGCCATGTTCGACAGGCACACCGTAGGATGAGCTATGGAGTATTCGAGCGTGTTGTCAGCCGTGGACTCCCATGGGGAATTGGTTATCGCCACGCTTCCGCCGTCGATGTCATAGAGAGGCTGGCCCACCGTCGTCTGGTCACCAGTCACGGAGAGAGAATTGGGGAACGGGTCCTTCCTGCCCCACTGGTAGAGCATTCCGTAGCACTCGGCATTCTCAAGAGGAAGTTTGCCGGTGACGAGGGCGCCGAGATTCATGTTCATGACCTCATATCCGGTCTTCGTGGCCATCGAGGCAATCTCCTCCTTCGGATACCATATATGCCAGCTCCATATGATGTTGCCGTCGGCGTCGCCCGCCGCAATCAGCGCATTGCCGGGCTTGTCGGCCGCCTCGAACACTATATATCCGTCCTCCAGTGCCACCGAGGCTATCATTCCGGGGTCGGTCTGCCATACGAGGAACGCTGACGCCGGGTCGAGAGGCGCGGCATCGGAACCGTCGGTTGCCATGCCGTTGCCGCGGACCGCGGCATTGAACTTATAGCTGCCCGCCGCCATTATCACATAGCTGTTCGCGGTCTCCGATGCGCTCAGATCCTCGGTATCCGCCGGCACGGAGCCTTCATACACCTCGACGGCGCATTCCGCCGTGAAGCCTCCGTCGACCGTGGTCACCACGACCGTAGTGCTGCCGACGGCGATTCCGGTGACGGCTCCGGACTCGCTCACGACGGCCACTTTCTCGTTTTCGGAAGACCAGACGACGCTCTTGTCGTCAGCGTTCGAAGGAACCACGGTCGCGGTCAGGGTCTTCGACTCTCCGACTTCGAGGCTCAGCTCCTTCCGATCAAGTGACACTCCCGCCACATCAACTCCCTCCTGCACGGGATCGGTGCAGGAGAACGCCGCCGCGCATATCGCGCATGCGGACATCAAATCCAACAGTCTTCTCATAATAAGGTAATATCTTGGTCCGACCCAATATAAAGAAATATGGGACAAAAAGCAAGAAGCCGGGCGGTCGATGAACCGTCCGGCTTCCAGCCGTCATATTCCGATCAATTTCCGTAGTCAGGTCCGGGACCGCCCTGTCCGCCCTGAGGGCCCTGGGGATTCTGGGGACCTTCGGGGTTCTGGGATCCCTGCTGCTGGGCGGCCTTCGCCATGTCCTCGGAAGCCGCATGCCATGCAGACTCGAGTTCCGGCAGATATCTGTCGATGTCGGCGAGGTTCTGCTCCTGCACGGCCTTCTTGAGATTGGCGCAGGCGGCTTCGATTGCGCCCTTCTTCTCTGCGGGGAGCTTGTCGCCGTAGTCCTTGAGGTTCTTCTCGGTCTGGAAGACCATGGAATCGGCGTTGTTGAGCTTGTCGGCCTTCTCCTTCTCGGCCTTGTCGGCGGCCTCGTTGGCCTTGGCCTCGTCACGCATTCTCTGGATCTCCTCGTCGCTGAGCCCGCTGGAAGCCTCTATCCTGATATGCTGTTCCTTGCCGGTCGCCTTGTCCTTGGCGGACACGTTGAGGATGCCGTTGGTGTCGATGTCGAAGGAGACTTCGATCTGAGGTATGCCTCGGGGTGCGGGGGCGATGCCGTCGAGATGGAACACTCCTATGAGCTTGTTGTCCTTCGCCATCGGGCGCTCGCCCTGCAGGACCTTTATCTCCACGCCGGGCTGGTTGTCGGCCGCGGTCGAGAACACCTGCTCCTTGTGTACGGGGATGGTCGTGTTTGCGTCGATAAGCCTGGTCATCACGCCGCCGAGGGTCTCGATTCCGAGCGACAGAGGGGTCACGTCAAGCAGAAGCACGTCCTTGACATCACCTGCGAGCACGCCTCCCTGGATAGCCGCTCCGATAGCTACGACCTCGTCGGGGTTCACGCTCTTGTTGGGCTCCTTGCCGAAGAAGTTCTTCACAAGCTCCTGCACCTTGGGGATACGGGTCGAACCGCCCACGAGCAGCACCTCGTCGATGTCGGACGCATTCAGATGAGCGTCGGCGAGCGCCTTGCGGCAAGGCTCGATCGAACGGTTGAACAGGTCGTCGCAGAGGGCCTCGAACTTCGCGCGGGTGAGGGTCTTGACAAGGTGCTTGGGCACTCCGTCAAGCGCGGTGATGTAAGGCAGGTTGATTTCGGCGCTGGCGGCGTTGGACAGCTCGATCTTGGCCTTCTCGGCCGCCTCCTTGAGTCTCTGGAGGGCCATCGGGTCCTTCTTGAGGTCTATTCCGGCGTTGTCCGCGGCGAATTCGGCTGCCAGCCAGTCTATGATGGCCTGGTCGAAGTCGTCACCGCCGAGGTGGGTGTCACCGTTGGTCGACTTGACCTCGAACACTCCGTCTCCGAGTTCGAGGATGGAGATATCGAAGGTACCGCCGCCGAGGTCATAGACCGCGACCTTCATGTTCTTGTTCTTCTTGTCGAGACCGTATGCGAGGGCCGCCGCCGTAGGCTCGTTGATGATGCGCTTGACTTCGAGTCCGGCGATCTTTCCGGCCTCCTTGGTCGCCTGACGCTGGGAGTCGGAGAAGTAGGCGGGCACGGTGATGACAGCCTCGGTGACTTCCTGACGCAGGTAGTCCTCGGCAGTCTTCTTCATCTTCTGCAGGATGATGGCCGAAATCTCCTGGGGAGAATACAGCCTTCCGTTGATGTCCACGCGCGGGGTGTTGTTGTCTCCGCGGACCACGTTGTAGGGGACGCGGGCGATCTCCCTGTCGACCTGGTCATAGGTCTCGCCCATGAATCTCTTTATGGAGAATATGGTGTTCTTGGGGTTGGTGATGGCCTGACGCTTGGCGGGGTTGCCCACCTTGCGCTCGCCATTGTCGGTGAATGCGACGATGGACGGCGTGGTGCGGGATCCTTCGTCGTTGATGATAACGGTAGGCTGGTTGCCTTCCATGACGGCCACGCATGAATTAGTCGTGCCGAGGTCGATTCCAATGATTTTTCCCATAATATCTGTCTTTTTCCGATTTCACTTTTCCGCCGCCCCGTGGCGGCGACATGCCTCTGTAATCAAAAGCTTTGCCATTCGGATTTTCTGACAAAATGTCATATCTTTACGGCATGGAATACAGAGAACTCAGCGCCGCAGAATACCGGGACCTCGAAAAAAGGATAATCTACGAGGACAACCACCTCTTCATAGTCTACAAGAAGGTCGGGGAGATAGTCCAGAGCGACAGGACAGGCGACGAATGCCTCACCGACACCTACAAGGCCTTCATCGCCCGGCGCGATTCCAAGCCGGGGAAAGTCTTCCTGGGCGCCGCCCACAGAATCGACAGGCCGGTTTGCGGTATCTGCGTGCTCGCCAAGACCACGAAGTCGCTCGGCCGGCTTTCGGACATGTTCAGGAACGGCGAAATCCACAAGAAGTACTGGGCTCTCTGCTGCTCGGCCCCCGAGCCGCGGCAGGGCCATCTGGAGCAATGGCTCTACCGCAACACACGTCAGAACAAGAGCTATCCGGTCGGCGACGGGGCGGGCCCCCGCCCGGAGAAGTTCCCCGACGCCAGACTTGCCAGGCTGAACTACCGGTGGCTGTATGACACCGACCGCTACCATCTCGTGGAAATAGAACTGCTGACCGGACGGCACCATCAGATACGCTGCCAGCTGGCAAGCATAGGCTGCACCATAAAGGGAGACCTGAAATACGGCGCCCCGCGCTCGAATCCCGACGGAGGCATCTGCCTCCAGTCCCACGAAATAAGCTTCATCCATCCGGTCCGCAGGACACCGCTGGACCTGGTCGTGCCCGCGCCGGCGGACTGGAAAGGAATCAGACGAGATTAGACCTCAGCCGCTGGGAATATTCTCCAGGCGTTTCGTTCATGTTGGCCTTGAACGCCATCGTATAGGTGACCGTGGAATGGAAACCCGACATAGACGCCAGCTCGTCCACCCTCAGCCTCGGATTCTTCTTCATCATCTCGACCGAGTAGCGTATGCGGTAGGCGTTGATGAACTGACGGAAATTCTTGCCCGACATCATGTTTATCGTCTTGGACACATAGGTCTTGTTCGTGTACACGGCCGAAGACAGGTCCTGAAGGCTGTAGTCCTCGTCAAGGAAAGGCCGCGAAGCCTCCATGATGCTCACGACCTTTTCGTAGAGCGCCCTCATGGACGCCGCCTCGTCCTTCTGGCCCGGAAGCTGCGGAGCCGCGTCGCCGCAGTTCAGCATACGCCTTATCTCCTGCTCCCTGCCTCGGCTCAGCAGGTAAAGCCTTCCCTTGAACGACGCGGCCAGCAGCAGGGCGTACAGCAACGCGAGCAGGATGCACAGCAGAATCATCGCCGGCACCGACGAACGGAACAGGAGGGTGGCGAAGGCCAGCAGGCTCAACGCCTGGGCATGGATGAGCCTTTCCATGCCCAGCAGAGTGTACCATATCACCTGATGCCGGAAAAGCGAGCGGGCGCAGGAACACCTGAGTCTGAAGGCGTTCACAAGATGGGCGAAGGTCAGCGCCAGGACGGCCATCACCGAAAACCCGGACCGGACGCCGGCAAAATGGCAGAATATCATGACAAGCAGCTGGAGCAGTGAGGCGAAGAAGCCGGTCCGTGCGCTTTCGTCCGGCTGCGGCAGCATCAGAAGAATTGAGACGGCTCCGATTTCCGACATCCCCAGGACTGACAGCCCCGGCATCTTGTGCGAGCCCGCGAATTCCGCGAAAGGGAAAAGAACCAGGCATATTCCGGAAAGCAGCTTGATCCACAGATGATAAGACCTGAACAGTTTCTTCATAATAAAAGCTATTTCCGCAAAGATACGACAGAAAGCCGTCCGCAGGATTGTGCGGGCGGCTTTCGCGGTCACATTTTTATGTTTTTAACTATTAATTTTTTTCTTTTTTCCGTTTTTTATGATGTCGAATCCTTTCCCGTATACCCCGGTCACCGAAGCGACGGATATGAACGCGCCGGAATCGACGGAGTTGATATATTTCAGCAGCATTCCGAGGTCCGTCTTGCGCGTGATGATCATCAGAACCTGGACGCTGTCCTTGGTGTACCAGCCCTTGCCGTCAAGGACGGTGACCCCGCGGTGGAAATCCTTGGTGATCGCATCCGCAATCTCCGAATACTTCTTGGAGAAGACGAACACCTGCACCGACTGGCGCGAACCGGAAAGGTAGAGGTCCACCACCGTGCTGCTGACGGTCACCAGGATGAAGCCGTAGACGACGGTCGTGATCTTGTCGGCCCACGGCATCAGGGAGCCGTCGGCCATATACGAAGGCACGAGAAGCGACGACAGCATGATAACCACGTCGATGAGCAGTATCATGCGCCCGGGCGAGACATTGCGGTACTTGTTGATTATCAGCGCGACTATGTCCGTGCCGCCGGTGCTTCCGCCCTGCGATATGGACACGCCTATCCCGACGCCGGAGAGTATGCCTCCCATAATCGTGCACAGGAGTTTGCCGTTCTTCAGCGCGAGGCTCTCGATTATGTCCTCGGGCACTATGCCCTGGCCGAGATTCAGGCATACGGCCGTGAGGGCTATCGCATATATGGTCTTGCCGCCGAAACCCTTGCCGAGCACGAAGAACGCCGTGACGAGCAGAGCCACATTGATTATGAAATACGGATATCCGAGAGGAATGCCCGTGGCATACTGGATAATGGACGAGATACCGGCGACGCCTCCGCCGATAAGGTTGTTCGGAATCAGGAACAGTATCCATCCCAGAACATAGCCCAGCAGTCCCAGCGTAATCAGGGCGTATTCCTTGAAATGAATCAGAAAGCTCTTAGTGTTCATCTCTATCTTGTTTTTTCTTTGTCAGCTTGACTCCGGTCTTCATCTCCTCGAACCCTTCTCCGTAGACATTGTTGGTGTTCGATATCGACATGAACGCCTTGGGATCAATCTCCTTGATGACCCTGTTGAGCGAAGGCAGCTCCTTCTGGCTTATCAGGATCATGAGGACCTCCCTGGGCTTCTTGGTGTACCAGCCCTGCGCCTGGAGCAGCGTCACGCCCCTCTCCATCTTATAGATGATATAGTCGGCGATCTCCTTGTACCTGTCGGAAAAGACGAAGAGCTGATATGAGGATTTCTTTCCTCCCACCACCGTGTCCACCATGAAGGAGAACACGACCACCATCTCCAGACCGTAGCACATGTCGGAGAAGGTCTTGCCGGGAAGCAGCAGGAGCGCAGCGCAGATGAAGAGGTCCATGATCAGGAAAGTCGTGCTCAGCGACACGGGCCAGTATCTGTTGATCATCAGCGCGACTATGTCGCTGCCTCCCGTGCTGCCCCCGTATCTCAGTATGAGTCCGATTCCCACGGCTTCGAGCACCCCGGCGAATATCGGCACAAGCACCTTCTCGTCAATATAGAGGAACTCTCCCGGCATGGAATGCAGGGCCTCGATGCCGCTTATCAGGCTCATCGCGAGCGTGGACACCACTATGCAGTAGATGGTCTTGAAGCCGAAGCCTATTCCCATCGCCAGCACAGCTATGACCATCAGCACGGCGTTGATGGCTATGTACGAGACCTGCGCGGGTATCAGGTCGCCGGTGGCGTACTGAATTATGGTGCAGAGCCCCATCATGCCGCCGGCGGACATGCCGTTGGGAATCATGAAGCATTCCCATGCCGCGGCGAATATGAAGGAGGCTATGGTCAGAATCAGATATTCCTTGAACAGTGTCAGTATCTTTCCTTTCATCACTTGACCACTATATTGATTATTCTGCCGGGAACGACGATCACCTTGACTATGTTCCTGCCGTCGGTCCACCTCGCGGTCTGCTCCATCCCGCGGACCGCGGCTTCCACCTCCTGCGGAGAGGCGCTCTTCGGAAGCTCGACGGTGAAGCGCATCTTGCCGTTGAACTGTACGGGATATGTCACGCTGTCATCGGCGGCCAGCGCGGGCACATATTCGGGGAAACTCGCGTATGTGACGCTGTCTTCGTGGCCGAGCCGGTGCCAGAGCTCCTCCGCCATGTGAGGCGCGAAGGGCGAAAGCAGCACCACCATGGGCTCGAGCACCTCTTTCTTGCTGCATTTCATCGCACCCAGCTCGTTGACGGCTATCATGAACGCGCTTATGGTCGTGTTGAACGAGAAGTTCTCTATGTCCTCCTGTTCCTTGCCTATGAGCTTGTGCAGCACCTTGAGTTCCTGCGCCGTCGCCTTGCCGTCGGTCACTATCCATCCGTCCTTGTCGAAGAACAGCCTCCAGAACTTCTTGAGGAAGCGGTTCACTCCGTCTATGCCCTTGGTGTCCCAGGGCTTGCTCTGCTCGACCGGCCCCAGGAACATTTCATACAGCCTGAGAGTGTCGGCGCCGTAGCTGTCGCAGATGTCGTCGGGATTGACGACATTGTACATCGACTTGCTCATCTTCTCGACCGCCCAGCCGCAGACATATTCCCCGTTCTCCAGCACGAACTCGGCGTCGGCATACTCCGGACGCCATTTCCGGAACGCCTCGGTGTCGAGCCTGTCGTTGCGCACCAGGTTCACGTCCACATGTATCTCGGTGGTCTCGTACTTGTCCTTCAGGCCGCAGGATACGAAAGTGTTGGTGCCCACTATCCTGTAGACGAAGCTCGAACGGCCCTGGATCATGCCCTGATTGACCAGCTTGCGGAACGGCTCGTCCTCGCAGACATATCCGAGGTCGTAGAGGAACTTGTTCCAGAAACGCGAATAGATGAGATGGCCCGTGGCATGTTCGGTGCCTCCGACATAGAGGTCGACGCTGCGCCAGTATTCATCCGCCTCCCTGCCCACAAGAGCCTCGTCGTTGCGGGGGTCCATATAGCGCAGGTAGTACGCGCTCGAACCGGCGAAGCCGGGCATGGTGCTCTTTTCGAGAGGCCAGCCGTCGTAGGTCCAGTCCTTCGCCCTCGCGAGAGGCGGCTCGCCGTCGGGAGAAGGCTTGTAGGAACTTATCTCGGGCAGGCGCAGCGGGAGCTCCGACTCGGGCAGGGGCGTGGGGACGCCGTCCTTGTAGTATATGGGGAAAGGCTCGCCCCAATAGCGCTGGCGGGAGAAGATGGCGTCGCGCAGGCGGTAATTGACCTTGCGGCGTCCTATTCCGTGAGCCTCGACATAGTCCTTGGCGGCCTCGATGGCATCCTTGACCGCCATGCCGTCGAGAAAGCCGGAATTGCACATTATCCCGTCCTTGGCGTCGAAGCTCTGCTCCGACACGTCGCAGCCCTCTATCAGCGGGATTATGGGCAGACCGAATTTCCTGGCGAAGGCGTAGTCACGGCTGTCATGCGCGGGCACGGCCATGATGGCTCCGGTGCCGTAGCCGGCAAGCACATATTCCGAAACCCAGATGGGTATCTTCTTCCCGTTGAGGGGGTTGATGCCGTAGGAACCGGTAAACACGCCCGTGACGGTCCTGGTCTCGGAGATTCTCTCGCGCTCGGTCTTCCTCGCCGCCGCCTTCACATATTCCTCAACCTCTGCCCTGCGGTCGTCGGCGGTCAGCTGCGCGACGAGCTCGCTTTCGGGGGCGAGCACCATGAAAGTGACGCCGAAGACGGTGTCGGCCCTCGTAGTGAATATGGTCACCGGCATGTGCCTGTCGCCGCATACCGTATCGAAGACCATCTCCGTGCCCTCCGAGCGGCCTATCCAGTTGCGCTGCATCTCCTTGATGGAATCGCTCCAGTCGAGAGAGTCGAGCGACGCGAGCAGCCTCTCCGCATACGCCGAAACCCTGAGCTGCCACTGGGTCATCTTCTTCTGCTCCACCGGATAGCCTCCGCGCACGCTCAGGCCGTCCTTGACCTCGTCGTTCGCGAGCACGGTTCCGAGACCCTCGCACCAGTTCACGCTCGTCTCGCCCTGATATGCGATGCGGTAGCGCATGAGGATGTCGGACTTCCGCTTTTCGGAGGCGGAGGCCCACATCTCCGGGGTCACATCCTCGTAGCCTTCGCTCTCGATTCTCGAAACCAGTTCCGAAATCGGTCTGGCCTTGTCTGCATCGGGGTCGTACCAGCTGTCGAACATCTTGAGGAAGGCCCACTGCGTCCATTTATAGAATGCGGGGTCGCAGGTGCGCACCTCCCTGTCCCAGTCGTATGAAAAGCCTATGCGGTCGAGCTGGCTGCGGTAGCGGGCTATGTTCTGCGTGGTCGTCACCTCCGGGTGCTGGCCCGTCTGTATCGCATATTGCTCGGCTGGAAGCCCGAAGGCGTCGTACCCCATGGGATGGAGCACATTGAAGCCTTTCAGCCTCTTGTATCTGGCAAATATGTCGCTTGCGATGTATCCCAGCGGATGTCCCACATGCAGTCCGGCCCCTGAGGGATACGGAAACATGTCCAGCACATAGAACTTCGGCTTCGAAGGGTCCGTCTCCACCTTGAATTCCTTGTTTGCGGCCCAGTATGCCTGCCACTTGCTCTCAATGGCCTTGAAATCGTAATCCATCTTATCGTCGTTCGAGTTTGAAATCTATATACACCGATATTTCACATTTCACCTTCTGCCCCCTGAGCCTCGCCGGTCTCCAGGCCGGAGAGGCGCTCACCACGCGGACCGCCTCGGCGTCGAGAAGCTCGTGCACGCCCCTGACGACCTTCACGTCAGTCACCCTTCCCTTCTCGTCAAGCACGAAGTTCACCAGCACGCGGCCCTGGATGCCTTCCTCCACGGCCTTCTCGGGATAGCGCAGATATACATAGACCCACTTGGTCAGGAAGGCGGACGGATCGCTGGAGCCGAGGAAGGCCGGCTTCACGTCGCAGTCGCTGTATGGCACGACCGAAGCGTCGTCGCTGAATCTGCGGCCCCGCTCGTCGGTCTCGCGGAAATCCGGCGCCGGACCGTTGACGAGCTCGAGCGTGAAGTTGTAGAGGTATTCAAGCTCCCTTTCCATGCCTTCGTATTCCAGGGTCCACGCCGTATCCTTATCGGAGTTGTATCCCGGATACATCCCGGTGGTGAAGAAGACCGAAGGTATCTCCTTGGCATAGAACATCCTGTGGTCGGAGCTGACAGGCTCCATGGACACTATCCGGGGCTGGACCGGCTGAAGAGTGCCGGAAAGCCTCGTGATAAGCGCGTTGAGGTCCACATTCGACGCCGTATATGCGTAGAAGCCGTTGGAAAGGGTCCCCAGCATGTCGAGGTTTATCATCGCGGCTATGTTCCCGACATCGGGGAACGAGCGGTTGAGGAAATACCACGAGCCCGCCTGCAGGTCCACCGAGGCGCCGAAGGCGACGAGCAGCACCGAGCGCTTGAGCAGCACGCTGTTAGTGCTCAGTTTCCTGGCGAGCTGCATCAGCAGCGTGAGTCCGGACGCATTGCCGTTGGCGCCGTAGAATATCTTCTCGCGAGTTTCTCCGTCAACCTGAACCGTGGAGGAGCCGAGATTGTCGAGCCGCGCGCCTACCACGATATAGCTGTCGCGCAGCTGCGGGTCATATCCCGGAATGAAGCCGACCACATTGCGCGACGTGAGAGTGTCGCCGTTCTCCTGCCGGATGCCGAACAGGTCGCCGTCCGTTCCGCTGAGAACGTCCACTCCGTAGGAGGACAGGATTCCGGATACATACGCGGCCGCCTCCTTTTCCCCGTCCGAACCGGCCCTGCGTCCTTCGAGAGCCGCGGAGGACAGGAATGCCACCTGCTCCTTCATGGCGCGCATGGTCTCGCTGTCGTCAAGATCACGCCAGCCGCCGTCGCGGAACTGCGCCGACGCCCCCGGGCAGAAGAACGACAAGAGGAAAAATACTGCGAATTTCTTCATGATTGTCTATCTGTTGTCAAGTATCCAGGCATCCGGACACGAACCGCTTTCCCTGACCGCCTTCAGAGAGGCGTACGCCTCGGAAATACTGTCGGAAGGAAGTATGCCGACGGCGGTGAACCCGTTCACATAGGATATGAGCACCGCACGGGAGCCGGCGGCCTCGAACTCGGCGGCCGTCCTGACGGCATTCTCCCGCCGGCCGAAAGTCCCGACTATGACATAGTAGCGCCATGCCAGCGAGCTCCTGGATTCCTCTGTGAGCTGGCGCACCTCGATGAGAGCGTCGTCGGAAAGCCTGATGGAGTCAAGCACCGCAAGGGAATCCGAAAGCTGCCTGTGCACGAGGTCGAGAGAATCGAGGCGTCCGCGATGGGCAGCCGCCTCTCTTTCAATCATGGCCCTTTTCTGCTCGATCTGCGCGGAAGTCGGCCTGCCGGCCATCCTGCGGAACAGGTCGCATGAGCTGACAAGAGGCAGCAGAATGCAGAACATCAATATTAGGCGGGAATTTCTCATCGGGTGCAAAATTAATAAAAGTTTCGTACTTATATTTGCAGCCATGGGGAAAACCGCATTGACAGCAGCCGCCCTGCTCGCCGTCATCCTGACAGACTCGTCCGCACGGCCGCAGCGCACTCTTCCGGCGTCCGGACCGCAGATACGCACGGAAATAAGGAAGGCCGTCCCGCTTGGAGGGACCGACACCGTCAGCCTGATGATACTCGGCGACGTGATGGTGCACGCCCGCCAGCTGGAGCACGAATTCGGAGCGTTCCTGAAGCACCTCGCCCCCGCCATGCGGGCGGCGGACTTCACAGCCGCGAACCTCGAATTCAGCCTCGGAGGCGAACCGTACAGCGGATACCCTTCATTCTCCGCTCCCGACAGCATCGCCACCGTGCTGGCCACACAATGCGGGGTGAACATATTCCTGACGGCCAACAACCACATACTCGACCGCGGAACCGCCGGTCTGGAACGCACGCTGGAAGTCTACGCCGGCCTGCGCGACAGTCTCGGCACCAGATACACCGGCTGCGCCGCCGACAGCCTGGACGAGGCCGGCAACAATCCGCTGATGCTCTTAGACAAGGGCGTCAGAATCGCACTGGTCAACTTCACCTACGGGACGAACCATGCCAAGGCGCCGGGATGGCCGGAAGTCAGCTACATGCTGAAAGACGAGGTGGCGGAGACGATGGAAGCCGCAAGGAACAGCGGAGCCGACTTCATAGTCGCGCTGCCCCACTGGGGCACCGAATATTCGCTGCGGCACGACAGCGTGCAGGAAGACTGGGCGGAATGGCTGGTCGCCAGCGGAGCCGACGCGGTCGTCGGTTCGCACCCGCATGTGGTCCAGGACACCGCCCGCATCGACGGAAAGCCGGTGATATACTCCACCGGCAACGCGGTCTCGAACATGAGCGCAATAAACACCCGGCTGGGCATGGCGGTGACCCTCAGATTCGTCCACGACCTGCGCAGCGGGGAGAAGAAGCTGCTGGAGCCCGAACTCACATTCACATGGTGCTGCCTGCCCGGGATGCTGGACGACGGCTACAGCACGATAATAATAAAGGAGTGGGCCTGCCGCCGTGACGACTGGCTCACTCCTTCGGATTTCGACAATATGGTCTCGACTCTCGGAAGAGTCAGGGCCGCTACCGGAATCTCCGGTCAGTTGGCAGGATTGTAGTTGGCGTACTTGTCGTACATCTCCTGATACTCGGGGCCCTCGGTGCGGAAGCGGAAGCTTGCGTTCTTGAGGTACTCCGCGATGCTGGCCTTGATCTCGGGATCGGAGGACATTTCGAAAGCCTTCTCGAAAGGCGCGATGCAGGACTTCAGGGCGGTCTCGAACTCACCCATCAGAGCGGTGTACTTGGCATCGTCCATCTCGGTGGAAGCCTGGTTCTGGAGATCTACCGCAAGGTCATAGAAATACACTCCCTCGCCGATATAGCCGAAAGCATAGTTAGGGTCGATCTCGGCGCACTTGCGATATGCCGCGAGAGCCGCGTCCCCGTCGCCGAGCTGGTCATGGATATTGCCTTCCACATAATAGAGCGAAGCGTTGTTGGGCTCGTTCTTCTTGGCCTCGTCGAGAAGCTCGAAAAGACGGTCGGTGTCCTCGCCGCTCGTCACATAATAGTTGATGAGACCGACGAGTATACTCTGGCTCTGGGGGAACATGGCGAATCCCTTCTCGAGATAATCCTTGCCGGCGTTGTTGTCGCCCTCCTTGGTCGCGATGTCGGCGAGCTTGGAGTACACCTCGCCGTCCTCGCCGTAATATCCGTAGCTGAGGCAGGACTCGTAGAAACTCTTGGCACGGTCGAGCTGCCCGGCTGTCCATGCGGTGAAGCCGGCATTGTATATCGCGTTGGTGTCAACCTGGCCGAGAGGCTGCTCGCCTGACGCTACGGCGGCGTTCTCGAACAGCTTGGAGGACAGTTCGTAGTCTCCGAAAGAATATGCGGTATAGGCGTCATCTGAGAATTTCTTGGCTACGGAAGTGAGTCCGTTGACGATATCCTTGGTCTTCTTGCCGTTGGCATCGAGCTCCGCAGCCTTCTTGAAGGCTTCGTAGGCCTTGTCCAGCACATTCTCCACAACGGGAGCGGTGACCTCGATTATCTCAAGCAGCCCGTTCTCGTTGAAGTAGATGTTCTTGGTCTCGAAGGCGAGCTTGGACATCTGACGGCCGCCGAGAGTCACCACCTCTTCTGAAGAAGGGGTCTCGCCGCCGAGCAGGTCGAACTCCTGACGGGACATTCCTATCCATACGTTGCCGACGGGGGCGTCGTAGGCGTCAAGCAGGGCGTTGCCGTACTTGATCCATGTCGCAGGCTTGCCGCTCTGCTTGGGATTGGTCGTCGTGGCCTCAGCCTTCTGGACGGCTGACAAGGCGGCTGCAGGGCTCTTGACCTGAGCCTGGGCATCGAACGCCTGCAATGAGGCGGCGATGGCCAACACTAAAAATAACTTTTTCATAATCAAGATATTCAAAAAGTATTACATTATGTGCTACTGTTCCAGTTCCTGCTCCGTGCCGGCGGTCTCCTCGGCCTCGGAATTCTCCTTCGCCACCGACGAGACGGCGGCAATCGAATCCCCTTCACGTATGTTGATCAGCCGCACGCCCTGCGTGGCACGCCCGGCGACACGGATTTCCGAAACGGACATCCTGATGGTGAGGCCTGACCTGGTTATTATCATGAGGTCGTTCTCCTCCGTCACGCTCTTGATTGCCAGGAGCTTGCCGGTCTTCTCGGTTATGTCGATGGTCTTGACGCCCTTGGCTCCGCGGGAGGTCTTGCGGTAGTCATTGGGGTCGGAACGCTTGCCGTAGCCGTTCTCGCTGACCACGAGCACGGTGCTGGCCGCGGCGTCCGGATCGGAAGGACTTATGCGTATGGCCCCCACGACCTCGTCGTCGTCTTCTATGGAGATGCCCCTGACTCCCGAGGAGTTGCGTCCCATCGCGCGGATTTCGCTTTCGGGGAAGCGGCAGCATCTGCCGTTCCTTGCGGCTATCATCAGCTCGCTGCTTCCGTCGGTGAGCAGCGCGTCCAGCAGTTCGTCGCCCTCGCGCACGTTGATCGCGATTATTCCCTTGTTGCGGCTGCGCCTGTTGGCATATTCCGTCAGAGTCGTCTTCTTGACCGTGCCCCTGCGGGTGACGAGGGTCACGAAATGGCTTTCGGTATATTCCGCGTCCTCTATGGAGCGCACGTTCAGATAAGTCTTGATGCTGTCGTCCGGATCGATGCTCAGCAGGTTCTGCACGGCTCTTCCCTTGGAGCTGCGCGAGCCCTCCGGGAGTTCGTAGACCTTCAGCCTGTAGCACATCCCCCTGTCCGTGAAGAACAGCATGGTGGAGTGCATGTTGGCCACATAGATATGCTCTATGAAATCCTCGTCGCGCGTGGCGCTGGCCTTCTTGCCCACTCCTCCCCTCGACTGGGTGTGGAATTCCGCGAGCGGGGTGCGCTTGATATAGCCGAGATGGGAGATGGTTATGACCACGTCCTCGTCGGCATAGAAGTCTTCGGGGTTGAACTCCTCTTCGGAGAGAGTGATCTCCGTGCGCCTCGGATCGCCGAACTTCGCCTTCAGCTCGGTGCATTCCTGCTTGACTATCGCCAGCTGCTCGGCGTCGCTCGCCAGAATCTGCTCGCAGCGGGCGATGAACTTCTCCAGCTCGTCGTACTCGTTCTGAAGCTTCTCCTTTTCGAGTCCCGTCAGCTGGCCGAGACGCATGGCGACTATGGCGGACGCCTGCACGGAATCGAAGCCGTATTTCTCCATCAGGGCGGACTTCGCGGAATCCGGAGTGCGGGACGCGCGTATCGTGGCTATGATCTCGTCGATGATGTCGATGGCCTTGAGCAGGGCCTCGAGGATATGGGCCCTCTCCTGCGCCTTCTTGAGCTCGAACTTAGTGCGGCGCACCACGACCTCGTGGCGGAAGTCCACGAACACGGCTATCATCTCCTTGAGGGTCAGAGTCCTCGGGCGGCCGTTCACGAGAGCCACGTTGTTGATCGAGAAGCTGCTCTGCAGGGCGGTGTACTTGAACAGGGTGTTGAGCACCACATTGGCGTTGGCGTCCTTCTTCAGCAGAAACTCGATGCGGATTCCGTTGCGGTTGGAAAGATCCCTGATGTCGGATATCCCCTCTATCTTCTTGTCACGCACCATCTCGCCTATGCGGGACTGCATCTCGGACTTGTTGACCATGTACGGAATCTCGGTGACCACTATGGCCTCCCTGCCTCCGGCAAGCTCCTCTATCTCGGTCTTGGCGCGCAGTACGACCCTGCCCCGTCCGGTGCTGTAGGCGTCGACTATGCCCTGGCGGCCCATGATGATGCCTCCGGTAGGGAAATCAGGACCCTTGACATACTGCATCAGGCCCTCGGTGCCGATGTCCGGATTGTCTATGTACGCACATATCGCGTCGCAGCATTCCCCGAGATTGTGCGGGGCCATGTTGGTGGCCATTCCTACCGCGATTCCGGAGGAGCCGTTGAGCAGCAGCAGCGGAGCCTTGGTCGGAAGCACCGTAGGCTCCTCGAGAGTATCGTCGAAGTTCAGGGTCATGTCGACCGTGTCCTTGTCTATGTCCGCAAGCACCTCGGATGTCAGCTTCTCGAGCTTTGCCTCGGTATATCGCATGGCCGCCACGGGGTCGCCGTCCATCGATCCGAAATTTCCCTGGCCGAATATCAGAGGATACCTCTGGTTCCAGTTCTGCGCCAGACGGGCCATGGCATCGTAGACGCTCAAATCCCCGTGGGGATGGAACTTTCCGAGCACCTCGCCGACGATGCGGGCGGACTTCTTTGTCTGGCCGCCGTAGCTCAGGTTCAGCCCGTCCATGCCGAAAAGCACCCTGCGCTGAACCGGCTTCAGGCCATCGCGCGCATCAGGAAGGGCGCGGGAGACTATGACCGACATCGAATAGTCGATGTAGGCCGTGCGCATCTCCTGGTCTATTTCGACAGGCTCTATTATTCCCACCGCTTCTTCCCGGATTTCTCCGGAATTCTTTACCTCACTGTCCATAAAATCTTCATTCCACGTTAATGCTATCTTACAAAGATACTATAAAAATCCGAATTATTTGCTACTTTTGTTTTGTCTTGATTTCGGGCTATGAAAATGAGGTTCTCAGACAAGATGCACGACATCCTCGACCTGGTCGTGGAAGAGACCTTGCGCACAGGCTACATGTCGGCAGGAGTCGACCATCTGATGCTCGGACTGCTCCGCGACAGGGACAACAACGCCTGCCGGGCGCTGAGCGGCCTCAAGGTTGACCTCGACGACATGAAGCGGAGCCTAGACAGCGAGATATTCCTCGACGAGCCCGTACCGTCGGCCGGGACGCAATCCGTACACGCCACCAGGGAAGCCGGAGAAGTCATCAAGATAGCCGCCACGGAAGCCTACAGGAACGGAAGCAGCATAATAAGGACCGCGCATTTCATGCTGGCCATAGCGGTTTTCCCCGAAAGCGCCAGCCGCAGATATCTGATGGACCGCGGAATCAGCGCCGAATCACTTGAGAGGCACATGTCCGAAAAAGGCATGCTCCGCGACATCACGGAACATGCCCCGATAATCATCACCGACAAGATCGCAGGGGCGCTCGGGGAGCAGCTGGACAGGCTGCTTTCGTCTTCCGACCTCCCGAGCTGAGCGCCGGACCGGCGCACTCAGTCGGCGAGCCTTTCAAGCGCGAGCTTCACGAGTTCGTTCACGCGAGGCTTGTAGTCGGTGTTCGCATCCTTGAGATAGCGGTGCGCGATGGCGCAGCATACCGTACCGGCGTTATGGCCGAGCTTCGCAGCCATTCCGGCCAGGGCGGAACCTTCCATTTCGAAATTGGTGATTCTGTAGCCGCCGAACTCGAAGCTTTCGAAATCCGAGAGCATGTCCGGCATCGCAAGCCCCTGTCGCACGACCCTGCCCTGGGGGCCATAGAAGCCCGATGCGGAAATTGTCATTCCCCTGACGGTGCAGTCCTCGAACTTCCTGATGAGCTTGTCGCTTGCGCGGACGAAATAGGGGTCGGGCAGGTGCCTGTCCCAGTGGACATGCTTCTTGAAGGCCTCCTCGAAATCGAGCAGCGCTATGCTGTCACGGCCCTCGTACCAGTTCATCAGCCCGTCGCAGCCGATGGAGATATGCGAGAATATGAAGGCTCCGAGCGGTATCTCGGGCTGTATCGCGCCGCAGGTGCCTATCCTGAGGATGTTGAGGGCCCTGTGCTCCGGACGGACCTCCCTCGTAGCGAAGTCGACGTTGGCGAGGGCGTCCAGCTCCGTCATCACGATGTCGATGTTGTCGGTGCCTATGCCCGTCGAGAGCACCGTGAACCTCTTGCCGGAGCAGCTTCCGGTGATCCACACGAATTCACGGGACGCGCCCTCGGCCTCGATGCCGTCGAGCAGCGGGCGGAACATCTCCACCCTGCCGGGGTCTCCTACCAGTATCACGTTGTCGGCCAGCTGTTCGGGCCTGATGTGGATATGGAACACGGAGCCGTCTCCGTTGATGATAAGTTCTGATTCAGGGATTCTCATGGTTATGCAGTTTTATTGTTCCTGTCAGCCTTTCCCCTGCGCTTCGCGGCCCTGAGCCTGGATGCGCTGCGCACCATCAGCTCGTCGGCGAATATGCTTCTGGCCGCGAGGGAGTCGAGTATCACGGCGGCTATGGGGAACACCGCCGTCAGATGGAAGTCGTCGGTCTTTCCGAAAGTGAAGAAGTCGACCACGAGCCATATCTGGAGGGCGGCCGTCACGATTGCGGAAAGCATAGCCGTTCTCATCTGAAGCACTCTGAACCTGTATGTGGTCAGGGCCAGGATGTTGAGCAGGGTTATAACTATTATGAGCACAAGATAGGGAAAATATTCCGTGAAGGAAACCCCTTCGGCCTTGTCACAGAAAAAAAGCAGCGCTATCAGCACCGTGGAGATGAAAAGATAGAGTGTCTGGATTCTTTGCCACATGTCTATGAGTTTTTTGAGTTGAAACGGGCGAGCACGTTCTGCTCGTATGTCCTGGATATGGGTATGGTCACGGCGTTGTCCGCCGGGCCGAGGCTGATCTTGTATCCCTCCTTCTCGGCCTTGAGTATCCTGACCTTGGTTATGTTGACTATGTACTTGCGATGGCAGCGCACGAGGTCGCTTCCGGCGAAGCTGTCCTCCACCGTCTTCAGGCGGCAGCGCAGCATGTATTGGCGCACCTGTCCGGAACTGTCGGAATACCAGACCTTTATGTAGTTGTCGTCGGATTCTATGAAGTAGAGGTTCTCGGAGCTTATGGAAAACTTCAATGCGCCGCTGTTGTCGAAAAGCGTTATCTTCTTCTCCTCGTAGGATTTCGCCGGAGCGTCGCTGACGACGCTCCCGTAGTCGGTCAGGCGCATGGTGTTGCCCTTCTCGGCGAGGCTCAGGTAGAGGCACGATATCAGATAAGGGATGCCCATGCACCAGAAAGCGAAGACCAGGGCCTCGAAGAAGACTTTCAGCAGGCTGCGGTCACCTATGTCGATGAGTCCGGCGCGCTCGCCCCTGACCGTGAAGAAAGTGTAGAGCAGGCTCACGAGCACCATCTCGCCCAGGCTCCACAGTATGTAGCCGAACACGCTCACGCCCTTGAGGTAGCCCCTGCGGAACAGCAGCATGCGGCTCACGATGACTATCACCACGCAGGCGAGGAAGAACGACACCATCAGTATGACCGAGCCGCCGCCCATGATCTCCAGCCACGGATTGCTGGAGAACGGGATGCTGAGCAAGGTGAACACGAAAGCGAACAAGGCCGAGAAAATCAGGGTCCAGCCAAGCTCCTTCCAGCCGAGCAGATAGCGCGGCACCTTGTCAAACAGAGAAATCATCCGGAATGCTCTTCGGCGCAAATATATTAATTTTTTAGTACCTTTGCCTTTCCAAAATTCATACTTATGGAAAGAAAAGTCGCTGTAACCGGCCTCGGAGTTCTCTCCTGCATAGGCAATGACGTAAGCACATTCTGGAACAACCTCATCAACGGAGTCTGCGGAATAGACTATATCACCGAATACCCTACCGAAAATCTCGCGGTCAAGATAGGCGGCATGGTCCGCAACTTCAATCCCGAGGACTACGGCATGGACAAGCCCTTCATCCGCAAGCAGGACCCGTTCACCGTCTTCGCGATGGCCTCCGCATGGCAGGCCATGAAGGATTCCGGGCTCGTGTCCGGCGAGAACATCGCGCCCGAGAGGCTGGCGACCTATGTCGGCTCGGGCATAGGCGGCTTCCAGACCATACAGCGCGAAGTCGAGAAGTTCACCGAGGACCCTTCCGGCAAATGGATATCCCCTAACTTCGTGCCCACGATGATCAGCGACATGGCGGGAGGGCAGATCGCCATCAAGTTCGACGCCCGCGGCTCGTGCATCGACATCGTGACCGCATGCGCGACTTCCACTCATTCGATAGGCGAGGCCTACAGAGCTGTCAGATACGGATTCGCGGACGCCGTCATAGCCGGAGGCAGCGACCACTGCACCATCCCCATAGGAATAGCCGGCTTCGCCAACGCCAAGGCGCTCACGCGGGCCGAGGACCCGAAATACGCCTCACTGCCCTTCAACCGCAACCGCGGCGGCTTCGTGATGGCCGACGGCTCGGCGATCCTGATTCTCGAGGAATATGAACATGCCGTAGCCCGCGGCGCGCACATCTACGCCGAGGTCGTCGGCTACGGAAGTACCTGCGACGCCTATCATGCCACGGCCCCTCGTCCCGACGGAAGCACCCAGGCCGAATGCATAAGAATCGCGCTCGAGCAGGCGGGATTCGACCCCTCCTCCGACAAGGTCTACATCAACGCGCACGGGACCGGCACCCTGCTGAACGATGTCACCGAGACCAAGGCGTACAAGCTCGCCTTCGGAGACTTCGCAGGCAAATGCCACATCAGCAGCACCAAATCCATGCACGGCCACATGTTCGGAGCCGCCGGCGCCATAGAGGCCGCCGCGACGGTGCTCGCCCTCCAGGAAGGCATCATTCCTCCGACGATAAACCTCGACGACCCCGACCCCGAATGCGACCTCGACTACACGCCGAACAAGGCGCTGAAATGCGACGTGAACCTCGGCCTGAGCGACTCGTTCGGATTCGGCGGACACAACGCCTGCGTGGCGTTCAGAAAGGTCTGACGACCTTTCTGAACGCAGCAGGGCGAGGAAGAACCTCGCCCTGCTGTATTTAACCCCCAGTCGCTACGCGACAGCCCCCGGGGGCATACTCGGCCGTCACTATCGCTCCGACCTCCGGCTGTGCTGCTTCGATTTGCAAAGCAAATCTCGCTGACGCCACGCCGGACCGCTGAAGCGGCGGGTTGCACCTCGGCAGGCTCTCCCAAAATCTCCCTGCCTGCCGAGGTGCAACCGCCGCTCCGCTACCTGCAACTGTATTATCCGGCCGCGGCGCGTGCTACTCGCCGGCTTCCTTGAGGCGCTCGGCGTTCTCGGCAATCTGAAGCTGGTCGATGCACTCCTGGATATTGCCGTCCATGAAAGACGGCAGATTGTACATGGACCAGTTGATGCGGTGGTCGGTCACGCGGCCCTGCGGATAATTGTAGGTGCGTATCTTGGCCGAACGGTCACCGGTGGACACCATGGTCTTGCGCTTCGCGGCGATTCCGTCGAGATATTTCTGATGCTCGAGGTTGTAGAGACGGGTGCGGAGTTCCTCGAAGGCGCGCTCCTTGTTCTTGATCTGCGAACGCTCCTCCTGGCACTGCACCACGAGTCCGGTGGGAATGTGGGTGAGCCTGACGGCCGAATAGGTCGTGTTGACGCCCTGGCCTCCCGGGCCTGAGGAGCAGAAGAGGTCGAGCCTGATGTCGTCCCAGTTCAGGTCGACGTCGAACTCGCCGGCCTCCGGGAATACGGCCACGGAAGCCGCGGAAGTCTGGATGCGGCCCTGGGTCTCGGTCTGGGGGACCCTCTGCACGCGGTGGACGCCCGACTCATATTTCATGACGCCGTAGACCCCGTCGGAACCCGACAGCTTGAACACTATCTGCTTGAAGCCCCCCGAGGTTCCGGGTGTCTGGTCAGTCACCTCGACCTTCCATCCGCGGGACTCCGCGAAATGCTGGTACATGCGGAAAAGGTCTCCGGCGAAGATCGCCGCCTCGTCGCCGCCGGTGCCGCCGCGGATCTCGACCATGGCGTTCTTGCCGTCATCCGGATCGGCGGGAATCAGCAGAAGCTTGATCTCCTGTTCCTTGTCGGGAACCTTCGCCTCGATTTCGGCTATTTCCGCCCTCGCCATCTCCCGGAGCTCGTCGTCCTTCTCGTTCACAAGTATGTCCTTGGCCGAAGCGAGGTCCGCAAGCATCTTCTCGTATTCCCTGCCGGCCCTGATTATGGGTTCAAGCTCCTTGTAGTCCTTGTTGAGCTGGACATACCGCTTCATGTCGGACATCACCTCGGGACTGGACAGCTCGTTCTGGAGCTGCTTGAACTTGTCCTGAAGCGAAAGCACCTTGTCTAGTAAATTATTGTTCTCTGCCATATTATCCTATTGTCTTTACATAGCAGCGGCGGCGCATGTACAGCTCATGCTCGTAGCTGTTCCATATGTTGACCGCGCTGTTCGATTCTATCTGCGGGTTCGACACCGCCCACTTGCTTCCTATCCTTTTGGACTTGTCGGCCATTTCCAGATAGTAGACCGCCGACACCCCCTTGTGCTGCCATTCGGGGACCGCGCCGTTGAGCATCAGGTCCGTGGTCTCGTAATTGTTCAGCGCGCGCAGCAGATGTATCCAGCCGAAGGGGAAGAGATGCCCACGGGCCTTCTGCAGCGCCCTGGAGATGCTCGGGAAGGATATGCCGAAGGCCACGAGGTTGTCGTTCTCATCCATGAGCAGGCAGCTCGCCTTGTCGGAGATGAACGGCATCACGGACTTCGCCTCCTCCTCTATCTCCTCGTCCGTGAAAGGGATGAAATTGTACACCGCGTCCGCGAAGCTGTCGTTGTACATCTTGAAGAACTTCCGGATCTGTTCCGGATCCTTCTTGAGCCTGTCGATGCTGCCGAAATGGAGATTGTAGCGCTCCTGCACGATCTTCGCCACCCTTCGGGTCTTGTCGGGGACCCCATGGTCGGCCACCATCCTGTACTGCACCCAGTCGCATTCCTTCTCGAAGCCGAGCCGGGTCACGAAGTCGTTGTAGTAGGGATAGTTGTAGATGCAGTTGAACGGAGGGACGTTCTCATAGCCTTCCACGAGCATGCCCTGCTTGCCGAGGGTGTTGTAATAGAGAGGGCCGTGGATCTCGGTCATGCCCTGGTCCTTCGCCCACTTCTCCGCGGTGCCGAGCAGCAGCTTCGCGACCTCGAAGTCGTCGATGCAGTCAAACCAGCCGAAGCGCGCGCGCTTCTTGGAGAAGCGTTCGTTGTATCTCGGGTTTATCATCCCGCATATCCTGCCGACGACCTTCCCGCCAGCGTCGAGAGCCATCCAGAGCTTGCGGCTGCAGTAGGACAGGGAGGCGCATTTCGTCAGCGACTTCTCCTGGTCCGAATGCAGGGCCGGAACATACTGCGGACAATTCCTGTAAAGTTCATCCGGGAACTTGATGAACCTGCGCAGGCCGCGCCTGTCAAGGACCTCAACTATTTTGTAATCCGGCATAGATTCCAGTTTTTTGCACAAACTGCAAATTTAGGAGCCATCCGGCTCTTTTCAAAAAAATTCTTCACAGCCCCCTGGATTTCGCCTCGTCCCACAGCGCATCCATCTCGGCAAGAGTCATGCCGGCGAGGCCGAGGCCCCGGGCACCTGCGGCGGCCTCGACATAGTCGAAGCGCCTTCGGAACTTGCCGCATGTCCTTCCGAGAGCCTTCTCCGGATCCACACCGTAGAGCCTGGCAGCGTTGATCACGGCGAACAGCAGGTCGCCGAACTCCTCCTCCACATGGTCGCCGTCCTTTTCCGCGCAGGCTTCCCTGACTTCCCCGAGCTCCTCGCCGACCTTGTCCCACACGTCCTCGCGCCTCTCCCAGTCGAATCCGCAGCCGCGTGCCTTCTCCTGCATCGACATGGCCTTGAGAATCGCCGGCATGGCGTCGGGAATGCCGGACATGACCGTCCTGTTGCCGTCTTTCTCCCTGGCCTTGACCAGTTCCCAGGTGTCGGCTATCTCCTTGGCGGTCATCTTCCTGTCCTTTTCGCCGCCGAACACGTGCGGATGGCGGAAAATCATCTTCTCGCACTCGGCGTCGAGGGAATCCGCTATGTCGAAACTCCCCTGTTCCTGGGCGATTCTCGCGTAGAACACCATATGATAGAGCAGGTCGCCGACTTCCTTGCAGATATCGCGGCTGTCGCGGCGGACTATCGCGTCGCTGAGCTCGTAGACCTCCTCCTCGGTCATCGGGCGTATGGATTCCATGGTCTGCTCCGCGTTCCACGGACAATGCTCCCGCAGTTCGTCCATGACGTCGAGAAGCCGGCCGAATGCTTTCAGTTTTTGTTCTTTCGTATGCATATTATTACTTTTTCCTTATTTTTGTCGGGTGCAAAATTAAGAAAAATTAATACCGATGAAAACTCCGAAGCATGTCTCCGCCGACGAGGCCGTGAGCCACATCCCGTCGCACTGCCATGTCCACCTCAGCAGCGTCGCCAGCGTGCCGCATTGCCTTGTCCGAGCGCTATGCCGACGCGCCGACGCGGGGGACGTGTCCGACCTGCATTTCCATCATTTCCATACCGAGGGGCCGGCTCCATACAGCGACCCCGCCTATGAAGGAATCTTCTTCGAGCAGGGCTTCTTCGTGGGCCCGAACGTCCGGAAGAATGTCAACGGGGGCTACGCCGACTATCTGCCGGTCCATCTCGGCGAGAGCCAGAAACTCTACCGCGACGGCTTCATAAAGCTCGGGGCGGCGCTGGTCAACATCTCCCTTCCCGACGAGAACGGGAACGTCAGCCTGGGGACCTCGGTGGACTGCTCGGTAGCGGCCGTGGAATCCGCCGGGCTTGTAATCGGAGTCATCAACCCCAATGTGCCGTTCGCATATGGCGACCTGCTGAACCTCAACCAGTTCGACTACCTGGTGAGCGACGACTCCCCGCTCGTGACGGCCGATTTCGCCGAACCCACGCCCACCGAGGTGCTGATCGGAAAGAACTGCGCCGCGCTCGTGGAGGACGGCGACTGCATACAGATGGGCATAGGTGCGCTCCCGAACGCCCTGGCGGCCCAGCTTTCGGGCCACAGGCACCTCGGGCTGCACACGGAGATGTTCGCCGACGGCCTGCTGAAGCTGATAAAGAACGGAGTCATCGACGGAAGCCGCAAGAAGCTCGACACCGGCAAGGTGGTCGCATCCTTCCTGCTCGGCTCGCAGAATGTCTACTCTTTCATCAACAGGAATCCGGCGGTGAACATGCGCGACATAAAATACACCAACAACCCCTTCGTGATAGCGCAGAACCCCCACATGAAAGCCATCAATTCCGCAACGGAAGTCGATCTCACGGGGCAGATCTGCGCCGACTCGATAGGCACGCGCATCTTCAGCGGCACAGGAGGGCAGCTGGAGTTCGTGCGCGGCGCATCCATGTCGGAGGGCGGCAAGAGCATCACGGCCTTCGCATCACGCACGAAGAACGGTAAGAACAAGATAGTGGCCGAGCTCAACGCCGGCGCAGGAGTCGTGACCCCGCGTGCGGACGCCCACTGGATCGTCACGGAATACGGAGCCGTGGACCTCTACGGCAGAAGCCTGCAGGAAAGGGCCAAGCTGCTCATCAGCATCGCCCACCCCGACGACCGCGAGGCGCTCGACCGCGAAGCCTTCGCCCGCTTCGGCCCGCACTACCACAATTTCTCGGTGTAGCCGGTTTCTACCGCCGGATGGCCATATCATCCACGAGCAGGCTTTTCCCGCCTGCGAGGGATGCTTATGGCCATCCGGCAATCAGTTCTTTCCGTCCCGGCGATGCCTACAGCAGTCCGGCACGGCGCGCGAACTCTATTATGAAGTCGGCCGTGCCCTCAAGGCCGAGGATGGAGGAGTCGACGCAGAGGTCGTAGTTCGAAGCCACGCCCCAGTTGCCGAAAGTGAAGAAATTGTACCAGCTTTCGCGGGACTTGTCCTTCTTCTGGATCAGTTTCGCGGCATCGTCAGGCGAAAGCCCGGAACGCTCCGCGACGAGATTCCGGCGCCATTCGAAAGGAGCGCACACGAACACGTCGAGACATTTCATGTCCCGGAGCACATAGTCGGCGGCACGGCCCACGAACACTGCGCTGCCGTTCTCGGCGATTCCGCGGATGGTGTCGCTCTGGATTTTGAACAGACCTTCGTCGTTGATCGCGTTCTGCGAATAGCCGAGAGTGAAGAAACGCTTCTTCTCGTCGTTGTGCCTGAAGAACTCGGGCTTCACTCCGCTGCGCTCGGCCGCCTTGAGTATCAGCTCGTTGTCATAGACTTCTATGCCGAGCTTCTCCCCTATCATGCTGGCGACCGTCCTGCCGCCGCTGCCGAACTGGCGGCCCATGTTGACTATTATCCTGTTTCCCATATGATTAGGAATTATTTGATTGCACTTCCGAGTATAGACGAATCATCGCCGTCCTTGAGCCGGTCGAACTTGCGCATCAGGCGGACGACGAATATGGCGGCCATCACCGTGCTTATGAGGTCGGCGACAGGGAAGCTGATCCACACGCCCTTGACGCCCAGCCAGAGAGGCAGCAGATACAGGAAGGGAAGCAGGCAGAGCAGCTGGCGCGAAAGCGACAGCACTATCGCGGTGCGCACCATCCCGAGACACTGGAAGAGATTGCCGGCCACGATGTTGAAGCCGACCACGGCCACGCAGATGTTCATGACCCGCAGTCCCTTGGAAGCCATGTCGATCATCTCCGCGTCATTGGTGAACAGGCCGACCGCCACTCTGGGGATGAACATGGACACCAGGAAGCAGAGCGAAGTCACCAGCACCTCCCATTTCACGGTCATGATGAACACCTCCTTCACCCTGTGATACTGCCGCGCCCCGTAATTGTAGCCGGCGATAGGCTGGAGCCCCTGGTTGAAGCCCATGCATATCATTATGAAGAAGGTCGTGACGCGGTTGACTATCCCGTATGCGCCTATGGCCATGTCGCTGCCGTATTTGGCGAGCTGCTGGTTGATCATCATGGCGATTACCGAAGACGCCGCGTTCATGAGGAAAGGACCCACGCCGATGGCGAAGCACTGCCCGGCTATCCTGCGGTCCACCTGAAGCACGGGCTTCGTGAAATGCAGCAGCCGCGACTTGTCGGAGAAGAACTTGAAGGTGTACAGCAACGCCGCGAGCTGGCAGGCCACCGTGGCGATGGCGGCGCCCTTGATGCCCATGTCGAAGCCGAAAATCAGGATGGGGTCGAGTATCGCGTTGGAAATCACCGTGAACAATGTCAGTCCCATGGCGGTCTTCGGATGCCCCGAAGAACGTATCAGGCCGTTGAAACCGAAATACAGATGCGTGACCACATTGCCCCACAGGATGATGCGCATGTATTCCCTGGCGTAGAATATCGTCCTGTCGCTGGCTCCGAAGAAATACAGAATCGGATCCAGGAAGGACAGAGTGACCACCGAGAACAATATTCCGATTATAAGGTTCAGCGCGAACACGTTGGACAGGACCTTCTTGGCCGAGTCGTAGTTCTTCTGTCCGAGCAGCACCGATATCAGGGTCATTCCCCCCACGCCGACCAGGGTGCCCATGGCCGCGGAGAGGTTCATCAGAGGAAAGGTCACCGCAAGTCCGCTGATCGCGTCCGCGCCGACCCCGGGAATATGGCCGATATAGATGCTGTCGACCATGTTATACAAAGAAGCAGCGGTCTGGGCTATGATACCCGGGACCGCATACATCTTAAGGAGTTTTCCGATCTTTTCCGTTCCGAGCTCCGTCGGAGCGGCTGAATTCACATAAGGCATATACTACTGCTGAGACTGCTAATCTTCTTCCTTGTCCACGATTTCTATATAGAACTGGAGCGGTGAATATTCGGGGATTCTGCTTCCGGAGCCCGACGAGCCGTATCCGAGCCCGGAATAGAAGATGCATGTGCCGGCTTCATGGCCGCGCATCTTCCATAGCGCATAGGCGAAGCCGTCTATCATCGACGAGCCGGAAGACCCGGACGAAGCACCCATCTTGAGCTCCTTATAATCGTCCTTGTTCCATGTGACGGCCACAGGCTCGTATTCCGCCGAACTGCTGAATATGTCGTAGCGCTTGGCCGTGTCCCGGATGTTGGTGTCGAACACCTGACCGTCGAGACGGCGGCCGATATAGTTGATGTACACGGTGGAGTCCGTGGCGAAAGCCACGGTGTCATCGTCATCAGGCCCGGGTTTCTTGTGCTGGACATAATACAGACCGTACTTGAGCGTATCATCCTTCTCCTTTGAGAAATGACTTTGGACATAAGCGGCGAGCGCGTCGAGCTCCCATTTCTCTATGTCCTCCACAACTCCCTCGACAGTGATGTCATAGATGGAATTGCTGCCCGAAACATTGTCGATATAGTCCTGGGGGCTGTCATAGCGGCTGGTGGTCATCAGCCAGCCCGGGATGACCGTCTTCCGGCGGCCTCCGACCCTCATCGTACTTACAGCATCCTCGACGCCGGCATACAGCGTGTTTCCGTCCACTCTGGCCCATACCCTGGGCCCGTAGAAATAGCTCGGGTCGTAGGTCCCGAGCTGCTGCGCCACGGATTCTTCGGAAGTATTGCTGATATTGCCGTCAAGGCCGGAAACGATATATCTGACAAGCAGATACGGACTCTGCTCCTCATCCCCCACCAGGGCGCCCGAACCCTCCTCGTCCTCTATCACATAGGTCCCGAGCTCCGTAGGCTCCGCCTCGGGATGGTTTATCTGCATCCAGGCGTCGAAATATGCCTTGGCTGAAACTCCGGACGACTCCGACGGCTCGACCGCGCATCCGGCAAGCGCCGCGACGGCGAGCAGGGACGCTGAATATGAGATGATCCTGTTCATTTTCTCATGTTATTTTTGGACGGCGCCGAATCTTGCAGGAATCGTGCCGCTGAAATTTCCACATACTCCGCCGCCGCGGCCGGGGAAGGTATGTCCTCCGGAAAATAGAGCCTGCCGCCCGCAGCATGGAAATGCCCGCCGCCGTGGAAGCAGCGGGATGCGAAGTCCGAGGCCGCGCAGTCTCCGACCGAGCGCACGGAAACCCGGAAAAAACCCTTGTCCTCCTTGAGGAAGATGCTCATGCGCACTCCGCCTATGCCCAGCGGCATATTGACGAACCCCTCGGTGTCACCGTCCTCCAGTCCGAAACGTTCCTCCGTGCAGCGGTCGAACACGGCATATGCGACGCCTCCCGGCAGAAGCTTCAGCTTCTCCCCCAGGAAACAGCCCATCGCGCGGAAGCGGTTCTCCCTGTACTGGTTGTAGAGCCTGAACAGGATGCCGTCCCTGTCCACTCCGGCCGCAAGCAGTTCGGACGCCATGCGGAAAGTCCCGGGGAACACCGAATTGGCGAAATTGTTGGTGTCCGTGGTCATTCCGGCCATCAGCGGCTCGCCCATCCCGACCGGGAAGCCCCCGGAGCCGGAGATGTCAGGCATGGCGGAAAGCAGGGAGTACAGCAGCTCGCAGGTCGACGAGACCTCCGTGTCGCTGAACGCCGGAGAATATATACCTTCTTCGGGATCGAGATGATGGTCTATCAGGACCTTCGGGGCGGCGGACTGTCGGACAGGCTGCTCCAGCAGTCCGGTGCGGCCGGGGGAATTGTGGTCGAGACATACGAGCAAATCGCAGGAGGCGACGGCTTCCGCGGCCGCCGCGGCATCACTTTCGGCCACAATGAAATTCTCCGTCCCGACGATGAAGGACAGGAAGGAGGGAAACATGTCGGGCAGGAGCACCACGGTCTCCTTCCTCCGGAACTCCCGGAGATAGCGCGACAGCGCGACGGCGCTGCCGAGCGCGTCCCCGTCCGGATGCACATGCACCGCGAGCCCTATCCTGGACGAGCCCGAAAAAAGCGCGTCAAGGCGCCGCAGTTCTGATTTATACGATGAATCCATCCTTTAAAATCCACCGCAAAATTAATAATAATATTGCATTTGATAAATCGTTTTCATAACTTTGTACGACTTGTAAGATACTAATAAAATAACCATAACAAAATGAACAAGACAGTCAAGATTATCGTTGAAGCAGTGCTCTTCATCATCATCGTGTTCCTGGTGATTGCCAATGTGAGAAGCATCAGGGAACCCCTGGACTTCAACAAGCAGAAGGACTACCGCGAGTCGGTGGCAATCCAGAGGCTCAAGGACATCCGAACCCTTCAGGTCGCCTACAAGACGGTCAACGGCAAGTTCACCTCCACCGTCGATTCGCTCAAGATGTTCTATGAGACCGGCGAGATGCCCATAGTGCTCCAGATCGGCTCCAACGATGACTCAGCCGCCGTCGCACACACCGAGCAGCTCAAGAAGGCCAACCGCAGGCTGACCAACGAAGACCTCTACGAAAGATATCTTGCAGGTGACAGGAACCTGGTATTCTCGATCGAGAACACCATAGCCGTCAAGGACACTCTGTTCAACGACCGCGACGACTTCAACATCGACTCGCTCAAGACCATACCCTTCTCGGGAGGAGAGCCCGTCATCATGGAGGCCACCGTCAGAAGAGTCTCAGGCGTGCCCGTTCCCCTCTTCGAGGCCAAGATGCCCTACAAGTCGCTGCTGAAAGGACTTGACAACCAGCTCCGCATCAACCTCGACGCGGACCGCGAGGCCCAGAACAAGTATGAGGGCCTTCAGGTCGGCTCCATCACTTCTCCTAACAACAACGCAGGAAACTGGGAGTAGTGTTCACGCTCGTCCCCTCGAATTTCTTCGATCCGGAGAAAGAGCGCGAAGCCCTCGAAGGAGTTGCGCAGCTTGAGGCGGACTGTGCGGTAAGACATATAGACATACCACAATACGACGCTGTCCTTGTCTACTCGCTAGACGGGGACAGTGTCATTTCCACCCATGAAATCGCCGGAATGCTGGCCAGGCTGCCCGAATGTCCGGCATACAACAAGATTCTGTGCAGCATACGGGGCGACATGCTCCACATCGCCATCGCGCAGGGCAAGTCGCTGCTGCTGGCCAACTGCTTCAGGATCCAGGATTTCACCACGGCCGAATATTACATATTCCTTGCCGTCAAGTCGCTGCAGATCAACCCGGAGGTGTCCACCATATGCTGGGCCTCGGACCTGGAGCCCGCACAGGAAATGTCCCTGTACCGCTATTTCAAGTCGGTCACCAGGATATGATACATAAAAACACGAATCATGAAAAAGTATTTGGCTGAGATGATCGGGACCATGGTCCTGGTTCTCATGGGCTGCGGCAGCGCGGTGTTCGCCGGCAGCGTCGCAGGAACGGTCGGAGCCGGAGTCGGGACTCTCGGAGTAGCCCTGGCATTCGGACTCGCGGTAATCGCGATGGCGTATACCATCGGCGGCATTTCCGGCTGCCACATCAATCCTGCCATCACTCTCGGGGTTTTCCTCAGCGGCAGGATGAAAGGCAAGGACGCGGCGATGTATGTCGTCTTCCAGATCATAGGGGCTATTATAGGCTCGGCCATACTCTACGCCCTCGTCTCCACCGGCACGCATGACGGACCCACAACCACAGGCTCGAACAGCTTCGACGCCGGCAGCGGACTCCAGGCTTTCATAGCCGAGGCCGTGTTCACATTCATCTTCGTGCTCGGGGTGCTCGGGGCGACCGATTCCAGGAAGGGCGCAGGCAATCTTGCAGGCCTTGCGATAGGTCTGACCCTGGTGCTCATCCACATCGTTTGCATTCCCATCACCGGAACTTCAGTGAACCCCGCAAGAAGCATAGGTCCGGCTCTCTTCGACGGCGGAATCGCCCTGAAGCAGCTGTGGCTGTTCATCGTCGCCCCGCTCGTGGGAGCGGCGCTCAGCGCCGGCGTATGGAAGCTTCTCTCGTCGGAAGAAAAGAAAGGCTGAGATGAGAATCATCGGAGGCCGGCTGAAGGGCAGGACCATACTCCCGCCCAAGGGCTATGAGGCCCGCCCAACCACCGACTTCGCCAAGGAAGGCCTGTTCAATGTACTCGACAACGAGTACGAATTCGACGGGCTGAAGGTTCTCGACCTCTTCGGAGGGACAGGGGCCGTCGCATTCGAGTTCGCATCGAGAGGCGCCGGAAAGGTCTATTGCGTGGAGATGAACCGCAACAACGCGAAGTTCATACGCGCGGAAGCGTCGAGACTCGGCCTCGGCAGCGTGGTGACGGTGCACGGCAACGTCTTCGACTTCCTGCCTGTATGCCGCGAGAAGTTCGACATAGTCTTTGCCGATCCTCCATACAGCCTGGAAGGCCTCGAAGGCATTCCCGACAAGGTCCTGGCACTGGACATAATGCATCCGGGCGCCTATTTCATACTGGAACATGGAGGGGAGCATTCATTCGCCGGACATCCGCTCTTCAAAAAGGAGAAAGTCTACGGACGGGTGCACTTCAGCTTCTTTGAGAAATAGCGACTGGAGCTCCGTGCGAGGCATCCGCTCCCGGAAGGTTCCGCTGCGCTCCATTGATGCTCCGTCGCTCCGCTCCTGACATCATCCGCTCACTGCCGCGGACGGCAAGCCTTCCGGGAACGGATGCCTCGCACGGGAAGCCTAGGCGACCCAAAAGAAGCTGGGTTAACAACACTTCACGAGAAAACAATGAAAAAGGGGATGACTTTCACTTTTGAGTCAACCCCTTTTTTATGAAAAGCGTCAGACGCGGACTAGTCGGCGTCGCAGACCTGTGCGGATGCGGCGTGGGGAGCCGGAACTATATGTCCGGTCATCTCGCCGCTGCAGGCGGCGGCGTTAGCCTCATCGGTGTCGATATGCATCGCGAGAGCATATTTATCGGATACCCGGACCACCGTATCGCCGAAAATCACCTTCCTTCCTGTCTCCTGCTCGATTTCCACGGATACCACCTGACCGTTCTCCACACCGAATTTCGCGGCATCCGCCGGAGTCATGTGGACATGCCTGCGAGCTATGATCACGCCTTCCTTAAGCTCGATTTCACCGCAGGGACCTACGATCCTGCACGGGGCGGAACCGGCGACGTCACCGCTCTCGCGGACAGGTGCGACGATTCCCACGGTGCGCGCGTCGGTGAATGAAAGCTCCACCTGATTCTCGGGACGCACAGGGCCGAGAATGGAGCACTTGAGACTCGCCTTGGGGCCAACGACCTCGACTTTCTGGTTGGATGCATACTGGCCGGGCTGCGAAAGAGGCTTCCTGACCTCAAGCTCGAAACCCTTGCCGAACAGGATATCGAGTGCCTCGCGTGTCACATGGACATGGCGGGCAGATGTTTCAATGATAAAATTGTTCATATTTCGTCCTTATATCTGATCTGAAACGATGTGCATGGTGTCGCGGGCTATCACGAGCTCCTCGTTGGTGGGGATCATCGCAACCTTGACTGCGGAGTCCGGAGCGGAGATGAGGGCGTCGCCGGAGCGGGCGGCCTCGTTGGCCTCGTTGTCTATCCTGACGCCGACATACCCGAGATAGTCGCAGATCTGACGGCGGAGCCAGGGATTGTTCTCCCCTATTCCGGCCGTGAAGACTATGAGGTCCACCCCGCCCATCTCGGCGATGTAGGCGCCTATGTTCTTGACGGTGTCCAGCACGAGCTTCTTGATCACCATCCTCGCCCTCTTGTCGCCCTCGTCGGCCATTGACTTGAGGTCGCGCAGGTCGGAGGTCTTCCCTGACAGGCCGAGGAAACCGCTCTTCTTGTTCATGACCTCGGTCATCTGGTCCGGGGTGAGGTTCTCCTTCTTCATTATATAGGGTATGATGTTGGCGTCGATGTTTCCGCAGCGCGTACCCATTATCATGCCCTCGAGAGGGGTGAAGCCCATCGAGGTGTCGACGCACTTGCCGTTCTCTATGGCCGTGACCGAACTTCCGTTGCCCATGTGGCAGGTGATGATCCTGGACTTCTCGATGTCGAGCCCGACGAAACGTGCGCCATGGCGGGAGACATAGAGATGCGAAGTCCCGTGCGCGCCGTAGCGGCGGACGCGGTATTTCTCATAATACTCGTAAGGGAGCGCGTACATGTACGCGGAAGGCTGCATCGTCTGATGGAACGCCGTGTCGAAAGTCACGACCTGGGGCACGTCCGGCAACACGTTGGAAACCGCGTGGATGCCGAGCAGATGGGCCGGATTGTGAAGCGGGGCGAAATCGCAGCAGATTTCGATCTTGCGGAGCACCTCGTCGTCCACCAGGGTGCTCCCGGAGAAGAAGTCGGCCCCCTGCACGATACGATGGCCGACAGCCTCGATATCGTCGAAGCTGCGAAGCACGCCGTGGACCGGATCGACGAGCAGGTCGAGCACGAGCTTCATTCCGAGCTTGTGGTCGGGTATGTTCCTCGTCTCGGTGAAAGGCTCCTTGCCTGTAGGCTTATGGCTTATCTTTCCTTCAGGGAGACCTATCTTTTCGACTATTCCCTTGGCCAGAAGATCATAGACATCATCGCTCTTCATGTCAAGAAGCTGATACTTGATCGAAGAGCTGCCGCAATTGATTACTAGAATTATCATATTGAATTTTCGAATAGCATACAAAAATACTAATAAATTGCGTATTTTCGTAAAAATCTGATTGAAATGCGCGAGGGGAAGGATATCGTGGCGGTTTCAATCCCTTTTTCAGCAGGAGTGGCGTCGGCGGCATGGCTGCCGTCCGGGACAGTTCCGCCTGAAACGGCGGCGGCCTTGACTTGCCTGGCCGCCGCGGGGCTGGCCGCGCTGTATTGCAGGAAAGGCGAAAGGAACCTGACCTGCCTCGCGATGTTCTTCAGCGCCGGACTTATGTGCGGCTTCACCGCGCTCGCCGGCATAGTCCCGGAGAAGGAACCGCACGGGCTGCCTCAGAAGGCGCTGGACGCGCTGACCGGCGTCATAGACCGCTGCGGCTTCGGATACGGGCAGAGCGGGCCGCTCGTGAAGGCTCTCGTGACCGGCCAGCGCGAGGGGCTCAGCCCGGAGACCAACCGCGCGTTCATGGACTCGGGCGCCGTCCACATACTCTCGCTCTCCGGACTCCACATGGGAGTCATCTACGGCATACTGCACAAAAGTCTCGCATGGACGGGACGGAGCCGCCCCGCGGCATTCGTAAAAGCCGCGCTCACGATAATCGCGGCGGCGTTCTTCACCCTGATGACGGGAAGCAGCCCCTCGGTCGTGCGCGCGTTCCTGTTCATAATGATAAACGAAATCTCGAGGCTGCTTCCGGGAAGAAGGCGGAGGCCCGTCGCGGTGCTGTGCACGGCCCTGATGATACAGCTCGTCGCCGACCCGCTGATTATCCGCTCGCTGAGCTTCCAGCTTTCCTATCTTGCGATGCTGGCCATATTCACGCTGTTCCCGATAATGGAGGCATGGTATCCTGAAAACGGCGGCCGCAGAAGCCCGCTGCGCAGGCTGTGGAGCTCGGCGGCCCTGTCAATCTCCTGCCAGCTCTTCACCGCACCTCTCGCGTGGTGGCATTTCCGCAGTTTCCCCGCATATTTCCTGATTTCCAACCTGGTCGCGCTTCCGCTGTCGGAAATGCTCATAGTGAGTTCGGTCGCGACCGTCGCCGCCGAAGCCGCCGGCTGCTGTCCGGAAATGCTCAAGGGCCTGACCGACATGCTCGCCCGGGCCCTTGTGAAATCTCTCGAGATAATCTCCTCGCTATAGATCGCGGACGCACCTGACGGAATACGCCAGATCGCCCTTGGGCATCACGCCCCAGTAGACCAAATCGTAACCGGCTATTACATAGCGGACGACGCCCAGATCTCCACCGTATTCATCGCCGGTCCAGAACGCGGCGTAGGTATAGAGGAAGTCGAAATCATACTCCGCGTCGTCGACGTTGGCGAAGCCCACAGGCATCACGGACAGCCGCGAAGCGTTGGTCATGTCCACGTCTTTCCAGTACTCCCACATCTTCGTGCCGTTGAACGCCAGAGTCTGCTCGAGCAGGTCGCCCGCAAGGCCCTCGTAGTCGGTCCCGGGCTCATGGGTCTCCCCGTATTTCTCGGCCAGAGCCGCCCAGTCGGTGTCCTTCGGCAGCCTCCAGCCCGGCGGGCATGCGGACTGAGCCTCATCCCAGGTATAATAGCGGCCGAATATGGTGCTCATGACATCGCAGTCCTCGTATGCACGGCCAACGGTCTTGTCTTCCTCGCCGCCCGTACCGTCCCAGGCCAGATTCTGTCTCATCCACTGGGTGTTTCCTATGGTGGTCACATAATATTCCAGTCCGTCGCGGCTGTCCGTCATGGTCGCGTCGCCTCCGGTGTCGAAGCCGGTGACGGAGTTCTCGCCGTTGAGCCCCGGCTTGACCACGGTGAAGGAACTGCTGCCGCGCGATGTCGAGTAGTCGCCGCCGAAAGCCACGAGCGCAAGGCTCAAGGTCGCCAGAGTGTCCGGCACCTCATATTCATAGAGACCGCCGTCAAGCCACTCGCCGTCCTCCGTCAGGAGCGTATCGCGGGTGCTGCTGTTTGAAGGATCCACGAAATAATATCCCACCGGACCGCCGTCGTCCCTGCTGACGCTGCTGATCTCGCCGAGCGACTCCTTCAGATTGAAGGACAGCTTGTCGCCGGGCTTGAGATAGGCGGGAACTTCCAGACGGATGCTTCCGTCCATGTATTTGATGTCCACATCCTCGTCTTTCTCGCAGGAAACCAGCGAAACGGCCGCCAATACGGCAAGAAGCGATACTTTCCGAAACTTCATCATTCAGTATTTGAGTTTGCAAATATAAACTTTTGGCACGAATCTTTTCGGCATTATTCGGCCAAATCCGCTAACTTTGTACAAATACTTTGCCCGAAAATGAAAAGCAGAACAATTTATGCCGCACTGTGCGCTTTCTTCCTGATGTGCGGCTGCTCCGGAAACAGATACGTCACATTCAGCGGCTACGCCCAGGGCGGAATCTACAATGTCAAACTGAACATGAAGGGCGTGAACGCGTCCCGGGAGGAAGTCGCGGCCGGAATCACGGCCCTGCTTGACAGCATAGACTTCAGCATATCCGGCTACAACAGGAATTCGCTGCTCAGCCGCCGCAACGCCGGCGAGGAAATAGTCCCCGACCGCTTCTTCACCGAGATCAGCGCCCTGTCGGAGAAATACAAGGAGATGACCGGAGGGGCCTTCGATGTCGCCGGCGGCCCGCTTTTCGACATCTGGGGCTTCGGCTTCACCTCCGACAGCCTTCCGTCGCCCGACAGGATAGCCGCCGCGATGAAAGACTGCAAAGCAAAGAAAGTGTTGAATTTCAACGCTATAGCCCAAGGATACAGCTGCGATGTGATAGCGGCGTACCTCTATTCGCTCGGTGCGGAGGACATGCTCGTGGACATAGGTGAGATCTACTGCGACGGCCTCAACCCCTCGGGGACGGGATGGACCATCGGCGTCGACAATCCCGTAGATGGCAACAACAGCCCGGGGGCCGACCTGCGCGGAATCTGGAAATCCGACGGAAAGGCATGCGGCGTCGTGACCTCGGGAAACTACCGCAAGTTCTATGTCAAGGACGGCAGGAAATACGCCCACACCATAGATCCGAGGACCGGCTATCCCGTGGAGCACGGCCTGCTGAGCGCAACCATCGTCGCACCTACCGCAGCCGAAGCCGACGCTCTCGCCACGGCGTGCATGGTCATGGGACCGGAGGAATCCATGAAGTTCATAGAAGCGACGCCCGGCATCGAAGGCTACCTGATCACTTCGGACGGCATTTGGACATCTTCCGGCTTCAGGCTGGAGGAGTGATTGCGGCTTTTTTTTATATTTGTCGTTTAAATCTTATTTGACATGAACAGTGAATCCATCAACTCGGGACTGGACTACAATACCCAGAGAGAACGCCTCGCCATGCCCGAATACGGCAGGAACGTGCTCAAGATGATAGAAAAGCTCAAGGAAATCCCCGACAGGGACAAGCGCAGCGAGCAGGCGCGGGCCGTGATCAAGGTCATGGAGACCCTGAATCCGCAGGTCCACGCCCAGGACAACTACGAGCACAAGCTCTGGGACCATCTGTACATGATGGCCGGCTTCGACCTCGACGTGGACTCTCCCTATCCCTGCCCCGTGGAGGAGGAATTCAACACCGCGCCGGTGCCCATTCCGATGAAGGACACCAAGATCAAGGCGTCCCACTACGGAAGGAACATCGAGAAGATAATCAATCTTCTCTGCGAGATACCCGAAGGCGAGGCCAAGACGGAGATGCTGCGCTGCCTCGCCATATACATGCGCCAGCAATATCTGATATGGAACAAGGACAGCGTGGCGGACGAGACGATATTCAGCGACATCGAAAAGCTCTCCGACTACAGGATCAAGGTGCCTGACACCATAACTCTCTCCAAGATCTCCGGCGACGCCAATTTCTCACGGCCCGGCATGGGCATCAATGTCGGCCAGCCCGGAAGCCAGAAGAACAGGATGTACAGGAACAACAGAAGACCCAACAAGAAGAAATGAGAGTCTTGAAGAACTGGGACAAGGACGAAAAGGCTTCGGCCGTCCGCATCCTGGGGCTCATCACGGCGGCGCTGACGGTCTTCATGCTGATAGCCTGCCTGTCGTACCTGTTCAGCTGGAAGCAGGACATGAGCCTTCTCGGGAATGCGGAAGCCCTGCAGGCCGGAGACGAAGTCGGCAATGCCGCGGGGACCCTCGGCTTCAGGACGGGGCATCTGCTGATCTGCGAACTCTTCGGCATGGGCAGTTTCTGCCTGCTGCTGATCCTCGGGGCCGTGACGGTCAGGCTGCTGCTCCACAAATGGCGCCGCTCCCTCGTCAAGACCGCGCTCATCGCCTTTTTCGGGACCTTCATATCCTCGTTCTTCTTCGCATACTGCGGCAGTCTCGCAGGGCTGGACAGCATCTTCGGGGGCGGACTCGGAGGCCGCTGCGGAGCCCTGGTGATCCAATGGGCCGAAAGGCTCTTCGGAACCATAGTCACCGGTTTCTTCGTGGTGATTCTGGTCGCGGCATTCCTTTTCTTCTCGTCGAAGAGATTCAACCGGTGGTTCGCAGGGCTCGGAGAACACGCAGGCGCTAAAAAGCAGGGCGGCGCCCCGGAAGAAATCGACGACGCGGAAGAGGAGGAGCAGGAAGAGGACTCGGCCGGTACCGAACCCCTGCAGCAACTCGCGGAGCCCGTCAATACGGTGAAGACCGCCGGAGCGGAGCCTTCGCAGCCGGAGCCGCAGGCGCCCGAACAGAATACGGACGAGACGACAGACTTCCAGATCATCTCCGACGGGACTCTCGACGCGGTCGTGACACAGCAGCTCAAGCCCATAGACAACCGTCTGGACCCTCCCGACGGACTGCCGAAATACCAGTTCCCCTCCATAGATCTCCTCAACGACTACAAGAGCTCGCGAAGGGAGGTCTCCACCGAGGAACTCACGAGGAACAACAACAAGATAAGGGCCGCCCTTGCCAACTACAAGATACAGGTGACCGACGTCAAGGCGGTGGTAGGCCCCACCGTGACGCTGTACAAGGTCAATCCGGCGCCCGGCGTGAAAATCGCCGAAATCAAGAAGCTCCAGGAGGACATAGCGCTGTCACTCAACGCCAAGGGAGTGCGCGTGACCACGCTTTCCGACGCGGTGGGCATCGAGGTGGCGAACGACTACTCCTCCATCGTGCCGCTGAAGGCCCTGCTCAACGACGACGCGTTCCGCAGGACCAAGGCCGAGCTGCCCGTCGCGATAGGCTACACGATCACCCAGAAAGTCAAGGTCTTCGACCTGGCGGATGCGCCCCACCTGCTGATCGCCGGCGCGACGAAGCAGGGCAAGTCCGTCGGAATCAACGTAATCGTGTCCTCGCTGCTCTACAGCAAGCACCCCTCCGAGCTCAAGTTCGTGTTCATCGACCCCAAGATGGTCGAGTTCTCGGCCTACAAGGACCTGTACAAGCATTATCTCGCCCTGCTGCCCGACGCCGGCTCCGACGAGGACGAGAAGAATTCGGCAATAGTCAAGACTCCGAAGAACGCCGAAAGGATACTCCACGCCCTCTGCATAGAGATGGACGCGCGCTATGAGCTGCTGAGCAAGGCCGGAGTCAACAAGATAAGCCTCTACAACGAGAAGTACAAGGAGCGCAGGCTGCGTCCCGACCACGGACACAGGTTCCTGCCGTATATCGTGGCCGTAGTGGACGAATACGCGGACCTGACCATGACTTCCAGCGCCACTCCGGAAGCCAAGGCGGCCAGCCGCAGCATCACCAACTCGATAATCAGGCTCGCGCAGAAAGGCCGCGCCGCCGGACTCCATGTCATACTGGCGACGCAAAGGCCGTCGGTGGATGTGATATCCGGCGTCATAAAGAGCAATTTCCCCATGCGCATAGCCTTCCGCGTCGCTTCCAGGACGGACTCCATGACAATTCTCGACGCTCCCGGGGCCGAAAAGCTCATCGGGCGGGGAGACATGCTCTTCTCGGCGGGCATCGATACCGAACGCATCCAGTGCGCCCTGATAGAAGGCGACGAAATCGAATCCGTGACCAGATTCATCGGAGACCAGACAGGCTACGGAAAATGCTACAACACCCCCTACTACCTGCCTTCGCCCGACGAGGCGTCAGCCGATGACGGTTCGGGCTCCGGCTCGCTAAGCGCCGGAAATCTCGACGACCGCTTCGAGGAAGCGGCAAGGATGGTGGTCACCACCCAGAAAGGCTCGACTTCCGATATCCAGAGACGGCTCGGAATGGGATACGCGAAGGCGGGGAGGGTCATGGACCAACTGGAGGCGGCCGGCATAGTCGGACCGCAGGAAGGCTCAAAGCCGCGCCAGGTCCTGATTTCAGACCTTGACACGCTCGAAGAACTGCTGAGCACACTCAGGAAATGAAAAGTCCGCTCGCCATAGCCCTCATGCTCTTCTGCCTGGCAGCTCCCGTCACGGACAATGCGGCCCAGGAAGCCGGAATCGACGAGATTCTCACCCGGGCCGAGACGCAGCGCGTGACTATGAACTACGCCTGCTCGATCTCCGAGCTTTCTCCTGTCAGAATCCGCGGCAGGCTCGTGGTCCAGGGCGACTGCTACTACGCCGAAGGCTACGGCATGCGCATCTACTGCAACGGCGGCACGAGATGGACGGTCGACCCGGACAACAGGGAAGTCTACGTCGAGGACGCCAGAGGCATAGCGGAGGTCCTGCTCTACCGGGATTCGGTGACCAATCTCAAGCTCTCGGACATAGAATATTCCGAACCGTCCGACCCGGCGGTGTTCCGCTTCGACGTCTCGGCTCTCGACTCGACATGGGTGATAACCGACCTCAGGGGCCTGTAGAAGCCCGGCTGCCGGCCTATGGAATCGAAATGCTGTAGGTCCTGCCCGACTTGTTGGTGAGCTTGTCGCTGCGCAGCCAGAGGTTGGCCTCCTTGAGAGCCGCATACGTCACTCCGTTCTCAGCGGCGAAATCCACGAGGCTCGGCACGGGCCCGCTCACGGTCACGGTCCTGCGCGCCGGAATCTGCGGATACATGTCCGGGACGGTGACGTCGAAGCCGAAAGCCTGAGGATCGGCGAACAGCATCTTCACCGCCAGCAGCCTGAATATATAGCGCGAGGTCTCCTCGGCCATCCAGAGATTCAGGGCCGAATCCTGCTTCTGATGTTCCAGCCTCCGCTCTATGCCGTTCTGCCCGGCATTGTAGCTCGCCGCCACGGTGATCCAGTCGCCGAACTTCGCATAAGCCTCCTTGAAATATTCACAGGCCGCCACGGTCGCCTTGACCACATTGTAACGCTCGTCCACCTCCGAATTCACCTCCAGACCGTGGGACTGAGCGGTCGACTTCATTATCTGCCAGAGCCCCGCCGCTCCGGCCGCCGAACGCGCCTTTGGGTCGAGGTTGCTCTCTATGGCCATCAGGTACTTGAAATCCTCCGGAATCCCCTCCTGCCTCAGCAGCGGGGTGACAATGGAGAAATACCTGGCGGAGCGCTTGAGCATCAGGGTGGTGTTCGTATGCATGTAGGTAAAGGAAATCAGTTCCCTGTCCAGCCGCTCGTGGAAATCCTGGCGGTCGAAACGCACGGTATCCCCCGCAAAGACCACATAGGCCGGCACCGCCGGGGCCTTCTTGTGCAACTCCCCGGATTCATAGAGGGACTGGGCCGGCAAGCAGGGACACAGGACACCCAGCAGGACGGAAGCAAGCAGAAATCTTTTCATCATATAGAAACACATTTGTCTTCAACCACATACCACACGACGGCCTCCTTGACCCTGAAGCCGAGCCCGGAATACAGCGATGCGTAGCCGCGCACCTGGGAGACATGCGCGCGCTCCTCGCGCCCGAACTTGAAATCTATTATCACGACGCCGTCTTCGGTGAAAACCACCCTGTCGGGGCGGTATTCCCTGCCGTCCGGGGCTATTACCCCGCGTTCGCGGTACGCCTTCGCTCCGTCTCCGGGAAACCATTCCCCGTGGGCTGCCACCCTGGATTCGAGCAGATTCCGCGCAGCTCCGGCGGCTTCGGGACCGAGCCGCCCGTCCGAAAGCGCAGCCGCGACAGCAGCCGCCACGTCGGAAACCGAATTCACATGGGACAGTATGTCATGCAGGACTATGCCGTTCACCCTCGGCGACACGGCAGCCTCGCCTTCCTCGCCGAAGAAATCCAGGGCTCCGGCGGAAGGGGCCAGCCTCCCGCCAAGCGGGAACGAAGGCCAGGTCGCAGCGAAATCGGCCGTATCCCCGCCTCCGCGGTGGTCCATGCGGGTGAAATCGTAAGGCTCGCCGAAACTGCATTCGTCATTGCCGCCCGCAAAGGCATACAGGAAATCCGAGATGCGCGCATATTCGCCGCCACCGCCGCCTGCGACCCGCTGCCGGAGCGTCTTCGAAGGAGAAGCCGCGATTATGTGCAGGCTCCTGACCGCTCTCGTGAGCGCGACATAGAAAATGTTCATATTGTCGACAAGCTGAAGCCGCCTTTCTTCGGAATAGGCCGCGGCGAAACCGCTGGACTCCGTGTCCTTCTTGAGATAGACGGGATATATGCCGTTCAGCACCGAGGCCCGGCTGTCCGCGCCCATGTCCAAGCGGCACCAGCGGACATCCGGCTTATAGAGATTGACCTTGTCGGCAAAAGGGAAGATGACATACGGGAATTCCAGCCCCTTGGCCTTGTGTATGGTCATGATGCGCACCGCGGACGCGTCGTCGGGCGAACTTATCTGGAGATCCGTCTCCTCCCAGTGCCTGAGCCAGCCGCGCAGATTGTTGCCATAGACCGAAGTCCATTTCAGCACGTCGTCCATCATGGCCTGTATGAAAAGGGTCTCGCCCTCGAAAGTCTCCGGGGCGGAGGCCTGAAGCGAACGCAGCAGCTTCTCGCAGAAGTCCACGAGCGAATGGCAGCCGCCGCCGAAACTGACATTCAGAGAATCCGCCACGAAGCGGCTGATGACGTCGTCGGGATTGTCGTATGCCGTCATGAGCGCGACGAGACGGCGGACGGTCAGCGAGGACCTGACGCTCAGGGAGTCGTCCGATATGACCGGGACTCCCCTGCCGATCAGATACGAGGCTATGTCGGACCCCTGCTGGCGTCCGCGGACGAGCACGGCGATATCTCCGGGGCCGGCCCCTTCCGAAAGCGCCCTGCATATCGAGGCGTAGACAGCCTCAAGCTGCTCGTCGCAGAACGAGATTCTCACGAAGCCGGGCTGTTCGTCCCTGCTCTGCGGCAGCTGTTCCACGTCGGCGTAGATGTCCGTGAGGCCGAACTCGGACGCGGCGGCGCTGAAGAAGCGGTTGTTGAACGAGACTATGGTCCGGCAGCTGCGCCAGTTGTATTTCAGGGTCTCGACCCTGGCGTCAGGAAAAAGCTCCGTGACCTTGCTGCCGAGAAGCCGCCAGTCGGAATTCCGGAAGCGATAGATGCTCTGCTTGACATCCCCGACTATCAGGGTGCCGCCTCCGCGGGACTCGCTCTCCCTGAGGAGAGGCAGGAAATTCTCCCACTGTATGTTCGAGGTGTCCTGGAACTCGTCCAGCAGGAAACTCTCGTAGCGGACTCCGAGTTTCTCGTACACGAAAGGGGCGTCGGAGCCGTTGATTATGTCCCTGAGTATGGTGTTGGACTCGTCGAGGCTCATCACGTTCTTCTCCTTGAGCAGAGCGTCGAACTCGCGGTAGAACTCTCCGGCCAGCCCGAGGCTGAATATAAGCTTGTCGATGATGAACGCCGTCTGATAGGCCGGATAGAGGCTTTCCTTTATCTCCTCAAGCTCCGGATTGTTCTTGAGCAGCCTCTTGCGCCCCTCGAAACTTATCATCTCCCCGGGACGGGCTGTCATTCCGAAACGGGCGACCGACGCTTCGAAGCCGCGCATGATTTCGCCGCAGACCTTTCTCACCTCCGCCAGTCTCTCCTTGCCGAAGGCCTCGAGGTCGTCGATTCCGTAGCGCTCCGCAAGTTCCCTGTGCTCCTCCGACTTGAGCAGGAAGCCGGTCTCGTAGAGGCTGTCCTCTATCCTGAGCTTCTCGCCCTGTCCGAGCCTTTCGCTGACATTGGCGTCGATCCAGCGGATTATGTCCTCCTTGTCCTCGGTCAGGGAGTCGAGTATCCTGTCCATGGCCTCGCGGATCAGGGATTTCCTGTCGAGCTCTATCTGATAGTCGGCGAACTGCCCTATCTCCCGGGAAAAGGCCTTGAGGGCCTGCTGGAAGAACCTGTCTATGGTGCTCACGGAAAAGGCCCCGTAGTCGTGCAGCAGATTCTGGAGGATCTCCCTGGCGCGGGGGTCCGAAGCCGAACGGCGGCAGAGATCGCCCAGGATGCGGTTCTTCATCTCCGCCGTGGCCTTGTTCGTGAAGGTCACGGCGAGTATGTGGCGGTAGCGGCGGGGATCGGAGCTGCCGAGAAGCAGTTCCAGATAGGTCTTGGAAAGATTGAAAGTCTTCCCCGAACCTGCGCTTGCCTTGAGTATCTTCATCGTCCGCAGATGGTTTTGAAATCACAATACTTGCAGGTGTCGGTATCTTCCGTCCGCCTGAAAGGCAGCGAAGTGTCGGCCATTTCGTCAAGCAGCGCCAGCAGACGCTCCGACATGAGCGAGTTGAAGACGGGATTGAGCCTGACGTTCTCCACCGGATTCACGAAAAGACGCTGCGTCTGGTAGATGGAGTTCACGATGTTCTTTCCTGCCGCCGCCTCCGCGGTGATCCCGACGCCTCCGGCCGGGCTCCCCTCCAGGAGCAGCCTGTCGTAGAGATAGAGCTGAAGCGCGATGTTGGGACGCTTCCTGTTGTCGGGTCCGAAAAGTTTCCCCACTATGTCCTCCGCATTGTCTTCGGTTATCATGAAATCGTCGTCAGTGACCCTTCCGGTCTTGTAGTCGACGATGCGTATCTCCCCCGGGGTCAGGCTGTCGAGCCTGTCGATGTAGCCTATCAGGCTGAATCCGCCCAGTTTCATGCTGCGCTTGTGCTCCAGGCCGAGAATGCGCAGACTGTCCTTGCCCAGGGAGTCCAGCAGTTCGATGTCGCGCCTTATCACCTGCCTGACATAGCGGCATATCATGTCCTCGTAGATCAGGTTCTTGCCGGCGACCTCGAAGCTGTGGAGCTTGTCCATGACAATTCCGCGGACCTTTTCCTTGACGGCGGAACCGGCGAGCAGCGATTTAAGATACGCCTTGGTCAGCAGGCCGTCCGGAACGGTGTACAGCTCTTGCATGGCCTGATGGAAAACCGAGCCCGTCTGCCCCGCGTCAAGGGAGTCCTCGACCTCATCGGGCTTCGTCAGCCCCTTCACGCAGTGATAGTAGAACTTCGCCTGGCAGTTCAGGTAGTCCTTGAGCGTGGAGGCCGACAGCCTCGCTCCGCGCAGCCTGAGGACATCGTCCTCCGTCTTCTCGATAGCCGCGGCGGTGTCGGAGCCGCTTATGGGCGCCTTGGCCACCATACGCTTCGTCCTGACGCCGAAAAGCATCTCCAGCTGCTTGATGTAGCGGCTCTCCTCCCCGCTGCTGACCCCTTCGGTGCGCGAATCGAAGACCAGCCACACTTTGCGCGCCCTCTGGATCATGCGGTAGAAATAATACGCCCACACGGCGTCCTGGTATTCGTAGGTCGGCAGCCCGAAGCCGCGGCGCAGTTCGGGAGGGATGAATGACGACGCGACGCTGCGCCGCGGGAAGCTGCCTTCGTTGCAGCTGAGTATCACGAGATTGTCGAAATCCAGAGCCCTCGTCTCAAGCGGCCCCATTATCTGCAGGCCTTTCAGCGGCTCCCCTTCGAAAGGCACGGCGATTCCGGAGGCCAGGCTGCCCAGAAGGCGGAACCAGCTGGCCGGGAGGAGTTCGAGCCGGAACGGGCGGAGCCCGGTCAGGAGACGGTGGTATTCCCTGGCGAAATCCAGCTCCAGCGCCATGTCCTCATTCTCCCTGAGACGGCCGGCGAGCGTGGCGATAATTTCGAGCTGATAGTCCTGGAGGGCGGTCACCGCATCCGCGTCCGCCACGGACGGAGCCTTCGCCACGGCACGGAACACGCTGCGGAAAAGCGGGGTCGAAGCGAGCCGTTCCTCGCCGATATAGTATCCGGCATCCCTGCGGACGGCGGCTGCCGCCTCCCTGTCCTCCTCGGTCATCGCCGCGCTGAAGACGCTGCCGGCGAACACGGACCACACCGTCTCCCGGTAGAAGTACCATTTTCCGTCCTTCTCGCGCAGATGCATCTGAAGCGCCGCCGTATCGTTCATAAGCGACCACAGCCCGCCGGACTTCATCGGACATCCCATGGTCACGTTGATGTCGGAGATATCCGGCGGGATGGAATTCAGCACCGGCGCCAGCAAGGCCTCGTCCGGCAGCACCACGGCGGTCTCTATCCCGTGCGCGCCCATCTCCCCGAGAATCGCCGGAAGCTGTTTCGCCTGTCCGGCCGCCGAAGGCACGCTGAGCACGTTCACCTGCGGCTCCGGAAGGCCATCGGGATCGGGAGTGAAGGCCTGCGGGAACTCCTGCACGTTGGCCGCCATGAAGAAGGACGAACGGTTGTGCGCATCCTTTATCATGGAACTGCTCCAGTCCCAGCAGAACTCTGCCATACCGGCGTTCCTGAGCCTGCGCATCAGCAGCTTCTCGCATTCGTTGAGGGCGTTCAGGCCCACGAACACGAATTTCCGTGTTTCGGGAAAACTCTGCCCGAGCACGTCCGCGGCGGATTCCGAATCCAGCCGCTCCGCCAGTTCGCGGTAGACCTGCCCCTCGTATGAGAGTCCCCTGGAGCGCAGCCGCCCGTTGAACGAACGGTAGAGCGGCAGCAGGATGTCCCATATCTTGCGGAACTCGTCCTTGTAGCGCCCGCCCGTCCTGAAATGGGAGATGAACTGCCGTATCGCGGCAAGCTGGCGTTCATCCAGATATTCGTAGCCGTCCTGCATCCCGCGGAACTCGGACACATTGGAGAACAGCGCCTCCGGTTTCACGAGATACTTGTCGATGTCGTTGAAGTCGGACAGCAGCACCCCTCCCCAGAATATGAATTCGTCCAGCGTCTCATGCGCGGGGTTCAACACCTTATAGCAGTCATACAGCTCCAGCAGCAACGCAACCTGCCCGGCGGGGGACGCACCCGTGATACGATAGAAGAAATCGTTCATGGTGAACATCTCCGGCAGCACGGCAGGCGCTCCGGAAGCCTTGACGCAATCGCTCAGATATTTGCGGAAGAACACCAGGGACCGCCTGTTCGGAAACACGAAGCAGTGCTCGTCCAGCCGTCCGGAAGAATTGTAATGCGCGGCGACCTGTCGGAGAAACGGAATCATTCGCCGTCCTCCGCGTTTTCATCGTCCAGACCGTCGGCCAGCTCCTTCGGAATCACGGATTCGGCACCTCCGCTCATGCGGCCGCTTATCTTCAGGCGGCCTCCGGAACGTCGGGGGGCTATCTTCAGCTTCTCGAGCTTGTCTATCTTCCGGATGACGGACTGATTGGAATCCACGAGCTTCTTCTTCGCCTCCGAATATGCCTCCGAGGCCTTCCCGAGACAGTCGCCGAGCCTCACGAACGAGTCCATCCAGTTCTTGAGCTGGCTCATGAGCTCGGAGGCCGTGGCATACACTTTCTGTATGTTCTTCTCCTGATCGTGCTGCCTCCAGCTCATCAATATCATGTTCAGGACTATCATTAGGTTCATCTGGCTGACTATGAGCACCTTCGCATCCTTGGCGCGCTGCCACAGCAGCGGAGCCTCCTCGAGCATCAGGCGGAAGGCGCCCTCCATCGGGATGAACATCAGATTATAGTCCACCTTCCTGCGTCCGTCGTCGATATACGAGGCGTAGTCCTTGGTCTTGAGTTCGTCGACATGTCTGGTCACGCTCGCCACATGCTCCCTCGCCCAGCGTTTCCTGTCCTCGACGCCTTCGGCGTTCACATAGTTCATATACGCAGTCAGACTGACCTTGGAGTCTATTATGAGCTCGGTGTCGTCGGGGTAGTAGACTATGACGTCGGGAATCATCGCCGACCCGCTTTCGCTCCTGACCTCATGTCCGGAGGAATCCCGGATCACGCTCTGCGTGGAGAAATGCACTCCTTCTTCAAGTCCGGACGCCTTGAGCAGGTCCACGAGAAGCATCTCGCCGAAGTCTCCCTGCACCTTGGAATGCCCGGCGAGGGCGTTCGCAAGATTCCTCGCCTCGTCCCCGACGCTCTCGGACTTCGCCATCAGGGACGCGATCATCTGCTTCATCGTGGCCTCCTGGGCGGCCGCTTTCTCCTGTCCGGTCCTGATGGTCCTGTCGAATTCCCCGAACTTCTCCTGGATAGGCTTGAGCAGTTCCGTGATGGACTCGGCGTTCTGGCGCCTCAGGCCCGCGCTGTTCTGTTCGGAGAGCAGTCTGAAGGATTCCTCCATCTGCTTGCGCTGGCTCTCGAAGGCCTTCTTCCTCTCCTCGTCTATCTGAAGCCTCGCCTCCTCCCTCTGCTCCTCCAACGCCCTGAAAGTCTCCTCCTGGGACTTCAGCCGCGACGCGAGCACGGCGTTCTCATTGGCGAGAGCCGCCTTCTCCTCCGCGGCCGCAGTCTTCTCGGCATTCATGGCGGACATCCTGCGCAGACAGACGACCAGAGCCGCCAGAGCCACGAGGACAACCGCCGCGAGTATGATGACCGTTATTTCCATTATCTCTTCACTATTATCCTCTCTATCCTGTGGGGCACCGAAGTCAGTATCTCATACGGTATGGTGCCCAGTATGTGCGCCAGCTCGCTTATCGAAGGGTCCTTCCCGAATATGGTCACGGTATCCCCGGCCCTGACGCCCAGCCCCGTGACATCCAGCATGCACATGTCCATGCAGATGTTGCCTACGGTCGGCGCACGGTGGCCGTTGACGCTGAAGCTCGCCGCCCCGCAGCCCAGATGCCGGTCGATTCCGTCGGCATATCCTACGGGGATGGTGGCGGTCTCCATGCCGCCCGGCGGGACATGCCCGCGGCGTCCGTAGCCTATGGTGTCGCCCGGGACGAGCTTCTTGACCTGCAGGACCTTGACCTTCAGCGAAGCTACAGGTTCGAGCTTCACGTCCGGCAATGCGCTTATGCCGTATATTCCGATTCCCAGCCGCACCATGTCGAACTGGAACTGCGGGAAACGCTCGATGCCTGCGGAGTTGAGAATATGCCGCATGGGCATGTAGCCGAGCGCCTGTCCCAGCTCCGCCGCCCCTTTTTCGAAAGTCCGCACCTGCGAGAGCGTGAATTCGTCTTCGGCCGGATCCTCCGACGCCGCAAGATGGGAATACACTGACTTGACCGAGACTTCGTCGTGCTCCTTGAGGAATCTTTCGAGCGCCGGCAGCTCGTCGGGCATGAAGCCGAGACGGTGCATGCCGGTGTCGAGCTTGACATGCACGGGGTATGATTTGACGCCTCGCTCCCTGAGGACCTTGCACAGCGCTTCGAGAGTGTAGAGGTTGGGGATGCCCGGTTCGAGCCGGCAGCTGATTATCTCGGGAAAGAAGTCGGTCCCGGCCGTCAGCACGAGTATGGGCAGGGAGATGCCGTTGCGCCTGAGTTCCACGCCTTCTACGGGAAGGGCCACCGCAAGGTAGTCCGCACCTTCCGACTGGAGCATGGAGGCGAATTCCACCGCTCCGTGGCCGTAGGCGTTGGCCTTGACGAGCACCAGCATACGCGTGGAGGGCCTGAGCAGGGAACGGAAGTATCTATAGTTGTTCCGACAGGCCGGAACGCTGAGTTCCAGCCGTGAGAAGTCGTTTTCGTTGTTCATCTGTCAGTCTGACTGAATCCTGACAAAGATAGGAAATTATTGCCTAATGTACGCGGGCTTAAGCCGCAGCCTGCCGCTCGTGAGGCGGTGGATTCGTGGAAAGCCTCCCTCGCGGCAGGCTGCGGCCGAAGTCTTAACGGCTTGCGCAAAACACCGGTTGCGGCGGAAGGCGGCACCTGTTCGCAGACATGGCAACTGCGGCATGTGAAGAAATCGGAATCGGCAAGACCCGAACGCGGAGCAGGCTGACCTGAATAAAGGCCAGCCTGCTCCGTATCTTTATGGACTGCTGCGGATTAGAAGCGGTCCTCTGACGAAACGGTAAGTTTCTTGCGTCCGTGGGCACGGCGGGATGCGAGCACCCTGCGTCCGTTGGGAGTGCTCATGCGCTCGCGAAAGCCATGCTTGTTGACTCTCTTGCGGTTCGAAGGTTGATATGTCCTTTTCATTATTCTATTTTTTTAATTTCTCAAAAACGGGAGGACAAAGGTAATCTTTTCCGATTTCAATTACAAATTTTTCTGTGAAATAATCACTTTCAAGCCATTCGGAGATTCTCCATTTCCTCACGCTGCCCGTTCCGACGCGGCATTTCGCGCAGAACTCGTCTATTTCCGCATCCACGTCGCCGCCTTTCAGGCAGATTATGCTCCGGCGGAAGCGGCCGGCCACCCAGGGATAGAGTTTAGCGAGGGATGTCACCGCCCGGGTAACCACCCAGTCGAAATTTCCCGGGACGGCCTCGGCCCTGGCGTTGACGCAGTCCACGTTCTCCAGACCGAGAGCTTCGGCGACCGAACGGGCCACGAGTATCTTCTTGCCTATCGAATCGCAGAGAGTGAAATGGAGCTCCGGAAATTCCATGGCCAGAGGAATGCCGGGGAAACCGCCTCCCGTCCCGACATCCAGCACGCACTCCCCGGGCTTCCAGCCGTCCTCGCCGTAGAAGCGCCGCACATATTCGGCTATCGCCAGAGAATGCAGCACATGATGCTCATAGAGATTGTCCACATCCTTGCGCGACACGACATTGATCTTCGCGTTCCACTCCCGGTACAGCCCGGTCAGTTTCTCCTTATCGCTCCCAGTCATTTTCGTCATCTGCTTTCATGTTGTCTATCAGCGCCTTCGCCCTGCGTATCCTGGTGCGGACCGTGTTCAGCGCCAGGCCGGTCTCATCGGCGATCTCCTTATACTGCAGCCCTTCTATGAGACGCTTGGAGGCCACTTCCCTGTAAAGCTCGGGCAGGGCGGCTATGTAGCGTCCGAGCTTCTCCTCGTCCTCGTCCTTGATTATGCTGTCAAGCGGGGTCGACTCGCCGTCCCCCATGTTGTCGATCACGGCAACCCGCGTGTCCCCGTCATCGATGGAGACGAACTTCCTGCTGGACCTCTCCTCGGCCTCTATCGTATCCAGCGCGGTGTTGCGCGCTATCGCCCTGAGCCATGTGGAGAACTTGCTGCGCGAAGGATCGTAGCTCCTTATCTGGCGGAAGGCCTTCTCGAAGCTGCGGGAGCAGATGTCGTCGATATGGAACGTGTCATACTGCTTCATGACCGTCCCTGCGAGATACGCCCTCAGGGACTCTATGTTGGTGTCCCAGAGTTCGGTGAATGCGGCGCCGTCACCTATAATGGCGCGCCGTACAAGTTCGTCAATGGGCTTCAAGCCAGTTTTTTCCATAATTGCACTCTACTGTAAGCGGAACCGAAAGGCTGATTACATTCTCCATCTCGGACACCAGCATCTTCCGGGCCGCCTCTATCTCGGCCCCGGGGACTTCGAGCAGGAGTTCGTCGTGTATCTGGAGCACCATTCGGGATTTCATGCCGTCCTCCCTGATCCTGCGGTCCACATGGTTCATCGCCAGCTTGATGATGTCCGCGGCCGTCCCCTGTATGGGCGCGTTCACGGCGTTGCGCTCGGCGAGCGCCCTCACCGTGGCATTGCCGGAATTGAGGTCCGGAATATACCGGCGCCGGCCGAACATGGTCTCGACATAGCCGTTCTCCCTGGCGGCGGCGAGGGTCGAATCGATGAAGCCGCGTATCGCGGGGAAGGACGCGAAATAGTCGTCTATTATCTTCCTGGCCTCCTGGCGCGGGCAGCGCAGTCTCTGGCTGAGCCCGAACGAGGACATGCCGTACATTATTCCGAAGTTGACGGTCTTGGCCACCCTGCGCTGGTCCGGAGTCACGTCTTCGAGCCTTTCGCCGAAAATCTTCGCGGCCGTGGCGGAATGTATGTCCTGCCCCGCCTTGAAGGCCGAGACAAGGTGCTCGTCTCCGCTCAGATGGGCCATTATCCTGAGCTCTATCTGGGAATAGTCAGCCGACATCATGACGCTGCCGGGGCTGCCCGGCACGAAGGCGCGGCGTATCTCCCTGCCCTGGTCGCTGCGTATCGGGATGTTCTGGAGATTGGGATTGGAGGACGACAGCCGTCCGGTGGAGGTGAGCGTCTGGTTGAATGTCGTGTGCACGCGCCCGTCGGCCGGCGACACATAACCGGCGAACGGTTCGATATAGGTCGACAGCAGCTTGCGCAGGCCGCGGTAGTCCAGTATCAGGTCTATCACGGGGCTGCGGTCGGCAAGTTCCTGAAGCGTCCTCTCGTCGGTGGGCCAGTTGCCCGACTTCGGCTTCCTGGCCTTGGGATCCAGCTTCATCTTCTCGTATATCAGCACGCCTATCTGCCTGGGCGACGCGAGGTTCAGTTCCGGTTCGCCCGCGAGGTCGCGCACGGCCGCCTCCTTTTCAAGCATTTCCTTCCTGAGGCCGTCCGCATAGTCCTTCAGCGAATCGAGGTCCACCTTCACGCCCGTCGTCTCCATGCGCGAGAGCACCGACAGCAGAGGCTCCTCTATCTCGTCGTAAAGGCGGCGCATGCCCTCGGTCCTGTCGATTTCCGCTCCGAGCGCGTCCGCGAGCGGCAGCACCGCCGCCGTCTCCATGATCCTGTCGCGGCCGTCGCTCTCGGGAATCTCGTCGAAAAGGCCCGCCGGCTCCGCATCGGAGCCGGCCGAAAGATCCACGCCGAGATAGCCGCGGACCAGCCTGTCGAAGGCATGGCCGCTCTCGGGATTCAGCAGGTAGTGCATGAGCTCGACGTCCTCAAGCCTGCCGCGCAGTTCGATTCCGGCGGCTGCGAACGCGTTCATCATGGATTTCAGACCGGCTCCCGCCTTGGTCACGGCAGCGTCCTCGAGCAGCGTCCTGAATTCCTCCGGAGCACCTTCGGCGCATCTGCCGTCCGCGGCCACATACAGCTTTCCGCCATCAAGGTTCAGGGCTATCCTGCCGGCGGCGATCTCCGCCGGTCTCACCATCTGCGGCTCCGGCAGACTTTTCCTCTCCGCGGACGCGTTCCCGGACTCCGGCGCTCCGGAGGGGAACTTCAGCAGAAGACGCTTGAGCGACGGGAATTCATATTCGTCCATCAGAGCCTCCAGCTCGCGGGTGCGCACCGTCGCGATGCGCATGTCGTCGGCGCTGACGTCGAGAGGTATGTCCGTCTTTATCGTGACCAGTTCGCGCGAGAGCGCTATATGGTCCTCGGCCGCCCTGAACAGCTGCTGCTGGCGCGCGGTAAGCTCGCCGATATGCTCGTATATGCCTTCGACGCTCGAATACTGCGACAGCAGCTTGGCGGCGCCGACCGGGCCTACACCCTGCACTCCCGGCACATTGTCCGAAGAATCGCCGCAGAGCGTCAGTATGTCGATGACCTGCAGCGGAGAGGATATCTTCCATTTGGCGCAGACCTCGGCCTCGCCGAGCAGTTCGTTGTCGGCGCCCGACTTGCCGGGACGGTACTGCCATATATGCGGAGCCACAAGCTGGCCGTAATCCTTGTCGGGCGTGACCATGTAGACATCCATGTCCGGAGAGGCGAAACGCCGGGCGGCCGAGCCTATGACATCGTCCGCCTCGTAGCCGGGGACCATCAGCACCGGTATGTTCATGGCCCTGACTATTCCGGTCAGCGGCTCCAGCGCGTCGATCACCAGCTGCGGGGTCGCCTCGCGGTTGGCCTTGTACTCGGGATACAGCCTGTTGCGGAAGGTGCCGCCGGGAGGATCGAAGCTCACGGCCACATGGGTCGGCTTCTCCCTTTCGAGCAGCTCCAGAAGATATTTCGTGAATCCGAAGAGTATGGATGTGTCGACTCCGCGGGAATTGACTATGTGCCTGCCCAGGAAGGCATAGTACATCTTGAAGATCAGGGCATGCCCGTCAATCAGAAAAAGTTTCATCCTTCAGATTTTAGCATCTGACAAATATGAAACTTTTTTCCGAAAGTTTCAAGCGGCCGGACTCAGGCGAGGGCCTTTTTGACAGCCGCCGCCCATGCAGCCCGCGCTTCGTTCATGCGTCTCTCCGACGCACGGCGCGAGAACCTCCTCCCCGACTCCCAGTGGTCCTTGAGCTCGCCTATGGATTTCCATATCCCGACTCCCAGCCCGGCCATGTAGGCGGCTCCGAGAGCCGTGACCTCGGACAGGGAGGAGCGTATGACCTCCGTCCCGAGCACATCGGCCTGGAACTGCATCATCAGATTGTTCCGCGACGCGCCTCCGTCGACCTTCAGCTCGGAAATCAGAATGCCGGCGTCCCGCTCCATCGCGGCCACCACGTCCATGATCTGGAAAGCTATGCCTTCCAAAGCCGCCCTCGCGATATGGGCGGCCGACACCCCGAGCGTGAGTCCCGTGATGACGCCCCTGGCGTCCGGATTCCAGTATGGCGCCCCCATGCCGGTCAGCGCCGGCACGAAATATACGCCGCCGCTGTCGGGGACCGAGGCCGCAAGGGATTCGATTTCGGAAGACTCGCTGATCAGTCCGAGCCCGTCGCGCAGCCATCGCACGACGGCGCCGGCCACGAAGATGCTGCCTTCGAGCGCATAGTCGACCCTGTCGCCGATTTTCCATGCCACGGTGGTGAGCAGCCGGTTCTCCGAGAGCACGGGCCTGTTTCCGCAGTTCATGAGCAGGAAGCAGCCTGTCCCGTAGGTGTTCTTGACGGCGCCCTCCTCCACGCACATCTGTCCGAAAAGCGAGGACTGCTGGTCGCCTATTATGCCGGATATGGGTATGCTGCGGCCCAGGACCGTCGTCTCCCCGACCGTCCCCGCGGAATCGCAGACCTCCGGCAGCATGGACTCCGGTATGCCGAAGAGGTTGAGCAGCTCGTCGTCCCATTGCAGGGTGTTGATGTTGAACAGCATGGTCCTGGAGGCGTTGGTGACATCGGTCACATGGACCTCTCCTCCCGTCAGGTTCCACACCAGCCATGAGTCCATGGTCCCGAAACGCAGGCGTCCGGCCTTCGCCTTGTCCATGGCGCCCGGCACGTTGTCGAGTATCCACCGTATCTTGGTGGCGCTGAAGTAGGCGTCGATGATCAGGCCGGTCTTCTCCCTTATCATCTCCTCGAGCCCGTGGGCCTTCAACTGGTCGCAATAGTCCGACGACCGTCTGTCCTGCCACACTATCGCATTGCATATCGGCCGCCCGGAGACGGCGTCCCAGACTATCGTGGTCTCCCTCTGGTTGCTTATTCCGAGCGCCGCGATCTCGCCGTCACCGACGCTGGCCACCGCCTCTCCGAGCAGCGTCCTGACCGAGCGCCATATCTTCACGGCGTTCTGCTCCACCCATCCCTGCCGCGGGAAAAGCAGGGTCGTCTCCTTCTGGAAACAGGAAAGCTGCCGGCCTTCGGTGTCGAATATGATCGCCTTGGAACTGCCCGTCCCCTGGTCAAGAGCCAAAATATATCTGTCCATGTCTGCAAACTTACTAAAAACTTGATATTTTTGCAGGCATGGAAACCCTGAAACTGAAATCCCCGGCCGACGGGCTGGAACTTTCCGTGCTGGTGCGCGAGGCCGAAGGCGGGACCGGAAGCACGGTGCAGCTGGTGCACGGAATGTGCGAACACAAGGAAAGATACATCCCCTTCATGGACTTTCTGGCTGCGCACGGCTACACCTGCGTGATCCATGACCACAGAGGCCACGGAGCCTCGGTCAAGGACCCCGCGGACCTCGGCTACATGTACGGAGGCGGCTGGAAGGCCATGGTGGAGGACATAGGGGCCGTCGCGGAATGGACCGCGTCCGCCTTTCCCGGCCGCAGGCGCAACCTGCTGGGACACAGCATGGGCTCGATGGCCGTGCGCTCGTTCACGAAGCGTCATGACGACATGATTGACAATCTGTTCGTCGTGGGCTCCCCGAGCGACAACCCCGCCAAGGGGGCAGGGCGCTTCCTCGCCGGCTGCATATCCCTGTTCCGCGGCTCGCGGCACCGCCCGGCGCTCCTCCAGAAGCTCAGTTTCGGCAGCTACAACAAGCCTTTCCGCGACGAAGGCTGGCACAGCGCATGGGTGTGCTCGGACAAGAGCATACTCGAGGAATACCACAACGACCCCCTGTGCCAGTTCCGCTTCACCGCGAACGGCTTCTCCAACCTGATGGGGCTCATGCAGGACTGCTATTCGCCAAGGGGATGGAAGATGGCGAACCCCGGACTCCCGGTGCATTTCCTTTCCGGAGCCGACGACCCGTGCATGATTTCGGAGAAGGACATGATGAAGGCCGTCGGCCTCATGAAGAAGGTCGGGTACGCCTCCGCCGAAGTGCGGCTCTATCCCGGCATGCGCCACGAGATACTCAACGAGAACGGCAAGGAGACGGTCTGGAACGACATACTTGAAAGGCTGGTCTGACGGGCCGACAGGTCTTTCCCGGCAGTCTGGGAGCGGCGGTGACGGTGAGGCCATAAGATAAAAGCGATGGATTTTGATGAAAGATATATGCGCGAGGCGCTGAAGGAGGCCGAGGCGGCCGGGGCCGAGGGGGAGATTCCGATAGGGGCCGTGGTGGTATGCAAGGGCAGGATCATCGCCCGCGGGCACAACATGACCGAAAGGCTCGGCGATCCGAGCGCGCACGCCGAAATGATAGCACTCACCGCGGCGACCTCCGCCGTCGGCGGAAAATATCTGAACGACTGCACCTTGTATGTCACCGTGGAACCCTGCCCGATGTGCGCCGGAGCCCTGAACTGGGCGCAATTGGGAGCGCTCGTCTACGGCGCCGACGACCCGAAGCGCGGCTGCTCCCTGTTCAGCCCCTCCCTGCTGCATCCCAAGACCGAAATCCGCAAGGGCGTGCTCGCCGACGACTGCTCGGCTCTCGTCAGCGAGTTCTTCCGCAGCCGCAGATAGCCTTTCCATTTTTACCGGCTTTCCTGTCTATCACGGCATCACGCGGGACAGACTTCCTCAGTTACTGCCTACCGGAAAGCAGTCTGCCCGCTGGCAATCCCTTGAAACCGATACCTAGAAGTTGATGCGGTCAGCGCTTGCGGCCATCAGATTGAAGGCGCCGGCGGAGCGGAGGCAGTCCCGAAGCAGACTTTTCCCAAGTTTATCGCCTGCTTCGGGACAAGCGGAGACGGGGCTGCCCTGCGGCAGGCTACTCCCAAATCTCCCGCCTGCCGCAGGACAGCCACGCCTCCGCGACCGTCACCAATCCCGCTCCCGCAGCCATTATATACGGAAGCAGGCGCGCGCGTAGGAAAAAACCAGACGCGGAAAACTAATTTTCTGTTAAAAACAGCGCAAATCCGTAATAAGGCCGTAACAACATTTAACATTTTCATATCAGAACCTTAAAATCCAGTTCACAACCGCGCGATACTTTTGCACCCGGAAAAACGAGTGATTTGAAGTATGGTTAGAATTTTGACAGCGTTTGCTGCCGCCGCAGCTTTGTTTTTATTTCCAACAGAAAAACTCCACGCGGAAAACCTCCTTGAAACTGAAGACGGCCTCAAAGGCACGATAGTCGACCTGGTGACGGGCGAAACCCTCATCGGTGCGGCAATTCTCATCGAAGGGACGACCGAAGGCACCGTGACCGACATCGACGGAGCCTACACCCTTCCTCTCGACCCTGGAAGCTATGACCTGTCAGTCTCCTATATAGGATACAAGCCGATGAATCTCGACGTGACCATAAATCCTGACGGCAGCGGAACCGTGGAGACCGGGGATCCCACCTCGCTCGCATACGGGGAGAACGGCCTGACCATCTATCTGGAGCCCGACAACGAGGCCCTAATGGACGCGGTCGTCACTGCCAGGAAGAACCTCGAATCCCTGCAGGCGCTGCAGAACGAGAGAATCGCCTCCGGCTTCGCAATCGAAAACATGGGAGCCAGGGAGATGAGCATAAAGGGCATTTCCAACGCCCAGGAAAGCGTCGCCAAGCTGTCTGGCATCTCCATCGCCAGCGCCGGCCAGTTGATAGTGCGCGGACTCGGCGACAGATACAGCACCACCACGCTCAACGGGCTGCCGATAGCCTCGCCCAACCCCGACAACAAGCTGATCCCACTCGACATATTCCCTTCGTCGACCATCCAGAACATCACTGTGAGCAAGGTCTATGAAGCCAGCTCCTTCGCCGACTACTCCGGAGCGCATGTGGACATCAGCACCAAGGAAGGCGCCGAGAGCAAGGACTTCTTCAACCTTTCATTCTCCACCGGCGGGTATTTCCACACGCTTGCAGGCGACTTCTACAGAATGGACGGCAGGAGCCTCTTCCTTACGAACAGACTCGACCCCGCCGTCAGGAGCATGAGCGCCTCGGAATTCGAGGACTACTCGCGCAGCAAGGACATATTCGGAACCAGCTTCCGCACCTTCGGCAGGAAAGCGCTTCCCGACCTCAACGGAAGCATAGGACTGGGCAAGAACTTCGAGGTGGGCGGCCAGACTCTCAGCGTGCTCGCGTCGGCAAGCATCAAGACCGGCGACGAGACCATGACCGACGCGTTCTACAGGACCTACGAAGCCAGTTCCGAAGGGAGGCTCAAGAGCGACTACAACTACGACAGCTACAAGCAGAAAATAGACATCGCAGCTCTCGTGGATATCGACTACACCCTCAGGGAAAGCGACAACATAGGCTTCACCGCCTTCTTCGCCCGCAATGCGAGCGACACCCACCTCGACCGCCGCGGATTCGACTACCAGGAGACCTACGACCTCGTCGGCAGCAATCAGGTGACACACATCTACACACTCCAGAACTACCAGCTCTCCGGCCACCACGACATCGGTTCATGGGAGATTGACTGGGGAGCGTCATACTCTCTCACGTCGAGCGACGAGCCCGACAGGAGGCAGGTGATGTACCGCAGGGGCGCCGACGGGCAGCTGCACTTCTTCGACCTCAACCAGCAGGAGACCCAGAGATATTTCGGCAATCTCGACGAGAACGAACTCGTGGCGGACATCAAGGCCAGCTACAATTTCGGCGAAGACGACAGGCTGCGCTTCGGACTCACCGCCAAGGACAAGACCCGCGCATTCAGGTCCACAAGATTCTACTACAACCTCAGGAACCTGGACGAACTGATAACGGACGTCCACAACCCCGACGCATATCTGAACTTCGAGAATGTCAGCAACGGGCTCGTCGGCATCAAGAGAAACCAGTTTGCCAGAGACCAGTACGACGCCCGGAACCTCATCGGCGCGGCGTTCGTGGAAACCGACCTGCACTTCGGAGAGAAATGGCAGCTCAACGCAGGACTGCGCTTCGAGGCCGGCCGCCAGAGCGTCGACTACAACGACGACGTGGAGAACCGCACCCGCAATCTCGACGCGTTCGATCTCTTCCCCGCAGTCAACCTCAGGTACAACATAGCTGACAGGAACATGCTCAGGCTCTCGCTCTCCCGGACGGTCACCAGACCCTCCTTCGTCGAGATGGCCCCGTTCCTCTATCAGGAGAGCTTCGGAGGTGCGCAGATAAGAGGTAACGAAAATCTCATGAACGGCTACAACTACAATGTCGACCTCAGGTACGAGGTCTTCTCGGACAGCAGCACCGACATGTTCGCCGCCACGGCATACTACAAGTTCCTGCAGAACCCTATCGAAAGGACGCAGCGCCTCTCGGGAGGAGCCACGGAGCACTCGTTCCAGAATGCGGAGAACGGCATGGCGGCAGGCCTTGAAATCGAGTTCCGCAAGGAACTGGTCCGCGACCTCACCGTAAGCGCCAACGGCTCGCTGATGTACACCAATGTAATCCTCCCCGCAGGAGGTTCATACACCAACGACCGAAGGTCGCTTCAGGGAGCGTCGCCCTACCTCGCCAACGCCGACATCAGCTACACGCCCTCCTTCAGGAACGGAGGAAGCCTCAGCCTCGCCCTGCTCTACAACCTGCAGGGTCCCAGAATCCATGCCGTCGGCATAATGGGGCTTGGAGACGTGAAGCAGATGCCAGTCCACACCCTGGACTTCAACGGAGCTTACAGCTTCAACGAGCACCTCTCGGTGAAGTTCGCATTCAAGAACCTGCTCGACAGCACCATAAGGTTCACGCAGGACATACCCGATGCGGGCCGCACGGTGGAAGTGGAGCAGTGGAAGATCGGCACCGGCTTCGAAATAGGAATCAGCTGGTCGCTCTGACAAGCGGAAAGACTCATATAAACCCAATAACTATCAAAAAATTATGAAGACAAGCGAATTTCTCATGTCAGCCTTCGCGGCTGCAATGGTAATCGCAGGACTCAGCTCCTGCAACAAGGTGACTCCCGATCCCGACCCCGATCCGGATCCCGAAGAGCACATAGGCGGCCGCATCTCCGAGGATCTCACCCTCGAGTCAGGCAAAACCTATGTGCTCACCAGCAGCCTTCAGGTGGAGGCTCCCGCCACTCTCACCATCCAGCCCGGAGTGACCATCATGGCTGACGAAAGCGCCGGCAGCGACAACATAATCTACATCCTCATCGAGCAGGGCGCGAAGATCAATGCGGAAGGAACCGCCGAGAATCCCATCGTCATGACTTCCGAGACGAAGGAGCCCGGCGCATGGGGCGGCCTGCACATCTGCGGATACGCCCACACCAACGCCGGCGACGGAACCTTCTCCGAAATCGGAAACGCCCCCTACGGCGGAGAGAACGACGCCGACAATTCAGGTGTCCTGAAGTACCTCCGCATCGAGTATTCGGGTCTTGCACTCGACTCGACTCACGAAGCCAACGGTATCTCCCTCTACGGAGTCGGCTCCGGCACCGAAATCTCCTACATCTACGTGGTTGACGGCTCCGACGACGGAATCGAGTTCTTCGGCGGCTCCGCCAACATCGACCACTGCGTGGTTGAGAACTGCACCGACGACTCATACGACTGGACCGAAGGCTGGGACGGCACCGCCGAGTACATCGTGGCCTACCAGAGCGTGGACGAGTGCGACTGCCTGATGGAGTGCGACAACAACGGTAACGACAATGAAGCCTCCCCTGTCGCCCATCCTACCATCCGCTATGCCACCTTCATAGGCAACAACAGCACCGAGAACCACAGAGGCCTGCGCTTCCGCGAGGGGACATATGTAACTCTCAGCAACGCTCTCGTATGCGGCAAACCCGACCCCATAACTCTCGACACCCCTCAGACCATAAACTCTTTCGGCAGCGGCACCTCATCCATCACCAATACCGTGATCGTAGGAGAACTCGTCATCGATGACAACAAGGATGTCGTGAACCCGACGGATGTCTACACCCACGAGGACTTCCTTGCGGCCGAAGGCAACAGCTCCGTATCCGCAGATGAGATGACCTTCTCAGACAAATATGTGGGCATGATAGGCGAGAGCGGAGCGGTATCAGCCGACAACGACTGGACAGCCTGGATCAGATAATCACCTCACTCCATTTTTCCAATAAAGACAAAAAGAACGAGGCGGCCCCGACGGACCGCCTCATTCGTGCAAAACACAGAATTTATGCAGGAGCTAAACATCATAGCAAATGCCCGACATTCAACAACATACGCACGCATCGTCCGGCTACGGGGCCAGTCGCGGTCCGTTCTGAGGGGTCGCCTCCAAGGAGGCTGGCCGCCCACGGCTGTGAGCGGGTGACACCTCGCAGCGAAGCGTAGAGGTATCAATGAAGCGAAACGGAACCTCCTTGGAGGCAACCCCTCAGAACGGACAAAACGCAGAATTTAGTGCCGGACTGCAAATCCGGCAGAAGCCGAGAGAAAAGGAAATGAACTGTTCAATTTCCATTTCTCTCGGCTTCTGCGTATATTTTTAGTATATTTGCCCCCGGAATTGAGGTATGGTGTAATGGTAGCACTACAGATTTTGGTTCTGTCTGCCCAGGTTCGAATCCTGGTACCTCAACGAAAATTGACCGCATAGCACAAAACACAATGAAGCATTTCCTGATTACCGCAGGAGTGCTGGTTCTTGCCGCACTCTCCTTGCCAGCACAGGACCAGAACGAACGGTTCTACAACTACGAAGTGCTGGCTCCCCAACGCAACAATTCCCGTATCGTGCCCAAACCCAAGGTTGAAGGCTGGGCGGACCGGAAAGTCAAGGAGAACCTCGGCCGCGGCCTCGTGGCAGTGGGAACCGACAGAGGCGTATATGTCGGATGGAGGCTTCTGGAAACCGATGACCCCGCCACGGCTTTCAATGTCTACAGATCATCCAACGGCGGAAAGACCTTCCGCAAGATCAACTCCAGGCCCATAAGCCGGACCACCGATTTCGTGGACAAGGGAGGTTCGCTCAAGAGCGTCTACCGCGTCACCCCGGTGCTCGGCGGCGAGGAGGGACAGGAATCCGAAACCGCTTCCGTCTTGGCGCAGAACTACCTCGGCATCAAGTTCGGAGGCGACTATGTATGCCAGAAGATGGGAGTCGGAGACCTTGACGGTGACGGCAGGTTCGACTATGTTATAAAGCAGCCACGGCAGCGCACCGACCCAGGCGCATGGCACCGCAGCGACGACACTTTCAAGCTTGAAGCCTATCTCGCCGACGGGACCCGCCTCTGGACCAGGGATCTCGGCTGGAACATCGAGCAGGGAGTATGGTACTCGCCTTTCGTGGTGGCTGACCTTGACGGTGACGGCAAGGCGGAAGTAGCCGTGAAGACGGCGCCGACCGACAAGGACTACCGCGATGAGGCCGGAAGAGTAGTAGGCAAGGTACCCCAGAACTACAACGGCAAGCCCGGGACCTCACCCTACGGAGCCTGTCCCGAATATCTCTCCGTCCTTGACGGCATGACCGGGAAGGAGCTTGACCGTGTCGCCTGGATAGAGCAGGGTCAGGAGTTCGGCGACTACAACCGCAACAACCGCAACCAGATGGCCGTAGCATACCTCGACGGCAAGACCCCGTGCCTGATAATCAACCGCGGAACCTATCGCAAGATGGCAGCGAACGCCTACCAGTTCCAGGACGGGAAGCTCCAGCTTCTCTGGGAGTGGAACGGCGACCAGGAGAACCCTGCGATCCGCGCCCAGGGCGCGCACCAGATCGTATGCGTGGATCTTGACAACGACGGCAGAGAGGAGGTCGTGCTCGGAGCCGTCGTGATTGACGACAACGGCGAGGCACTCTGGAGCGCAGGCGTAGGCCATCCCGACAAGGCGATCGTAGCCGACATCGATCCCGACAATCCCGGACTCGAGATTCTCTTCGGCGTGGAAGTATGGCACGACAAGCGCGGAGTATGCCTTGTCGACGCCGCTACCGGAAAGGAGCTGTGGAATATCGGAGAGCATACCAACCATGTCGGGAACGCGATGGCTGCAGACCTCAGGCCCGACATTCCGGGACTCGAATGCTTCGCAGAGGAGGATCCCAAGGGCGGAAAGAGCGACAAATACATCTTCGACTGCAAGGGCAACCGCATCGGCGGGACGGCCGACGTGCCTCCCTGCACCGACTGGATATGGTGGGACGCCGACAATCTCAGGGAATATCCCGTCAGGAACGAATCCGGATTCGCCCTCGCGAAATACAAGGGAGACACCGTCCAGAACGGATTCGAAGGCAGCATCATGATGGTCGGCGACCTGTTCGGCGATTGGAGAGAGGAGATAGTGACAGTGGTGGACGGCGAACTTCGCGTCTACACCACCACCATACCGGCGGCGGACCGCAGGGTGACCTTCCTTCAGGACCCTCTGTACCGTTCCTACATCTACAACCGCTCGATGGGCTACCAGCAGTCTCCTTCGCCGACGCATAGTCTTTAACTATAATGCCAGCAAAGAAAAAGGGCCGGTCTCATAGCCGGCTCTTTTTCTGTTTGTTTTCCGCGAATCGCCAAACGCATATTCCGGAAGAACCTATCTGACACGATACCGTCCGGAACCCAGAACATAGTAAAGGTACTCATCATCTTCATCTGACGGATCGGCACCTTTCAACTCGGCGTCGAACTTTTTCGGGACACGGAGCGTCGCCCTCGTATTGGCAGGTATCTCGACATCCCAGAGCAGACGACCGGAAGACAGCCTCCATTCGCTGACAATTTCTCCATAAGGACTGTCATACGAAGCGGAAACGCTATTCAAGCCTTCCGGAAAGACGGGAAACAGCTCAATAGCCTTGAATCCAGGTTCTCCGGCACGGATACCGGCAAGACTCTCGTACATCCATATTATCGTGTCGCCGAGCAGCATGACATGATTTCCCGAATTCATTGCGGGATCGGCGGTATTCCCGTTCCAAAGTTCCCAGATGGTCGTCGCTCCCTGTCTGTACATATATCCGAGAGAAGGATATGTGTCATTCGTTGCGATACGATAAGCCAGGTCGGCATGGCCATGGGCTGTAAGACCTCGCATCAAATGCTGAATGCCCATGACACCTACGCCTACATGCCCGTTCCATGTCGTTTCCGTCGTCCGTACGATATGGTTCACGACATCCGTTTCCGCATTCTCCGGAACGAGGCCCAGATTCAGGGACAGAAGATTCGCCGTCACAGTATTATTGGCATAGCTATGTCGCTCCGCATCCAGGAATTTCCTGTTGTACATGTTCCGTATGTCGGAAGCGATATCGTAGTAATATACTGAATCCTCCGGGCGGCCGGCAACCACACACAATTTCTGCATCTTGCACAAAACGTCATAGAACACGGCCGTACTCAAGACCTCTCCGTCGGTTTTTCTGGACTCATCCTGAGAGTGGATAAGTTCCAGTGACTCAGGAGGCAGGCACCAGTCGCCGTATACGTCATAAGGCACGGTTCCGCCCACCATCTTCCTGTCCACTATGAAGCCGACCCATTTCTTCATCGCCGGATACCTTGCCTTTACCGCCTCGCTGTTGCCAAAATGTTCATACAGCATGTCAACCACATAGACAAAAGTCGCCGGCCATGTGACATTCTCGCTGAATATGGTCCAGTACCGGGGACAGACATCCGATATGCATCCGTCTTCGCGCATGGATTCTTCGATATCCAGAGCCCATTTATCATAAAGTCTCTCATTATTGAAGATATAGCTCTCGCCATAGCAGCCGGTAGAACGGTCTCCGAGCCAGGCATATCGTTCGTCGCGTTGAGGACAGTCCGTAGGGAAACCGCGGTAGTTACCCCTTATTCCCCAATATGCATTCTTGTAGACGGCATTCAGGATTTCATTGGATGTGACGAACCTTCCGGTTGTTTCCATGTCATCATATATGACCTTGCCTTCAAAATCGGATTTTTTCGGAAGATAATCCAGACCCGAAATCTCGGCAAACCTGAATCCATGGTACACGAACATCGGTTCCCACTCGAATTCACCATCGGATGCGGGGATATAGACATCTTTAGCCTTGGCCGTCCTCAGATTGGCCGTATAGAGCTGTTCCGGATCCTCGGCGTCCAAGGTTTCCGCAAAGCGTATCGCGACCTTCGAGCCCTTGTCGGCACGCAGTTTCACCTTAAGCCATCCGACCATGTTCTGTCCCATATCGACCAGCACCCTGCCGTCCGATGTCATTCTGACAGATTCCGGTTCCAGTATCTCCTGCACCTTGATGCACGGTGAGGTCTGGGCCCTGAGGACACCTGACGGAGGCGTCATCAATTCCGCCGCCTTCCAGCGGGAGTCCGCCTCATAATCAGGGGATGTCCATGCTCCCAATTCCAATGAAGCATCATAGTGCTCACCGTCGAATTCATTGTTCCGCGTTATCGGACCTCTGTCAGTAGCCTGCCAGCTCGTATCGGATACTATCAATTCTTCGGTGCCGTCCTCATAGCGCAATAGCAGCTGAGCCAGAAGTGACGGAAATCCGAAGCACTTCGTATTCAAGCCATAATCGTCAGAATCCCGCAGTCCGAAATATCTGCCGTTCCCGAGAATGACACCTATTGCATTGTCTCCTGACTTCACCAGCGATGACACATCGTAGGTCAGATACAGCACGGAAGCATCGTACCATGTCGGCAGCGGTCCGAAAACATCATCGCCTATCCGCCGGCCGTTGATGTAGCATACCGAAGAACCTATTCCGCATACATAAAGAGTTGCGGACACCACTCCGCTTCCGACATTGAACTCTTTACGCAGATATCTGGCAGACAGGTCATGCAGTGATTCCTCAGCGTCATGAATAACCTTCCCCGTTCCGTCCACACCTATCCACTCCGCCGACCACTGTTCGGGATACAGCCCGTTGAACCATGAAGCTCCACATCCGCTGACAGGACGGGAGCCTTTATTCGTCCATACATCCACAGACCAGGAATACGCCGCACCTCCCTTCAGTTCAGGGCCGCTGTAAGGAACGAACAGGGACTTGTCGGATTCTACCTTCCCGGAACGCCAGAACAAAGCTCCGTCTTCGGCGAAGACCTTGATTTCAAAAGCCTTCTGAACGACATCACGCCGGGAGTCCCGCATCTTCCAGCTGAACGACGCTCTGCCCGGCACTTCGCCTACAGACACCGGACGGCATTCTATCTCCGTTCTCGAACAGGATGTCAGGACGATGGCGGACAAAAGCAGAAACAGTAGTTTGCTCTTCATGGAATCACCGTACCGTTTTCTCCAATGTTGTCTTATATATGGTATAAGTCCACTCGCACATATGGTCTTCATGCGCATAGACATCCGGGCTTTCCTTGCTGACGGTAAAATACACCGTAGGAGTGTCCCAATTGTCTATGTGGCCATAATTATCCCTCATCAGCCCGGCATTATGGTTTCTGGGGAACCCGGACAGGCCGGGATCGATTCTCCCGAGGCTGGTCCAGGTGCCGAGACCTGACATGAACACATCAAGATCCATCCAATCCACCTCCTGCGCTGAAGGTATGTAGTTCGGGTACGTAGTCGGATGCGGCTGCACGGGACGCACCATCACGATTTTATTCTCTTCCTGATTGATGGCGAATTCCGCATCGCAGGTATAATCCGGTTTCCCGTCAAGACCGATAAGCCCGGCACGGCTCATCGTTGTCGGCACCCCTCTGACAAAATTATCCATGTCACTCATATCCAGTGTCGTAAACACGACTCTGGTTCCGGAGATATCACCTATGGTATAGGTAAGCAGGACCTGGCCCTTCTTGTCGAGCGATACCGCGGACGGCTGGCCGCAGCCCCAGCATAATCCACCGCCCCAATCAAGATCTCCTTCCGCCACCCAGGTCTTCTTTACAACCTGATTCGGATACTTGACCCATGAATCAGCATTCAGATCGTTGCTGAAAGCTACGCCCACCTCGTTATAGAAATACTCCTCGCAGGCTCCGGTATAGAACATGGCGTATTTATAAGTCTCGCCGTTCATCTTGAACTCACCTTGAATCACGCTCGGATCACAGGTGTGGTGATCATCAAAGAAGAGGCTCGGCTGCAGTACACTTTTTTCCTGTGACCTGCTCCCGTCGGGATACTCGATGAACTGGTATATATTGTCGACTATAATTTCATATGTGTCCGCTTCATATGGTTTCTGCTGGTTTCCGCACATGAAGACATATCTGCTCCCGTCGTCCTGCTCCAAGACTACAGGGCAATAGCTGTATCTCTTCTGACCGGAGAATGCGAAAGCCAGTTCCGGCTCCGTGAACGAATATCGGACTTCAGGCGGGACGCTGCCGCCTCCGGATCCGGTCGGAGTCTTGTCACATGAAACGGCGCACACCATGGCCGTCAGTATCAGAAATAAACAATGTTTCATTTTTTATTCAATGGCTTTGTTGAGACTAATTCCACAAAATGATTCTTCATGGCATCCGCCTGAATGTCATCGACGTATAAGTACCTCCTGTTCCCGGCGGACGCTTCCGCAAAAGTCGTCGAACCGTCATCCGAGACATAGATCGTTCCGGCAGGCGAGACATTGAACCATTTGTCGCGTTCCACCGCATAAAGCACGGCCGAAGGGTCCCACATCGGACGATCGTAGGGCATAGGCATATACGCTTCATATGCATCCACCATAGGGTGATCCTGCTCCATGTCAAAATCATTTTCGATGCTGGAAGCCGGATAGCATACACGGACGCCGAGCTCAAATGGAGTGACCACCACTTCGGTCGGCCAGCTCCTCATGATACGTTTCGCTGCAGAAATATCCTTGACAACATTATATTCATGGATTCCGGGATCATTGAAGCACCCTGCCATAATCACGAGGAGATTCACTTTCCTTGCCACAAGATCCTCGCCGTCCAGTTCCGAATATTCATCAGGCTGCGTATCCAGCAACCTGATCAGATTTGTCGAGAAACCTACCGATACCATGGTCACCGAACCATCCTTCTGCTTCGAAAGTATTTCTCGGGCCAGCAGATGTGATTCGGGCAAGGCGTCATGATCCTCAAGCGAACGTGCATATTTCGGATTTCCGGACTCGTCCTTCATCTCCGCTACCGCCTTGGCATAGTTCACAGCATCATTCTCGCAATCTATGCCGTCATGTATGATTCCTATGGGCACATCAGGATAGCCGTACCAGGTATTCATGATATCGGCATACTCTGCCGGAGCCCGGCCTTCCTTGTTCAGGCATATTGCCAGAAGTTCCGCCTTCCCTGCGTCCATGTACTTATACAACATGTCCAAAGCGAGGGCATCGTCAATGTCATTGCCCAAATCCGTCTCAAAGATAATCTTGACAGGTTCCTCCGTAACGCCCATGGATTCCCCACCCGGGCCGCATGCTATTGCAGCTCCGAGCAGGGGAAGGAACAAGATACTGCGCTTTCTCTTCATACCGGACTACTTTTTCACACATCTTACAGGTGCCGCGCGAACCTTCTGTCCATCACCCCATCCCCAAGGGTCATCATAGAAGAGCAGATCGGAAAGATACATTCCGGCCATTGTGTCATTCAGCCATGTAGCCGTCCTCAACGTCACCAGCCAGTCTCCGTCATACACGCCTTCTTCGTTTATCCAACCGCTTACAGGAATAAACATGCCGCCCATTTCCTCCACTGTCTCCTTGGTTGCGGTCTTTGCAAGATTCTTGTCGAGACCGACGATGAATCCGAGCTTGTCAAAACCCTGCGTGCCCGCTTCGACTCTATGGAAGAAACATCCTTCAGTCGGATCTTCGAGCTCAGTGTTCCTGTTGCCCATTATCTGTATGACTTCCCAGCCCATAGGCACCCGCCATCCTTCCGGGCAGGGATTGTTCTCTTCTTTCCAGAAATTAGCCCTTTCGACAGACAGGTCGTTAGTGACGATTTCGGCATTCGGATCGGATGGTGCCGCAGACGCATCATATTCGGCGACAGCCGCCATATATTCTGCGGGATCCACGTCCGGACTCCACGGAATCTTGCTGTTGAACATATAGTACATGCCGCAGTCCTCGATATCCTCAACGAACTTTCCAGGTTCTCCGACATTCCTTGTCGACCATATCAGCCCGTTGATAAGAACCTCGCCCGGCTCCAATGCGACAGGATCCTGAATCACTTTTGCCGACAATGTCTTTTCTTCTCCTATGAGCTTGATTACGATGCTGCGTTTTTCCTTTGCCGAAACGGCAGGAGCGATAGTGGCTACAAGATCATGGGCGCCCTCTCCGGACATCGCATCCAAAGTACACCACTCGGACGATGCATCCGTAGACTCGGCCAGTTCTATTTCCCAGCTTCCGTCGCCCGTAATGGAGAACTTCACGTCTCCGCCTTCAGGTCCTATGGTAGCCACCATGGGCATGATGTTGAGAGCATCGGTCTCGGGTTCGTTCTTGTTGCATGAAAGCAACGACATAATGGAGATAACAGGCAAAACAGCCATCAGCCATGATTTCTTTTTCATACTTCTCAATTATTGGATTATTAATAGTTAGGATTCTGATCGAGGTTCGGGTTATTGTCCACATCGGTCTGGGGTATAGGCAGACGCTCGTGTTTCCCGATTACGAAGTTGTTGTAGTCGGCGTCGCGGAGCCTTATGTCCTCCAGGGTGGAGGCGTCGAAACCCCATCTTTTCAAATCAATCCAGCGCATTCCCTCAAACGCCAGTTCGAGCCCTCTTTCTATTTTCAGATGCTCTTTGAATGCATCGTAGTCCGATGTTATCGCGGCTCCGTCATAATACTTGCTGTCAGCTATATCCGGCAGGCCCGCCCTCGAGCGGACTCTGTTGAGGCACTCGATTGCCTTGGCGTCAGGTCCATGATTGACTTCATTGACGCACTCGGCATATAGAAGCAACATGTCGGAAAGGCGTATGGCCCTGAAATTATTGTCATTCCAATAATAGACCGGGCTCACGTCAGTCGAGTATTTCTTGATATAGATACGGTCGTTGTCCGAACCGGAATATCCGAGCTGCTCCCATGTCTTGCCATATATCAGATGATTGGGGAATTCCGGGAAATCCGCTTCCGCATCCTGATACCACAAAGTATAATACAGTCTGGGATCATTCTTTCCGTCCAAAGTCTTTTCCCGAAGGAAATATTCCTTGACCCAGGGATTGCTTTCCACAATCTGCCAGCCCATTCCCTTCGGAGATCTCGATATCTCTATCTGGGTCCCCAGCTGGGCGTCGGCTCCGAGATAATTGTCCGTTGCATCCCAGCCCACATCGTTGCACAGAGAAAACTGTATTTCATAGAGCGATTCGATATTGTTCTCCGTGTGATTATTGAAATTGTCACCGAAGTTTCTTTCCAGTTCATACAGATTCTTTCCTTCGCCGTAGATTATCCATTCCAGACACTCCGCCGCCTCTTCCCATTTATGATGCTGGGCGTAGACGCGGGCCAGCAGTCCGTATGCGGCACCTCTGGTCGGCTTGGCCTTCTCCGTTTCCCTCTCCAGCGGAAGATCCGGAATTGCTTTCAGAAGATCCGACTCGATCTGAGTGAACACCTTGTCCGCCGTCACGCCTTCAGGAGCGTCGGAAGCGGAAGAGGTCTTCAGAACGATAGGTATATTGTCCCAGAGCACCGTCATATAGAAATAATACCAGGAGCGGAACCACAGAGCCTGGGCCTTTATGTCCTTTCTGTCATTCTCATCGGAGAATGTCACGTTGGGGTCATCGATATGGTCAAGGACCTGGTTGGCCCTGTTTACCGCCGTCCAATGCTCCTTCCATATCTTCGTGTTGACTTCCGCGAAATTATAGTCCGTATAAATGAATTTGGTCCATTCATTAAGTTCTGTCCATGATGAATAGAGGACACCGTCGTCAGCCATTCCATCCAGCTGATTCATCAGATTGCGCGTCCATGTCCCCTGTCTGTAGAACATGGCGTAAACGGCATTCAATCCGGCCTGCATGTCTTCCTCCGTCTTCCAGAAATTACCGGAAGACAAACCGTTCTCGTTCTGGATATCGAGCCAAGAATCGCTGCAGGACGATGAGCCGAGCAGGAGACCGGAGAACATTGCCAATATTGTCAAGAATTTTCTCATCGTAATCGGTTTTAGAAAGTGAATGATACCGCAAACTGGACAGATCTCGGGTTAGGGAATGAACATCCGTCATACCCTATTGTAAAGACCCCTCCGTCCGCAAACTCGGGATCGAGACCTGAATATCCGGTAAAGGTCAGCAGATTCCTGCCGGTCACGGACAGGCGTATCTCCTCGAATTTGACAGCTCTCAGCCATTTCCGGGGAAGAGTGTATCCCAGCGTAATGTCGCCGATTCTGAAGAAAGAACCATCCTCAAGCCATCTGTCCTGGTCCCCGCGGGAATTCCTGGTATCACCATAGATGATGCGCGGATTCTCGGTAGAAGGATTGGACTGGGTCCATGGAACGAAATCGGCGAAATTATTCTGATTGGAAGTGAAATCCATAGCTGTCGCGCGTGCCGCATTGTAGACCAGATGTCCGAAACGGCCATAGCCGTTTATCGAAAGGTCGAGATTCTTCCAGGACAATGCGATATTGAGACCGGCCTCAAGCTTGGGCCACGGGCTGCCGACAATCTGCCTGTCTTCAGAAGTTATCTGACCGTCATCGTTGTAGTCGTCATAGATGATGTCACCCGGACGGGCGTCGGGCTGTATGACCTGTCCCTTGGAGTTCACATGCGCCAGCACATCTTCCTCCGACTGGAAAATCCCGAGCTTCTTATACAGATACCACATTCCCAAAGGCTGCCCTATATCGGATCTGGAAGTATATGTGTAATATACCGTCTGTCCGTATCCGAGACTCAGCACCTTGTTGCTCACCGTGGAGAAATTGGCATTCACTGAATATCCGAAATCTCCGACGATATCATTCCACCCTATTTCCAGTTCGATTCCGGTATTGCGCAACGAAGCCGCATTCACCATCGGCGCACCGCCCTCGTTTCCGGTCGTCATCAGGATAGGAAGATTGAACAGCAGATCCTTGCTCTTCGAATAATAGTACTCCACTGATGCCGAGAGCCTTTTGCGCAGGGCAAGAAAATCGACGCCCACATTGGCGGAGGTCTTTTTCTCCCAGACAAGATCCATGTTGGTGATATTGGACTGCGTCATGCCGACCACCTTGGTATCCCCGTTCATTATCGCTCTTGGAGCGGTGTTGATCACCGACTGATAATCCCACGGGCCGATATTGGTGTTTCCGAGCGTACCGTAATTCGCCCTCAGCTTGAGATCATCTATCCAGTTCACATCAAACCAGGGCTCGTTGCTGATACGCCAGCCGAGAGACACGGAACCGAAATTACCCCACCTGTGCTCCTTCGGCAGTCTCGAAGTACCGTCCCTGCGGGCGGTAAGCTGAATCAGATACCTGTCCCCATAGGAATAGTTGATTCTTCCGAAATATGAGATAAGGGCATATTCAATATAACTTCCGGTACATGTCTGCGTGCCGGTGGCGGAATCAAAGGAAGTTATGTATTTGTCTCCGACCACGAGAGGATCCAGCTTGGTCTGGGACTTGTATTCCTCATGCATGGTATTGAAGGAGAAACCGGCCACCGCATTGATTGAATGACCTTTGATGTCATAATTGAAATTATAGGTATTCTCAACAAGTATCATGTCATGCGCCGCAGTGGCATATGAGATGAACGCCGAGTCATCACCCTGACTCATCGTCCAGTTGCCTTTCTTCCTCAAGGTGTTCGTCTCGCCGAAATAGTTCTTGTACGAAACATTCAGCTTGGCGTTCAGATGGTTCTCCCACAGATTGATCTGCCCGTAGATATCGGCATACAGATACTGTTGAGGATTGTTCGAATGGTATAAGGACTCCATGGCGACAGGATTCACCGCCGTCGAGTTGGCTCCGTCGACTTTTCCGTATCCGAAACCTCCGGGATTGCTGTCGTCATATATGGGAATGGTCGGGGGAATCTGAATAGCACTCGCCCAGGGATTCCCCATAAGGTTGTCCGTCTTTGTCTTGGAGAAGAACAGATGCTGCCCGTACTCGAATATGCCTTTCTTTCCGCCAGTATTCACCCTGAAGCCGAACTGCTCATGGCCGGTATTCATCATCGCGCCGTCATCCTTCTTGTAGTTCAGCGAAGTATAGAAGTTCAAGGTTTCCGTACCGCCTGACATAGACACATTATAGTTCTGGATTATTCCCGTCTTCAGCATGGCGCCGAGAAAATCGGAATCTCCGGAAAGATGATTCTGGAGATCATTGACTCCGGGGACTCCCTGCATCATCGCCTCCTGATATGCCAAATCGTCATAATACTTGTAAGTTTCAGCGTCCATCAAGTCATACTTCGGGAGCCAGTACATCTGGGCGGATCCGTCAAACTTGACTTTGAGCTCACCCGTCGTCCCCTTCTTGGTAGTGATGATGACAACTCCGTTTGCTGCCCTGGAGCCATAGATAGCCGCTGAGGACGCATCTTTGAGAATCTGAATCGACTCTATATCCTCCACGCTCAGACCGACCTCGCTTCCGCCATATGACCCGTCTATGATGAACAGCGGGGAGGTGCCGCCGGACAGGGAGCCGATTCCCCTGATCTGGATATTTGCATTTGAGCCAGGCGTTCCGCTCGAAGTGATCTTGACTCCCGAGACAAGGCCGCGCATCGATTCGACCATATTTCCGGATATCCTGTTCTGAAGTTCCTGGTGGCGTACCGTGGAAACTGAGCCCAGAATATCCTTCTTCTTGAGAGAGCCATAACCGACGACCACGGATTCTTCAAGCAGGCTCCGGTCCTCTTCCATTACGACCAGCATATTGTCCTTCGCAGGCAGTATCACGCTCTTGAAGCCCATATAATTGAACTCCAAATCGGTATCTTCCGGCACATCAATGTAGAATATGCCGTTCTCATCGGTAACGACTCCGGTACGGGCGTTATCCGTTTCCACGATGACCGCAACACCTATCAGCCCCTCTCCGCTTTCATCGGTCACTCTTCCCGATATCCCCGTCTGGGCGGATACCGGTTGAAAAGCACATAGCAATACCACAGGCAGTGCGGCATTGAACAGCTTTTTCATATAATCACGCAAACGAATTGCGACAGAAGTCAAAACGAAAAGCGAGTTTCCTATTCAAAACGAAAAGCGACAAATATTCTACACTCACATATACTTTAAAGGCGTTCAAATCATGTTTAAATACAGATTGAACGCCTTTAAATGCTTATGCTTTTACAAGCATCATATCCGTGAAACCGGAATTGTAATTTATATTGTTGGTCTGGGTATGCACCTCTACTCCATTTAATACGCCTCCCAATTGGGCATTTTCATCTATCCATTTACACAGTTCAACTATATTGGACTTATTACTGGTAAAATAAATGTACCGCGTCCCCTGAAGGAGTTTTAATACATCAAGATAATCAGTCATCTTCCAGTAGCATTTGTAGGCTCCTACTTCTGTGGAGAGGTACGGAGGATCAATCAGGAACAACGTCTTACCCTTATCAGGAAACTTTTGAAATAATTCCCGATAATCACAGTGGACCACTTCAAGACCATCCAGATAACCATCAACTTTATAATTCGATTGTTTCATAGTATTATACATGGTCTGTTTTGATAGTCCCTCATAACTGGTTACATACTTACCACTGAATAAAAGCGATGAACTCAATGTTATGTAATCCACATAACCGGCATCTTCATAGCCTTTGATTATTGATAATATCTGCCTTTTCAGCCCATCAGGAACTTTCTTGTCTTTCGGTACATCAATCAGCAATGGCCGGATAACTGAAAGTATCTCATTCGTGGTTTTAACATGACCTAATCTGTCACAATAGTAATCATAGTCATTGTAAACGACCCTGATATCCGGTCGTTCATGCTTTGCCACATGGGACAATATACCGCTGCCACCGAAGAGATCGACAATGGCAGTAACATCATCAAACCGTTTGAGTATCCTCCTGAAATCTTTTATAAACCGCCGTTTCTGCCCCATAAACGGCAATGGGGCAGCAGTATATACCCTTTCAGACATTGAGTTCAAACTTGACGGTTTCATCGCCAGAAAGCAGTTTCCTGGTATTCTCTATATTATTCTCGTAGATATGGACATTACCCAGAAAAAGCGTGATGGACTTCAAAGGCAAATCTATCTGACGGGAAATCAGATATAAATGATAAATATCCGCTGGAAGGCCAAGACTTGCGTCAGAGCTGCGCTGATAAGCCGTTAATACGAGTTCTCCATCCTCAATCTGAAACTGCACCAGACTTAGGCATGGAGCCTGATTGCTTTCCGCCCCTGTCGCCCCGAGGAACAGGACATAATTCTTACTGCTGCGCTTTTCCCTGTTTATCTTGTCAATCAACGGCGGCAGTTTCTCGAAATATGTTGGATAACTGTTGATAAGGATTGAACCGCAGTAATCCCACCAGTTGATACCAGCCTCACGGTATCTTTCTATATCACGCTCGCCCTGCATAAACAGGGTAAGTTCGCTGCGAAGTTTCTTTCGCGCAATTGTGTGCCCTTCGAATATGTCAAGCAGGTCTCCTGTGGTCAGAGACAGCTGCTCATTAAGAAGGTACCTGATTGTCCCTTTTTTATTGTCCTGTACCTTCCCTGATGACAGGATCTTCTCAAGAATACGGTAATACTTATTCATGCCATTTGACTTTTACAGAGCCAAAGGTACTGTCCTGTCACATTACAGTAAGCATAAATGGACAGGATTATACTGCATCTGAATTGCAGTCGTTTTGCAGGTGTTTTATGAGACTGTAGACCTTCCTTTCGCTGATTGAATATCTGAATGCCAATATGGAAACAATATATGTTATTTTCTCTCCCTGGGACTTCATGGCCATATAGTCTGAAAACAGGTCAATATACCTGATATCATCAAGCCTGATCCCGGCCCGGGCGATTTTCTCCAGCAGTTCACGGTTGAACCGAAGCACATCTATCACTTTCATAAAAAATCCCTATATTTGCCAAATCTCACCTACATACACTAACAATGCGAAGCACTGCGACAAAGGGTTATGCCCCCGGTCGTGCGGTGCTTCGCATTGCGTAATAAGTATGTGGGTGAGATCTCTACTTATCGGCCGGGGGCTTTTTATATCCCCCTGCAGGCTCTACTGATTAAGCCATGAATCGACTGTAGTTATCGCCTGCGTCCTGAAATCATTAAATTCCAGCCATTCTGCGGTATACTGTTCAGATTTGGCATTACCAGGGTCTGTAAGCCTTATAATCTGATGAGTCTTTATGGCATCCTCCTCTGTCTGGCTGTATCGTGTACGGATGATTCCATTGACCAGGGAATCCCTGCTATCATCCGCTGCGACAATCAGAGTTCCGCCGTCATCTTCAGAGCCGGTATAGGCATACGCAGTGACCGGGGTAAATTCTTCCGGAGCATCCTCCGGGACATAGTCCGCCACCTGCTCCTCGTTCAGATAAACCATCACATGTTTCTCGTCATAACGAGAGAATTTCATCCTGTTCAGATATATACTTCGTCCCATCATTAAGTGAATTTATAAAACTTCTTCCTGTGTTTGTTTGTAAACTCCCGAATGACAGTAGCAAGGGGCAGATCTTCCCTTGAGAAGTCCTGTTCTGCCTGGTCAATCATTATCTTGGACCCGGAGAACGAGTAATGCTCTTCCTCCTCCCACACATATTCGGGATTGTCCGTCCCCGGATTGACAACATGATCTATCCGCTTGTAGCGGATTGCGATCCTCTGTTTTGGAGATCCGTCATCATTCCGTTCTATGACGGAATCATCAATCTTGTAGTCGATGAGCTGGATTAGTTTGTCGTTCTCGTTGTCCGTCTCACCGCACACAAGGCTCTCGATTGAAAGTTTCTGCTCCACCTCCATACCTTCGAATGGAGCCTTCCGCTTCCTGTTTTTGATTACTGTTCCAAGTCTTTTTTCCATATTAAGTGTTCTTATAAGATTCTTTGTATCCGCATGCTGGGCGAAACCGATCCGACTTGCACATTTCAGCCTGATATCCTCATCGGAGTACCCCTTCTTCCGGAGTTTCGCCACCTGTCGGCATAATCTCTTCTTGTTCCGTTTCCGGAGGCGTACATGGTCGTGATAGAATACATAGCCGCAAATATCATTTCCCATCCACATAGGCCTGACATTCCACCCTTTGTTTACCTCCAGGAGAAAATCCCTTGACAGGTGCATTATTGCAAGTTCCGTCATAAGATGCAGGAAAGTCTTATCCCTGTGCTTGATTATTATGTTGTCTGCAAATCTGCTATAATGTTTGAGTCCTTCTGCTACAAAGGCCGCAAATTTAGACTTCATATATTCAACGCCTTTTGCAAGTTCGTCTGCCTGTGCCTGTGTCCTGCATGTCAGGAAGGAATCGGTGACATAGCGGTCCTGCCAGTAATTGAACTTGTCCGGATCGTCCGCAATGCCAAAGCAGCGCAAGGCAAGGCGATCAAACGGGGCAAGGTAAAGTCCTGACAGAATCTGGGATAATTTCACTCCGAGCGGAAGTCCCTGATGGAAGCTGTATATGAACTCCACCAGGAAGTGAAGCAGCACAGGATCTTTTATCTTACGATGCACCCTGTCTGACATTATGTCGTGATTGATATATTCAAAATAATGATGGATATCCAACTGGACATAATAATAGACTTCATCCTGTGTACAGCTTACCAGTTCATGTCTTTCCTGTCTGAAGAAATAGTGAGTGCCTTTCTCCGGCACACAAGCCGGACACCTGGAATATATAGTATCGAACAACCATTGTTCCATAGGTGCCAATGCAGCCCACTGTATGACATGATCAGATACCGGGGAGCGATGGACTATCCTGCGCTTGGGTTCAAATACCTCTTTCGGAGAATACGGTGATGTCCTGTGGGAACACGTGGCATACGCAAGGAGAAGCTTCTGAAGGTTGTCGTCAAGTTTTGCTTCGAACCTCTTTACATACCATCTTTTATGCTTACCATCAGAATATCCATAAAAGGCATGTCTGAAGTTCTCCTGCGTCGCTACGTCTTGAGAGATGTGTCCTTTCCGTTTCACGTCGGTGTCTTTTCGGTGTCATGTCGGTTTTGTCTGCTTTCTTGGACATCCTCCTGCCTTCGGTCATCATCGATGTCTACCAGCACTCGAATCCATTTTTATTTTCCACCGTGGGGTGGGGTTCTGGCCCTTTTAATGGCAAGGCAGAGACAACAGGCCTTGCCAGAAAGTTGAGCGGGGACCCGTAGTTCGCATTGGCCGTCGAGACACCATTGTTCACATTGAGGTACTCAAGGCCAGCATTGCCACCATTGTTCGCATGACCACCAACGGACGGCACACGCAGACCGGAAACGGGTCTCATGAAGGTCCAGCAACCCAGGATTATCACTAACCCCGGAACAAATATAACACTTGAATATGAAAAAATGTCAAAGAGCTTTCAAAATTCGGCCCCTTACGGGGCATTGGCGGCACTTCGTGCCTTTGGGTGCTTTGTGTCCTCTCGGACACCTTGCCCACCCATCGGTCACTTCGTCATCATGCGGCCACCAAGACAGGCGTCGTGTCCCAGTCCTCTTCTGCTTCGCAGAGCGGGGACCCGCAGCTCGCATAGGCCGTCGAGACACCATTGCTCACAACGAGGAACTCAAGGCCAGCATTGCCACCATTGTTCGCATGACCACCAACGGACGGCACACGCAGACCGGAAACGGCATTGTCGTTATAGAACCCGTCACAATAATATGTGCTGGAAGTTGCTCCTGTTACTGTAGGCACATGACAGAGATTCTGCATGCTGACCTGCTTTATGTATTCCCATACACTTGCCTCTGCAGCTGCCGGTACGGTGGCCACATGCTTCATTCCTGAAATAGAACTCATACTGTATGTAGAATACAACTTCGGAACCACATATACATCTCCCTGACCTCCTGCTACCTTATTGATGAGTTTCCCTCTTTCCCATCGGCCCATATAGCCGAACATATTCTTCAACCCGAAGAATACAGGGACATTGACTGTAGCCAGTGTCGACCCATCAGATCCTTTCACCTGGTATGGGGAAACGCCACAACCGTCTGCAAGGTCAACTCCGACTGTCGTAGGCAGGAACGGATAATAATTATATTGTTCTCCTGACCACCATGTGCCTACACCGGTAACGCCTGAACCAAGGCCGCCCTGATAGAGTCCGTTACTGTCCTTATTAGCATTGTATGTCGCCTGGATATTCCTGGTCCCGAATATCATCCGGAACAGAATCCCCATAGCAGCGTGATGTGCATACCAATACGCTTCCCATCCCTGTCCCTTCTTTCTTGCATACGATCCGAATGTATCGGCATTGAGTGAAGTAGCAGCCCGACCAAGCAATGTATTGTACTTGCCGTCTTTGGTCGCATCATTGTTTCCTCCCCTGTATCTGGCGGCCTCATTGATGACGCTTACCAGTTCGAGATTGTCCCTGTCCACAACTGATACGCCCAGGGCTGACATGCTCGCAACTGGTATTATATAGTTCAGCCGTCCTGGTATAGGTTTGAGCGAAACTGCCTCATAAAACCAGTCTCCTTCAATCCAAAAAGCATAATACCATTTGGTCCCCCATCCCCACATGTAATCTCCCATCGAACCGTCAAGCTTCGCAGTTTCTCCTGTGGCCAACTTGTAATGATTAGCCGGATCAAGTTTTCTCCTTCCATGATTCTTGTCTACCAAGTAGCATCCGAGCCCAAGCATGGACGGAAGTTCACGCAGATAGTCTATGTTACCCACGGCTTCCCCTACAGGGCTGCTGTTATTAAGATTCCAGCGTCTGCAGGCATAACCGCCATTGGTAACGACACTGACAGGCACAAAGCCGAACTTCTTTCCTGACTTGCTGTAACCGAGTATCAGGTCCTCGGATTCGACCACTGACAACGGGTCAAGGGTCGAAAGATCAATTGTTTCTGCCATATTAATAATCATTAAACAAAATCATTCCTGTTTGAGATCATAAAGAAGAAGTCCGTATCGTAATTCAAATACTGTAATTGATACTCAACTCCCCAATCAACATTATATTGTCTTAAACTGGCATATGCAAATGACACTGTCACCTGCGTAGCCGAGTTTACTGTGACACCCATTCTTTCTCTCTGAGCCATAGGTGTAATCTGAATAAATACGTCATTTGCATTACTAAACCAACCGGACGGTAAGGTTATGACATATATGCCTGTTCCGGATTTAGTCATTTTTATAGTTTTCCCATCCCAGGTCTTATAATAGCTGGCATTCATAGAGTAATTATTCGTCCTTCCATAAGCCAATACATTAAGTCGTCTACCATACCCATACTTAGTCATCAGATTGTTCCTGGCCAATACTATCCATCCATAGAATGTAGTTTGTGTTCCATACCCCAACAATTCAATAACTTCCCTATTTATAGTTATGCTTTTTTTTGATATACCATCCTCAAAAAAGTATTTACCAGATGGGGCATTTATAGATGCTGCCCCTTCTGCAATAGAGTTGCCCCATCTGTAGTTTGTAATACATATTTTGCGTCCAGTCTGACTAACATCCCACGGCAAAGAATAAGACCATAGCCAACCTCCACCTGAACTTATCAATGCTATGTTATCTGATAGATCTACATCAAAGGAATCATCTGGTTTAGTGAAAGGAGAGCTAACACTTCCCAACACTTTAACATTCTTGAATGTGCCAGAGGTTGCATTTACTTTCCCAGTAATTTCCGCATTGTTGCACCTGAAATACCCCGTGAGGAAGTTCAAAAGCATATTTGGATCAAAAGATCCGCCCGCATCCTTGGGTATACCGTATTTCCCTTCACTTGTCACCGCCGTTGTCCCGTTCTTCCCATACTGGCTGTACATGTACTCGTTATAGAATACGGCCTTGCCGACAAGCCCAAGTTGAGCCATTATGACCTCGTAGAATGCAGCTTTATACTGTTCAAGCAGTATCCAGGTAGCATTTTGTCCGTTTGCGGCATAGTCTGTCTTCGGATTCAGGCCTCTCACCGATGTAGTCTTGTTCATGACATAATACTGTCCATCATGAAGCACATAAGGGGCGATCTGGTCAGTTGCAGTATATGTCACCGTGGAACTGTATTCCCCGTATGGCACAGGAAGCCGACCGTTCCTACCCTCTGCTCCGTCCTTATTAACAGGGATTGTCATATCTGCTATATCGTGCACATCATAGCTACTCTCCCCGGCCTCCACCTTTACGGATGTGACATATTTCGGGATTGTATCACTACTTGCAAGCGATGCGGTAACCTTGCCTGTCGTCACCTTATATTCCCTCGATGAACTCGGGAAATATACGATGACCTTTAAGAATGTGCCGGAAGCGACCTCCATCGTGTCATTCCCTGTCTTCCGCCAAAGGGTCACGTCAAGTGTGGTCAGTTTGGGAATGCCGACGGCATCACAGACTATCGGATTCTGCGATAGCGCGAGGTTGTATCCGGTGGCACTCTCCGGATACGGTATGAGCGAATCGTATGTCGAGACCTGGTTCATGACTTGCTCGCCGTTATATGTATATTCAATCCACCGTACTCATGTACTTCATCGCCAGGTACCGTAAGTTTCGTCCCGGATGCAGTACGGATACTGCTCCCTTCATTGTCACGGATTGCATAGCTGAAAGACCATCCGCTCTGTACAGTTCTTGAGGACCGTGAAAGGACTTTCGGCGTATACTCTATGGTATCGGTCTCCTTAACCATATTACTTGACTTGGATCTGCCGATATCGATATAATACGGGTCATGTGTATCACATACCTGGATGCCCTTCATATATGTGACACCGTTGTGCTCAACGCATGCGAAATACTCTTCTGTTCCCTCTATTGCCCCGTCATACAGTTTCAGTGTCCTATTAGAATCCGAGAGTTCCGTGACACCTGCGACATGAGACACGGCTACCAAACCCGAAGATGTGGCTTTCTTCCAGCTCCATGCCCCGGAAGGAGAGACGCTGGCCCCGTTGTCCTGCAGGGCAGCATTGAGCACCAGGTATTCACTATTGTTGTCGATTACCGTATCATTCAGGCCGTCCTCGTTGGTACAGTTTATCAGGATGTCGAACATGCTGCCGACACTCTCCCTCACAGATATCACTGCATGGCAGGTCAATTCCATGCCTTTGAATGTGGACTTGAAATATATGCCGACATCGTTCAGGGAATCTTCGCCAGCAAGATTGCCAATAATTTTCAATGCCGGGAATACCTGGTTATTCACTGAATATGTGGTCTTCTGAAACAGTTTGCTGTACTTTGAGACGACTTCTCCCCCTTTTGTCGCCAGAATCTGTGAAGATTCAGAATCAGGATTGTCAAAATACCACATTTCCTGTCCAGAATCAGGGACAATGAATTTACCGGAGCTGCTCGAGTAGCAGTACGGGTATAAAATGATCTGATTCTTGCTCTGGGAATAATCAGGGGTACACTCTCCTGTAGACGGATTGAAATACTGAGTAGTACCCACTCCTGAAGGGAGGGCAAAATTCATCCCCGGGACGATGGTGTCACCATCAACGATCGCCTCAAGCGTATCGATAGCACTTATATCCATATCAATTCAGTTTATAGATTGAACTTCTCCTTTGCTTCAGTTGCCGAAATCCCGACGGCCCCATCCGATACCGCCCGGTCAATGCCGTATGCACGGAGGTCCTGGGATGACAACAGATAATGTCCGCTACCATCTGATATCCTTAATTCTGCAAGTCCCAGATCGGCAGCAATCTTATCCGGGACTGAATACATCTTTATTTTCATTTCTTCGGAATCCTTATAGTCATTATTTTCCCGTTCAGCATGGCGATTTTCCCTCCGACAGTACATGCCCTTAGTGCCGTCAGCTCCTTGACATCAATACCGAATACCGTAATCGCATCTTTCCGGTTTACATGTGCCGCCGGCAGGACAACCTTTTCCCCATATCCGATCACATCCTGACGCGCACCGGCCTCATTGGTGGTCTTTATATGCGTGATGTCGTAATAGTCGGCCGGCGACACCACCTGACCTTTTGGAGTATCTATGACCGCCCTGACTTCTATCTCTGATGTATCAGGACGGATGAACCGGCCACGTACTATCGTTTCCCGTTCATCCCATTGTCCATACCACCTGAACACACGGGTCTGTGCATACAGTTTCTGCTCCTGATGTGACTTGTGGTAGGCCGTCACCCTGATTGTCTCTCTATCTATGAAGCTCCTGTCTATCGTAAGGGTCCTGGTGTTCTGCCCGGAGACATAGAAAAGATCATCTTCTGTAATACTGCGGAAAGATGTCCCGTCCCGCACTTGCCACAGATATACGGCATCACCATCCTCGACCACTTCTGTACCGTTATGCATAGTGGCTGTAATCTTTCTGGTCTGGTTGTTCCGGAACGGGCTGACCGCCATCTTAAGTGCAGCATCTATCTCCATGGAAAGATTGAACTGCAGCGAGGTTACAGATGACAATGTGGTGGTACATGTCTTTCGGAATGTCTTTCCTGTTCTCGGGTCTATAAACGCACAACTGAAAAACAGCGTCAAAGGCTGTGATGGCTCCACATTCCTTTTAACAGTTAAAACACCATAAGAACCCAGGACGAACCCTTCTGTCTGCGCTGTTATCCTCTCCCCGGATTCGTCTGACCCGATGTACCATCTTGTATCTATCAGATCAGAAGAATGGTCGCCCTGGTCCAAAAGTCCGTCAGGATCTGTAAGCATGAGTCGTGGGCGTAACATGAGCGGGAACAGTGTTCTATCCGGCTCATACTCCCCGGTAAGCCCGTTCCTGTTCTGGTTCAGGCTACCACCTGCCACCTCAAGTGACAACGATACACTCAAAGGCTGATAAAGTATGTAAGCTGATGCTGTCTTCATAACTGTCTATTTATTTATCGTGAATTTTTGGGTTAGCGTCTCTCCATCCCGGATTGCAACCGTACATCTGAACACTACCTGCTTCTCATCAAACCAGTTGCTCGGCATATCTGCAGGAGTGATATCCACTGTCTCATGCGATGCCGCATGCTCCGTATTCCACAACAGATCCTCCTGGGCATTCCCGGACTCCCGGGTCCATTCCACTTGCGAAGCATCTGTACTGATATCCATGCTGCCATGCCTGACCCGGAATCCAAGAGTGGTATATTCCTGCCCGAAGCGAAAGAACCGACCTTTGCTACTGGTAATCTCCAGGGTAAAATTACCGTCTCCGGAAACGCACACCCATTGTGTGTTGTTCCATTTCGGTGGCAGTCCCATTGTGGCAGCATCTGTCACACATCTCCAGCAGCAGTCCTTATACCATACCTGATGCTGAATATATTTACCGTACAGACTGCTGTAGCCTCTTATATACTCACCGTCCTCCTTCCAGAGACCTTCATCCACAATCTCGTATACCGGATTCCCCTGAAAATCTATCCTGAGGAGATCCTGGACTATCGCACCCCTCGCAAAGAGGTATGGATGGTCATAGTTTATCGGCAGCCCGTTGAACAGATCAAGATGCTTCGGTCTGCCAAGGCTCAAATAATAATTGTTCTCTTCGAGTATAGGCTTCGTTACCCCCTCGAGATACATTATGCAGCCCTCATAACTTGACAAGTACCAGCAACTCTGTCTGTTCTTGTCTATTGCATTACCCCGTCTGCAGATATTCATCCGGGCTGACGGGGCAAAATTGCGGCCTGCAGGAACTTCATTATCCGGATACAGGGCGACCGTAAGCTGGTTAGCTGAAACATCCACGGCAAGCACCCGGAACCAGCTTGTATAATAACCACCGTCCTCGAGCAATGAATTGACACTGCCGTATACGACATCATTCTCCTTGAATGCCGTAAAATCAAAGTCCCAGCGCTTCCTGATATCAAGAAGATATGTCCCTGCCTCCAGTTCTGTCACCTTGTCTATGGTACCGGACTCCGTGAAGTTGAACTCCCCCTCCTGGGCAGAAAGCCTGTTGATGATAAGTTCCATCACTTTCATGTAGGACCTTACCTCAATGCTCTCTACCTGGGCATTACCGTCACTGTCAATCCCTGCCCCTTTCCCGGCCGTTATAGAATTCACATACTGGCCAATCTCAAGTCCGTCTTTGGCTGAAATCAACCCTTCAGACACAAGCCCTTCCAGAAATGTTATCAGACCTTCAGCAGTATCGTCATTCAATCGGCTCAATGACCGTCTTGCCAGTTCCAGCAGCGTCTTCGCTGAACTCATGAGGTTACTGTCGGTCAGTTTTGTGGTCTCCCAGCTCTTGACTATGCCAGGCAAAGTCCCGGCAGTGGTCTCCACATAGCTTCTGACCTCGCTGACACTGTCGTTCAATGTGTCATATTTGCCTTTGGATACGACATCACTTACCTCGATATCCATGTCTGTAGGCCGCAGGACATTGCGGGTAATCTTTACGATCCGGCTCAGTTTATACCCTGTCTCTGGGAACTGCTGTATGCTTTCAAGCCTGATACGCTGCCCCAGCACAAGTGTCAGTCCCCGCTCATCAATATCTACATGGTCAGTATGACCTTTATAGACGGAGACATCCTTGCGGTTTTCATCCATATACTTGTTTACCGCTTCAAGGTATTCCTGTTCCGCCAGGGCGTAATATTCATCAGGCATACGGAGATTCCAGAGTATGTATTTGTCCCCGGCTGCAGGTATGAGTGTATCTCCAGGTACCTGGCGTCCGTCATCGTATGGCCACTGTGTTATGATTTCGAATTCCTCTGTATCCGGATGCCAGTTTACCTCGAAATCCCGACCGTTCAGTTCCCCGGACTGGAACGAGACATGCTTGACAAGACCTGCAATCTCATAAGTGTTCGGATTGAACTCAAGCCCACTGTCCTTGAACCAATAGATCTTGTAGTCTGTCCCGTCCTCTGAAACCGCATCCGACACCCGGACACTGCTGACAGTGCCAATCCTCCTGGGATAAATTTTTGAGAACGCCTCTTTCTCATAATGGTGGATGATTCCGTACTTGTCGATATCACGATCCACATATTTTGCTCCGTCCGGGAGTTGCAGCCGTGTATGTCCGTATTTATCCGGGTCGATGTTCCTGGTACTGCCGATTGGAAAAAGGCGGGTAAAGAATTTCACATTGTCAGCCCTCTCCCTGTATAACGATATCAGTCCATTATCATAGGCAAGTGTTATCGATTCGCCCCTCTCACATCTGCACAGGTTCACTGTAGTCCCGTCAAACCAGAATTCGGTACCGGCTGACTCGGCAAGCTTCGAAAGGCCATCATTGCAGTATGTCCCGGAATAATCTATTACAAGATTCTCTGTCTGTACACATTCGCCTCTCTTCCAGTCCGTAGTCCCCATGCCGGAATTGATGCTGTCCACAATAAGCTGCAAATGTTCCGAAGCCGGTGCAGTAAGGGAGAATTCTGTCTCGTTTTCCCCGTCCACAAGCTTCACGACCAGAAACCGGCGGACAAGACTCTGTATCCCGTAAAGTTTCAGTGCGTATTTCCACTCAACTGTAGACACCTGTTCCGGGATATATCGCTCCACAGCCCAGAACCGTTCACCGCAGAAATCCACATAATCATTCACATCGATACGGATACATTCGTATGATGTGAACGATAGGGACAGGACATTGTCTCCATGAAGTTCCACCTGCTGTGAACTGGATTCATCACAGGCGGCCTCCATCCGGAGTGCGTTGTCTTTATCATATATCTTGAGTGCCATTGTTCCCTTGCTTTAAAATATCATTTGAACACCGTTTGAACGGCTTTCAATACACAGGCTCCGGTTCGCGGAATTTCACCTTGAAACTCGCATAGACTTTGTCTTCAAAATCTGTCATCTGGGTCCAGCGGCTGCAGTTGACATAAAAGACCGTGAATGACTGGTCTATGTCGGCAAGTCTCAGGGTCAGCCATCCGTCCACTCCTGTCCGGAGTGCCGTGATGAACTTCCTGCGTTTGTCAAAGAAGTCTGCTTTATTGGCCGCTTCAAGAGTGAACTGCAACTCTATATCACGCGCCTTGAGCGCCGTGACGAGTTTTTTTGCATACTTTTCCCCGTCCTGCTCTCTGAAATCGACACAAGTATGACCTTTCGAGTCGGCTGGCTTCATAAGGGCATTATAATTCTCCATGTCGCCGGCATTCTCCTCCGAAAGGAAAACCCCGTAAGTTTCGTATGCATCGAGTCCGTTAATGAAAAAAAGTCCCTTCAGTATTTCCATATCATCTCGCCTTTACCCCGTCACGTATTATGACGGACATGTCCGATCTTATTGCCCTGAGTTCAGCAAGACTCCCTGCAGTATTGGATTCTATGTTTCGGAGACAGTCAAGCCCCTCGGACATGTCATCGCCCATCCCGTCAAGGGTGGTATCTATATTTGCCCAGTGGATCTGACCTGAAGTGAAAAGTCCCTCCAGTTTGGTACCCTGCTCCTGGGTCATTGTCTCAAAAGACCCGGCCTTGCCTGTTTGCGAAACTGTCCCGTCATTCCAGATATCGAAACCTTTCTCCGCAGCTTTCTCCTGCCAAGCCCTCATCCATTCCAGGGCTGCATCAGCATTGTCTCCTATGCTGTCATAGAAGTTGTCAAGAAGATCCATCGCGTCCTCCGTTATATCCTGCTCACTTTTCCCACTTCCGTACAGTTCCTCAAGATCTTTCTGCAGTCGGTCGAATTCGTCCGCAAAATAGAGCGAATATGCAAGCTGTTCCCCGAGATCCTCGAATGTGCTGCCAACATTATCTGCAAACCCTTCAAGTACCCCCTGGCTTCCATCGATGGCAGCCACCACGGAATCTAACATACCGTCCCCGAGTCCGCCGTATGTCTCATTCAGATAGTCCCTGAGAGCCTCCTGAGCCTCTTCCATGACATCGGTAAGGTCAAGCAGATTCTCCAGATACGCCCGTGTCTCATCAGACATGGTCCTGGTGTCAAGGATAGTCTGGAGCATCGCGGTGTCAAGCTTGCCGTTCTCATCAATCAGTTCAGGGTACACCTTGAGTATGCTACTGTATACATCCCGGCCTTTGCCCCAGCCGAACAGCCCGGTCTTCTCGTGTCCGGTCACTATAGTGGCACTGCCGAGACCGTCCAGATACTCGTTGTATGCGTTCCTGGCATCATTAAACCCTGATCCGGGTCTCCGGACAGGCGTCCCGGAAGATGATCCGCCTGACGTATTTCTCGGGACTGACGAGCTGCTTCCCATCGATCCTCTGCGATTACCATTCAGCCCGGAATATCTGAGTGCCCGGTCAAGATCCTCCTGTGCCTGTCGGTATACTTCCAGGGCATTGGCTGCCTTCAATATCTGGCGCTCGCCAAATATGTTGGAGGCCTCCTCGAGAAGAAGGTTCTGTTCCAGAAGGAGAAGATTATACTGACGCTGGAACGAAAGCCTGGCATTCTCTATCTCCTTGAGTGCTTCAGCATGCCTGTTGGCCGCCTCAATCGCTGATGTCGCGAACTTGGCAATCTCCCCGATGGCAGCACCGGCGGCACCGACAATACCTCCCTTGGCAAATCCTTCTCCGATATTTGCAACTGCGCCGAGCACCTGCTGCGTCCCTTCCATTGCATCAGCCACAGCATCATTCCCCATGGCTTCAAACATCTTCGAGAGTTCGCCTGCCGCATCCCCTGCAGCCCCGCTAATGGTTCCTATAGCCCCAGATATCTCATCAAGACCTTTTGCACCCTTTAATTTCGCAAGTCCTTTCTCGAATGTCTTGAATATGTTGGACCACTTGCTGCTACCGCTCGAGTTCTTATTCAGCAAACCATCAAGTGCCTTCTTGACCTTGTCCAGTTCCTCAGGGCTTTTCTCTATGACCTCGAGTTGTTCCTGGGTTATGAATGTGATGCCGGAAGCATCCCCTGAACCGTTCAGATAATCTCTGAGCTGCTGCGCCTGGGCTATCAACTCCTTCAGTGAACTGAAGGACATTGATGACCAGTCCCCGAAGAGCCGCTTGAAGAAGCCGCTGTCCTCTGTCGTACTCCGGGCTTCGGTATCGTTTATCTCCTGGATTCCTTCCTGCATCTTCTGTCTGGCAACCTCTATGGCCCGGTCAATCTCTTCCGAATTGGCCTCTGTCCTCGCAGCCTCCAGAACAGCGATATCCTTGTCTCCCTGTGCTTTTATAGCAATTCTCTGCGCCTCATAATCCCGGTATTTGTCAAGTAGTTTCTGCAGTTCAGCCTCAGCATCCTTCAGACGATCAGCCTCATCTTTACTCTCCTGGGCATCTATCTGTGAAAGACGGTTGTCGTAGACCATTCCTGCCTTTGCCATTTGTGCAGCCGCAAGTGCCTTTGTCCGTTCTTCCGCTCCTGCAGGAACAGACGCACCCGCCTTTCGCAATTCAGCATATAGGGCAAGACGCTCCTCCAGTTCCTGACTGATACGGGCCTTCTCCTGCTCGAACTCCAGTTCGGCTTCCTTCCTTTCCCTTTCATACCCTTCCTTCATGGCCTTGACAGTCATTTCGGAGACATCAGTCTGGGCTTCGGCTTCCATCCTGGCAAGTCTCTCCGTCAGCCTCTCCTTAAGATCCTGCGCAGAACCGTCGCCTGTGCTATCTGTTTTGCCTGTTTCAGTTTCTATCCCGGCATCTTCAAGTATACCTGATGCTGCATTGTCCAGATAATTCGCTGCATCCAGATATGCATTCCCAGCATCAGTAAAAGCCTTTATCCTGCTCTCGATCTTGTCCTCTATTTTGGACTCAAGTGAATCGACCTGATCGTTCCAATAGTTATAATTGGAAAGGGATGCCTTCAGCTGTCTTTCATAAAGAGGATTTCCGGTAAGGTTGTTTGCCTTAAGGTATGCCAGTCTCTGGTTGTATTCATTGGCATAATACGCCCTGTTGTTTCTCGCAGTATCAAGTTCCGAGTACACGCCAGCATTCTCGGCCTTGAGTTCTATAGCCTTCTGATACTGTTCCTTGGCCAGTTCCATTCCTGCAAGTGCCAGAGCCCTCTTCTGTATTGACTCTACAAACCTGTCCGCATTGTCGATAAAAAGATTGTCAGCATCATAGATATCCGAAATTACGACACCTGTCTTCTCAATCTCATCCTTGTATGCCTCAAGGAATTTCCGCTTTTCTTCGGCATTGTCACCGATCGCCCTGTACGCTCTCGCAAGTTTCTCGAAATTGGCTATCTGACTCGCCAGGTTCTCCGCATCGATAGCCTCATGCATTGACCCGATGGCATCAGTGACACTGTCGATGGCTTTCTTGCCTTTGAACAGATCCGATATCCACCGCACAATCTCATCCCCATACATGACCAGCAGCATGATGCCTGTAGTGAGTGCCGTCTGCCAGCTGAACAAAGATGAAAGTACCTGTTTCCACACAGGAACACCTTTCTGCCCGGTCTTCACGAGGTCATTATATTCTTTCTTCGCCCTGGCAAGTTCGTCAGTAAACACAGGGAGGTTGTTGGATATGGCCATGAAAAACATCTGTGGTCCCATGGCCAGAGAGGGCATTTCCCTTGCAATCTGCTGGATACTGTTATGCAGACCGTTATATGTATTCTTGACCCTCTGGGCATCAGGCGGCAACAGAGGTGTACCGGACACGGTCTTGCCGAGTTCAGGGTACTCCTTCTCAAGAGCAGCCACTTCTGCACGAAGTTCGGATATCTTTTTCTTGAGGGCATCGATCTGCCCAGTGCTCCCGGAAGAGTCGATACCTGGGGACAGTTTCTGCCCCTGCAGCTTCTCCATTTCCTTACCGAGTGCCGCAAGCGTTGCCCTGGTGGAGTTGTATTTAGCCCGCACCCCATCAAGATTTCCTGACATCCTGTCAAGGCCTTCCTCTGTCCTGTCCCTCAAGAGGAACTCTATCTCTACCGGTTTCATTCTTCCGCTTTATCGTTTTTCAGCATTGACTGGAAGAAACTGACTGCATCCTTCCCTTTCTTTTGTTTCTTCTTTCTACCCTTGCCTGTATCGGCATTTGTTTTGAGCGTTTCATAGTGAGGTGCATCCGCAAGCATCATCCGTAAAACCGGATAATTGACCTTCCACATAATATCGCGGACACTCCATCCTGTGGCAGTGGCTATCTGCCATATAGTCCCGAAGGGGCTATGGGAACCGATGAACCTGGTTCTTAACTCTCCCTTCCCGTCTGGCTCAGTCTCGGCTTCATCGGATTTGCCCTTTCCACCGACCTGATAATATTCATGAAAGACTTTGTGCCAAGCAGCCCCCTGAACATGAGCCCAGCACCGAAGATATACCTGTCATCGCAATGCCATAGTATGATCCTGGAAAGCAGTCCTGAAAACAGATATCCAGACAATGATCCGCGACATATCGCCAGCGAAACAAGTCTTGCCATGTCCTTGCCGTGTTCAGCCATGAATGCTGCCTCCTGTCTCTGGTTGAAATCCGCCATTTCATCGTATGTCACGCCAAGACCGGTATATATCTTCGACATCCTGACAAGTGTCCCGAGAAACGGCCGTTTCATCGTGACCCTCAATATAGACACCCGTTTCTTCCTTATCCTTAATGAAAGAAGAGGCAGGGACACCCCGACATCAAGGAGCGCCTCTGCCGCCTCTATCTCCACAGTCCTGTCCATCATGCTCCTGCGCTCTGGCTGAGGGTGAGAGTAGCCTTCTTGCTGCTGTCAGCCTGAAGCGTGAATTCGACTGACCCGCTCTTCTGCTCTCCAGAATTCTGTTCAGCCTTCACCACTACAGTACCGTTGTTCTTCACTTCGACTGTGAACCCTTCAGGCACTGCCCCGACCTTGAACGGACCAGTCGCATCTATGGTTGCAGTCTTTTCTCCTCCGGCAGACTCAAAATTCAGGGTCACGGGGTTGATGCTGATTGCCGGTTCCGTCGGATACATACATCCAGGCGATCCTCCGCTTGCCGGAAGTTCCATCTCCATCTCGCATTCAATCCTGAGAGGGTCGTCCCCTCCGAGGGTCCCCCTTATCGCTCCGTCAAGGGATACCTTGAAAAGTTCTACTGTCTGTCCTGTGCCGGACATGATTTTCAGAGGGCCTTCAAGCATTACTGAATCAGAAGGGAAATTCCACTTCTCCCCGGACACGTCCCCTCCCATGACATCCGCACAGTTCTGAGGCAGAAGTTCAATGAGGTTGAATGTGATCACATTGGTCGCTGCCTTCTTCTTGATCTTCTTTACCGGTGCATTACGCTTCTGGGCCGCCCAAATTCTGATATACTCTGCAGCGTCTCCGCCCCAGTCGATACCGTCTTCAGACACATAGCCGATCTTCTTGCCGTTGAATACAAGTGCGTCAAGCAGCACAACTATTCCGTCGTTTTCTTTTGCCATTACTAAATTGATTATGAAATTAACTTCCTTATGATAATCCTGGCGAAAATCATCACCAGTACTCCGGCCATGAATCCGGAGGCCAGCCAGCCGAACCATCCGCTGCGCCGTCTGGTTTCCGTAGCCTGTACAGTCTCGGTATCAGATGAGGACTCCGATATTACAGCCGTACTGTCTGTCGACCTCGCAGACAGGATATTGTGCAGGCTGTCTATTTCAGTCTCGCTCCTGTCCAATCTCTCCTCATAATACCTGCACAACCTTGCTATGGAGTCGCACCGGCTTGTAACGGTTATTCCGCCTGATATCCTGCGGACCGTCAGTGAAGATCTGCCGGATGATGTGCTGTACTCGGCTCCTTCCGGCAGATTATGGAGGCTCTCCTCCGTCAGTTCCATCGATGCCACTGATTCCGGCACAGCCTCCATCGTCAGTTCCGTCCGGATCTGCACCCTGGAGTTCCCCTTGAGCGTCCTGTGGATCCATTCCGATTCCGTACTGTCCTGCACAGACGTCCGTCTCTCTTCCAGATGCTCCTCCTGCCCTGTCCTTTCCGACATTGCGGTCTTCTGCACCCCGCATCCGCTCAGCAGCACGACGGCCAGCAGACACATTGCTTTTGCGCTCCTTCGCATTTCGTTCTTTACCGTTAATGAGTTTCCTGAGTCTTTCGATTTCCTTTGTGAGATTGGTCAGCTTCATCAGCATCGCCTCCTGGTTCGCCTTGAGTTCTGCATTTTCAACGCGCAGATTTATGTTCTCGTCAAGGATTTTCCGGTTCTCGGAACTCAGCATGTTTATCGAAGACTGGAGTTGGGACAGCATGTCGTTGTTCCTTTTTCTCCGCCCCGCAATCCATGTGACTACACCTCCGAGAAATCCGCCCGGAAGGGCGAACCGGAGAAAGTCCATCAGGAAATCCATTGCCATACTGTCCATGACCCATTCTTTACATTACTGGTTAATGCCTATACTTTTCAGCCATTCCTGTACGTCGAAGGACGGACAGGCCTTGGCCGCAATCTCATTGTGCCCGATTATCCTGACATCCGGGAACTTTTCATGGAAACGGTGCACATACTCCGCCATCGCTTTAATCTGTGCCCCTGTCCTGGTATCCGCCGGTGTCTTTCCGTCAGAAGCCAGCCCGCCGGCATAGACAATATGCCTTGACACTGCATTGTATCCTTTTGCCCCGTTTGTGATCTCCCACGGGTCCACATTGGAGTCCTCATTGTTCGCCACAAGCCGTTCCACAGTCCCGTCAAGATGTATCAGGTCGGTATATCCCACCTGCTTCCAGCCACGCCCGCCCTTGCTTACCGGGTCAGTGTGCCATCTGCGGATCTCATCGGAGGTCACGTCACGGCCTTCCGGCGTGGCTGTGCAGTGGATTACAAGATATTTGAGCTTTGATGCCATACTACTCTTCCGGTTCAGCAGCAGGGGCCGGCGTACCCTGGACTATGGCCAGGACACCCTTGTTGTCCGAGCGCATGATACGGCCTCCGGCCCGAACAAGGAACGAGTAGATGTCCCCGTACCAGGTCGGGTCTCCTTCATTCTCGAAAGCGTTCACTTCCCCGAGAGCACGGCATACGCTCTGCTCGTGCCATGCAAGGCCTGCAGCGAGATCAGTTGCAGCACCTGCCGCCGACCATGCCTTCTTCGCCTTGGCATTTGAATATACTCCGACCTTGCTTCTCATCATGACATTGAACGAGAAAAGCTTTCCGAGAATTCCGTTCTGCGCATCAGCCGATGCGAGAAAAGCGGTGTTCTCGTTGGCAGTGAGCGAGTCGAGCAGCTGGGAATACATCTGTGCGTCAAGCAGCAGATATCTTCCTTCCTGCGGGATATCGTCCTGGTTGAACTTGGTCATGAGGGCAAGCACATCGGCTTTGCACAGCCCTTTCCTTTTCCCTGTCGCATCAGGAGTGTAGGCATCAATCTCGGCACCGGTAGTTTCGACACAGCCGGCTGCATCAGGCGACCAGTTGTATATGAAGTCAAGCGCCACTGCATCCATCAGCTTCAGCTTGTCGTTACGCAGGACAGACTCCCGCTTGTTGTAGCTCAGTTCCGCTGTATCGGCATTGCTGATATGTACCGGATCTGTCGTGTATTCGTCGAGCGTGAACGTGACATCGGTGTCAGTCCTCGTCTTCACAGCCGCAGGCTTGGTTTTCCTGTTCTTTTCAACCCCTGATGCAGCTCCGGCATTGGGGATATGGACTGTCTTTCCCTGCAGGACATATTCATCGGCGTTGAACGCCTTGGACATGAAAGAGTTCGAGGCGAAAAGGCCTTCGACTATCGTGCCCATCCAAAGTTCTTTCTGAATTGCCATTCCTATTGTGATTTATGGTTAAACTTTATTCCTTCGGCTCCACACCGAACCTCTCCTTGAACTTGCTCCTGTATATCTCCGGAGACAGATCCTTGAGCTTTGCGAGCTTTTCGCCCTTGTCAAGCTCATCCCAGTTCATCTTCGACAGGTCGGCAAGTTCCGTGTTTTCAGATCCGGAAGCCGACTGTATCTGGGCCTGTACTGATTTCCTTGCCGGAATCGACTCCAGCATAGCCTTTGCCCCGGCAAAATCCTTGTCGAACAGGGCAAGGAGTGAGTCCCGTCCCTTTGCGTCATACCTTCCGTCCCTGATGGCGGCATCGACCAACTCGACCGCCTCCTTCTTCTGGGACTCCTTCTTCTCCGTATTGATCCTGTCTATCGCATCGGACAGGGTCTTGTTCTCAGACTTGAGTCTGTCGCGGTCCTTGATGATCGAGGACACCGCATCTGCTATTGACTGCTCGTTGGCATCGTCACGCAGATTCAAAAGTTCTGTCAACTTTCCCATCTTGTTTCTTTTTTGGTTATGGCTATGTTCATCCATCAGCCGGACCAGGTCCGCACCCTTGTCCATACTGATGATCTTTCCGTCCTTCCTGTCATAGAACGCCAGGGCGTTGTGGTTTGCCCCGATTGTGACTATGCTCGCCTCACGCACCGTCCACCTGGTGACTGTCGGGCCTGTCTGCCCTGGTAGCATGAGGTCATACGCATCGCTCGTCTCCTCCGGTGGCCATGCCCCTATGGATGCCATCCTGATGAAGTCCTCGTCCACCTTCCTCATCACCTCTGCAGCTCTCGGATCGCTTTCATCAAACACCGCATCGGCAAGTATGCGGCCGCCCTCTATCCTGATATCCTCCCATCTGCCTATCGGCATGGACCAGTCATCATGGTTCAGGAGCATGACCGGGTTCTTCCTGAATTCCTCCAGATTGCTCCCTGAAGTGAGCATCCTGAACCCGTATGTATTCACTGACTCGTCATGCAGCGTAAATGTCCGTTTCTTTCCCATCTCCTGTCCTTCAGTTTTGCGCAAAATTGCAGCGGTTTATCCGCCTTGACAAATCGGGTTGCAAAGAACTGCTGCCACACTGTAAACAACAACATTACAGTGCAGTCTGTTACAGCCCGATTATTCTTTCAGCCACGGCAGATATACTTTTGTAGAGTCAAATCATACAGATATGGGAGAAAGACTTACATCAAGCCAGAAGAAAGAATGGGCGAAGCTCATGTTCCTGAAGGAGAACCTGACCCAGCAGGAGATAGCCGACAGGGTGGGTGTATCAAGGATCACTGTCAACCGGTGGGCAAAGGAATGGGAAGGACTGAAACTGAACCTGCTGCAGACCAGGGAGGAAAGGATAAACTCGACTCTGCAGCAGCTTGACGAACTCGACCGGGCAATAGGAAGAAGGGATTCCGGCAAACGGTTCCCGACAGCAGCGGAAGCCGACATACGAAGAAAACTTACCGCAGACCTCGAAGCCCTCGAGCAGGATGCATCTATCCGGGACATATACAATGTCTCCAGAGGACTGCTTGACTGGCTTCGCAAAGCCGATCTGGAGAAAGCCAAGGAACTCAGCGACTGGTTCGATGCATACATAAAGGAGAAGATGAAATGAGCAGGGCCGATGACAGACAGGCTTTCAACGAATGGAGGGAATACCATTCATCGCTGAAGCGAGACAGCGGCACCGATGACCTGAGCCCGGCTGAAAGGATGGCGAAACTCCAGAAACTGGAGAAAGACCCTGTGCAGTGGATGCAGTTCTTCTTCAGAGAGTACGCGAAATATCCGTTCACATCGTTCCACAAGAAAGCCATCAGAAGGATAACATCAAATCCGGAATGGTACGAAGTGCTTTCATGGTCAAGGGAACTGGCCAAATCAACCCTCGTGTTCATGTGCGTGATGTTCCTTGTCCTTACAGGAAAGAAAAAGAATGTGCTGCTCATATCGAACAGTCATGAAAATGCAATCCGGCTGCTTGACCCGTACAGGACTTCATTCGAAAGGAATTCCCTGCTCAAGGCATATTACGGAGACCTCCGTGAATACGGGAAGTGGACAATGGATGAATTCAGCCTTACGAACGGGGCTGCATTCAGGGCGATAGGTGCCCTTGAGTCCCCTCGTGGTACCAGAAAAGATGCGGTCCGGCCTGATACTATCCTGGTAGACGATTTCGACACGGACCAGGATTGCCGCAACCCAGACACACTGAAAAAGAAATGGGAATGGTTCGAAGGGGCACTGTTCCCGACAAGGTCTGTCAGTGATGATATGCTTGTGGTATTCTGCGGTAATATCATCGCCCCCGACTGCTGTGTAAAAAGGGCCGGGGAAAAAGCTGACCACTGGGATATCGTGAACATACGTGACAGCAACGGAAAATCAACATGGCCGGAAAAGAATTCGGAGGAGCGTATCGACAGGATCCTGTCAAAGATAAGCACCCGGGCCGCCCAGCAGGAGTATTTCAATAATCCGCTTTCAGAAGGGGACGTGTTCAAGGAAATGACATGGGGGAAATGCCCTCCGCTGTCAAAGCTCCGGTTCGCGGTGGTATACGGAGACCCTGCACCGTCCAACTCCAAAAACAAGGCTACATCTTACAAGGCATGTTTCCTCATCGGCTACTATGACGGACGATTCTATGTCTATACCGGCCGGCTCGACCATGTGGTAAACGAGGAATTCGTCCAGTGGTACTATGACATGAGGGACTACTGCGGAGGAAAGACCCAACTGTACAACTACATTGAGAACAACAAGCTGCAGGACCCTTTCTATGAACAGGTATTCGTGCCCCTCTTCAATGAAAAGGGCAGGACAATGGGGTTCATTGGAATAATCCCGGACACCAGGGCGAAGCCGGAGAAATTCGACAGGATTGAAGGTAACCTCGAACCGCTGAACAGGCTCGGCAAGCTGGTGCTGAACATAGATGAAAAGGACAACCCGCACATGAAACGGCTCGAGGAACAGTTCAAACTGGTAAACCGGGCCATGAAATCACCTGCAGACGGGCCGGACTGCATAGAAGGCGGAGTATGGATCATAAACCAGAAAATCGGGACACTTTCATCCGATTCCTACAGCATTGGGCTCAAATCTATCAATAAAAAAAGATACTGATATGGCATTCATTACACCGGAAGAACTCAAGACACATCTGTACAAGGAGAATGTGGATGTGATCAGCAGAGAGGACGAGACCATCATCACGGCCGCCATTGATGCCGCCGTACAGGAAGCATGGGGATATCTCGGCGATTACGACCGGGACAAGGTCTTCTCTGCAAAAGGGGACGAGCGGAACTCTCTGCTCCTGATATTCGTAAAGGATATCGCCGTATGGCATTTCATAAACCTGTGCAATGCAGGGACCGAACTGGAGCTCAGGCAGGACAGATATGACAGGGCGATATCATGGCTGCGCCAGGTACAGAAAGGGGAAGTAACCCCTTGCCTGCCCGTAATAGACAATGACGGGGACGGGAAACCCGACACCGCAGGACAATACTTGTTCGGCAGCAATCCCAGACGGTCACAGCATTTTTAATCAAATACAGATATGGAAGATACAAGAAAAGACAACCGGAAAGACAATGCACCGGTAATGAACCAGATTATAATCAAGGCACCATTACGCAAGGTCTCCGATGTCGGGACATGGAGAGCCGCCCTGCGTGCTGCCGATGCCGGAAGACCTGCGTCCCTGTACAACCTATTCGAGGATATCATGATTGACGGGCTTCTGAGCGATGCCGTACAGAAAAGAATCGATGCGGTCACAAATGCGGAACTTACATTCCAGGATGCATCAGGGGAAGAGGTGCAGGAGATTTCAGATCTCATGGACAGCACCGCATGGGAGACACTGTTGACAGAAATCGTCAAATGCAAGATGTACGGCAGAGCCGGAATCGAACTGACTTTCGGCCCGGACGGGATATCCGCTTTCGCAATACCGGCAAAGCACATCGACCTGCGCACCAGATCAATCCTGATCCGAGAGAATGACCTTTCAGGGATACCGTATGACACAGATCCGCAGCTCATAATTCTGGGGCAGGATCTTGATTGGGGGCTGCTGCTCAAGGCAACGCCATACGCCATATACAAGCGCGGAGGTTTCGGGGACTGGTCACAGTGGGTGGAGCTGTTCGGGATGCCACGCAGAGTCGGAAAATACAACGCCTATGACCCGGAAAGCAGGAAACTTCTTGAAGAGGCATTCGACAAGGCAGGTTCCGCCCCGTGGATGGTTGTACCGAAGGAGACGGAAATCGAGACCGAGGAATCCAGTTCCGGAAACGGGGGATCTTATGACCAGTTCCGCAAAGCCTGCAACGAAGAAATACTCATCACTATCCTCGGACAGACACTTACTACCGTACAGGGCGACAAGGGGGCCCGTTCCCTGGGCGAAGTCCACAAAGAAGTAGAGGAAGGCAAGAACAAGAGCGACCTCCGTTTTGTGCAGAGAGTGCTCAACAGCAAGGTACTGCCGCTTCTGGAATCCAGAGGATATCCTGTATCCGGAGGCAAGTTCATATTCCCTAAAGCGGTAGAGCAACTTTCGGTCTCGGATGTGGTAAGCCTGTCCCGAATCATGGACATCCCCCAGAGTTTCCTGCACGAGAAATATTCCATCCCCGTGCCGCAAGACGGAGAGCCGGTCGCAGGAATGAAAACAGGGGAACCGGTTGAAGGAGTGCTGATGGATTCCAGTGACACTGACATAAAGAATGCTGACCGGTCTCTGTTCGCCAGGCTGAGGGATTTTTTCGTGAGAGCCCCGCAGGACGGGGCATCAGATGGCAGAGTCCTCATCAGGATGACTGACGGGGACACGATGCAGGAAAGGCTCATAAATGCTGTATACGGCGGTCAGGACTATTGGAATACAGAACTGTTCGGATTCATCGCGAAAGACCTTTTAAGCGCCGTTCAAACGTCATTCAAACAGATTCTGACAAATGCCGACATTACTTACATGGCATCCGATGATGCATTCTCCCTTGCACTTGAGCAGAACATATTCCATTTCTCCGCAGCAAAGACCCTGGCAGAACTACAGGCCCTCAATGATGCGCTGCGTAAAAGCGGAAGTTATGACGAATTCGTCCGGGAAGCTGAAAGCATCTGCGACACATTCAACCGCAGGTGGCAGAAAACGGAATATGAAACCGCAGTCCTCACTGCAGAAGCCGCCAGCGACTACCGCAGGCTCATGAAAAAGCGAGAGCTGTTTCCATTCTGGAAATACGTGACCGCCGGGGACGAGAGAGTAAGGGAAGAACACCGTGCGCTCGATGGAATCATACTGCCTTTCAATGACCAGCGCTGGAACAGGATTTTCCCGCCGAACGGCTGGAAATGCCGGTGCCATGTATCGCCAATGATGCGTCATGAAGTGACAGAAAAGATGCTTGAGGAGTCCCGCAAACGGGTCGACGAATACTTCAAGTCATACGACTGGAAAATGGCCGAACAGTCAGGCTGGGGCATCAACCGGGGCAAGAGGGCAATCATATTCGACGAGAACCAGATGTATATCCGCAAATTCCCGGGAATGGCGGCCAAGTATATGGATAAGGTAAAACCGTCAGACTGGGGTCTGGAGCCGTCACTGAAAAAACTGACCGGCAATGGCCGGCCTGATCTGGTGCCTTATACTGGCACCGCCGAATCCTGGTGGGACGGGCATTCTGTCACTATTGACGGGGATAGAGTACTGCAGATAAAAGACCGGGCAGGACGTACCTGGTATATGAAGAAAGCCGACTATGATGTACATACGACTGACATCAAGAAAAAACGTGCCTTCAGAAAGGATCTGCTGGGCTGCATCAATGAAGTTCTGGACGATCCTGATGAAGTCTGGCTCTCCAATGAGTACAAGGACAGGGACAACCCGGAATCAAGGCTGAACAACTGGATATCCATAAAATACTATAACGGCAGGGCGATAGCCTGCATCTGCAAACTTGAAGGGGACAGGATGGTGTTCAAGTCCTGGTACGAACTAAAGGATCCGAAAGTACGCCATGGGATACTGGTATTCAGAAAATAAAAAAAAGCACCGGTGTTCCGGTGCTCATTCTCAGGTTTCCTCCAGGCAGGCTGTCCATGCGATTAGGCCCCGGTCCGTGCCCCACCTCCTGCAGGTTGTAAACAGCTACCTTATGGCCCGTCTGAAGACACTGCAAATATAATGATTTTCTATGGACTTCAAAGAACTTGACAGATATCTCCGGTCGCTTCCGGACAGGATACTACCTGAAGCAGCAGAAATAATAGCTGAAACCGCTACAGAGTACTACCGCGAAACCTTCCGAAAGAAGGCCTTTGACGGCAATCCATGGGCCCCTGCCAGAGTACAAAAAAGGACAGGCTCGCTGCTGATTGACTCCGGTGCCATGATGAACTCCATCCGGGCATCATCTGTCTCCCCTGAAAAAGTGGTCATATCAGCCGGAAACGACAAGGTGGACTATGCCAGAGTGCATAACGAGGGATATTCCGGTCCGGTAACAGTTCCTGCCCATACAAGACATACCAGGCATGGGGATGTCAATGTCCGGCAGCATACAAGGAATGTCAGCATACCGCAGAGACAATTCCTCGGGGACTCAAAAGAACTGAACGACATGATCCATGACAGGATAGAAAAATTCATCGAATCACTTGAAATCTGAAAAAACATGTACAAAGAACTTTTTACTGCAGTATGCGACAGACTGGAAAAGGAAGTGCCTGATCTGCGCTGGATAGATGCCGAAATGGGCCAGCTTTCATCAAGAGGGGACTCAAGGCCTCCCGTCGCATTCCCTTGTGCCCTTGTCGAAATATCATATACATCATGTGATACCCTCTCCGGAGGGAAACAGCGCATAACTGCGGAAATACAATTGAGAATCGGATTCAACATCCCCGGACCGACCAATTCCAATGTCCCGGACAAATACAGGGATATGGCACTTTCATATATGGATGTGCTGGACAGGGTGCACCAGGCTATGCAGTGGTGGGACGGAGGACGGATGTTCAATCCATTGAGGAGGATCAGGGCCATTCCGGAAAAAGGTAGTACCGGATTCAAGACCTGGCTGGTAACTTACAGCACATCATTCCTGGACTGATCAGTTCCAGTCGAAGCCAGGGAACATCATCCTGAGTTTTCGGCTGCCTGTCTTTGAATCGCATAACGACCTGAAAAAGGCATCATTCTCCATTATGGCATTGGTGACGGTTCTCTCATCCACGAAGAACTCGTTTTCAGAGAGTAGCCTGATCGTATCATCGAACCTCCGGCGCTTGAGTTCGGTCCAGTAATAGTATCTGGCCACAAGCACCCTGTTGCGCTTCATGATACGGTCATGTCTGTTCACAAGGACAGGAGCAGGGGTCTCCATCCGGGGAACCCTGCGCACATCCTGCCGCTCGAACTGTGGCAGGTCGAACTCTGTGAACGGTAATGACATCTGGATTGGCATGCAGTAGATTTTATGCAAATGTAACAATAAAAAGTGTACCGGGAACTGCTGGAGACTGATTTCCAGCGGTTCCCGGTACACTTGGGCATATAAAACAGTCAGACTGTCAGATCCCCTTCTGCATCATCTTTCCCGGGGACAAATGCGCTCACGGTGCTGATAACCTGGCATGTTACCTTTACCCGTCCCGAGCCGTTGCATGAAGTGCATTTAAGCGGTACACCGTCCATATAGATGACTCCTTTCCCTCCGCACTCCTTACATATAGCAATTCTGGTCGGTACATATCGGACTGATGATTTCTTAGGGTCAAGCTTCACTGTCTTTTCCATCGCACGCCTCCTTTTCTGTTTTCTTTGCAGTACGACCAGGGGTATACACAAAGTCTGTCTGCAATCTGGTTATACCTGTAAGCCTGAGTTTGAACCTGTCCGACTTGAGTTTTTCCCTAAGCATTGTATGGATTGCCTGGTACAGTTCTATTTTCATTTCCGGAGCAGACATCTTGCCGCTCGGTTCATACATCCCCTGCAGAGTCACAGGTTTGAATCCGGACTTCTCAAGCCGGAATGTAGCGTAATATAATCCTTGCCTTCCCATAATATGCCTCCTATGCTTCTGTCATTCCAAGAGGGATATTCTTCCACATCCCGTTTGCATCTTTGATTTCGACCCTTATGTACTGCTTGGATATGGCAGGTCTGTAGGCTTCCTCAATGATTCTCACTCCTTCCATAAAGCGGTCATTCCCGCTCTCCTCCGCAATCTTTCTGAGTTGGATTATCCGGGAAGCCTTCAGGTTGCCTTTCTGGTCTTTTGCAAGCAACTTCAGGACCATCCCGACAAGCGCCCTTGATTCATCATTTGCAGCAAGGGATTCTATATACTCCCTGACAATGGCAATTCCTTCATCAACAGTATCAAGATATCCGTCAGTGGTATAATTGCCGAGCGTTATACGACTGTCTCCTCGTGTATTGGTGAATGTATGGGACCTGACGTCCATATCCTTACCCTTCTGCATCCGGAACATTTCCTTCTTCATTTCAAGTATAGACCTGAAATTCTCGATGACCTTGTTCTTAACGGACCTGATGTCTTGAGATATTGTCACCAGTTCGGGAACGGCAGCGTCAATTTCTTCATCCACCATTTCCCGATAGGTGTTCCTCATTTCCTTTGCCTTGGCCTCAGCAGCCTTCTTCTGCTGCTCGACCTGGAATGCCCGGAACTGCTCCAGTTCCGCATCCGTCATCTGTACTGTGTTAGTTTCCATGATAAACAAAATTGATTTTTGATTGTTAAACTTTCAATCATGAGAGGTGTTTGCTCGGTCTATACGGTATATGAACATATATCGGTTCAGGGGTTTTCTTTTCCGGCTCCATAGACTTGAGCCCGCCTTTCCTGATGATACTTTCAAGTTTCTTCACAAGGGAGTCAAGTTCAGTTTCCGTCAGTTCCCTGAACTTCTTGCCGGCTATCCTCGGAGACATGCAGAACGCATCAATGCCGGCCCAGTTGTCCACTGTATTGATGCCGAGCCTGCCGATACGCAGCAGCACTGAAGACCGCAACCGTCTGAGAGTCTCTGACCTTGCTGCTTTGTTGACCCCATTCGGGCCGAATTCCAGCGCATCACACATTTCATTGTATTCATCCTGATACATTTCCCGAAGATGGGTAGTCCGCCCGTCAGTGTACTGCAGAACCATGGATTCCTTGTCTATGGCCGGATTCTTCTTCGCCAGCACATAGAACCTTCCGAAATTATTTGCTTTCCTTCTCATACCATTCCTTGAATTGTCTGTCTATCTTTTCCCAAGTAGGTCATAAAATTTCAAACGTAGCCAACGATCGCTCTATTGCTTTGGCTTCCTTTAAGGCATAATCCTTTTGGTATTCCAGAATTTCTCTACGCGTGTAATCCGTATAAAAACAACCATACATCATGGGGCAATATAGTCTAACTGGTTGCTCGCAATGATCCAGGAGGATTACATATTGTTTGACCCTCGGATGGAAACAGAGGAAACGGTAATAAAATACACATCCTCCTCCGAGTCTAATCAATCTGTCATCCGTCTTCAGGTTTTCGATGTCTTCAAAGTTTTGTATTGCTTTCATTTCCTGTCCTCCTCAATCTGTTTTGCGATACAGGCATCTGCTTTTTTAATTGTGGCGACACTTTCGCCATAGGCATATATGAGTGCTTTGCCTATGACCTTATCACCATTCTTCCAGATGCGATATACTTTAGGGCTCATTCGCTTCTGCAGGGCATGACCTTTGGCTGCCGCCAATGTCTCTGTATACCTTCCAGTACTCTCTTCGAAAAAACATTTTTTCATATCTTCTGTCATTTGGTTGATTTCTATTTTGGGGATAGCCATCCAGTATTCCGCACCTTTCGACATAAGATCCCGACCCTTACCGACTTCCAGTTTCCCCGATACACTCATAAGGATATCCTCATCTTTAGCAGGTTTGCAGTCCGGGGAAGTGATGTTCCACTGGTGCCTGATTGCCCATCCTGCCCCGCTGATGAAGTACTTCCCGATCATAGGAGTTAAAACTTCTGTAAGAGACTTGCCGATACCCTCCTTGAATAACCCGTTTGCTTTGGCCATCTTTTCAAACTGGGTCATAAGATCCATGCCCATTCTTCTGATCTTCTGTTGCAACTGTTTCATTTTTGTTCCTCCTGTTTTTTGATTCCCCAATAGTCCTCAGCCCCTTTCTGCCAGATGACAGCCTCGCCGGTCTCCCCAATGAAACGGCCCTTGCTGAATGCCTTGTATCCTTCCACCCAGATTTTCAAGTCCGCATCATATTTTACACTTCTGGCAGCGCGTCCGAGAGGTTGTCTGCCATCTGCATGGCTGACGAATATCAGGAGCTTGTTTGAATATTTTTCTTTGAATGATATATACTGTCTGTAAGTCATTTGCATATACTGGAAAGAGTCTATGACTATGAATTCCGGTGATTTTGGTCTGGAAAGCCTTTCCTCAAGTTCTTCTATCGTACAACTGTCCAGCACCTGGAATCTGGAGCCGCATTCAATCAATCCATAACGCTTGAGTGTGTTCTGGAATGACAGGCTGAACTTTTCTTCGAGTGGAATGTAAAGCACCTTCCCGAATGCTGCCAACTCCTTGCTCAGACTGACGACAGCCGAAGTCTTTCCGTTACCTGAATTCCCCCAAAAGAAAACCACCCCATGACGGTTCATCGTTCCAATACATTTTTCCCATTCACCGGACAAAGTGATAGTACGATGCCTTATGCTGATGACTTGACTCGCCGATAGTGATCTCTTCATTTGAACACTGTTTGAACGGTTATCGAGCATCCTTCAAAGAGAGTTTCTTCAGCTCTTTATGGATTGATTTCTTGACCCTCCGGAGGTCGTTGCCGCATGACGCCGCCTCCTGTTTCACTGTCCGGATAGCTGCCGTGTCAAGAAGGCCATTGGCCTGGCATATAGCCTCGACCTCATTTGAATTCACAAGATCAAGAGGGACGAATCTCCTGCAGATACGGCTGTCTATCTCATCATAGCCCTTTTTGCCACGGTTCAGTCCTTTGCGCATCCTTTCCTGGATGTAATTGGTGGAAAGGAATATCATACCGCATTTGTCCTCCAGAGCATTGTACAGACTGATATAGTAGTACAGCACCGTATCAGTCAGTTTGTCGCCTTCATCGAAGATCAGAAGAGGGCTGTCCATCCTTACAAGCGCATCGATAACGGCAGCAAGAGTCTCCCGGACAGTCATTCCTATTGACCGAACACCCACTTTTGAAGCGAGCTCCCTGATGAAGTCAGATTTGTGCATATCCTCACTGCAAGTGACAAGAAAAACATTCTTATGCTCCCGGCAGAATACACCGGCTGCAGTACTCTTGCCTATCCCTGCCGGGCCGGTTACCCACATAACATTGCTTTCATCCTTTGCATCCTGCATATAGAGCATCAGGGAATTGAATGCGGATGTACGGCACAGCTGCCATTCCGATGCACTGTCCAGTTGCGACGATAGCTTCATCCACATATCCTCCGAAATGAGCTCCCATTTCCTGTTCAGGATTGATGATACTGTCCCGGCTGATGTTCCCTTGAGGGAATTCACGGCCTTTGTCTGCGAAGGGTAACGCTTTACATAGGTCTCAAGCCTTGCCCTGATCTGTTCTTTCTGTTCTGTGTTTATCATAACTATTGATTTTTGTGGATTACATTCTGTCAAGGGCCTTTATCTGGTCAAAGGTCATATTTGAGATCTCCTTCTCCTGCTGGCCGACCGCTACAGGGATAGCGTTGCCGGACTCATGGATACCGTCCTGTTCAGCACGGATCAGATCCGCATAATATTCATATTCCTTGTCTGAAATACCTTTCGGTCTTGGCGTAACAAGTCCGTGCTGTTCCGGGGCAACCCCATGCTCCATTTCCAGCTGCAGCCCATTGATATGCCGTCTTACGCGCTCCAGTTTGTTCGTATCTATCATCTTGAACAGGAATGCCCTCTCTCCCTCTTTCTGGTCTTGCATAGCCCTGTGGGTGGTAACATACGGTTCCCCGATAGCCACACATTGATATCCGTAGTCATCTTTAGTGCACAGCCTGACTTTGGTCATGTCGTGCGGATCATACTGCACATAGAAACTTCTGCCTGTATTGTCGCGCCGGAAAGCCATGTCTGTAAAACCGTCTTTCCCGTAAACATCGTAGATGTATTTCTGTTTGTTGATTGTAATCTGAAGTCCCCGTGCGGTAAACTTGCACTCCTTCTGGGATGTCACCCAGAACAGATCACGCCGGAGCGCATCGGTCAGCACTACTGACTCATCATTTCTGGAACTCTCATAAAGTTCCACCCTCGGCCTGTCGTATTTATAATGTTTCAAGTGATTCCATTCCTGGCGTGCTTCCGCATATATGCCGCACAGTTCCTCGAATGTCGGGAGACTGTTCACATTTGCCTCGATGAATTCCATATTCGGCCTGGATGATTCGGATTTGCTTGTGATATTGCCTCCGGTATATCCAAAATACTTGTGCAGTACCTGCCTCTGGAAACGGCCGAATATTGACTCTATGGACTTTGAGGCAGCATTGTACGGGGCAGTCGGCCGGCTGCAGGTAGCAAGTTTCCTCAGCCACTCCTTTGCGTCTTCTCTCTTGGTGCCGCCCTGGTTGTCATATATGAGTTCTACAGGAAGATGGCCGGTCAGCTCAATGGCCATCCTGTATGCCTCATACATGCTCTCGAAACATTCGGTCTGCGAAATGTTATACCCTATGAAACATTCAGAATATGCGTCAATAACCTCGAAGACCTGGAGTGTGGCAAGTTTGTAGCCCTGCGGAGTATATACCTTATAGAACAGGTTGAGTTTTGTTCCGTCACCGTACCAAATGGAATCCCTCTTGTCCGGCATTATCGTGACATTCTGACGATTATACACCTGTTTCGCAGCAAGTTCCCCGTTTGTGGCATCAAACCACTGGATCTTCACTTCCGGGCGGTTCAGGAACTGGGTCATAGTGGCAGGGGACTTGAGCGGTTTCCAGCCTTTGTCCAGAGCCAGTTCATTGTACTTCTCGAAAATCTGCATATTGGTATAGACCGGTACACGGGAACGCTTGAGCGCAATCGCCAGTCTCTGCCCGTCCGGCATAAGCTTCACGGCATTTATGTTGGTCAATTTCCCAGATACCAGACACTGATATCCTTGACTCCGGTACTGGCGCATTTTATCCTGCAGCCTGGCCTTGTTTTTCGGAAGAGTATGTCCGTATTCATCACGCAGTCTCTCGCACTCTGCAAGAATACCTTCCCAGGATATCGGGGTGGAGTTCCCTGCCATGTTACGGCAGCTGCGTTGCCTGTTGTACCTATCGATCAGCCTGTTGAGCACAGACGCATTGATGACATATTCAGACTGGGTCTCTGATTTCAGTTCCTTGCCGTCTGGCAGCCGATATTCCGCAAAGAACTCCCTTGCGGCCTGGTCGTATTGTAGGATCCCGTCCTGCTCTCTCATCTTCTTCTCCGGATCTCCGTATTTGGCTATGAATTTTCTCTTGAAGCGTTCCGGAATGGAAGTCCATTCGACAAGGGCGTAACTGTCCATTCCTTTGCCTGGACGGACAACAGTCACGCGATCACGAGCACATAACTGCTTATAATTGTTATAAGACATCACTTCTTCTCCATCCTCGCCACCCGTCAATTCACTGACCGTCACGCACAGTATGTTGTTGAATACTTCCATTTTCTTTCTGATTGGTTCCCGCATCCGGACTCGAACCAGAGACACTTCCTCCTGCCTTGCAGGTTTGGACTGCTCTACCAACTGAGCTATACGGGAAATTATCCGGGAGTGTACCTAATGGAACTATCATGTGGAAAAATCAAACTGTTGTACACAAAGCGCTTCACAGCGTATCCCGGCATTTGTTAATATTTGTCTACACTCAAACCGTCCTTTGTCATTGAGAGGACATATCCTGATTTTATCAGGTGATCAACCACAGATGCGCAACACCGTGTGATAGTGAGATTGAATTCTGATATCCCGAGGGTGTCCCCGACAAAGCCATTGGACGGAAGGTTGATCTTTATTTCAGTTGAATGGTTCTGGGAAATGATTTCCAGTGCTTTCAAATAATTGTCTTTGGTCATGATCGTGATTATTTATTGATTGATTCAAACTTTTTCTTCTCTGAAATGGCTTGCGCCCGCTCCAGAATATTGCCCCATGAATGCAGATCCACATCCACATAATTCTCCGGCTCCATCCCTGGAACAATCAGACTCATGGTGTTGCCTCTCATGACAACCTCCACCCCGGCAGCAAACCTCTGGTGCATACCGTCCGCACGGAATTCGGTCTGACAGTTCGGAATGAAATCATCTTCTATATACCGGCCTCCAGATGCCATCGCATCTTTCCTGATGTTGTTTCCTCTTTCGTTCTTTGTAAGGAATGAAAGAGCCATCCATACAGCCCGGCGAGTTATGCCGTATTTCGCTGCAAGTGAACTGATGATTTCCGGCTTTACACTGATGTACTTTCTCATACTTTTTAGCTTTATTGTTTTCTTCTTAATTGTTCGTACCTTTGCCACACTTCCCTAAAAGAAGTTCCGCAAATATAACAAAAGATTTCGCCATTATGCAAGAAAAAGAACAAAAGATTTCGCCAATAAAACAGAGAATTCTTCAATATGCTGATTCTTTGGGGATTAGCAAACGCGAATTTTATGCAAAAATTGGCGTATCACGCGGGACGTTGGAATCTAAAACAGGAATTACAGAAGACATTTTGGCGAAATTTATCGCCACATATCCAAACATTTCGCTTGATTGGTTGATAACAGGTGACGGCAACGCAGAAAAGGGAAATCATACAGAAGTTAGTGTAAAAAACACTTTTTCATTACGAACTGACCACAATATAGAATCTCAAACAGTACCATTATATAGAATTACAGCTCAAGCTGGAATTCTGGCACTATTTGACGACACGAGTTCCGACATACCAATTGGACAGATCCAAATCCCGAATCTACCCCGATGTGACGGGGCCTTGTATGTGTTCGGAGAATCCATGCAGCCTATTCTCCAGTCTGGAGACATCATCCTATATAAAAAAGTTTCCGTGGACAATATATTATGGGGCGAAATGTATCTCGTTGCATTTTCCCTTGATGGGGATGACTATGTTGCGATTAAATACATCCAAAAAGCCATTGACCCCCAGAAAGTGACTCTTGTCAGTCGCAATTCCAGTTATGCACCACAGGACATTCCGTGGAATTCAATTCGGGCTCTTGCTCTGATTAAAGCAAGCATCCGATTCAATACTATGGGATAAATAATACCTCACACACGCATTCCAGAATATAGTTAAAGGCTAACCATCTGACTAAACGACGATTAACCTTTAATTCAAATACCATTTTTACAGTCATAAGGGGGTCTATATCCGCTCATTTTAGCCGATTTAATAAATATTTTGGGCATTATACCCCCTCAAATCGCTCATATTTTTCCAAATTTTGTCACCCTAAATGTAACCCTAACACGCACATTTCGTTTTGACAGGCTTTCACAGTGTAACCCTAAGTGTCACCCTAAATGTAACCCTAACCTTAAGAAATCACCTTTTTGAGAGACTATTTTTGTGCCGAGAACGCAATGAATTTTTAAGGGCATTTTAATGCCGTTTGAACGGTATACAATTAAGCCGCCATAAAGGTTATAATTGCCCTTATAGCGGCCTAATTTGCGTTTTTCTGCGCCTGATATATCAATATCTCCGGTTAATGTAACATTCAACTTGAACGGACCCTTCAAAATCGGCCTGAAATGTTACGCGAATGTAAAGCAAAGTAACATTTCGTTTTGACTGCACTCCCCTACTCAAATTCTCCTTACCCGCACTCAACCAAATACTTACACACTTCACATACACTCCCCTACCCTACACATTTCGTTTTTACCCCCGTATTCAGAATCGAATGTCTTGATTTCATATCCTTTTCCGATTGATTAATTTCCTCCTGAAACTATTATGCATGCCAGGCCTCCGACAAAGAAGGCGAACATCTGAGCCAGCAGCCCGTATGTGGATTTACCGGCTCCTTTGAATTCTTTCCATACGAATACTCCCCAGACAGCCGCTATCATCGGAGCCCCCTGCCCCAGAGCATATGAGACTGCCGCCCCCGCCTTGCCGGAAGCGATATAGCTGAATGCAGTTCCGAGACACCACACCGCCCCTCCGAGCATGCCGACCAGGTGCGTCCTGAACGCGCCTTTGAAATAATCGCCATAGGACACAGGATCGCCGGCAAAAGGCCTTTTCATCACGATGGTATTGAATATGAAATTGCTGAGCAGCACCCCGATGGAGAAAATCACTATCGCCGTGTACGGCGTCACCTTTCCGGCAGCGGGAGAAGCGAAGCTGTCAAGATCCATGGCCGCTGCCACGAATCTGTAGAAGAAAGACATAAGAATACCGGCTACGACAGCCAGGAATATTCCTTTCCGGGAGTTGCCGGTATTTTCATCCCCGCCCGCTTTCGAAGAAGCGATGCCGTTGCAAACAACGGCGACAACCACCATCGCCACGCCGGCAAAAAGCCACATCGGATCACCTTTCGGCGAGCCGACATAATTTATCACCGTTCCGAGCACGAGAGAGATGCCCACACCCAAGGGGAAAGCCACCGACATACCGGCGATGGAAGTAGAAGCTGAAAGCAATATATTGGAGGCGTTGAAGATTATGCCGCCCAGCAATATGCTCCCGACATTTCTGATATCAGCCTGAACCAGGTCTTGTACGAAGGGCCTGCCCTCGGAGCCGAAGCTGCCCATGGTAAATGCGATGAACAGGGCGAAAAGCAGCATCCCTATACAATAGTCCCAGTAGAAAAGCTCATATCTCCAGCTCTTTGCCGCCAGTTTCTGGGTATTACCCCATGACCCCCAGCACAACATGGTGACGAAGCAGAAGACGACCGCAGTCAGATAATTGTTTACGATGAACATTATATTTGTGTTTTATTGATTATTCTATCCACTTCTTCCCTGGACGGAACAGAATCCTGCGCCCCGGGGCGTTGTACCGATATTGAAGATGCAGCCGTCGCAAACCGTGCGGCTTCTTCTAGCCTGAAGCCTTCCGCCAGGGCGACGCACAGAGCCCCGCAGAATGTATCTCCGGCAGCCGTAGTATCGACAGCCTTGACTTTTCTTGCAGGAATGAACGTCACTTTTCCATCACACACGAGAGAGCCTTTCGAGCCCATGGTGACGATTACGTCCTTCGCCCCTTTGTTCTTTATTACATTCACCGCCTCCAGTGCGCTGTCCGCATCAGTCACATCCACACCGGAGATGTACGAACTTTCACTTTCGTTTGGCACGAGAACACTCACGCATCTCATAAGCTCCTCGGAAAGCTGTGCTGCCGGCGCCGGATTCAGAACCACCATGACACCGGCCTCGTATGCGATTCTTGCCGCTCTCTCGACCGTCTTCATCGGTATCTCAAGCTGCAGCAGCAGAATGCTTGAACGGCGTATGGCCGGCGCCAAAGTCTCTATATCTTCTATATCCAGATCCCCATTCGCTCCGGAAGCAACCACGATGGAATTTTCAGCCTTGTCATCCACCATGATCAAGGCGACCCCGGAAGGCTTCTCGGACTGGAAAATATGAACCGTATCCAGTCCCATCTCCCGATAATGCCTTATCGCGTTATCCCCAAAAAGATCCTTACCCAATTTGCACACGAAATCCACATTCCCACCGAGCCTCTTGGCGGCGACAGCCTGATTGGCGCCCTTGCCTCCATATCCCATCATGAAATCGCCGCCCAATACAGTTTCTCCCGGTCCGGGCAAGACCCTGGAACGAACGGTCATATCGGTATTGCTGCTACCAATAACCATAATTCGGCACTCTGACATTTTCTATTATCGGTTTTAGTGTTATTATTCCGGCAACATAAACAATCGCAATGCTCAATCGTTTGCGTAAATATACAAGGATAAAATTTATAAATATCCAAGCGATAGCTATATAATTTTAAAAACATTCGAGAGTTTGTGTGCAAATTATTATAATATTGCGCACAAATTTCATATATTTGCGCCATACATCGGCTTTATCGCTAAGAAACATGAAAGAAACCCTTGCAAGCCTTGCGCAAAAAACAGGATTTTCCGCATCGACAATATCCCGCGTACTGACCGGGAAATCAGAAGAATATCGTATCAAGCCCGAAACGAGGGACATTATACTGAAAGCCGCCGCGGAAAGCAACTATGCTCCGAACATCATTGCGCAAAACTTAAGGACAAGCCGCACGGACACGATAGGACTTCTGCTGCCGTCAGTGGCCAACCCGTACTTCGCCGACATCGCAAGCATAATCATCAAGGAAGCGAGAAAGTTCAGATACACGACGATGGTGATTGATTCCGACGAGAACGAGGCAACGGAAAAATCATCCGTCTCCACGCTGATCGCCAGGCAGGTGGACGGAATCATAGCCGCGCCGAGCGGGACACAGCACGAATTGTTCGAAGAAATCAACAGGAAACTCTGTCCCGTCATACTCATCGACAGATACTTCGTCGATTCCTCCCTGCCCTATGTCTCCACCAACAACTACTTGGGAAGCATAATGGCGATAGATAACCTTATAATGAACGGGCACACCGAAATAGCCTGCATCCAGGGAGCCATAAATTCCATGCCGAACAAAAAAAGAATAGCAGGATACCTTTCCGCACTCGAAAAAGCGGGAATCCGGGACAAGGCTACAATCGTAGGCAACGAATTCTCCGAGCAGAACGGCTATCTGGAAACAAAACTTCTTCTGAACAGGACCGAAAGGCCTACGGCGATATACGCACTCAGCAACACCATAGCTCTCGGCGCCATAAAGGCGATCAAAGAAACGGGGCTGAACATACCGGCCGACATCTCACTCATATCCTTCGACGACAGCATCTACATGGACTACATGACGCCTTCAATTTCCCGCATCAGCCAACCTACCGAAGAAATGGGGAAGCTGGCGTCGAAGCTGCTGTTCGAAAGCATCCAGAACAAGACAAGATGCACCACTCAGCTTGAACTGGCGCCTTCACTGATTTCCCGGAATTCCGTAAGCCTGCCTCCCCGGCCTGACGTCCGGCAGGAAGGCCGCCACGACACCGAGCAGCGGCAGCAGTGAGCTGACCTTGAATATGAACTCGATGCTCGTGGCATCCGCAAGCCAGCCGAAGAACGCCGAGCCGATGCCCCCGAGCCCGAACATCAGCCCGAAGAATATTCCGGAGACCATTCCCACCTTGTCAGGCATGAGGTCTGTGGCATAGACCACGATTGCGGAGAACGCAGAGGCTATCACGAGCCCCGAGACCACCGCCATGACTATCGTCCACGGAAGATTCATCCAGGGCATCGCGAGCGTGAACGGCGCCGCACCGAGAATCGAGAAGAGAATCACATACTTACGGCCGAAACGGTCGCCGAGAAAGCCGCCGAGCAGAGTCCCGGCCGCGAAGGCGGCAAGATACGCGAACAGGCAGAACTGGGACTGCTGCACCGTAATTCCGAACTTATCGATCAGGAAGAAGGTGAAATAGCTGGTCATGCAGGCGTTGAAGAAATACTTCGAGAATATCATCAGCACGAGTATGCACATCGCGGAGCGCACCGTCTTCTTCGGGAACCTCGCAACGGCCGCCTGCACCTTGGCGCCGGAAGCCTGCATCTTTTTCAGCATCCTGCTGTACCAATGTCCGGCACGGGCCAGCAGCATCGCCGCAGCCAGAGCGGCCGCAGCCAGCCACCCCACCGCATGCTGGCCGAAAGGAATCACGAGCCACGCAGCCAGCAGAGGACCGAGCGCGCTCCCGCCGTTGCCGCCGACCTGAAAGATGGACTGCGCGAGACTCTTCCTGCCCCCTGATGCGAACTGCGTTATGCGTGACGCCTCCGGATGGAACACCGACGAACCGCAGCCGATCAGCGCCACGGAGACGAGAATCAGCAGAAAACTCGGAGAAAAAGCCAGCGCGAGCAATCCGGCGAGCGTGAAACACATTCCGACGGACAGCGAGTACGGCCGCGGATGCCTGTCCGCGTACAGCCCGATGAAAGGCTGGAACACGGACGACGCAAGCTGGAAGACCAAGGTTATGATACCTATCTGCGCGAAACTGAAGCCGAACTTGTCCTTGAGCAGCGGATACATCGCCGGAATCACCGACTGTATCATGTCATTCAGAAAATGACATATACCCATTATGAACAAGACTACATACGCTGTCCGCATTCTTCCTCCTTTGAATTTGCGGCCGCAAAGATAGCAGTCCTCACCGGAATATCAAACCCGGGCTCCCCGGAAACCGAAGCGGAGGCCGTCCGGAGATCTGAAATTCACCAGCTACGCCTGCATGCCGTACGACGCGATGAAAGGGGTGCAGCTGCGTCCGGTGGACAGGAATCCCTTCCATTTGGCGCATCTGGACGCCACTGGCACATCTCAGCCGGGCATGGCCGTAGCAGATGAATTTCACATAGAGCAACAACGGCCGAAGTGCCGGCTTCCGGAAGGCTTTTCCCAAATCATCGCCTTCCGAAAGCCGGCACCTCGTCCGTTGAACGCAAAGACAGACGCTACAGCGTCCTCTTGATTTCCACGATCTGGAAGGCTTCGATTATGTCACCCTCCTTGATGTCATTGTAGCCGGCGATGCTCATGCCGCACTCCTTGCCCGCGATGACCTCCTTCACTGTATCCTTGCCTATCTGCAGGGAGCCGAGCTCTCCGGTGAACACCACGATGCCGTCGCGGATCAGGCGGACCTTGGACTTCTGCACCATCTTGCCGTCCCTGACGAGACAGCCGGCGATAGTGCCCACCTTGCTGATGCGGAACGTCTGCTTGACCTCCGCGGTGGCGATGACCTCCTCCTTCTTCTCGGGCTCGAGCATGCCTTCGATACCGTCCTTGACCTCATTGATGCAGTCGTAGATGACGGAGTAGAGGCGTATGTCTATGCCCTCGCGCTCGGCGGCCTTGCGGGCCTCGACCGTAGGACGCACCTGGAAGCCGACTATCACGGCGTCGGAAGCCTCGGCCAGCAGCACGTCAGACTCGGATATTCCGCCCACGGCCTTATGTATGACATTGACCTTGACCTCGTCGGTGGAGAGCTTGATCAGGGAGTCGGACAGCGCCTCCACGGAACCGTCCACATCGCCCTTGACGATGATGTTGAGCTCCTTGAAGTTGCCTATCGCTATACGGCGGCCGATCTCCTCGAGGGTCATGTGCTTCTGGGTCTTTATGCCCTGGATGCGCAGCAGCTGCTCGCGCCTTGCGGCTATGTTCTTGGCCTCGCGCTCATCGGCCAGCACATTGAACTTCTCGCCTGCCGGAGGTGCGCCGTTGAGACCGAGAATCGACACGGGAGTCGACGGGCCGGCCTCGGTGACCTTCTGCCCGCGTTCGTTGAACATTGACTTGACCCTGCCGTAATTGCTGCCGCAGAGGACCACGTCACCGGGACGCAGCGTTCCCTCCTGGACGAGGACCGTAGCAAGGTAGCCGCGGCCCTTGTCGAGCGAAGACTCGATGACGGCGCCCGCGGCCGGCTTGTTCGGATTGGCCTTGAGGTCGAGAAGGTCGGTTTCGAGCAGCACCTTCTCCAGCAGCTTGTCCACATTGATTCCCTGCTTTGCGGAGATCTCCTGGCACTGGTACTTTCCGCCCCAGTCCTCGACGAGTATGTTCATCTCGGCGAGCTCGCGGCGTATGGTTTCAGGATTGGCGCCCGGCTTGTCTATCTTGTTGATCGCGAAAACCATGGGCACTCCGGCCGCCTGGGCGTGGTTGATGGCCTCTATGGTCTGGGGCATCACGGAGTCGTCGGCCGCGATTATGATGATCGCAAGGTCGGTCAGCTGTGCGCCTCGGGCGCGCATGGCCGTGAACGCCTCGTGGCCCGGAGTGTCGAGGAAGGTGATATGCCTTCCGTCAGGCAGCTCCACATTGTAGGCGCCGATATGCTGGGTGATTCCTCCGGCCTCGCCGGCGATCACGTTGGACTTGCGGATATAGTCGAGCAGCGAGGTCTTGCCATGGTCCACATGGCCCATCACGGTGATGATCGGAGGTCTCGGAACCAGATCCTCGGGCCGGTCGGCCTGCTTGGCGCTGCTGATCTCCTCGGAGATGTCGGCGGTCACGAACTCGACCTTGTAGCCGAACTCCTCGGCTACGAGCACCAGGGTCTCCGCATCGAGACGCTGGTTGATGGAAACCATCAGACCCAGGCTCATGCAGGCTCCTATCACCTTGACCACGGGAGTGTTGTCCATCAATGTGGCGAGATCGTTGACAGTCACGAACTCGGTGACCTTCAGAACCTTCTTCTCCGCCGCAGCCTCCGCCTGCTCCTCCTGGGTACGCTGGGCGGCGGCCTCTCTCTTCTCCTTGCGGTACTTGGCGCCGAAGTTGTTCTTCCTGCCCTCGTTCATCTTCGCGTAGGTCTCCTTGACCTGCTTCTGTATCTCCTTCTGCATCTCCTCCTGCTCGCTCTCGCTCATCGCAGGCTTGAAGCGGGATTTGTTGCGGTCCCTTCCCTTGCTCTTGGAGCCCTGCTGCTGGGCGTTGTTCCCTGCGGAGCGGCCATCCTTCTTGGGAGATTTCTCGATATTGGCGCCGGCCTTGGCGACATCGACCTTCTGCGTGCCCTTGCTGATGCGCTCGCGCTTCTTGGCAGGTCTTCTGAACTGGCTCAGGTCAATCTTGCCGACGACCTTGAGGCCGCCGGTGCTTTCGGCGGCGGCAGGAGCCTCCGTCCGGACAGGCGTCTCGCCTGCAGCCGGCTCGGACGCCTGTTCAGGCTCAGGTTCGGGTTCAGCGGCAGTCTCAGGCTCGGGCTCGGAAGAAGTCTCCGTGTCGGCAGCCGGCTCATCTCCGCCTTCGGCAGGGACCTCGACTGGCTCCGGCATTTCCTCCGCAACCTCCGTCCGGCCGTCCTCCACGGACGCTTCCGCAGACTCCGCGACAGGCTCGGGCTCCGAAGCCGGCTCGGGTTCTTGCCGGACGGCAGGCTCGGGCTCGGGTTCAGGTTCGGATACCGTCTCCGCAGGCTCCGCGGCAACCGGGGCCGTCTGGTCATCCTCCGCCTGCGCATGAACCGGTTCCTGCTCGGCCCGGGGATTGAAGAAGGTGTTGCTCTTGATGATGGTCTCATGCTCCGGCTCGTCCTCCTCCTCGGCCTCGCGGCTGCGCTTCTTGTTGCTCTTCTCGATTATCTCGGTAATCTTGACGTCAACCTTGTCGGCAGCCTGCTTCAGTTCGAGATCCTTGCCGAACTGCTTGGCGATTGCCGGAAGCAGCTCGTCCGAGACCTTTGCATTGGGGTTCGCGTCGACCTCGACACCCTGCTTGTGGAGGAAGTCCACGAGGATGTCGAGACCGATATTGTACTGTCTGATTATCTTGCTAAGTCTGATATCTGCCATTCCCTGTCTTTTAGTCTTCAAATTCTGCCTTCAATATCTTGAACACTTCGGCCACGGTTTCGTCTTCCAGATCGGCCCTCCGGGCTATGTCCTCCTCCGGGAAGGCCAGCACGGACTTCGCCGTATCGCAGCCGATTGATTCGAGCCGGTCGATGATCCACTGGTCAATCACGTCGGAGAACTCGCTGAGCAGCACGTCCTCCTCGTCGGAATCCTCGCCCTTGGGCAGTTCCCTGTAGACCTCGATCTCCCGGCCGATGAGCATGCCCGCAAGCTGGATGTTCACTCCGTGGCGGCCGATTCCCTTGCTGACCTGGTCCGGCTGCATGAACACCTTGACCTTGTCCTCCGGGTTGTCGCTCATCTCGATATACGAAACCACCGCCGGATTCAGCGCCCTCTGGATCATGAGCTTGGGGTTCTGGGACCACTGTATCACATCTATGTTCTCGTTGCGCAGTTCCCTGACTATGCCCATGATACGGCCGCCCCTGACACCTATGCAGGCTCCTATGGGGTCGATGCGGTCGTCATATGATTCGACCGCCACCTTCGCTCTCTCGCCGGGCACGCGGACCACCTTCTTGACGGTGATGAGCCCGTCGGCGATCTCGGGCACCTCCTGTTCGAAAAGCCTCTCCAGGAACTCGTTTGAGGTGCGGCTCAAAGTGATGTAGGGCGTGGTGTTGTTCTTCATCTCCACGCTCTTGATTATGGCCTTCACCGAATCGCTCTTCTTGAAACGCTCCCCGGGTATCTGCTCGCTCTTGGGGATATGGAGTTCGTTGCCGTCCTCGTCGAGGATAAGCACCTCCTTGGACCAGGTCTGGTAGACCTCCCCGTAGAAGAGCTCGCCTATCTTGTCCGAATATTTCTTGTAGACATTGGCTTTCTCGATGTCCATGATGCGCCCCTGGAGATTCTGGCGTATGTTGAGTATTCCGCGGCGGCCGAAGGCGGCGAGCGGAAGCAGTTTCGAATACTGGTCGCCTATCTCGTAGTCGTCGGCGTCCCCGCCGTCCTCCCGGATGCCTTCGAGGGTGATTTCGGAATTCGGGTTTTCGACTTCCTCGACCACGTCGAAGTTCTGGTAGATCTCGCAGGTTCCCTTGTCGACATTCACGATCACGTCGAAATTGTCGGACGAACCGTAAGTCTTGGCAATCTGGGTGAGGAACACGTCCTTGAGGACCTGCATCATCACCGGGCGGTCGATGTTCTTCTCCTCCTTGAAGTCCTTGAACGCATCAATGAGCGTTATCACTTTCTCTTTTTCCATCAGTCGTATCTATTCTTTTATAGTATCAAGCATTTCATCCGCCTCGTCCGGAGCGATGCCCACGGAACTTACCGTCAGGGCATAATCCTCGACATCGCGGTCGAAGGCCGCAAGCACGGCCCTGTGGACGAACTCGCAGTCCGACAGGTCCACGCAGCCGTCCTTCCTGTCTATCGTCACTTCGAAGACGTTGTCATCGTCGTTGAAATCAATGTCCACGAGGACGCAGCCGCGCTGCGCGGCCGCCTCCTCCACCACTTTCTGAAAAAGTTCCCTTTCCATTCAAACAAAAAGGAAGACCTCCCCGGCCTTCCATCTCTTTCACTTTGCAAAGATACAAAATAAATTTATAATTTTGCCAAAATTATCCGATATGCGCAAAACACTCATAAAAATGCTCACCGCATGCGCGGGGCTGCTCTGCCTCAACTCCTGCAACCTCGACATGTTCGACAACTACAGCTTCACCAACAGGGTCATCTACTATGTCGACGACAAGGACAACATAGGCAAGGAAATCGAAGACTATTTCAACAAAGTGCTCGAGGACAGGGAGCTTCCTGCCATAGCGGCCACTTCGCATGAAGCCATGACCTACGGACAGGAATATTTCGCTGAGACAGTGGAACTCCTGGACGAGGACTACCTCGTGTCGCTGCTCGACAGGGACGTCGAAGCCGAAAAGCCCGGGGACGGCGGGGAATCCGGAGAGTCGTCGGAAAACGAGCAGATCAAGTTCATCAGGGTATCCATGTACATGACCGGTTCCAAGACCAATGTGGAGATTGCCTGGAGGACCTATCTTCCCTCCAGCGTGGACCTGGGAGAAATCACTGGGACGACGCCGGAATCATAGCAGCCAGCCGATGGCGCCCGGACCTTCGTTGAACAGAAGGTCCATGACCGACAGGTTCGGGATGAAGCCGCATTTTCCGGAGAAAACCTGCCAGTAAGGCCTTTCCAATCCGAGATCGCGAAGGATTGAGTTGGGCCTTTTCGGATGTATGTCCACGTGTTCGTCCGCATACTCCGCTGTGCAGACTATCTTGGTGTTCAGGCCTATCTTCTGCATGAAATAGCGGATTATGCCCATGTCCAGATCCCATAGGGTCTCCGGCCGCGTGTCGAGCAGGGCATACAGACTGTCGCGGTAATAGTCGAAGAACGGAGAAGAACTGTAGGCCGTGTCGATGCAGCGCTTGGTCTTCGCCAGCCATGGCGTCGACCAGTCGACGAGCACCTCGCGTATCGGGATGTTGATGCTCCCGCCGCTGTGCACTATGGGGAAATTCAGATTCTGCACCCCTTCCGCGGCATAGATGCGGCAGCGGTTGCGGTACGACTGCTTCTGATAGTTCTCGCAGGCCTCCATATAAACCGAAGAATACCTTGCGAGCAGCGCAAAGTATTCTATCGGAGGGAAATATGCTATCGTAAGGGTCAAGTCCTATTCGATGGCGCCTTTGGATGAAGAATCGCCTGCACGGACTATGCCTCTCTTGGAATTCCGGATGAATTCGAGGATGGTGTCGCGCTCCACGGACTGGGGGAAGCCTGCGGCAACCTTGGCGCAGCCGTCGGAGATATTATAGCCCTGATAGTAGATGGTATCGTAGATGTCCTTGATACTGCGCATGGTGTCGGAATCGAAACCGCGCCTGCGCAGGCCCACGATATTTATTCCGGCATAGCAGATAGGGGTCCTGCCGCAGATGGAATAGGGCGGGATGTCCTTGTTCACGGCCGAGCAGCCGCCCACCATGGCATGGGTTCCGATATGCGAGAACTGGTGCACGGCTGTGTTGCCGCCTATGATGGCCCAGTCGTCGACATCGGTCTCGCCGGCTATGCCCACATAGCTCACGAGTATGCAGTGGCTGCCGACGCGGCAGTCGTGCGCGACATGGACATAGGACATGATCAGGGTGTCATCCCCGATTCTCGTGACGCCCTTTCCGCTGGCCTGCGTACCCCTGTTGATGGTGGCGCACTCGCGGATGGTGACATTGTTGCCGATTTCAACATAGGTTTCCTCTCCCTTGAATTTCAGGTCCTGGGGAATTCCGCCCACCACGGCGCCGGGAAACACCTGGCAGTTGCTGCCCATTGTGACATACGAGAAAATGTTGGCGTGGGGATAGATCTTGCAGTTGTCCCCGATGGTCACGTTGTCGTCGATGAAGGCGTAGGGTCCGACTTCGACATTTTCTCCCAGTTTTGCACTCGCGCTCACTGTCGCGAGAGGATGAATTTTAGCCATAAATCTAAAGTTTTGACAAAGCCGTCTTCGCGGCGATACTGTTAATTTTGTGGCCAGGTTTGTACGCGCTGACATGGGCTTTCGGGAAACCGCCCAGAAGTCTCATGTCTCCTATGAGGTCGAGCAGCTTGTGCCGCCCGCATTCATTCGGGAAATGGAGTACGATGTTGCTCAGATAGCCGTCCTCCCTGACGGAGAGCCTCGGCTGGCCGAAGATGCGGCTCATGTTGTCCACCTGCTCCTTTGTCACGGGATGCTCCACGACCACTATGGCGTTGTCCACGTCGCCTCCCTTGATCAGGCCGTAGGCCGCCAGGGCTTCGAGTTCATGGAAGAAGCAGAAAGTGCGGCACGGCGCCACCTGCCCCACATAGTCGGAATTCTCGCTCCAGTGGGCCGTCTGGACGCCGAGCACCTTGGAATTGAAATCGACCGTCACCTCGAAGGACATCTTGTCCGAGGGCTCGATTCTTACCCAGGAGCCTGTCTGCTCGTCGCGGACCTCTATCGTCTCCTTAATCTCTATATACTTTCTTTCGGCATTCTGGACACGGAGCCCGTCGGGAGCTATCGCCCTGACATAGGTCTCCGCGCTGCCGTCGAGGATAGGCACCTCCTCGTTGTCAAGCTCTATTCTGGCATTGTCCACTCCCAGTCCGGTGAGGGCCGAGAGCAGATGCTCTATGGTGACCACGGAAACACCTCCCTGCGAAATGGTGGTGCTTCTGTCGGTCTTGCTAACATTTGTGGCGACGGCAGGTATCTCCACGCCCGCATCCTTGCGGAAGAAACGGATTCCGTAGTTCTCCGGAGCCGGACAGAGCGTCAGATGGGCGTACTTGCCCGTATGAAGACCTCTCCCCTCGAATTTGTACTCTCTCTTTAATGTCTGCTGGTCCATAATGGGCTGCAAAGATATAAAAAATTTTTATTCCTCCCCCGACTTCTTGAATTTGGCATACGCCCGCAGGAAAGTGCGGTGCGGCAGGGCCGGGCTGCCGAAATAGACTTTTCCGGAATCCTTTATGTTGCCTATCACTCCAGTCTGCGCGGCGAGCGTAGTCTTGTCGGCTATGGTCACATGGCCGGAAATCCCCACCTGTCCGGCCAGGATGCAGTTCTTTCCAATCTTCGAGGAACCTGCGATGCCCGACAGGGCGGCCATCGCGGTGTTCCTGCCGACCACGACGTTGTGTGCGATCTGGCAGAGATTGTCTATCCTCACCCCGTCCTCGATTATCGTGGACTCCATCGGAGCCCTGTCCACGGTCGTGTTGGAGCCGATCTCCACATCGTTGCCGATGACGACGTTGCCCACATGCTCTATCTTCTTCCAGCTGCCGTCGGGCTGGGGAGCGTTGCCGAAGCCGTCGTCGCCTATGATGCAGCCTGCGTGAAGGATCACGCGGTCGCCGATAACCATTCCGGGGAAGATATGCACGCCTGGATAGATGATGCAGTACGAGCCTATCTTCGTGCCCGCACCTATCGTCACGTTGTCATATATCTTGGTACAGTCGCCGATGACGCAGTCCCTGCCTATGGTCACGAAGTCCCCGACATGGACCTTCTTCCCCAGCCTGGCGCTCCAGGAAATGCGGCAGCGGCCGCGGTGGCGCCTGTACGCCTTTTTCTGCCGGGCCATGAAGGAGAGCAGTTCCGCGAGGGCGTCATAGGCATTCTCCACCCTCACGAGAGTCGGGGTGACCGGCGCCTTCGGCACAAAATCGGAATTTACCAGCAAGACCGAAGCCTTGCTGGTATATACATAATGTTCGTACTTGGGATTTGCAAAAAAACAGAGCTGCCCCGGCTTGCCGTGTTCTATCTTCGCGAAAGATGATACCTTTTCCTGAGGATTGCCTTCAACTGTTCCCTTCAGCACTTCGGCAAGCTGCTGTGCGGTGAATTCCATAAATGAATTTTTTCACTAGAACCTCCAGCCTATCGTCAGCGCGACATTCCAGAGATTGACATGGTTCAATATAGTAGGTGATGCGACATTCTGCAGATTGCCGGCGGCGTCGTAGCTGTCGTAATAGAGGTAAGGTACGAACACCGTGTCGGGATATGAGGTCAGCACCGCGCCGAGGTCCGCAAAGAAGGAGCCTGGCGAAGAATAGCCGATTCCGAAGGATACAGACTGGGTCCTGTCCGGATAATAAGCGCTGCCGACGAGGAACTTGGCCCCGGACTGATAATCTTCATATTCAGCCATGAAATCACCGGAAGTCACATCCTCACCCCTGTCGTTGGTCCAGTGACGCTCGGGGGAGGTCGCGAGACCATAGCCCGCGCGCAGCGAGAATGCGGGAGTGAGCCTGAGCTCGGCGCCTATCCTCAGGTTGTGCGCCACGCCGGCGAAATATCTGTTCGTCTCGTTGTGTATGGCGAAGATGTCCTCCATCGGCGCTCCGCCGCGGTGCAGCTCGTGGAACCTCATCACGCTGTAGTCCGTGAGCTCATAGTCGACACTGACGAACCCTCTCTCCCCGAAGGTCCAGGCAAGTCCGAAATTCGCCGAGTACGGCGCTGTATAATTATAGGAGTACTCGCCTTCCGGGGAATATCCGTTGGCATTGAACATCATGTCCGCGTAGGTCGTGGACGCGGAGTTCTGCCAGTGCTCCGTGATCGTGTACATGGTCGGGGTCTGTATCGCCGCGCCTATCCTGAGCCCTTCGAAGGGAGTCAATATGACACCTATCTTGGCGTAGACGCCATCCAGGTCCGCCATATACTGATATCCGTACGAAGCGGAGTTGAAGTACGTGGTCATCTCGTTCCCGGCCTTGTCCAGATAGGTTATCGCGAACTGCTCGGGATTGACGGCGGCCTCGTAGAACGCCTCGTCATAGCCGTATCTGGCATAGGGGAAGCCCACGTTGAAACCGACGAACACATTGTCGGAGAAGTTCATCGCGAAATTCAGCACGATGTCGTTCTTGCTGCCCCATTTGCGCGTGACGGAATTCTGCGACAGCTCTCCGGGAACATAGCACCACATGCCGGTTTCGTCTATCATCTGCGTGACGCCGGCATAGTCGTAGGTTCCGTCGCCCTTGGTGTACGAGCCGAACACGCCGCCCCTGTAGGCCGTAAGGATGTCCCAGGATATGTCCGTCGCGTCGAAGGCATTGCTGCCGGCTATGAGATCCTCGCTGTAGCCGCTGGCGGCGGCAGCGAACTCGCCGGCCTTCGATGTAAAGGAGTTCCTGCCGAAGGCGCTCGCATAATAGTTATACTGCCTGGTCTGGTTCGAGATCAGACCGAAGGTGAAGGACTTCAGCCCGCTGGAGCGTCCGGTCTGGAACACCGCGGTGACGCCGAAATTCGGAAGCGTCATCCTGGTGCTTATATTATTCCTTTCGGGTCCGTACTCCAGGTCGCCCACCGGGGAATATGAGGAGCCGACGGTGGAGATGGAAATTCCTGGGGTTATCACCATCTGTCCATAGCCGGCCACGGCGGCTCCGGCCGGATTGATGCCGACCGTACCGAGATCCCCTCCGATTGCCGTCACGGCATTGCCCAGCGCCATCGAGCGGGCGGTGCCGTAATATTCATTGCGACCGAATTCAATCGCATCGTACATGTTCTGCGCGCCGGCGGTCGCCGCAGTCGCGGCTATCATGGCCGCAGCACAAAATATTCTGACTGCTTTCATCGTTTCGTAATCGTTTTAAAGTTGTTACCTGCGGCCGCGGCTGTAATTGCCGCCGCCTCCGCTGCGCATAGACGATCCGCCGCCCATGCTCCCTCCGTAGCTGCGCGAAGGTGAAGAGAACGACGAGCCTCCCGAATATGACCTGCCCGGGCTGGAATAGCTGCGGGAAGGGCTGCTGCTGCGGGAAGGGCTGCTGAAGGAATTGCTGCGGGTTCCGGTGTTCCCACCGCTCCTTGATCCTGAAGACCAGCTTCGCGAATAATTGTAGCTGCCGCTCTGACGCCTTCCGGAATTCGTGGTGGAATTGGTGACGCCCGACGGTCTCGATGTCGTGCCGGCAGACACTCGGCCGCCCGTGCCTGCGGCGCTGCGGCTTCGCGTATAGGAAGCCGAACCCGAGGCGGATCCGTAATTCCCTCCCGCCGAAGTGTACGACCTCGTGTAGTTGTAGCCGCCGGAAGTTCCCGGACGCGTCACCATGGAGCCGCCGCCCTGGGTCAGGAAGCGAGGCCCGTAGAAATGGCGTCCGTCGGACGAAAGCCCGGGACGGGGACGGTAGTAATGGTCATGCCAGTAATAGTGGTAGTGAGGGCGGTAATACCAGGGGTCCCAGTACCAGGGATCATAGAACCACGGATCCCAGTACCATGAATACCAGGAGCCGTACCAGGGACGCGCCCATCCGTACCAGGGGTCATACCATGAGGACCAGGCCCACCAGCGGTAAGGCCAGGACAAAGCCCAGGCGCTCCCCCATGCGAACCACGGGGAGTCGTACCAGTCATTGTCCCTGACTACTACATAGACGGTATCCTTCTGCTGGCCCTCGCGGGCGATATTGGCTGCGGCCATGGCCGCAAAATCATCTTTCGAATAAATCTGAACCGCCTCGGCAACGGGCTCCGGCCTGCTGTAGATACCGTCCTGGAACCGCTGTTGCGCAAACTGCGCGGTGGTTCCGCAAGATGACAGCAAGAAGAGCAGAGGCAGTACGAGTACTATGCACCGGTTCATTTTCATAATCGTAAAAGTTTGTATCTTTGCACGCAAAGTCCGGGCCATCGGGCCCCGACCTTTACTATAGATGCAAATTTCGAAAAAAAACGCAGATATTTCAACAAGAATATGGCAAAAGCTGTAACCAAGCGTTCGGAGAACTATTCTCAGTGGTACAATGATCTGGCCCTCAAGGCCGATCTCGCGGAGCAGTCGGCGGTCAGGGGCTGCATGGTCATAAAGCCCTACGGCTATGCGATATGGGAGAAGATGCAGCATCTCCTGGACGGAATGTTCAAGCAGACCGGCGTGCAGAACGCCTATTTCCCTCTTTTCATACCCAAGTCCTTCTTCAGCCGCGAGGCCGAGCATGTCGCGGGCTTCGCGAAGGAATGCGCCGTGGTGACGCACCACCGGCTCATGAACGACCCTGAGGGAAAGGGCGTGGTCGTGGACCCCGACGCCAGGCTGGAGGAGGAGCTCATAGTGCGTCCGACCTCCGAGACCATAATCTGGAGCACATACAAGAACTGGATAACCTCATGGAGGGACCTGCCCATACTCTGCAACCAGTGGTGCAACGTGGTGCGCTGGGAGATGCGCACGAGACTTTTCCTGCGCACGGCCGAATTCCTGTGGCAGGAGGGCCATACCGCGCACGCGACCGCGGAGGAGGCCCGGGCGAGGGCGGAACAGATGGTCGGAATCTACGCCGACTTCGCCCGCAACGTGATGGCGCTGCCCGTGATAATGGGCCACAAGAGCCCCAACGAAAGATTCGCAGGCGCGCTCGACACCCTGACCATCGAGGCCATGATGCAGGACGGCAAGGCGCTGCAGGCGGGGACATCGCACTTCCTCGGCCAGAACTTCGCCAAGTCCTTCGACGTCCAGTTCACCAACAAGGAAGGGAAGCAGGAATATGTCTGGGCGACCTCATGGGGAGTCAGCACCCGGCTCATGGGAGCGCTGATAATGGCTCACGGCGACGACAACGGGCTCGTGCTGCCCCCGAGGCTCGCGCCCATTCAGGTCGTAATGGTCCCCATATACAAGTCCGAAGACGAAAGGAACGAGGTGCTCGCGAAGATGAAGGAGATATCCGCAGACCTCGACAGGCTCGCAGTAAGCTGGAAGATCGATGACCGCGACACTCTCAGACCCGGGTTCAAGTTCGCCGAATGGGAGCTCAAGGGAGTGCCCGTGCGTCTGGCCATGGGCGCGAGGGATCTCGAGTCCGGCACCGTGGAGGTCGCCCGCAGGGACACCCTGACCAAGGAGACCATGCCTCTGGAGCATCTCGCCGACCACATTCCCGCCCTGCTTGACAGCATACAGCAGAACATCTACGACAAGGCTCTCGCCTTCAGGGAGTCCCGGGTGGAGAAATGCGACAGCTGGGAGGAATTCAAGGAAAAGATCCAGACAGGACGCTTCCTGCTCTGCCACTGGGACGGTACGCCCGAGACCGAGCAGGCCATCAAGGACGAGACCAAGGCGACCATCAGGTGCATCCCCGTCGACAGCTATGTCTGCGAGGAGGAGGGCAGGGACATCTATTCCGGCAAGCCTTCTCACCGCAGGGTGGTGTTCGCCATTTCATATTGAGAAGAATCATTTCCATTGTCACCTTGCAGTCAGTCAAAATCCATTTCATGAGGAAAATTGTCATCATCATGGCAGCCGCGTGCTGCTTCCTGGCCCCGTCTTTCGCCCAGGACGACGTACAGCAGGCGGCCGCAGAGGCTGCGGCGGCGCTGCTTGAGGCCCCGGAGGCGAAGGAAGAGGTCGATAAGCCCAATTACTGGACAAATTCGTTCCAGGTCGACCTCGGATTCAACCAGACCAATCTCTGGAGCTGGGCGGCCGGCGGATACAACACCCTGAGCATGAACTCGGGCATCGACGCCAAGGCCAACTACGCCAAGAACCAGAGCAGCTGGAACAACAGGATCCAGCTCCAGTACGGCTTCCTCTGGTCGGCGGACAAGCAGAACATCCTCCAGAAGACCAATGACCTCATGTATTTCGAAAGCCGCTTCGCCTACAAGACATCGGCCGAGAGCAAATGGAACTACTCGGTCTCTTTCGACTTCCGTTCACAGTTTTCCAACAGCTATGACTCCTATGTACAGGACGCCGAGAGCGGCCTGTGGTCAGGCACCCTCAAGTCCGGCTTCCTGGCCCCGGCCTACACAAACCTCGCGATAGGTATGGAATGGGTGCCCACGGACTGGTTCAACATCAACATCGCGCCCCTCACCGGCGGTTTCACAATATGCAACATACCCGAGCTCAGGAAGAACTACGGTATGAAGCTCAAGGAGGAAGGTCTCGACGCAGACGACGGCAACAACTACAGGAGCGCCCTGTTCCAGTCCGGTGCCCAGATCAAGATAAACCTCAAGGCTTCCATCAACGACAGCTTCTTCTACGAGACCCAGCTCGTGCTATTCACCGACTATCTCAACCAGCCGTTCAAGGAGAACAGGGTCAACTGGGACAACAAGATCACCTGGCAGTTCGCCAAGTTCTTCAAGATAGGTCTGAACACCTGGCTGATCTACGACCCGATCGTGCTCATCGACGGAAGGCAGCAGGTCCAGTTCAAGGAGTCCTTCTCCATAAGCTTCACCTGGCTGATAGCCAACAAGTAGCATGAGACGCATTCTCCTTGCCGTAAGCGGAGGCATCGACTCGATGTATATGGCGGAAAGAGCCCCGGAATTGTTCCCCGGGGCTGTTTTCGCTGTCGCCCACTGCAATTTCGGGCTCAGGGGAGACGAATCCGACGGCGACGAGCTGTTCGTCAGGGAATGGTGCCGGGAAACCGGCATGGAGTGTTTCACAAAGCGTTTCGACACCGTGGGATATTCGCAAAGGCAGGGGATAAGCATAGAGATGGCGGCAAGGGACCTGCGCTACGGCTGGTTCAGGGAACTCTGCAGCGGCCACGGCTTCGAAGCCGTGGCGGTCGCCCACAACGCCGACGACAACGCAGAGACATTGATCCTGAATCTCCTCAGGGGCACCGGGATACGCGGAATACGGGGCATGGGCGGCCGGGAGGGCGTGCTGCGCCCTCTGCTCGGAACGAGCCGCTCCGACATCCGCAGGTGGATGTCGGAGCACGGCCGCCGCTGGCGCGAGGACAGCACCAACGCCGACAGCTCATACAGGCGCAACCTCGTGCGCAACGAAATCTTTCCGCTGTTCGCGAGAATCAATCCTTCCTTCGTCCGGACGCTGAACGCCGACATGCGGAGGTTCGCCCAGGCCGGAGACATAGCCGAAGAATATTTCCGGACGGCGACGGGACGGATCCTGCTGCCCGACGGAAGCATATCCACTGCCGGGCTCCTTGCGGACGCCCATTGGGAATTCGTGCTCTGGAGGCTTCTGGAAGACAGCGGAATCTCCGCGGACGAATTCTCCGCGCTCGTCCGCTGCCTGACGGAAGGAAGGCAGTACGCCGGCCGCAGCTTCGGCCCCGTCACGGGCGCATCCGGCAGACTGATTGTCCGCAGCGCATCCGGAGCAACAGGCGCAAGACCCAGGATTGAATTCCTCGGACGCAGCGGACTGGAATCCCTCAGACAGGAGAAAGGCGTCCTGATAGCCGACGCCGACCGCCTGCCCGTCCCGCTGAAAATCAGGAAATGGCAGCCCGGCGACTGGATGATCCCGCTGGGCATGCGCGGCCGCAAGAAGGTTTCCGACATCTTCACGGACCTGCATGTACCGATGACCGAGAAGGAGAACGCGCTCGTCGTGGAGCTGGACGGCCGGCATGTGGCGGCGCTGCTCCCCTACCGCATAGACGAAGGTGTCAAGGTCACGGACTCGACCGTCAGAATCATACGCATCACATTGGAATAGAAGTCCGGCCGATGAGGCTCGCCGTCCGCGGAAATGAACGGACAACGCGCAGCCATTAACGAAACGCAACTGAACTGCGGATGCACAGCCCCACGGGAGGGAAGTCCGGCCGATGAGGCTTGCCGTCCGCGGCAGTGAGCGGACGATGCGCAGCATCGATGGAGCGCAGCGGAACCTCGTCAGCCGGACTTCCCTCCTGAGGGGCAAGGCCTCCTGCCGAACAATATGCAACAGCTATTTCTCCGGAATGATGTAGACATCATCGCCCGGAACGGCGAAATGCAGCTGCTCGCGGGCGAACAGCTCAAGCGAGTCACGGTTGTCGGTAAGCTGGCGTATCCTGTCCTCAAGCGCGGCGTTCTCCGCCTCGTATTTCTCTATCAGACGATTCTGGCGGTGCAGCGTGATCCCCGAGCTTATCCAGGTGATCAGGCTGTCCTTCTTCACGCACAGGAAGACCAGGCAGAGAAGGGTCGCGGCAATGGCATAGCGCACGAACGAGCGCTGCTCCCTGCGGCTCCCGTCCTTGCTCCTGTCCCAGATGTCACGGAATCTGCCCATGCGGCCGGAAAATTCTCGAAAAGCAGAACCGAAATTTGTTTCCGCTGCTTCTCTATTGACGGCAAAATTAGTTAAATTTGTGGAAAACAATTACAAAAAACCATGAAGCCTACACTTTTAGTTCTTGCCGCCGGCATGGGCAGCCGCTACGGCGGACTCAAACAGATGGACGGACTCGGCCCCAACGGAGAGACCATCATCGACTATTCCATCCATGATGCCGTCCAGGCCGGTTTCGGCAAGGTCGTCTACATCGTCCGCGAATATTTTCTTGACCAGTTCAAGGAGACCGTCAGGAAGAAGTACAGCAATGTCAGATGCTCCGACGGAAGCCCGCTGGAATTCGTGTTCGTAACCCAGGAGCTGAACAAGATCCCCGCACGCTTCACCCTCAACCCCGAAAGGCAGAAACCCTGGGGCACGGCCCACGCCGTGCTGATGGCGAAGGATGTCATCGACGGGCCTTTCGTCGTCATCAACGGCGACGACTACTACGGCAAGGAATCATTCAGGATCGCAGGCGACTGGTGCCGCGCACATGAGAACGGCAGCGGCGTGTATGCGATAGTCGGCTTCGAGCTCGACCATACGCTCAGCGAGTCCGGCGGCGTTTCAAGAGGCATCTGCCACTACGATGCGGAAAAGCATCTCATCGACGTCGTTGAGCACCTGAACATCATCAAGGACGGCGACGGCGTGGTCAGCGGAGACAATTCCGTGACCTCGGAGCATGTGGTGCTCAACGGCAAGGATCTCTGCTCGATGAACATGTGGTGCTTCACTCCGGACTACTTCGCGAAGAGCGGCAAGATATTCGAGGAATTCCTCGACGAGAACATAAACGAGCTCAAGAAGGAGTTCTACATCCCCTACGCGATCGACAGGATGATGAAGAAGGGTGAAGCCTCATGCGACGTGCTCTCCACCCCCTCGCACTGGTTCGGCGTTACCTACAAGGAGGACCGTCCGGCCGTGGTGGCCAAATTCGCGGAGCTCGCGGCTGAAGGCGTATATCCTTCTCCCCTCTACGAATAGGTCATGGCTGACGCTGGAAAAAGCCGGAGGAAACGCGGCAATTTCAAATTCTTCGAGACCTACAGCTGGTTCGTGCCCGGCGCGGGACAGATGTTCGTGCTGCTGCTGATGCTGCTCGTCGGAGCCGTTCTCGGCAATCTGGTGACCCTGGCGTTCACGCTTGTCGGCGGTCAGGAGGCGGCTTCCAGCTATGCGATGCTCATCGCTTATCCGGTGATGTTCATCCCTGCGATGCTGTATGCCGGCGCGAGGAGCAAGATAGCCGCCTGCAACAGCGGCGGAGTCAAGCTGGACAGCAACAATTTCGGCCGGACCGGAGCGGTCGCATGCGCGCTGCTGACGGTCCTCGCGACGCTTGCAGCCGGCTACTGTCTCGACATCACCCTCGTCCTCCTTCCGGAAATGCCGGAATGGCTGGAGGAGATGCTGGGAAACATGACGACAGGCGTCCTCTGGGCCAACTTCATCAGCGTGAGCATCTTCGCCCCGCTGTTCGAGGAATGGCTCTGCAGGGGGATGGTGCTCAGGGGGCTGCTGCACAACAGGGTGCGTCCGGTGTGGGCCATTCTGATCTCCGCGGCGTTCTTCGCGCTCATCCACCTCAACCCCTGGCAGGCCGTGCCGGCATTCGCCATAGGCTGCCTCCTCGGCTATGTCTACTACAAGACAGGCTCGCTCAAGCTGACCATGCTGATGCATTTCACCAACAACACCTTCTCGCTCATCCTGTCGAACATCGACGCGCTGAAGGACATGGACAGCTGGATGCAGGTGCTGCCGGCGCAGCTCTACTGGATCATATTCGCCGGATGCGCGCTGCTGCTGGCGCTCATCGTCAGGGTGTTCGCCCGCATTCCGCTCCAGTCCGGCGAAGGGAACTGCGACAAGGTGGCGTCGCTGTTCGAATAGCTCATGCCGCCTGAATACAACCGGACGGCGGGCGATATCCAACGCCTGCCGTCCGGTTTTTTACGGCAGGCGCTCAGCCACGGAGGAGCAGCCGCCTCGCCGCGGCCACATCGTGGACCCTGAGGATTTCCGCACCGTTCCGCAGCGCAATGCGGTGATATTTCTCCGTATCGCCGAGGGTGAAGCGCTTGTCGGCGATTCCGACGAGAATCGGACGGCCGAATACCGAGAATTCCCGCAGATGTTCCAGCAGTTCGATGTTCTGCTCCTCAGTCTTGGCGAAGCCGAAACCGGGGTCGAGCACCCAGTCGCGTATGCCGAGGATTTCCGCCCTGGAGGAGAACTCCCGGAAATAGCGGAGCACCTCCGTCACCACGCCGTCGGGATAGTCGCAGAGAGCGTCCATGGTGCGGGGGTTGCCGCGCTTGTGCATTGCGACATAAGCCAGCCCGAGCCGCGCCACCTCCGGCAGCATCTCCGGGTCGTCCTCCCCCGCCGAGATGTCGTTGACGATGAACGGACCGGCTTCGGCATGGACGCGCCGCACTATCTCCGCACGGACCGTGTCGACCGAAAAGCGCACTCCGCGCAGCAGCGGGAGCACGGGGCGCAGCCGCGACCATTCCTCCTCGACGCCGACATCCGCCGCCCCCGGCCTCGTGGATACGGCTCCTATGTCCAGGATGTCGGCTCCCTCGTCAAGCATTCCGCGTATGCGGCCCCCGGCTTCGGCAGGGCCGACCCGGCTGGCCGCCCAGAAGGAATCCGGAGTCAGATTGACTATGCCCATTATTTCCGTCATGGCGGCAAATTTATAAAAAGCTTCCTATATTTGCATCCATGCTCATCGTATTGGAAGGCCTGGACGGCGCGGGAAAATCCACCCAGGTCAGAATGTTCAGGGAATACCTTGAAAGCACATGCCCGGATGTGGAATACATACATTTTCCACGCTATGACGCCCCCGTCTACGGCGACCTCATCAGCAGGTTCCTGAGGGGGGACTTCGGCGCGAACGACGCGGTCCACCCGCAGCTCGTGGCGCTTCTGTTCGCCGAGGACAGGAGGACGGCGGCCGCCTCCATACGCAGCACTCTCGATGCGGGCGGCACGGTGCTGCTCGACAGGTATGTCTACTCGAACATAGCCTACCAGTGCGCGAAGCTCGGCTCGGCGCAGGAGGCGGAAGAGCTGCGCAGATGGATAATCGATACCGAATACGGCAGTTTCGGGCTGCCTCGGCCGGACCTGAACATCTTCCTGGACGTGCCGATAAGCTTCGTCCGGAAGAGTCTCGGAAAGCAGAGAAGCGGGGACGAACGCAACTACCTGCACGGGCATCAGGACATTCACGAGGCGGACATCGAGTTCCAGAAAAGAGTCAGGGACATGTACCGCAGGCAGGCTGACGAGGACGGAAGCTTCATCAGGATAGACTGCGGCGATGCGGACGGGGCGATGCTTCCGCCTGAAACCATTTTCAGAAAAGTCAGGGAATGCTATGAGAATCATAAGAAGAATTAGCGCGGTCATCATCGGCTTCACCTTCTTCATCGCGGGTCTGCTCAAGCTGATGGATCCGGTGGGTGCGGGACTGCTGGCGGATGAGTATTTCAAGTTCCTGCATCTGGACTTCCTGCGCTTCGCCTCGAATTTCGCCGGCTCGGCGATCGCCCTCTGCGAGACTCTGCTGGGCATAGCATTGGTCACCGGCGTATGGAGGAAGGTCGTCGCATACCTTACGCTCGGGGTGCTCGGGGCGTTCACCCTGCTGACCGCAGCCCTCGTGATCTTCAACCCGGAGATGGACTGCGGGTGCTTCGGAGAGGCGGTGCATCTGACGCATTTCCAGAGCCTCGTCAAGAATCTGATACTGCTCGGACTCTGGGCCCTCGCCTTCCTGCCTTTCGGCAGCATGGAGCCGACAAGGAAGATAAAGTATGTCAGCTTCTCGCTGGCGGGAATTTCCGTCAGCCTTTTCCTGCTGTACTCCGTATTCTCCATCCCCATGCTCGACTTCACCGACTACAAGCCGGGCACGGAGCTGTCCTCGCTGGAGAACGCCGACTGGACCAGCGGGGATGAAATAGTGCTGCTGTCTTTCAGCGACGTCGACGGCCGGTATGCCGATTCGCTCGCGCTGCAAGGCAACGTGCTGGTTGCGTCCGTGTACAGTCCGGAGAAGATGACCGCGCACAACTGGCAGAAACTTTCCGCCCTGACGGACATGGCCGCGGCCCGCGGGTTCACGCCGCTCGTGCTCGCAGCCTCGACCCCCGAGATGATCACCGAAAGCGTCAGCTCGCCCGAACTGCTGCCGTTCATCTATTTCGCCGACCGCAAGACATTGATGACGCTGAACCGTTCCAACGGAGGCGTCAGCTTCTTCTCCGACGGGCAGATCGTGGCCAAATGGTCCGTCAACCGGCTGCCGGACGACGAGAAGCTGGAGCAGCTGGCCTCCACCGACCCGATAGAATCGCTGGTTTCGGAGAACCATGCCTCGAAACTCAAGTTCCAGGCGTTCCTGCTGTATGTATGCGCGGTGATTCTGCTGCTATAGCTCTCCGGGGCGCCGCAGGGCTTCGTAGACTGCCGCGGAAATATCGGCGATGATCTTCTCGGTCGCCTCGAAGCCGAGTCCGGAATCCTTGACCATGACGGCGATGCTGTAGCGCCTGCCGTCAGGAAGCTGCACGAAGCCGACATCGTTGACGGCTGTCCACCTGCCGTTTTCATCCATGTCCGAGGTGCCTGTCTTATGGCCGATTCTTGCCGATGTCCCTTTCAGCGGCGAGGGCAGGCGTCCTTCTCCCGTGCGGCATCCGAGCAGAATCTCCTTCAGGGATTCCGCATCCGCGACAGGGAGAGTGCCGGCCGCCAGCCGGTCCATAAGCGCAGCCGCGGACAGCGGAGTCGTCCAATTGTCGAAACATCTGTCGGGATCCCGGTGCATTTCATCTTCGGTGGCGTCTATCGCGAAACCGTCCAGTCCAAGGCTCCTCAAGGTGCTGTCGGTGGCGTGCGGATCGAGGAAACGGTCGAAGAGAATGTCACAGGCGTTGTTGTCGCTCATCTGGAGAGTATAGCGCAGAAGTTCAGCGACCGTCATCACGGTCCCTTCCGGAAACTCATCGCGCAACGGACTCCAGGTGTCTGGAAGGAGATCCCGTTTATCTATTTCCAGCTCATGGTCCAGCCCTGTTCCACAAATGTCCATATAGCGCAGAAGCGCAACGGACTGATGGAATTTCATCACGCTCATCAGCGGGTATCTGCCTCCTCCGTCAACGGCAAGTGTGTCTTTCCCGTCGATTATGAGCGCAACTCCGACCTGCGCGTCGGCAGCGTCAATGATTTCCCGTATCTCCGCTTCCAAAGATTCCTCCGTCCGGAATGGCCCTGGACGCACGGCGGAGACCGCATGTCCCCGCGGCTCCCACGCCACAAGCGGCAGCGATGTTGCCGACAGAAGCAGCGAAAAAAGAAATATTTTCATAAGAAACATGATTTCACTGCATTCATCAGTCATTTTCTTCAAGGGTGAAAATGTCTTCCACCTTCACCCCGAAATGTCTTGCGATCTTCATGGCGAGCACCGTGGACGGCACATATTTGTTGTTCTCTATCGCGAATATCGACTGCCGGCTGACCTGTATCGCGTCCGCCAGTTCCTGCTGTGTCTCCCTGAGCTTCGCCCGCTCCACCCTGATGTTATTTTTCATTCCGCATCCTCCTGTACGCGGCGAGCAGCCGTACTTTATATATGATGATGTATATCCAGAAGGCGAGCAGCGGCATTCCCGGCCAGGCGGCCATCCAGGCAAGCCGGGGCGTATCGAGGCTGACTTTTCCGAGGAACCTGGCGGCTTCGGCAGGCATGTCGGGAAACGCTTCCAGCAGAGTCCGGCATACATACGGTATTCTTGATGCGTTCATGGCCGCCTGGATGTCAGGAAAGATTCCGGCAAGGACATTGATCAGAATGAACCACAGTCCGGCGACATACGCGCTGATGACCAACGAAGAAGAGCGCACAGTTCCGAGGTATTCGTCTTCGACCTTCTCCCTTGAAAAGACGATCAGGCCGGAAGCGAGATACAGCGCGCTTTTCAGCCCGTCGTAGGGAAATCCGTCGAAGACTGCGCCGTAATCTATGAAGCGCCATGTCAGCATTATAAATACGGGGAACAGCAGCGTGAGGATCAGAAGAGTCCATCCGGCGACCTGGGCTCCCCAGGGAAGTAGGAATCGGTGTCTCATGTCGTATTCGGTTTTGTTGCGGCAAATGTAATCTAAACTTTACAAAAATGCAAGAATAGATTACAAAAATTCGTAATTGTCCCGCTGCCACCAGTCGCAAACTCATGTCAGTATTGCCGCTCGGCTCACACTGCGGCTCACTGGGCCACTCTTTGCGCCACTCTTTCTCTCCAACTCAAGCACCCCTGCCGCACCGCCCCACTGTTGGCACCGCACATAAACACAAGTCCACTGAACTCTCACACACCGTACAAATTCTCGCCCACAAGCCTGGCGCCACACTCGTACACGAGTTCCCTCGGCTCTCACCGGCCCATACTCTGCACGCTTCTCCTACCTCTCTGCTCACGAGTAGAAAAAAGGTTGTGCACTTCAGTTGGCTATCTATTTGGCAATTAGTTGCTTGCGTTCTTAAAACCGCACACCAGTCGGGTTTCCGAAGCCGACCAGTGTGCACCATTCTCCGGCAAATGCGCCTCCGAGGGGCCTGTATGGCCGATTTTGGAATCCCGGCCGCACAGGCTGTTTTCAACGCCGGTTTTCAGTTGGCTCCCGGCGCGACAGGTCATTGGCTCACCCCAAATGTCCACCCCGCCCGAAGTGTCGACTATGCCGCCAATTATCCCCAATCGTCCCCCCCCCGTCGGCGCAGGGAGCACAAAAGAAAAGGACCGGACGACTCCCAGACACGAAAAAAGCAGCTACATCTCTGTAACTGCTTCTCTTTGTGGGAGCTGAGGGAGTCGAACCCCCGACCCTCTGCTTGTAAGGCAGAAATTATCGCTCTCCTGCGCACCTGCGACGCGTGTTTTTTATTTTTGTAAAGTTTTTGTAAAGTTGTTCGATTGATAAGAAAATGGACGTCTCAAACGAATCATTTCATATCAGCAGCGTCGAGAAGCATGCGTCAAGATCATCCATGTCCTTAGGACGGTATACATCGGCGTCAGCGCCTTTGCTTTTGCCTCGACCGTCCTGCGTGGATGCCACAGCCTTGAGCATGGCGTCTATATCATCGGGGACGTTTGTCATCGTGAACTTGAAACCTCTTTCGGTGTTGAGGTGAAAGAGGTTGTAGAACTCGTCGGTGAAGCTCCGGGACACGAACTCGACTCCCGAGAAGTCCAGTATGACTTCAGGTTCTTCGGTGTTTTTGACGAAATCAAACAAATCTTTCGCCGTCGGTCGGGAAACAAGATTGGAGCCTGCTGTTTCTCTGACATTAATCGTTCTCATAATACCTCCGTTATTCCAAATAATTAAGATAGCTGAATTTATCATTGCGGTATGGCAATCGCAATGCAATCACCGTTCCCTTGAATCTTATGCCCCCGGGGATTTCGATGTACCCGCCTCCATTGGGAGTGTCGACATAAACGGCATCACCTGAAAGCATGAGGTACTGTCCTCCAAGTCCGCTGACCAGCATTTCTCTCGAAGTGATGAGTCCGTAGCCCCGGTTCTCGGATTCGGGCAGGTTCTTTGTCGATACACCTTTGTTGGCCGCTTTCAGCGCCTCTATGTCCGTTTGGATCTCGTTGTTGTCAGCCAGTTGATAACTGCCGAGCACGGTTATTCCCGCGTCTCCGAGACATATGTCGGCGTAGCCGTATGTTGGATAGCATTGGGCGAAAATATAACCGTATTCAGATCTGGAATGCTCGGATATATTGTCCGTCATTTCGCTCAGCATGTATTTTATTCCATGAGTGACATTTGATTTCCATCCGGTCTGTTTTACGAGGATGTTTTCGACTGCAGACAGAATGCGATCCCTGTCGGAGATTCGTGTCTTCTGCGAAGGGAATCTGACTATCGGGACGAACCTCTTTCGTGAATAACACTCGATGAACGCCGCGAACTCTGTCGGCCTCATAGCTCCGGAGTCCACGCCTCGCGACTCGAAATGAATGCTTCGAAGATAAGAGCTGGCGTTGGTCATGGATATGTCCTTGACATACCCGTCAGCAAAGACAAGGAACGGAAGCGCAAATGTCGGAGTGACGAAGTCCACATCCGATAAATCGACCTCGTCCGCCTTATCGGGACTGCTTGCGACCTGCGTGCAGATGCGAAGAGCTGCGCTCAAGCCTGCGGACAGCTTTGCTTGATTCACATTTATTTTCTCTTTTATCTTCATGTCGCAACCAAGTCTTTGACCAGTGGCAAATAAAAGCCGCTACAGGAGCGGCTGTACTATGCACGAATGTATAGCGGACTTCATTTGAGCAAATATACTCAAATTTATTTACATACAAACAATAGATAAAATCTACATGATTCTGTGGCCCGATTTATTTGTGCTGCATCGGTAGAATGTTTGGCACTTGAATTTGAGGTTGCTGAACGACGTAGGCTCCTCCGATATTGTTCTCCACTATTTTCATTATTGGGGTTTGCTCGGAAAGTATCATGCAACAATGGTGGATGCTGAGAACGGCGTCCTGGATATCCTGGTTCGCCTCAAGGTCTTCTATGGCGAGCCCCGCCTCCCGGCATTTATCTCGGTTTATATGACGACTGTGAGTCTTGCTGTTCTGGCTTTTTCCGAAAGTCTCCTTTATTCTTTTTTTCGTGTCTTCGTCGTAGCCGGATTTAGCCAGGATGTTGTTTGTAAGTTCTTCTGATAGTTCGTTTGCCTGCTCGCATGTGGTAAGGAATGTAGGCGTAAGCTTTGAGATTATTGTCTGCCAGAGTCCGAGACTCGCGGGATTGTTCGCTATGTCGTTGACAGCCTTATAGAATTCACTGACGACGGACTGGGTCGGCATGTTGTTGATTTGAGGGTCAAATGGCCCGAGGCATGATTGACGGCCCATAACTATTGTTTTGCAGGAGACGGCAATAATAGAGCCTGCGGACATGGCCATTTGAGGAATGATTGCCCGTATGTCGTCATTGAAAATCGAATGAAGATAGTAGATGATCTGTTCGGCTGCGGCAATTTCACCTCCCGGAGTGTGGAGAATGAGATCCAGGCCTTTCGTTTTATCCAGTTTATAGACATTCTCCATAAAGGCGTTTATGTCCTTGTCGTTTATGACAAGTTCCTGCGAAGGTTGCTTATGAAGGAATGACGAGAAATACAGAATCGTATTTCGGCCTGTCAGTTCGGTCAGTTTTGCTATATATTTGCTTTTCTGTTCGACAAGATAGTTTAGCCCTACACCGGGGTTGTTCGCTCGAGAACTCTCTTCTCGGGCAGTGTTCAGAAGTTCGCTCCAGCTTGGCATCGCTAAAAAGGTTTGGAGAGATTTATGGAAGTGCCGGACACACTGGGGCTGTTATCTTCATAGCCTGAATACTGCTGGTACATGCCGTCTTTCATGGGCCATTCTGTCGTGACATACGGGGACGGTCTGTAGTCGCGCATCAGCTGAGAATATTGCTCTGATAAATTGTGATCCATGTCTGTTGATTTGCTGTAGGTGTTCTAAAAGCAAATATACTCAAATTAAATGACGAAGCAACACTCTATTACAGGCTGGGCGAAAAATACGAAGGAAACTGCAATATGATTGAAGCCGTAGTTGTAATCCACTAATTTTGAGGAGGTAATGGGTATACGGTTCCGGTCATGCGTCTGACTTGCGGCGGTTGCAGTCGGCGCAGAGCATCTGGCAGTTCTCCGGGACGGTTCTGCCGCCTTTGCTCCACGGTACGATGTGGTCGCCCTCCATCTCCGAAATGTCGAACTGTTTGCCGCAGCGCGCGCATCTTCCCTCCTGCCGCTCGTATGCCTCACGCTTCATGCTGTCGGGGAATGCGCGCAAGTTGAGGTGCTTTTCTATGCCTGTGAGTACATAGGGGTATATGCCCGACTTCTTCTGGACGTCTTCGTCCATCATCAGGGCGGCGATTTCTTTTTCCAGAGCGTCGGAATCTTGAGGAACTGAGCCGTACTCATTGTAGAGCGGGCCCCAGTCGACAGACCTCATTTCTTTCCTGTATGTCCTGAAGGTGACCTCAACCCAGTCTATCACCCGCTTGAAGTAGAGCCAGAGCTCGTTGGCGTTCGGATCATGCTGATGCTTCTGCATGTACTGTTCGATTTTCCCGCCGGAAATCCAGCTTATGGCAGTCTCGAGATATTCCTGGCGTTCCGGCCTGCCGCTCATGTACTGCCCGCCCAGTTGCTTCGCGACGCAGCTGCTCCTGCTGAAGTAGCGTTTGGCGTCGGTCACCCAGCTGCCGCTGTATACGGCGTTCCGCCGTTCCTGCTTTGTGAGCTGCTCTCCGGCGGTGTTGATCACGTCGAACCAGGCGAGCTTCTCGCTGTCGGTGCCTTCGCACAGGTAGACCATCAGCGGATATCCGAGCAGCTTCTCCTTCTGGTCTTCGGTGAGGTTATGGAAGCCGCGTTCCATTCCGCCGATCTTGAAGCCGAAGGACGTGTTGCTCTTGCAGTATTCGCATATCGACATCGTGCGCTGCTGGCCGTCGATGATTTCGAAGGTTCCGTCTCCGTTGACCGACCAGTACATGACGTTGAGGGGGAAGCCGTTCATTACGCTCTCTATGACTGCCCGCTTCTGCTCCGTCTTGTAGATGAACTCGCGCTGGTACGGCGGGCGTATGTTCAGCCTCCCTCCGTATCCGAGCACTCCCTCCTCGTCGTTGTTCACGTACCCGTCTATAAGTTCACGTACCGGAATCTGTTTCAGTTCGATTTTCATGGCGTTATTGTTTTAGCTTGCGTATGAGTATTCGCTTGTAGGTGTGCCTCCCGTTGAGGAGGGTCTCCCGCGGATGGTTCAGCACCCCCGGGATGGCAGTCGACGAATCAGTATCCGTGCGTACGTCCTCCCGGCGCCTCCGCCTATGCTCCCCTCCGCATTCTTGATCATCCCCGGAATTGACGTCGTCGGACGAGAATCCTGAAGTAAGGCTGTATCCGCCCCCCCCCGAGTGCTGTAGACCAGGTCCTTGCCGTCGCTGCCCTTGCGGAACTCGACGATCTCGAACTGGTCGGGGTTGTACTTGTCGAGGAATGTGATGGGCACGCCCATGACTCCGTCGTAGTCGACTGGGATGTCGGCGACCTTGTCGACGTTGATGGCGTCGTAGTTGTCGTACTTCGGATAGTCCTCCGGCCGGTATTTCCTCCATAGCAGGAGCTCCTCGTGCCGTTTGCTTATGTCAAGGTTGGTGAACCAGCAGATGTTCCCCATGCTCCTCCACTTCTGCCCGCTCTCGTCGATCCAGAATCTTGTCTTCCGCGGCTCGGAGTCCGCCGGCACCCTGAAGGACATGTCTCCGGACTTGTAGCCGAGCCACAGGCGGTTTGACTTTATCAGCGGGAATATCTCCTTGTATGTGATCGCGTTCTGGTTTCCGAGCACGAGGAACTTCTTCCCGTGCTGTTCCAGAAGGCCGACGAACTCGCGGAACAGGGAGAAGGGCGGGTTCGTGACCACTATGTCCGCCTGATCCAGAAGACGCACGCATTCCGGACTGCGGAAGTCGCCGTCACCTTCGAGCGGCAGCACGTCGGCCTTGGAGAAGTCCGGAGTCGGCTTGCCTCCGTTGCCGTCGTAGACAAGATATACGGCGTGTTCGTCGGACATGCTGCTGAAGAGATCCGGCTGGCAGTTCCGGTAGCAGGTGGCTATGACGCGCCTGAGTCCGAGATAGTCGAAATTGTTTGCGAAATATCTGAAGAAGTTGCTTATCCGCGGGTCGTCGCAGTTGCAGAGAACAGTCCTGCCACGGAAATGCTCCGTGTAGTGGGCGAGTTCGTTCTCAATGTCGACGTATTCGGTGTAGAACTCGTCGTCCTTCGCCTTCTTGGCTCCATGGAGCTGGGCGTTCCGCCCCCCCCTATGGGAATTATTCAGAATACCTTTCATCAGTCTTTATTTCAACGTCATGCACATCATCACCCGGTAGAGGCCGTAAACGTCGGAGAGCTTCACGTAGAAGGGCTGGTAGTCCGGGTTCACGGACACGCACAGCACCTCGTCGTCGTCCCTTCCGGGGTTGAGCTTCTTGATCACGGTTCCGTTGCAGGTGTCGAGGACATACACGCGGCCCCACTCGATGAACGCCCTCTCGTTGACCTTCCTGACGAGGACCTGGCTTCCGCCCGGGTACTCGGGAGCCATGCTGTCGCCTGTCACCGTCAGCGCGAAGTCGACATGCTTCACCGGGGATATCACCTTCTCGCAGTCGCTGTCCCTCACGGAAACCACGAAGTCATTGAACGAGCCGCCCTGGGCGGAGATGGGGACGAGGGGCACCGTGTAAGGAGTTGTCTCCGTCTGTTCCGTTGAGGTCTTCAGCATCTCGCCCTCGCCGGTGAGCAGCCAATCTATGTTAAATTGAGGAAAGACTTTGGAAATTTTTCCAAACAAATTATTTGGAACAGAGATTCTCCCGTTTACGACTTGTGATATTGTGCTCTTGTCTGCACCGATACGCTCCGTAAAATCTTGTTGATTACGGATATATTTACCCTGTTTGAGAACCTCTATCACTTTCTTTACCCTTTGATTCTCGTCCATATTAAGTAATATCTTTTTTCGGTTTTACAAATAATTTGTTTGGAAATTACAAACAAATATCCTATCTTCGCACTTGAAAGTTATAAACATTTAGCGATATATCAAAATGAGCAGCACGAGAACGGCTATCGCGAAGCAGGTCAAAAAGATCATCATAGGAGGCAGGTACCACCTGTCAGGTGACATCCAGAACGGATCCTTCGTCACTCACGACGAGGTGACGCGGAAGGTGGTCAGGGTGACGGACACGCATGTGGTGTGCGAGTGCGGAAGGAAGTTCATAATCAACGGAAATCTTAAAATCAACGAATAGATATGGCAGGAAAAGAGATTGAGGGATCGGTTCTGGGGGAGATCCGCAGACTCGAGACCGGAGAAATCAGAACGTTCCCGATAGAGCGTCTCGGTTATGTGCGCTCGGTGGTGTCGACGTATGGCCCGGCGTGGAGGAGGAGGTTCAGCACCTCGACCGACCGCAAGGCCGGGACGATAACGGTCAGGAGGATAGCGTGATGGGACCGAGGGAATACCACGGCTATGTCAAGGGGAGCCCCGGGCTGGCCGAGTTCACGGGAATCAAGGACCACCGGTTGCACCAGCGGTGGCGCATGATGGGATTGCCGTACACGATGATAGGCAAGATCTACATGTACAAGAAAAAGGATGTCGAGAAGTTTCTCGACAAGACCTATGGCGTCACAACCCTTCGGATGCCTGGCAGGGAGAAATAAACAGCCTTGAATCTTATGCCGGAAGTCGTCCCGACAAGGGTGGCGGCGCTGCGGGTTCGAACCCCGCTCCGGCACAACCGCAAACTGCAAGTGCCTGATTTAGTTTGCAAGGGACAGCCTGTGCGGACTCCCCGCAGCGATGCGCGGATTCCGTTCCGGAGGCGGGGAAGGCCCGAATTCTTATGCGACCGGCTGTCCTGTGACCATACCATGAGGGTCCGACTCCCTCCCTCCGGACAAACCAAAATATTCAACAGCAATGGGAACGGAAAGAAGAACAAAACGGCTTACGGCCGCCTCCGCGTTGTGGCTGGCCTTATGGCTCGCAGGGGCGGTCGCGGCCTTCGTTGGGGCCTGTCTCGGCCCGTCCGGGCTGCTGGGAGTCAGCTTCATCTGCGTGCTGGTGTTCCTTGAGAGCCTTTACACCGACGAGATAACCGGAGAGGAGGGACAGCCATGGGATACAGGGTGCTGAAGCAGCAGAGACGGGGCTGCAGGCAGGCGGAAGAGACATTCGGGGTCACCGCGGCCGGGATAAGCCTCAACAGGGCGATGATAGCCAGGATAGGTCTCGGGAGGGACGACAGGCTCCTCCTGCTGGTGTCGGACGGAGGGAACCTGACGCTGGCGGCGGCAAGACCTGACGACCCCAACG